>JBAWZB010000001.1:0-879689 GCA_037143275.1 Chitinophagia bacterium
CTAAAAAGAAAGTTGTTGCTAAAAAAGCAGTAGCTAAGAAGGCAGTAGCAAAGAAGGCAGTAGCAAAAAAAGCACCTGCTAAAAAGAAAGTTGTTGCTAAAAAAGCAGTAGCTAAGAAGGCAGTAGCAAAGAAAGCACCTGCTAAAAAGAAAGCAGTAGCAAAAAAGGCAACTGCTCCAAAAAAGAAAGTTGCTCCTAAGAAAGTTGTTGCTAAAAAAGCAGTAGCAAAGAAGGCACCTGCTAAAAAGAAGACAGCACCTAAGAAAGTAGTAGCTCCAATTGCAGCTCCAGTAGCTCCAGTTGTATCACCTACACTTTTCGAAACTCCAGGTACAGATAACACTCCAACAGCTTAATTAAAATAGCTTACTATAAATCCCGCTTCATGCGGGATTTTTTATGTCAACTCAAAATACATACCTATGCGAAAGATGCTTGTATTATTACTGATTCCTTTTTTCGGATTTTCTCAAATTGGAACTATTGCAGAGAAAACAAAAAACATGGAATTAAAAAAAGGTTTTTATGATTTTTATTGGGACAATGCCAACGGAAAAATATACCTAGTTGTAGACAAATTAAATATCCCTTTTTTATATGTTAATTCATTACCAGCTGGGCTAGGATCCAATGATATAGGGCTCGACAGAGGACAATTAGGAGATTCAAGAATTGTATACTTTAATCGAGTAGGTAAAAAATTATTTTTAACACAGCCCAATTTAGACTACAGAGCAGTCACCAATGATCAAAGAGAACAAAAAGCTGTGGAACAATCTTTTGCTCAATCTATCTTATTTAATTTTAACATTGAAGCCGAGGAAGAAAATACGGCTGATCGTTCCATGAATAAAATTTTAATTGATGCAACGAGTTTCTTATTGAGAGATGCGCATGGTGTAGCAGATAGAATTAAGCGAGCAAAGCAAGGCAGTTATACCATCAATGAAAATAGATCTGCTATTTATATTCAAAACACAAAGAACTTTCCAAAAAATGCAGAGTTCGAAGCTACAGTAACTTTTGTTGGGGGATCAGACGCTGGAAGATTGGTGCAATCTGTTACACCATCTCCAGAAGCAATCACAGTTAGAATGCATCATAGTTTTGTAGCATTACCAGATAACAATTACAGTCCAAGAAAATACGATATTAGAAGTGGCTTTTTTGGAACAAGTTATTTTGATTACAGTTCTGATATAAGTGAACCAATTCAGCAAATGGTCATCAATAGACATCGCTTAGAGAAAAAAGATCCTACCGCCGCCATCAGCGAAGCTGTTAAACCTATTATTTATTATTTAGACAATGGCACGCCTGAACCAATTCGCTCTGCTTTATTAGAAGGTGGAAAATGGTGGAATCAAGCTTTTGAAGCAGCTGGTTATAAAAATGCGTTTCAATTATACATCCTTCCCGACTCTGCTGACCCAATGGATATTCGTTATAATATGATTAATTGGGTGCACCGTTCTACTAGAGGATGGAGTTATGGCGCTTCTGTGGTAGACCCTAGAACTGGTGAAATTATCAAAGGTCAAGTGTCACTTGGCTCTTTGAGAGTGAGACAGGATTATTTAATATTTACTGCTTTGTTATCACCTTTCGCAAACGGCAAGGCGGTTTCGGAGGAAATGCGTAAGGCTGCTATTCATAGATTAAGGCAACTTGCTGCACATGAAATTGGACACACCTTAGGTTTGCAACATAATTATGCTTCTAGTTTTAACGATCGCGCTTCGGTGATGGACTATCCTCATCCAAATATTTTTGTAAATGAAAAGGGAGCTTTAGATTTTTCTACCATTTACACGAATGAAATTGGTCTTTGGGACAAACGCGCCATCACTTATGGTTACCAAGACTTCCCTAATGGAACAGATGAAGCAAAAGCATTGAATCAAATGTTAGAAGAAAATTCAAAAAACGGATTACAATTTATTGCTGACGCAGACTCAAGAGCAGCTGGTGGAATGCATCCTAATGCGCATCTTTGGGACAACCAGCCTGATGCGGTAGATGGCTTAATGCAAACTTTTGCAGTTCGCAATAAAGCAATGCAACAATTTGGTGAAGACGCTATAAAAGTTGGAACACCTTTGGCTCAACTAGAAGACTACCTTGTACCTGTATACAATTACCATCGCTATCAATACGAAGCAGTCACAAAATTAATTGGAGGGGTTAATTATCAATATAGTGTTAGAGGAGACAAAAATCAGATTCAACCAACTATCTTATCCAATGCATTACAACAAAAAGCATTGAATGCCGCTTTGTCTTGTTTAACACCAAGCTTCTTAGCAATTCCTGAAAATATTTTGCAACTCATTCCACCAAGACCACCCATGTACTATGGTGTAGGGGAATTGTTTACAAAAAGAACTGGATTGAGTTTTGATGCTTTGTCTCCTGCCGAAGCCTTAGTAGATTTTGAATTGTCTTTTTTATTCAATACAGAAAGAGCCAATCGTTTAGTTCAAAATAAAGCTAGAGCAGGTAGTATGGGTTGGGACAATGTACTAGATGCCATTTTAGATAAAACATGGTATGCCCCAACAGTGTCTGGGATGGCGGGTTCCATTCAATTACAAACGCAACAACAAACTTTAAGTTGGTTGATTGGCATGAGTCAAAGTAGCGATGCGAACTTTGAAGTAAAAAGTATTTGTGACAATAGACTGAATAAATTGAAATCAAAATTAACTAGTCTTTCTATTAGTAATCCTAAACTCATTGCACATTACCAATATGCCATTAATAGAATCAACAATCCTGAAGATATCATCCTTCCTAAGCCTGTAGTCATTCCTCCAGGTGCCCCAATTGGATGTGATGTAGATTAAGAAAATCATTAGTAAAAAAAATCAAGGGACCCCATAAACGAGTCCCTCGAAAAAATCATAAGAGTTTAATAAATAAGGGCCTTAAATTCATTAAAGGCCCTTATTTATTACACGAACATTCTCAAAGGTTCTTCTAAATAGCTCTTTAAAGTTTGTAAGAAAGCTGATCCTGTTGCACCATCCACGACTCTATGGTCGCAACTCAATGTTACATTCATCACATTACCTGGAACAATTTGACCATTCTTTACCACAGGCTCTTGTGCAATACCACCTACTGCTAGGATACAAGCGTCTGGTGGATTAATAATGGCAGTGAATTGATCGATTCCAAACATACCTAAATTAGAAATAGTGAATGTGCTTCCTTCCCAATCTGAAGGTTGTAATTTTTTATCTTTTGCTTTTTTAGCAAAGTCTTTTACAGATGCACTTATTTCATCCAAAGAAAGTCCGTCTGCAAAACGAAGTACTGGAACCAATAATCCTTCGTCTACTGCAACTGCAATCCCAATATTTACATGATGGTTTTCACGAATGATATCCCCTAACCAGCTGCTATTGACTTTTGGATGTTGTTTTAAAGAAAGGGCCACTGCTTTAACAATAAAATCGTTGAAGCTAATTTTAACAGGCGCTGTTTCATTCACTACCGTTCTAGCAGCAATGGTCGCATCCATGTTAATTTTCATGGTTAAATAAAAATGAGGCGCTGTAAATAAACTTTCGCTTAAACGTCTTGCAATGGTTTTACGCATTTGAGAAACCGGCGTATCTACAAAACTTACTTGACCAACAAAATTGCTATTTCTTGGTGCTGCTACTCTTGCAACACTTGAAGTATTGCCTGGTGTATAATTTTCTAAATCTGTTCTTGTAATTCTTCCATGCTCCCCTGTACCTTTTACAAATTTTAAGTCAATGCCTTTTTCTTTCGCAATTTTTTTAGCTAAAGGAGATGCAAAAATCCTGCCTTCATTCACTACTTGCGCCGAAACAGGCGCTACAACAGTCGCTAAAGGAGTAGGTATAGATTGTGTAGTGGATGTTGTTGGTGTAACAGTTGTTGGTGCAGCTGGTGCGGATGCTGAAGCAGCCCCTCCTTTTAATGCAGCAACAATTGGTGCAATATCCAAACCTTGTTGTCCAATAATACATAGTAAATCATTCACTAAAATCTTCTCCCCTGCTTTAGCGCCTTGGTATAATAAAACTCCATCCTTATAAGATTCCAATTCCATCGTTGCCTTGTCGGTTTCGATGTCTGCTAAGACTTCTCCTTTTTTAACTGAATCGCCTATTTGTTTATGCCATCCTGCAATCACCCCTTCCGTCATGGTATCGCTCAATCGAGGCATCAAAACGACTTCTTCCATTGCTGAAACATCTACAGCTGAAGTAGTTGAAGCTGCAGGAGTTGTTGCCGGTGTTGCTGGTGCCACTGAAGTTTCAATTGTTTGAATTGGAGCAGATGCATTCGCAGCACCTGTATTTTGTGCAATCAAAGCAGTTACATCTTCCCCTGCTTTTCCAAAAATGGCTAGTAAATCGTTAACTTGTAATTTGCCACCACGAGGTGTACCAATATGCAACAAAACACCATCTTGATAGCTTTCCAGTTCCATAGTCGCTTTATCCGTCTCGATTTCGGCTAATAAATCGCCTTTTTTTACGGTATCTCCCACATTCTTGTGCCAAGCCGCGACAACACCTTCAGTCATGGTATCACTTAAACGGGGCATTAATATTACTTCTGCCATAGGTAAAAAGCTAATTTGTAATTGAGTCGTGAAATTACACTAAAAATGTATTTTTTCCCACCGAAATCGGCAATTTTATAGCAAATCAGGTCAAATTGCACAGATAAAACTAAATCCCAGATGCCTTATTGTCCTTGTGCTAAGCTATAGGCTTTTTTGTCGCCCCACATGTTCAAAATTTCAAGTGAACTTATCTGAAAATCTTTAGATAGTGCACTATATAAATTGATGATGTCTGATTGGGTAAGTGGATGAGCCGCATCTGTTTCAAAACGCAAACGGAATTGGTTCACCAGATTGGTAAATACAGAACCGGTTGGCCAAACTTGAGTCCCTCTATTGGAAATTGTAACCAATTTCATTTGATCGTTCTCTTGCTTAATCGCAATTGCAGCCAACTCATTTGGTTGCAAAGTAGATTGAACAAAGAAATCTGCTCCAACAATTTTATGATCCTCATTTTTTGAACTTAACAGCATTGGATTTTTTGAAATAGCAGTATTAGTTGGTACAAATACAAAATCTTCCAAAGCTTGTCTAGGATTGTGGGATGGTTGTTTACCAAAATTATCAATAATTGCTTGGGCAAAAACTGTGGTATTCACTGATGGAATAGACTTATCTCCAAAATCACCTGTATGTACTCCAGACTCCAATGTATACAATAAAGCATTTTCTATCATCACTGCTTTTTCCATCAAACCTACATGGCGTAACATATTCAATCCGCTCAATAATAAAGAAGTAGGATTGGCAATATTTTTTCCTGCAATATCTGGTGCAGTGCCATGTACTGCCTCAAATATAGAAATATGATCTCCGATATTTGAAGATGGCGCAAATCCAAGTCCACCAACCAATCCAGCGCATAGGTCACTCACAATATCTCCTTGTAGATTGGTTAATACAATCACATCAAATAAGTCTGGACGACTTACCAATTTCATACACAAGTCGTCTACAATCACATCATCTGCTTTTAGATTTGGGTATTCTTTTGCAATCTCATTAAATACTTCTAAGAATAGACCATCCGTTAGTTTCATAATGTTGGCCTTATGTCCACAAGTAATTCTTTTGGCCCCTTTTTTCTGTGCCATTTCAAAGGCATAACGAATCACTTGCTCACTTCCTCCTCTTGTAATGAACCTTCTAGCAAGTGCTACATCTTGAGTTAACATGTGTTCGATACCACCATAAGTATCTTCAATATTTTCACGAACAATGGTTAAATCTATATGAATCCCCGCTTTACTAAAAACGGTATCTACCCCACTTAAAGTTTGAAATTTTCTGTCATTCGCGTAAGTATTCCATGTTTTTCTGGCCGTTACATTCACACTTTTAACGCCTTTACCCTTAGGTGTCTCCATTGGTCCTTTAAATAGGATGCCTAAATGTTCGATTGCCTCTTTCGCTTCTGGGGTCATTCCATTGCTGAACCCTTTATCAAAAACCCATTTTCCCATGTCTACATACTGATATTCCAATGGCAATTGAGCTGCATTGAATATGCCAATAACAGCTTCCATAATTTCTGGACCGATTCCATCACCTTTAGCTACAGCAATCTTCATTTTAGTCAGTTTTATTCGTGAAAAAGTGGGTTTGTAAATAAATTTCGCAAACGCTTCCGCAAAGTTAGGTCAGTTCGTCCTTCATAAAAAAAAAATAGCCCCTCTTTTTAGTTGAGCAGCGTAAAAAAATACTAATTTTATCTGGCAGTATTCTCTGCAAGTTATTTTTGATCAAATTGGTCATGATTTCTACCATTTCAGAAGGCATAGAAATAAGTGTTGAAACCTTTTACCAAAAGGATTACAGTAACCCGTTACAGCAAGATTTCATGTTTGCATACCGCATTACCATTGAAAATCACAACGCTTTTCCTGTAAAACTATTACGTAGATTTTGGGAGATATTTGATAGTAATGGTGAACACAGAGTCGTGGAAGGTGAAGGTGTGGTAGGTGTTCAACCTTTGATCATGCCAGGCAAGCAATATCAATATGTAAGTGGCTGTAATCTGAAATCAGAATTAGGTAAAATGCAAGGTTATTATAGTATGGAGAATATTGAAAACAAGGAAGCCATTCAAGTTAAAATTCCTTCTTTCAAAATGATTGCTCCCGTTAAATTAAATTAAAAATCAATACCAGCTTGGTCAAAGATGGTTTTTGCAGGTATTTTTAACAATTGATCTAGATCATTTTTTGACTTCCCTTTTTGTTGATTCATCCAAGATTGCACAATGCGATAGCCAATATATTTACCAACATTGCCTGGTATATCTTCTCCAAAATAATCATTATAGGGTGCTTCTGTTAAGATAGTAGCAGTCAAATTTGGATCCACTGAAAAGAGCCTGTTTTGACTTGATAAAAAAGCCCAAATATCTTCTGTATTTTCTTTAATAGCATTTAACTGATGTGCTGTATAGCCCAATATCAGTGTGTCTGCTGTCAATGGCAAACATTGTTTAAGTATATATTGACGCTTCCCAATTTCAATCATCTTTTCAATCAATTGCTTACCATTCATTGATAAAGGTTCATAATCATTCAACATATTTTGTACGCTATTGATTACAATAGATTCAGGTGTAAATTGACGACTAATATAGCTTGGGTAAATAGTATTAATTTGTTCGGAGTAATACCAGCTTGATTCGGCCCCCATATACAATTGAAGCCCAATAGCAAGTCCGTCCTTAGTCACAACATTTCCATAGGTTTCGAGCGGACCAATAAAATAAATGATTTGCTTGGGTAAACTATAGGATGGAAAGTAATATTGGAATCTTTTAAATGCTGCTGCAATTTCTAGAGTTGATTTTTTATAGGCTTGTACTTTTTTTGTTGCTTGATAAATGGGGAGATAGGCTTTATAAAATGCCAATATTTTTTTTGACGCTTTTTTTGAAGACAACATTAAAATTTGATTAAAATAATCTTCAGAAAATCGAGGATATGTTTGAACTAATTTAGCTAAATCTGCCTCAAAATGCAAAGTGTCCATGGCAAAAAAAGCACTGTCAAATCGAATTACTTTGATTTTTGGCGTTGGCGCGAGTTGCGCAGGGTCTAAAGACGGGGTTCCACATCCCCCAAGTGCTAGACCAAATAAACCATAAAATAAAACTGTTAAGCGCATCCTCGAAAGTACAAAAAAAGCGAGGTTATTTCTTTTAAAAACCGACCTTTGGTACATGAAAATTTGTATCGCCCAGCAGAATTATCATATTGGCAATTTCGAAGCCAACACAAAGCAAATCATAGATGCGATTGAGCTAGCAAAGCAACAAGGTGCTGATTTAATTTTATTTAGCGAAATGAGTGTCTGCGG
This sequence comes from Chitinophagia bacterium, assembly GCA_037143275.1. Classification (GTDB taxonomy): domain Bacteria; phylum Bacteroidota; class Bacteroidia; order Chitinophagales; family Chitinophagaceae; genus Sediminibacterium. Next base: position 7,952 of record JBAWZB010000001.1, read on the forward strand.
TTATCCTGCAAGAGACTTTGTGGAATTCAATGATTTTATCAATCAATGTTACGAGAGCGTAGATGCCATTCGAAAAGTGGCTGACACCATTGGAGTGTTGATTGGTGCCCCAGCGCACAATACCGATGAAAAAGGTAAACCTTTGTTCAATGCCGCATTTTTTTTATACGATCAAAAAATACAAGCAGAGATTCATAAAACATTATTACCTACTTATGATGTATTTGATGAGAATCGATATTTTGAAGCAGCTAGCGAATGGAAAGTGGTGCCTTTTAAAGGCAAGCAATTAGCCATCACTATTTGTGAAGATATTTGGAATCTAGGAGACAACCCTTTATACACCATTTGCCCAATGGACCAAATGATGCAGCAGGCTCCAGATATTTTATTGAACCTGAGTGCCTCTCCATTTGATTATACCCATGACGAAGATCGTAAAGCCACTATTAAATCAAATGTGGTCAAGTATAAAAAACCATTGTTCTATTGCAACGCGATTGGAAGTCAAACAGAGATTGTATTTGATGGTGCTTCTTTAGTTTTTGATAAGGATGCTAATTTATGTGGCGCCTTGCCGATGTTTGAATCTGCAATACAAATTTTTGAATGCAATGACGATGGAACAATCAATGCACCAATCCTTGAACCAGCTGCATCTGTACCCAGTAAGGAATTGAATCCTGCTAATCTAGTTCCAGCATTAAATATCGACCAAGTATATAAAGCATTGGTCCTAGGTGTGAAGGATTATTTTAATAAGATGGGTTTTAAAAAAGCAATTCTTGGATCCTCTGGAGGTATTGACTCTGCTGTAACCCTTGCCATTGCTTGCGAAGCATTAGGTAAAGAAAATGTATACGCCATTTTAATGCCTTCGCCCTACTCCACCCAGCACTCTGTTGATGATGCAGTTCAGTTAAGTAAAAATTTAGGCAACCCTTATGATATCATTGCTATTAAAGAGGTCTATGAAAGTTTTTTACATACATTGAAACCAATTTTTAAAGACCTGCCTTTCTCTTTAGCCGAAGAAAATATCCAAAGCAGATCTAGAGGGAACATACTCATGGCCATAGCAAATAAATTTAGCTATGTTTTATTGAACACTTCTAATAAAAGTGAATTGGCTACAGGTTATGGCACATTGTATGGTGATATGGCAGGAGGATTAGGTGTATTAGGAGATTGTTATAAATTACAAGTGTACGAGTTAGCTAATTACATTAATGCTACAAAAGAAATTATCCCAACCAATATTATTGAAAAAGCACCAAGTGCAGAATTAAGACCAGATCAAAAAGACAGTGATAGTTTACCAGACTATGCCGTATTGGATCAAATTTTATACCAGTATATAGAAAAACGTGCGGATCCTGCCATCATCAAAGCACAAGGATTCGATGCAGCATTGGTAGACCGTACCTTAAAAATGGTCAATACCAACGAATATAAACGCAATCAATTTTGTCCTATCATTCGTATATCGCCAAAAGCATTCGGCGTGGGAAGAAGAATGCCTATTGTTGGAAAATATTTAAATTAAAAAATCTATGAAAAACAAAATCATGATTTGCTTTGTGGGTGTTTTACTTTTTTTAAGCTTAAACACTGTTGCACAAAAAAAAGTACCTATTTTACCAGGTGCTTATCAAACTGCGCAGTACCTACCGCTCTTAAAAAATAAAAGAGTGGGCTTATTTACGAACAACACAGCCTCTGTAGGTAAAAAACATTTAATTGACACTTTACTTGCAAGTGGGATTCAAATTGAAAAAGTCTTTACACCAGAACATGGGCTTAAAGGTACTGCAGACGCTGGTGAAAAAACAAAAGACGGCGTGGATGAAGCAACTGGTCTTAAAATTGTGTCTCTATATGGTACAAAATATGCACCTAGTGAAGAGGATCTTAAAGATGTTGATGTATTGGTATTTGATATTCAAGACGTAGGTACAAGATTTTATACTTATATCTCCTCCCTTCAAACTTATATGGAAGCTGCATGGGCTAATAATAAGCCTTTGATTATCTTAGACCGCCCTAATCCAAATGGACACTATGTAGATGGGCCTGTGTTAGAAAAACCCTTTAGTAGTTATGTTGGGATGCAGTCTATTCCAACTGTATATGGCTTGACCATTGGCGAATACGCGAAAATGTTGGTAGGTGAGAAATGGTTGAAAGCGCCAGCAAATAGTTCGATCAATAAAGCAGGAAGCCCGCTTCAATATACGGTGATTGGCTGTAAGAATTATGACCATACTTCCATGTATACACTCGATATCGCACCTTCCCCAAATTTACCAGACATGAATGCCATCTACTGGTATCCAACCACCTGTTTAATTGAAGGTTCTGTGATGAGTGAAGGACGTGGAACTGCGCATGGATTTACGTATATCGGTCACCCAAGTATTCAAGGCAAAAATTTTAGCTTTATTCCAGGGCCAAGAATGGGTGCAATGAGTTCAAAATTATATGGACAAACCTGCTATGGCTGGGACTTAAGCAACCAACAAGCGCCTAATAAGATTGATCTAGATTTAATCATAGAAATGTACCAAGCTTTTCCGGTAAAGGATAGTTTTTTTATTGAGCCTAAATCAAAATTAAGCACCGACTACTTCTTCAATAAATTAGCGGGTAACGCTACATTGATGGAACAATTAAAGTCAGGCCAATCTGCTGCAACTATAAGAGCTAGCTGGCAACCAGGCTTAGCTGCATTCAAAAAAATGCGTAAAAAATATTTATTGTATAAAGATTTTGAATAGATAAAAAAAGGTCCCGAAATTTCGGGACCTTTTTTTATAGTAATCAACTGAGTGATGTATGCTATGGCAGATTCAATTACCCTCCAATAATTGGAATGGCTAATTGATGTACTGAATCGTTTAATTGTTTTACACCTGTTTTCTTAAGGGTCTCTAGCTTATTGAATTCGGCATCAACTTGACCTTTCAATAATTCATACACCGCTTGTACTTGTTGTGTTGGAGCAGTATAACCAGCTGCTGCTGATTCAAATACACCAGCAATTTTATCGTCTAGGCGAATTGGAAAATTCAATACATCCTGTCCGCTTTTTGCTTTTGTTTGGTGTAAAGCTTCTTCGATTGAAGTTAAACTAGCTAAGACTTCTTTTGCTTGTTTTTGGAATGAAGAATCTTTTGTTTTCTTTTGCAACATACCAATCTGTGCGCGCAATTCTTTAATGCTCTTTAAATTTTTCATGATGTCGCTGAAAGTACTTGATACTTTTAATAAGAATTGTTCCTGCGCTTTTAAATCTGCATCTGAAACTTTATAATTTGGATCCGCCACAATTGTAAATGGCATTTCACTCACTATATTATCAATTGTCACTTTAGCAGTGTACTTACCAGGAGCCGCCAATACTGGACTTGTTGAACCATTCCAAAGTATTAAACTAGGTTCTGGTTTTTCTGCTTCTTTATGGTACATATTCCAAACAAAACTTTGTAATCCAGCTTCAGTGCTTGGTCCACCTGGTTCAGAATGATTGATTTTTTTGATTACTTTTTTCTGATCATCCATAATCACTATTTCAACTTTAGATGAATCAGATTCAGATCCAAGTGCTTTCCAGTATTTAATTACCACGCCTTTCGCAGGATTCATACCAACATTTGCTGGCATGCTTACACTTACTCCACGTCCTCTTCTACCGCCCATTTGTGGAGGTACACGATAGGTATTGGCAATTGGGAATACTTGACTTGCAGTAGGTGCAGGTTGGAAATTTTCAACAAATGATAAGTCATCTAAAATATAAATACTTCTTCCTTGTGTTGCCACAATTAAATTTTGGTCTTTAATCAATAAATCAGTGATAGGTGTTACTGGAAGATCCAATTGAAAACGCTCCCAAGATGCACCATCATTAATTGATACATACAAACCATATTCTGTACCTGCAAATAAGACACCTGCTTTTCTTGGACTTGCTACAATCGCTCTTGTAAAGTGCAATGGATCTATTCCATTGGTGATTTTAGTCCAAGTAGCACCATAATCAGATGTTTTGTAGATATAAGGCGCAAAGTCATCTAGCTTATACCTTGTGCCAGCAAAATAAGCAGTTCCTTTTCTGATTGGATCTACTTCTACTCTGTTCCACATGATCCATTTTGGTGCATCTTTTGGTGTTACATTCGCCCAAGTTTTGCCACCATCTTTACTCACACTAATCACCCCATCATCACTTCCTGTCCATAACAAATCTTTTTCAACTGGTGATTCAGCAGCAGTGAAAATCGTACAATAGTATTCTACACTGGTATTGTCTTGTGTGATAGGTCCACCAGAACTTTTTTGTTTTGTTTTATCATCCGTGGTTAAATCTGGAGATAACATAGACCAGCTTGCACCTTCATTTTCAGTAGAAAATAAATGGTTACCAGCAGTGTATAATTTCTTTGGATTATGCGGAGAAAAAAAGATTGGATGGTTCCATTGGAAACGATACTTCATCGCTTCTGCACCAGCCCCCATTGGGTTATCGGGCCAAACGTTGATGGTTCTATTCTCGCCAGTTTTATGGTCAAAACGAGTAATCAATCCACCATAAGATCCACCATATACAATATCACTATTCAATGGGTCAGCAACAATATAACCACTTTCGCCACCTGCAGTGACCTCAAAATCACTCTCACCAATAAATGCACCATAAGTACTTGACTTAATTCTGAATGCCGAATTATCTTGTTGTGCTGCTAAAATGCGATATGGAAAACTATTATCCGTGCTTAAACGATACGCTTGCACAGTAGGCTGATTCATTAAGGAACTCCAGTTTCTACCTGCATCCAGACTCACTTGTGCACCGCCATCATCGGTTACAATCATTCTTTTGCCATTCTTAGGATCAATCCATAAATCATGGTGGTCACCATGAGGTGTTCTTAAAGTAGTAAAGTTTTTACCACCATCAGAAGACACCATAAAGTTTACATTAGGACAGTATACTTTATTTTCATCTGTAGGATCAACAAATACTTTGGTATAATACCAAGCACGTTGACGAATATTATTATCACCACTTGCTAATTCCCAACTTTTTCCAGCATCATTGGATACATACAACCCGCCATTTGCATTTTCAATCAATGCATACAATTTGTCTGTGTTTGATTTTGCCACCGCCATACCTACAATACCCCAAACGCCCTTAGGTAGTCCTTTATTGGTTTTTATAGAGGTCCAAGTATTTCCACCATCTGTACTTTTATACATGCCAGAACCAGCACCACCACTTTCTAAACTATAAGGAGTTCGCATCAACTCCCAAGTGCCCGCATACATAATATCTGGGTTGCTTGGATCCATAATCAAATCGCTAGCACCAGTTTGTGGATTCACATACAATACTTTTTTCCATGTAGAACCTCCATCTAAACTTTTGTACACGCCTCTGTTTTCATTTGGACCAAATAAATGCCCCATTACAGCAGCCCATACAATATCTGGATTTTTTGGATGTACAAGTACACGAACAATGTGACGCGCTTCTTTTAAGCCAATATTTTTCCATGTCTTGCCATCATCTGTTGACTTCCACATACCATCTAAGCCCTCACTTACATTACCACGCATCGTGCCCTCACCTTCACCAACATATACGATAGATTCATTTGATGGCGCAATCGCAATGGCACCTATTGTACCACCAAAATAGCCATCAGATACATTTTTCCAGTTATTACCTGCATCATTTGTTTTCCAAACACCGCCGCCCGTAGCACCCATATAAAATGTATTCACATCGGTATAGGAACCCACGCCAGCAGCAGCTCTTCCGCCTCTGAAAGGACCAACCAATCTAAAACTTTGTGCTTTAATAATTGGGTCTTGTGTCAATTCAACTGGCTTTATTGGCTCTGTTGATTTTTTCTTTTGCGCTTGCAAAGGAGACACTGAAAGTGATCCAAGCATTGCTGCAAATACAAAAAGTAATTTTTTCATAATTGAAATTTATAATGATTAATCCTTGTTTAAATAGTTAAACTAACGAGCCCTCCGATTGGAGGGCTTCGTCTTTATTTAATAGCTTCTACTTCTTTGAATTTCTTGATTGGTGTTGCTTCTACTAATTTTCTGAAGTCTGCCCAATCTTTTGCAAAGAAAGCATTCACTTTTGTAACTACATCAGCAGCTGCTACATTTGCTTCTGCTATGGCACGATCTTCTTGTGCACCAGGCATAGTCGTCTTACCCATTACAAGCATACTTGCATTACGAATAATGCCAATTGGTGTAATGGTTGGCACTGTACCGTAGCCTTGCTTTTCTTGTTTTTTGCCCACCATCATTTCTTTTAGGTTCTTTACTTTCTCGGTGATGGCTTTATGCACTTTATTTAAACTATCAAGGCCTTTATCTTTTTTATCTTTCCACTCCGCTTTTAATTGAGTTAAAATTAAATCTGCATCATCTAATTGATCTTGTGCAGCATTGTATTTATCTGCAACCACTTGTAATTGATTTAATAATTTATCCTGTGCAAGTACTACTTCGTTTCTACTTGGTATTCTTGAATCATCTACCACGTTCACCATGGCTGAATCTTTCCAATTACCAACAGTAACAACTACTTTATACTTTCCAGGTAAAACATCTCTACCTGTGAACTCTCTGTCTTCTGAAGGGCTTGCATCTGCTGCACCTTCTGCCATTCTTCTACCGAATCCACCGCCACCAGACTTTGGTGCACCAGCGCCTCTTTTTCCTTTTTGTTCAAAGCCCCAATAAGTTCTATTCAAACCTGTTGAATCTAATTTTACATTTAAGTTTCTAATTACACTGTCCATAGCATCCTTGATTTGCACTTTTGCTTTCTTCACAGAATCAGTTGAGTAAATTGAAATGGCCATGCCTGTTGGTTTATTTGGCGCATCCCACATACCCCAAGTGCTCCACTCATAAGGTGAATTCTTGATAGATAAATTGATTGCAGTTGGAGGGACAGTCATAAAGGTTTTAGCAGTTTGTGCTGCTGCTAGTTTTCTTAATGGTCTGATATCATCTAATATCCATAAGCTTCTACCAAATGTGGCAATCGCTAAATCTGCTTCTCTGTCTTGAATAGCAAAATCATAAGTAGATACAGATGGATATCCGTTCTTCCATTGTTGGAATTGAACTCCATTGTCTAAACTGATATACATCCCTTGTTCTGTTCCAACAAAAATTAAATTTGGTGAGGTTGGGTCTTGCAACACTGTTAAAGCATAACCAGTCACTTTCTTTTCATCCACCATTCTAGTCCAAGTTTTACCCGCATCCATGGATCTAAAAATATAAGGTGCGAAATCTCCTTGTCTATAATTATTGGCCACCACAAATACTTCGTTTGCATTGTAAGCGGAAGTTCTAATTTGTGGAATCCAAGCACCTTTAGGTAAGCCAGTGATATTGGCTGTTAGATCGGTCCAAGTTGCGCCATCATTGGTTGTCATTTGAACTTTACCGTCATCCGTACCAATATAGATTAACCCTTTTTGTACCGCACTTGGTGCAATACAAATAATAGTACAATAATTTTCTGCACCAGTGATATCAATACTCAATCCACCATTATTTGTTTGATCAATTTTAGCACTATCATTGGTGGTTAAATCTGGAGAAATAATGTCCCATGCAGCACCTTTATTGGTACTCTTATGTAAAAATTGAGAACCAAAATAAATTGTTTTTTTATCAAATGGATCTTGCGCAATCGCTGCATTCCAGTTAAAACGCAATAATGTTTTTGCATCTGGTGCTGGCGGCTTGATAGAAGAAGATTGTCCTGTAACGGTATTGTATCTTCCTACACTTCCACCTTGACTCATTGCATACACCCAATTGGCATCTTCTGGGTCTGGCATTGCATCAAATCCATCTCCACCCCATAAATTATCCCAATCGAAATTACGAATGCCGCCTTGAGTTGTTGTATACGCTGGGCCTCTCCAAGAACCATTGTCTTGCATACCTCCCATGACGTGATAAGGAATTTCATTGTCTACATTCACATGATAGAATTGTCCTACAGGAATTTTTTCATCAAACATCCATGTTTTACCACCATCACGTGTGATACCTATTCCACCATCATTTCCATCAATAATGTATTTATTATCGGTTGGGTGAATCCAAAAAGCATGGTGATCTGGATGGATACCACTGTAAGGAATAATGGTTTCAAAATTCTTTCCACCATCAATACTTTTTTGAACTGTTTGACTGATATACCATAATGTATTTTCGTTCAATGGATCGCTTATGATATCTTGAAAATAGAAAGGACGATTATCAACAATTGCTTTTTGACCATTCACTAATTTCCAAGAATAGCCCCCATCTTCACTCTTATACAATCCACTTTTCTTTGATTCCACCAAAGCATACACCACATTTGGATTTGAACGACTAATGGTAATACCTACACGACCTAAATCACCATCAGGTAAACCATGTTCTTTTCCTAGTTTGATGAAATTTTTTCCACCATCAATAGTCATGTATAAACCGCTTCCTTTACCGCCACTTTCTAAATGAAATGGATTACGATAATGATGCCACATAGCAACAAATAATTTATTTGGATTAGAAGGATCCATGATCATATCACCAGGACCCGAAGTGTCATTGGTAAATAAAATTTGATTCCATGTATCTCCACCGTCTGTTGTTTTGTATACGCCTCTGTTTTTGCTTTGACCATAAGGATTTCCTATCGCACCAGCATACACTGTATTTGGATTAGTTGGATCAATGATGACTCTATGGATATTTCTAGTTAGCTCTAAACCCATACGCTTCCATGTTCTACCTGCATCCATGGTTTTGTAGATACCCTCACCAATGCTAATTGAGTTTCTTGGATTACCTTCTCCAGTACCTACCCAAACAACGCTTGGATTAGATTGCTGAATAGCCAATGCACCAATATTTAAAATAGGTTGTTCATCAAAAACTGGAGTCCAACTTACACCAGCATTGTTTGTTTTCCAAACACCACCAGATGCAGCACCAATCCATATATTGTTTGGATTCGCCACTTCTGCATCAATGGTCGTAACACGTCCACTCATACTTGCTGGTCCAATATTTCTTGGTTTCCAATCTTTAAATACTTTATTGATGTCTACTTTTTCAGTAGTTGCTACTGGAGCAGTAGCTGCTTTCTTTACTTTTTGTGCATTTGCTTGACCGATTGTCAAAACAGCTGCCAAGAGCATTGATCCAAGAGTAATAATACGCATATGAACTTTATTTTCTATTATAAAATAATGAAGTTCTAAGCTATTGAATTTTACCCAAAAATCAATAAAAAATGGATGAACGTTGTTATGAACTTTGATTTAGAGCTTTTCGATGATACCCGCTACGCCCTGACCGCCACCTACACAGGCTGTAACAATACCATATCGCTTATTTAATCGCTCTAAGTCATTGATTATCTGTACAGTTAGCTTTGACCCGGTACAACCCAAAGGATGTCCTAGGGCAATGGCACCCCCATTGATATTCACTTTTTCTTGGTCTAATCCAAGCGTTCTTATGACCGCTAAGGCTTGGGAAGCAAAGGCTTCGTTGAGTTCAAATAGGTCAATCTGGTCTAAATTCATGCCAGCTTGTTTCAACACTTTTGGTACTGCTTCTATTGGCCCAATGCCCATGATTCTGGGATGCACGCCAGCTACCGCGCTGTTCACCAATCTTCCAATTGGTGTGAGTCCTAGGGATTGCATTAAGCTTTCGCTCATGACTACCACAAAACTTGCACCATCACTTGTTTGAGAGGAGTTACCAGCAGTCACGCTACCTTTTACGGCAAATGCAGGTTTTAATTTTGCTAAAGCTTCTAAAGTGGTGTCTGCACGAACCCCTTCGTCCGTGTCTACTGTGAAATTTCTGGTTGCTTTTTTATTTTTCTCGTTGATATAGGTCTCTGTAATTTCAATTGGTAAAATGCCTTTTTTGAAATGACCATTGTCAATGGCTTGTTTGGCTTTTTGGTGTGATGCCAATGCAAAAGCATCTTGGTCTTCTCTACTTACATGGTATTCATTGGCTACTGCCTCGGCAGTTAAACCCATAGATAAATAATAATCTGGCTCGTCTTTGGCAATCGAATAAGCTGGCACCGTTTTCCAACCTGCAGTAGGCACCATGGACATGGATTCTGTACCACCTGCAATAATGCAATCTGCCATGCCTGTTCTAATCTTAGCAGTGGCCATGGCGATACTTTCTAAACCACTTGCGCAATAACGATTGATGGTGATACCAGGCACTTCGATGCCCAACGCTTTTGCAGCAATGATTCTACCAAATTGTAAACCTTGTTCTGCTTCAGGCACTGCATTGCCCACAATGACATCGTCAATTAATTTATGTTCCAATGCAGGCAAGGATTTCATTAAACCCTGAATGAGTTCAATGGCTAATTCGTCGGAGCGCATAAATCGGAACCCGCCTTTTTTACTTTTGGTCACTGCTGTTCTAAAACCAGCTACGATATAAGCTTCTTGCATAAAAAAGTCTTTGATTGACGCCATAAATGTAGGCTTTTTTATAAACAGTTGTTTATGCAACTAAATATTTCATTGTAAATTTGGGCATGATTTATCCATTCCTCAGAAACACCCTTTTTTTACTCCCTCCCGAAACTGCACACGAGGTCTCCATGAAGGGTTTAGACTTAGCTGCAGCAACTCCTGTTTTGAATACTTTTTTGCATAACTATTTTCATGTACAAAACCCAAGTTTAGCCAAGACGGTTTTTGGTTTGCATTTTCCCAACCCAGTGGGACTTGGTGCAGGATTTGATAAGAACGCAGCGCATTTAGACGCATTGGAACTATTGGGTTTTGGATTTGTTGAAATTGGCACGGTGACCCCTAAGCCTCAAGCTGGTAACCCGAAACCAAGATTGTTTAGACTCACAGATCAACAAGCATTGATCAATCGTATGGGCTTTAACAATGATGGTGTGGAAGCGATTGCAAAAAGATTAAAAGCAAGAAAAGCAACTACCCAATCTAATTTAATTATTGGTGGCAATATTGGAAAAAATAAAGTGACTGAAAATCAGGATGCTTGGAAAGATTATTGCACCAATTTTACTGGATTAGAAGAAGTGGTAGATTATTTTGTAGTAAATGTAAGTTCTCCTAATACACCAGGTTTGCGTGAATTACAAGAAAAAGAAGCTTTAAGAAAAATCTTTTCTGAGTTACAGTTGATTAACAAAAATAATAAACCAATTTTATTAAAAATTGCCCCCGACTTAGAAAAGAGTGCCTTAGATGATATCATTGCATTGACTTCGGAAGTAAAAATTGATGGGTTGGTCTCAAGCAATACCACATTGGATCGCAGCCTGTTGAATCCAAAAAATACAGCAATTGCGAATGCGGCAGGAGCAGGCGGATTAAGTGGACAACCATTGCTACAAAAATCAAATCAAGTATTGGACTATTTATACAAAGGCATTGGTGATCGATTACCTATTATCGCAAGTGGTGGCATTTTCAAACCTGCAGATGCTAAAGCGAAATTAGATGCTGGAGCAAGTTTAGTGCAAGTATGGACTGGATTTATTTATGAAGGGCCTGCGATTGTAAAAAATATTTTAGAGGCGCTCAAAAAATAAATTTTAATTCATGTTGACTATCCACAGTTTTTGTTTCAATGCTTTTCAAGAAAATACATACGTCCTATATAATAATATAAAAGAGGCCATCATTATTGACCCAGGTTGCTATTTAAAACATGAAGAAGCGCAGCTTGCTAAATTCATTGCAGACAATCATTTAACACCTAAATTATTACTCAATACACATTGTCATTTAGACCATGTCTTTGGCAATAATTTTGTGAGTGACACTTACGGTTTAACTGCTTTATTTCATCAGAAAGAACAAGCAGTCATTGACCGTTTGCCAGAAGGTGGTGCAAGATGGGGTGTGCCTACGGAAGCTTACAAAGGCAAAGTGCAATACATACAACAAGATGAATTGATTCAATTTGGAGATGACGTTTTTAAAGTGCTTGAGACACCAGGGCATTCTCCAGGAAGTGTATGCTTTTACCATGAAGCTCAAGATTTTTTGATTGGAGGAGATTTGATTTTTAAAGATGGCGTGGGTAGAACCGACTTACCTGGAAGCAACCCGCTGGATTTAATTAAAAGCATACAAACACAGATATTCCCATTACCAGATACCATGACCATCTATTCGGGCCATGGTCCATCAACCACTTGGGGTAGAGAGCAGAAAGCAAATCCATATATTTTGCATTTATTAAAGAGTTAAAAAGTGTTGACTATAGTTAACAATAAGACGGTAGTTAACAATTAATTAATACTGCCCTATCCTATTCTTATGCTTATTAAAGGGTATTTTTGTTCAATAATTTATGGAAAATAGCCCTATCAAAATACTCATTGCAGACGATGAACCAGATATCATCGAAATTATAAGCTTCCACCTGAATAAAGCGGGATATGAAGTTGAATCTGCTAAAGACGGAAGCGAAGCCATCGAGAAAGCAAAAGAATTTAATCCAGATTGCATCATTTTAGATATCATGATGCCTAAGCGCAATGGTTTTGAAGTATGTGAGTTTTTAAGAGCTAACAAACAGTTTGATAAAACATTGATTGTATTATTAACCGCATTGAACGACGAAGCTTCTCATATCAAAGGTTTAGAATTAGGAGGAGATGATTTTATCAATAAACCAATTAGTCCTAAAGTACTTGTGAGCAGAATTAGTGCATTGTTCAGAAGAATACAACCTGCAAATAAAGAAACTAAGACCTTAAATATTGAAGACCTTGTGATAGATTCAGAACAATATAAAACTGTTCTAAACGGCGTAGTACATGTATTGGCAAAAAAGGAATTTGAATTACTCTACCTATTAGCGGCTCAACCTGGTCGTGTCTTTTTAAGAAATGAGATCTTATCTCAGGTATGGGGCAACGACGTCATTGTTGGAGATAGAACCATTGACGTACACATCCGAAAAATAAGGGTGAAATTAGGCATTGACTGTATTACCACTGTTAAAGGTGTTGGATATAAATTTGACTATTAGCCGAAACTAAATACCTTTGTTTCAGGCTTAGATAGCTCCATTACAACATGTTCAAAAATAAAAACCTTTCTCCAAAACAATTGGCATTATTGACTGCACTCATTATGTCTAGCTTGATTGCTTTGAGTGTATTTGTGTTGATTACAAACTGGAAACTGCTATTGGCTTATTTCATTGTTTGTTTTGTTGTCGTCTACTTACTAGTATTCCAAATACTTGAGTTATTTATCTACAGAAAAATTAAGCTTATTTATAAGTTGATTTCTTACACCAAAGCCAGCAAAAGAGAAGAGGCTTATCAAAAATATATTTTACCCAATAAAGGGATAGACGATGTCCGAGTGGATGTAGAAAAATGGGCCACACAAAAAACAAATGAAATTCAAACATTACAATCCAATGAACAGTTTAGAAAAGAATTTCTACAAAATCTATCTCACGAAATAAAGACACCCATTTTTGCAATACAAGGTTATTTAGAATTATTAGCAGATGGCGCGGTAGAGGATCCAAAACTCAGTGCCAAATTCATCAAACAAGCAGAAGCCAATGTCCAACGTCTAGTTGGTCTTTTAAATGATGTGGATGTAATTACTAACTTAGAGATTAATAAAGAGCCCATCCTAAAGCAGCATTTCATTATACAAGACTTGATCGCAGAAGTATTTCAAAACTTGAATGTTAAACTACTTAAAAAAAATATTCAATTTCATTTAAAAAAAGGGAGTGAAGAACCAGTTGAAGTTTTTGCTGATAAAAATAAAATTTATCAAGTATTGGTGAATGTATTTTCCAATGCAGTGAAGTATGGAAAAATTGATGGAGAAATTATTGCAAGCGTGTACTATTTAGAAGACAACAAAGTTTTAATTGAAATTACTGATAACGGCATTGGTATAGAAGAATCCCATATCCCAAGATTGTTTGAACGTTTTTACAGAACAGACGATGCTAGAAGCAGAGAAATTGGTGGTACTGGATTAGGCTTAGCCATTTGCAAACATATTATTGAAGCGCATGGCGAAAATATCCATGTGAGAAGCCAAATCAACGTAGGTACCACCGTTGGATTTACATTGGCTCAATAGTAACAAGTTCATTTTCCCTAATATTTTCGTTTCTTTGTATTCTAAAAATTTTTAATGCAAACTATTCTAGTGACTGGTGGTTGTGGTTTTATTGGCGCACATACCATTGTGGATTTAATTGAAAATGGATTCAATGTAATCTCTATTGATAATTTATCTAGAGCTTCAGATGAGTCATTATTCGGCATCGAAAAAATAACTGGAAAAAAAATTACAAATTATAAAGTAGACCTAACCGATAAAGCGGCCACAGAAGAAGTCTTTATTGCTCACCCTGATATTGTCGGTATCATTCATTTTGCTGCTTATAAAGCAGTCGGAGAATCTGTTGAAAAACCATTAGATTATTACGAAAACAATATTGGCTCATTAGTGCATTTATTACAGCTTGCAGTTAAATACAATGCACCCCATTTTATTTTCTCTTCTTCTTGTACAGTTTATGGCAATCCTGATACCATTCCTGTAACAGAACTTACACCTTTGCAAATGGCCGCTTCTCCTTATGGTGCCACCAAGCAAATGGGCGAAACCATTGTGAAGGATGCAGCATTGGCACATCCATTATCAACCATCTTACTTAGGTATTTTAATCCCGTTGGAGCACACCCTTCGACTGCCATTGGAGAATTGCCAATAGGTCGTCCACAAAACTTAGTGCCTGCCATTACACAAACTGCAATTGGCAAATTACCAAAGATGCAAGTGCATGGCAATGATTACGAAACCCGTGACGGATCTTGTATCAGGGACTATATTCATGTTTGCGATATTGCGCATGCGCACACATTGGCCCTACAATATTCCATGAAAAACAATCTATCCAATAGTTGCGAAATATTTAATCTAGGAACTGGTAATGGCATTACAGTATTAGAAGCCATCCATGCTTTTGAAAAAGTAAGTGGCGTGCAACTCAATTATGAGATTGGACCACGCAGAGCAGGAGATATTGTTTCTATTTATGCCAACAATGATAAAGCAGTCAAGCAATTAGGATGGCACTGTCAATACGATTTGGAAGACATGATGCGCACTGCTTGGCAATGGGAACAAAGTTTAGCTAGGTAAATTAGTTTTGCACTAACATTTTTTCTGCATTCTCTGCCATTTGTAAAGCTTCAATGAATTCTTCGATTTCTCCATTGATTACCGCATCTAAATTATAAGAAGTTACATTCACACGATGGTCTGTAACCCTTCCCTGTGGCCAGTTATAGGTTCTAATCTTAGCACTTCTATCTCCAGTGCTCACCAATGTTTTACGATGTCTTGAAATTTCATCTTCTTGTTTACGCACTTGCTCTTCAAATAATTTTGTACGCATCATACCCATGGCTTTTTCACGGTTGCCTAACTGCGAACGCTCTGTTTGACAGATGATCACTGTGCCGGTTGGAATATGCGTCAACATGACTTTTGTCTCTACTTTATTTACGTTCTGTCCACCAGCACCACCACTTCGAGAAGTTTCCATTTTCACATCTGCTGGATTTAATACAAAGTCCACTTCTTCTGCTTCTGGCATCACGGCCACCGTAGCTGCTGAAGTATGCACCCTACCTTGGGTTTCGGTACTTGGGACCCTTTGAACGCGGTGCACACCACTTTCAAATTTCATGGTACCATATACATCTTCACCCACTACTTCTAATATCACTTCTTTATAACCACCCACCGATCCTTCACTCTCACTTGCCACCGCTACTTTCCATCCTTTTTTCTGACAATACCTTGTATACATTGTCAATAAATCACCTACAAATAAACTTGCTTCATCTCCACCAGTGCCTGCTCTTAATTCAATGATGGCATTCTTATCGTCCTGTGGATCTTTTGGAATCAATAATTTTGTCAACTCTTTTTCTAAATTTTCTTTCTCTTCATCTAATGCAGGCAATTCCATTTTTGCCAATTCACGCATATCTGCATCATCTCCATTCAAACTTTCTTTTGCAAATTTATGTTCCGCCAATACTTTTACGTAGCGCTCATACGGAAGGACGATTTTCTCTAAAGCACGGTATTCCTTACTGAACTTACCAAATTCAGATTGGTTATTGATGATCTCTGGATTGGTCAAAGCCACCCCTACCTGGTCAAATCTTGCTTTTATGGCTTCTAATTTATCTAACATAGTCGTTTTTCTGTGCACAAAAATAGCTATTTTAGTTGTCAATTAAAAGGATCCCACCTATGAAATACCTATCAATCCTATTTTGCGCAATCAGCATCACTGGGTTTACCCAAAAAATTCACTACAAGTCGGTTTTAGTGGATACACACAATGATGCTATAACAGCATGTATCGAAAAGAAAGTAAGTTTTGACCAGGACTTGACTGGCATCAATCATTCCGATTTAAAAAGATTTAAAACAGGTGGATTGGATTATCAATTATTTTCAATTTGGTGTGATGGAGAAAAAGTCAATCCTTATGCTTGGGCCATGCGTGAGATGGATACGATGGATGCAGTCGCTGCAAGAAACCCAGATAAAATAGTGATTGCTAAAGATTGGAAGTCCATCCAATCTGCTTTAAAAGCTGGAAAAATTGTAGGACAGTATGGTGTAGAAGGCGGACACATGATTGAGGACGATATCAATAGACTAGATACATTTTACAAACGAGGTGTGCGTTACATGACTTTGACTTGGAACAATTCACCATCATGGGCAAGCTCTCATGCAGATGAAAAAAATTCAAAATATACTGGTCCAAAAGGGTTGACCTCTTTTGGCAAGACAATCATTGCACGCATGAATCAATTAGGCATCATCGTTGATATTTCTCATGTTGGAGAAGCCACATTTTGGGATGCCATCCATACAACTACAAAACCTGTGATTGCTTCCCATAGCGATGCCTATAGTATTAATCCAGTATCAAGAAATTTAAAAGATGATCAAATTAAAGCCATCGGAAAAAATGGTGGTGTAATTTGCTTGAACTTTTTCTCCGGATTTGTGGACAGTAATTTTAGTAAAAAAGATATGGCATTTAGAAAAGCACATGCAGCAGAAGTGGATTCACTTTTAGCTACAGGTATTCAAAGGGAATATGCTTTTACATTGTTATCAGATAAATACAAAACCGAAAGCGAAGCCATCAAGCCTACTATTGAAAATTTAATGCAACACTTTGATCATATTGTACAATTAATTGGCATCGACCATGTGGGAATTGGCTCTGACTTTGATGGTATTAATTCTGCACCACAAGGATTGAGTACCGTATTAGATTATCCTAATTTCACTAAAGCCTTAATCGCAAGAGGTTATTCCAATAAGGATATTAAAAAAGTATTGGGTGGAAATTTTTTGAGGGTGTATCGTAGTAATAACCCTAATTAAAAAAAAGCCCCTTAAGAAAATTTAAGGGGCTTTTTTTATTAGTCTAGTAATTTAATAATTGCTGCATCATTTCTTCTAAACGATCATTGGCCATGTATTGTTGCTCCAATGTTTTATTGAATGGAATAGGTGTATCCAAAGAGGCGCATCGCATAATTGGTGCATCTAAATGAGTAAAGCAATGTTCTGCTACCCAGGCACTGATCTCGCCACCAATACCACCTGTTAAATTGTCTTCGTGCAAGAGCATTAATTTACCTGTTGCTTTCACCGCCAATTCAATTGCGTTATAATCCAATGGTGACAAGGTTCTTAGGTCTAGTATATAAATGGACTGATCCAAATGTGCTTGTTGATAGGCTTTTGCCCATAGTACGCCCATGCCATAAGTAATGATGGTCGCATCTGTACCTGCTTGCACCATATGTGCTTTACCAATTTCAATTTGATACATGTCATCCGGAATCGCTTCCTCAATACTTCTGTACAATGCTTTATGTTCAAAATATAAAACTGGATTGGGATCTGCTAGTGCAGCAATTAATAATCCTTTAGCATCGGTTGGATTGGATGGATACACTACTTTCAATCCTGGCACATGCGTGAACCAAGCTTCATTGGATTGAGAATGAAAAGGACCTGCACCCACTCCACCACCTGTTGGCATACGCACCACAACGTCGGCATTTTGTCCCCAACGGTAATGCATCTTTGCTAAATTATTGACAATTTGATTGAATGCTACTGTTACGAAATCAGCAAACTGCATTTCTACTACCGACTTTACTCCTTCCAAACTTAAGCCCAATGCTGCACCTACAATGGCACTTTCGCATATTGGGGTATTTCTAATTCTTTGTTTTCCAAATTGATCTACAAATCCTTCTGTGATTTTGAATGCACCACCATATTCAGCAATATCTTGTCCCATGATGATCATCTCTGGATATTTTTCCATTGATTGTCTCAATGCATCACTAATAGCTTCGATAAATCGTTTATTGGTTTTCTGTGCTGTCTCAACCAAACTATAATCCGGAATAGTTGAAACAGGAATAGGTGCAAACACATCTACTAATTCAGCAGCAATAGTAGGTTCAAATATTTCAGGCTCCATCGCTTTTCTTAAATCTTCGTCCAACTGTTCTTTGAATTGGTTTCGAATAGCTGCCACTTGCATTTCTGTCAATACATTTTCTTGTATTAAGAATTGCTCGTAATTTTTAATCGGATCTTTCAGGGACCAAGTTTCCATCAAATGCTTAGGCACATATTTTACACCACTTGCTTCCTCATGCCCACGCATTCTAAAAGTATCACATTCTATCAAATAAGGTTTCTGTTGATTGATGCAATAATCGCGCACCCCTTTTACTGTTTGATAGACTTCTAAAATATTATTGCCATCAATGCGTATCCCTTCCATGCCATAACCCTTTGCGCGCTCTACTAAATGATCACATTTGTATTGTTCATTGGTTGGCGTACTCAAACCATAGCCATTGTTTTCGATGATAAAAATAACGGGTAGATCCCATACAGCAGCCACATTCAAGGCTTCGTGAAAATCGCCTTCGCTTGTTCCCCCATCTCCTGTGAATGCCATACTTGCTTTTAGCTGTCCTCTTTGTTGATAGGCTAAAGCAACCCCATCCGCAATGGCTAGTTGGGGCCCTAAATGAGAAATCATACCACATACATGATGCGCCTTACTGCCAAAATGAAAACTTCTTTCTCTTGCTTTACTATAACTACTTCGATCACCTTGCCATTGCTTAAACAAATCTGTTAATGGCATTTTGCGTGAAGTGAATACACCTAAATTTCGGTGTAAAGGCATGATCCATTCTGTAGGATCCATGGCTAAGGTAGCGCCCACTGCAATTGCCTCTTGTCCAATGCCACTGAACCATTTGCTGATTTTTCCTTGCCTAAGTAAAACCAACATTTTTTCTTCAATCATTCTTGGCCATAAAATGGACTCGTATAAATGAATTAACTCCTCGTTGCTAAGACTTCCGCGTTGGTATTCCATTAGTCTCTAGAATTCAACTTGCTCAATAATTTCAACATTTCTAAGTACAACCAAACCAAAGTGACTAGCAAACCAAATGCACCATACCATTCCATATACTTTGGTGCGCCCATCTCTGCAGCTTTTTCGATTGCATCAAAATCTAATAATAAATTCAATGCAGCAATGCCCACAATGAATAAGCTAATACCAATACTCAATGGAGAGCTATCAAAAGCAAAACCCATTTCAAAACCAAACATGCCTGCAATCCATACAATCAAGTAAAACAAACCAATGCCCATAGTTGCAGACATGATAATGGATCTTAATTTATTGGTTACGGTAATGATTCTAAAATTATATAAAAAGAACATCGCCACAGCCACACCTAATGTTAATCCAACAGCATGTAAAATGATGTTTGGATAATTCTTAGCAAACATCGCATTAAAAAATGCACTGATACCTCCTATAAATAAACCTTCTAAAATACCGTATGCTGGTGTGATATAACCAGCCCATTGTGGTTTAAACATCACCACCAATGCTAACACCAATCCGCCAATTGCACCTGCAATCATTAAAGTGGTTGCAGTATTGGTATTGCCTTCTGCATAAACGTTCCAAACGTACATTGCCGAGGCCAACACCATCAATAATAAAAAGCCAAATTTGTTGATGGTACCGCGTACACTCATGACACCAAATGCATTCGCATTGTCATGCAATGACTTGTCAAATATTTTTTCTGTTAAAGTTGGATTACCTGTTTTAAATGCTGCCATATTTTTAAATTTTATCTAGTATAAAAGTACAAAATTGCAACCAAACACCGGCTTTAAAAAATGTTAATCCTTTATTTTTTCAATCCTGGATAGCGATTCAAAAGGGCAAATTGGTATTGATTGCTAGACTTTAGCAATTGTATAAATTGAACAAGCGCTGCGGAATCTGCTGGATTTTTAAACATATGATCGTGCATTAAAACGACTAAATGGTTCTTTGTTTTATTGGCTTTCTGGGCAAACATACTATCCACCAAATTGGCCATATGAGTAGCGGATTGAATGGGGCGTCCTTGATGATTGAAGTTCCATTCTAGATCCCATCCAACTACATTCAATCCAGCACTATCCAACTTGTTAATTAAAGGACGAACCATTTTGCTAGAAAATCGAATGCTGTCTGTTCTCCATCCATTGTTCCCGGGTAATCGAACAATATTATTAGTTGTTTTTAAGACCACTGCTGCATGTAAAAAATCAGCTAATGCTGCATCTGGATGATTGTAAAACTGTACATATTTACCATAAGTATGTGTGAAACTATGGTTACACAATAAAAATAAATCAGGACGACTTACAATACGATTGTATAAATTTTTACCCCATTTTGACCTTGATTGATGTAAACCAATCTCAAAAAATGTTGCTTTTACATTCTCATTCTTGCATATAGAAATACATGCCGAAGTGCCAAACAAAGGACCATCATCAAAACTTAGGTAAACATATTTAGTCGCCCTATCCATTGGCCTTGGAACGGTGGGCTTTGCTTGCAGAATTGTTTGCACAATTGGCTTTGCTGTCTGCCTAATTTCCGTGGCATTCAAACCAATCCCAAGCATTAAAGATTGATTCATCAGGTAAAAAAGAGACAAAATGGACATAAAACATTGATATTGAATGCGCAAACTTAAACAAGAAATCAGAATAATCCCATAAAAGATGCGGTTTTAGAGGCGATGCATTGTAACTTTGTCATCCAATTGATGCATATGCAAGAAGAAGTTGTTTTACAGGACGTCGTGATCAAATTTGCTGGTGATAGTGGTGATGGAATGCAATTGACCGGCCAGCAATTTACCAATAACACCGCCTTACTAGGAATTGATTTAGCAACTTTCCCAGATTTTCCTGCGGAAATTAGAGCCCCTATCGGTACCCTTCCAGGTGTGAGTGGATTTCAAATACACTTTAGTTCTAACCCAGTCTATACCCCAGGTGATACCTGTGATGTATTGGTGGCGATGAATGCTGCTGCTTTAAAAGTGAATTTAAAAGGCTTAAAAAAAGGCGGAAAAATTATTGCAAACATCGAAGGATTTGATTCAAAAAATTTAAGACTCGCTGCCTATCCAGAAGGCATTAATCCTTTAGAAGACGGTAGCTTAGATGGTTATGAATTAACCAAAGTGGATATTACAAAATTGACAAGAGAAGCATTAAAGTCCAATACAGAATTAGGAACAAAAGAACGTGATCGTGCAAAGAATATGTTTGTACTGGGCTTAATTTATTGGTTGTACAATAGAAACTTAGACAACACGATTGATTTTTTAGAAGAGAAATTTGGAAAGAAAGAAAATATATTAAAGAGCAATATTGATGTGTTAAAAGCAGGTTATTACTATGGAGAAACTGCTGAATTATTCAATGCAAGGTATAAGGTAGAAAAATCAAAAATGGAACCTGGTACTTACAGAAGTATCATGGGGAATCAAGCATTATCAATGGGTTTAATTGCAGCAGCTCAAAAAAGTGGCCTGCCTTTATTCCTTGGGTCTTATCCAATTACACCTGCCTCTGATATTTTACACGAATTGAGTAAGTATAAAAATTTTGGTATTAAAACTTTTCAGGCAGAAGATGAAATTGCAGGCATCACAGCAGCAATTGGCGCAAGCTATGGTGGATCAATAGGTTTAACGACCACTTCTGGTCCGGGTATGGCTTTAAAAACAGAAGCAATTGGTTTAGCGACGATGTTAGAAATTCCATTGTTAATTATCAATATCCAAAGAGGGGGCCCTTCTACTGGTTTACCTACTAAAACAGAGCAAAGTGATTTAATGCAAGCCTATTATGGTCGTAACGGAGAAGCGCCGATTCCTGTATTAGCTGCATCTACTCCAAGCGACTGTTTCTTTATGGCTTTTGAAGCAGTGAAAATTGCATTACAACATATGACACCGGTCATTCTTTTAAGTGATGGATATATTGCCAATGGCGCAGAGCCATGGAAATTTCCTGCTGCAGCGGACTTGCCTGCAATTGAAGTCAAATTCAAAACAAGTTTAGCAGAAGGAGAAGAAAAATTCTTGCCTTATAAAAGAGATGAGAAATTAGCAAGACCATGGGCGGTTCCTGGTACTCCAGGATTAGAACATCGAATTGGTGGTATCGAAAAGCAACACGAAACAGGCAATGTAAGCTACGACCCAGAGAACCATGAATTCATGGTAAAAATGAGACAAGCTAAAGTAGATAAAATAGCAGATTACATTCCTTTACAAACAATAGACAGTGGCGCAGCAAGTGGAAAAGTATTGGTGCTTGGATGGGGTTCTACTTATGGAACCATTAAAAGTGCTGCATTGCAATTGCAAAGTCAAGGCAAGGCTGTTAGCCATGCCCACATTAAGTATATGCGCCCTTTCCCAAAAAACTTAGGCGAAATTTTAGCTGGGTTTGAAACGATTTTAATTCCTGAAATTAACAATGGTCAATTGATTAAAATTATCAGAGATCAATATTTAGTAGATGCAAAAGGCTACAATAAAATCATGGGGATTCCAATTACAAAACAAGAATTGATTACAGCGATTGAATCTTATTTGTAGCAGCGTAGTATTTACAAAATTGAGTGATGCCGCAAGTGTCACATTTTGGACTACGTGCCAAACAAGTATACCTACCATGTAAGATGAGCCAATGGTGCGCTTTATGCACTAATTCTGACGGAATATTTTTGATTAAACCTTTCTCCACTGCAAGTGGTGTGGTGGCTGTCATGGGTACCAATCCAATTCTTCTACTCACTCTAAAGACATGGGTATCGACAGCCATATTGGGTTGTTGATCTATTACACTAGTAATGACGTTTGCTGTTTTACGACCCACACCTGGCAATTGAATCAACTCAGGGATGGTCATTGGTACTGCCCCGTTGAATTTAGAAATCAATAATTGACTTGTGCCAATTAAATGTTTTGTTTTATTGTTGGGATAAGAAATGCTTCGGACTAAAGGAAATAAATCGTCGAAGCTCGCTTTGGACATGGTTTCTGGATTCGGATATTTTTTAAAGATACCTGGTGTAGTTAAGTTCACACGCTTGTCCGTGCACTGAGCAGAAAGTATGACAGCCACCAATAATTGAAATGGATTGTCATAAGTCAATTCGGTTTCAGCAATAGGTACATTGGTTAAAAAATAATCAATGACGCCCTGATAACGTTCTTGTTTTTTCATGCAAAGGAATCCTTATTTTTTTTGCTCAGCACCAGTCGCAAAAGTGTCCTCAAATATATACACTTCTTCTCCTTCTCTTCTTAAAAGATAACGCTCTCTTGCATATTTTTCTACAGCATCTGGATTACTTTGTAGATTATTCAACTGTTCTTGTGTCGTTGAAATTTCTTTTTCATAGTATCCTTTGGCTTGTTCTAGTTTCTCCAATTCAGCTGCTCGATCTTTTTGAAGAAAAAAATTGCGTTGATCAAAAAAAAGCATCCATAATACAAAAGCTAAGATGGAAATAAAATAGCGATTGGCTATAAATGGAATAATTTTTTTGATTGCTTGCATAAAAAAAACTTAAACTATTTATTACCTATTTATTACCAAACTTCAATTTACCCTTTGTTGGGAAAAATGCAGTTTCACCTAATTGCTCTTCGATACGGATCAATTGATTGTATTTAGCCATACGATCGGAACGTGATGCGGAACCTGTCTTAATTTGACCACAGTTCAATGCTACTGCTAAATCTGCAATGGTATTGTCTTCTGTCTCACCACTTCGGTGTGACATCACTGTGTTGTAGCCATTATTTTGTGCCAAGCTCACCGCGTTGATGGTTTCAGTCAAAGTACCAATTTGATTTACTTTAACTAACAACCCATTCGCAATTTTTTTATCAATCCCAGTTTGTAAACGATTTACGTTTGTAACAAATAAATCATCGCCTACCAATTGACACTTACTTCCGATGGTGTCTGTCAAATTCTTCCAGCCAGCCCAATCATCTTCTGCCATTCCATCCTCGATCGATATGATTGGATATTTTTTCACCCAGCTCTCCCAGTATTTCACCAATTGGTCTGAACTCATTTCTTTTCCAGAACTTTTATGGAACACATATTTCTTTTTCTTCGCATCCCACAATTCACTATTCGCAGCATCCATTGCAATGGCAATTTGAGTACCTGTTTTGTACCCCGCAGACTGTATTGCTTCTAAAACTGTTTCAATGGCTTCCTCATTGCTCTGAATATTTGGAGCGAATCCGCCCTCATCACCTACATTGGTACTATATCCTTTTTTCTTTAATGTACTTTTTAATTGATGGAAAATCTCTACCCCCCAACGTAAACCTTCGCTAAAGCTAGGCGCGCCAACAGGCATGATCATGAACTCTTGGAAATCAATTTTATTGTCAGCGTGTGCACCTCCATTTAAAATGTTCATCATTGGCATTGGCAATGTTCTTGCATTCGTGCCACCAATGTATCTGTACAAAGGCAAATTCGCTTCCTCTGCCGCTGCTTTTGCCACTGCCATACTTACAGCTAAAATAGCATTTGCACCTAATTTGCTCTTATTTAGAGTGCCGTCTAAATCAATCATCACCTGATCGATTGCAGCCTGAGATGAAATATCAAAACCAATCAATGCATCAGCAATAGCTGTATTGACGTTTTTAACTGCTTTCAAAACACCTTTACCTAAATATTTCTTTTTATCATTATCTCTTAATTCAGCAGCTTCGTGAATTCCAGTACTTGCACCACTTGGAACAGCAGCACGACCCATTGCGCCGTCGTCGGTTAAAACATCCACCTCAACGGTTGGGTTTCCTCTACTATCTAAAATCTGTCTTGCATGTACTTCGATAATGTAACTCATAATTGGATCATTTATTTTCTAAAAAATTATATGCTGTTTGTTTGCGCAATTTACACCCATTTTTTTTAATGCGTCAGCGATTTAAAGATTTCTTCTAAACTTGTTGATTGGGTCAGCGATTCAATGGATGCATCAGCCACTAATCTCCCCTGGTGCATAACCAATACCCTGTCTGAAATGGCAGCTACTTCTTGTAAAATATGGGATGAAAATAAAATCATGGCATTTTTACTGAGCGATTGGATCAGGCTTCTAATTTCAATCAACTGATTTGGATCCAAACCTGCAGTAGGCTCATCTAGTAAAATCAATTCAGGCCTATGTAATATTGCTGCAGCAATGCCCACTCTTTGCTTAAATCCTTTGGACAAGAACCCGATTTTTTTATGCTGCATGGATCGTAATCCAGTTTGTTCAATCACCTCTTGTATGCTTTGAGTTGGAGAGGGAATGCCATGTACAGAAGCTAAGAAGTTTAAATACTCAACAACATATAAATCTTCATACAAGGGATTGGACTCTGGTAAATAACCTATCTTTTTTTTAAAAGCCACTTCGTCTTTTTGTACATCCACGCCTGATAACTGAATAGAACCGGTATCAGGGCTAAGACAACCAGCAATCATTTTTAAAGTGGTGCTTTTTCCTGCACCATTGGGTCCAAGAAATCCAACAATCTCTCCTGGTTGTATGTCAAAACTCAAGGATTCCACTGCTTGGAATTGATCAAACTTTTTAGATATGGCTCGTACGTTCAATGACATACTCAAAAGTAAAGCATTATTCTAGATCTTTAGAACTTGCAGGCAATTGATCGTATGCTCCTTTAAAAGCATAAAAGCCAAAAATAAAGAATCCGATACAAATGGGCGTAAAGATGGTTAGGATGATCCCCCACTGTAAAGTCACATTAGATTTAGTCAAAGCACCGGCAGTCGCTATTTTTTGAATGGCCTGAGATACTAAAAAACAAATGATGGCTGGTGCCAATAACATCCAAACCAACCCTAGTATTTTTTTGATTGTATTCATATTCATTTTTTTGATTCATCCATTACTTCCTTGTCTACCTTATTTGTTAAATAAATCACCCCAATCAATAAGCAAAGAGATGCTACCCCAATTGGATACCATAATCCAGCAAGCGGATCACCTACAGGATTGTCTGCAGTTTTTGTAAACTCCACAATCAAGGTACCCAAAAAAGGCACCAAGCCACCAAATACCCCATTGCCAATATGATAAGGCAATGACATGGAGGTGTACCGAATTTTAGTAGGAAATAATTCCACCAAGAATGCGGCAATTGGACCATACACCATCGTCACATAAAGGATCTGTACAAAAACCAACCAGATTAAATTCCAATAAGTTGTATTATCCAATGTTTTTTCAACCAATACATTTGGTTTTAGAGAGGCAGCAGCAATATTGACTTCCGCCATTTTAGTGGCATCCAACAACATGCCTTTTGCAGGTTTTAATTTCACTTGAATAGTGTCTACTTTTGTTGGATTGATTGTATTGACTTGAGTATATTGAATGCTTCCAACGCTTGCATCCTCCAACCTATTCGTTAAATGTAAAGTGTCTGTTTTGGTATAACTAAACACAGCCCCATCTGTATACGCTGTGTCATATTTTTGCACCAGATATAATTTTGTGCCATCTTTCACATCGATACTTGCTAATTTTTCTGAAACAACAGTATGTGCTAAATCAATTTTTTCGATTCTATTTTTTGCATTGGTGGTATCTAAAAAATATTGATAGATGGGCCTGTAAGTGATGATGCCTGCAAGCATGCCCAACATCATGATCCATTTTCTTCCAATTCGATCACTCAAATAACCAAATACCACAAAGAAAGGCGTGGCAAATAAAATAGCCCACAACATTAAATTTCTGGACTGTACAAATTCAACTTTACAGACGGTCTCAATAAAACTTTGTGCATAAAATTGCCCAGTATACCAAATTACGCCCTGTCCCATCACTGCACCAAACAAGGCCAATAAAACCATTTTAAAATTGGCTTTACGTCCAAAACTTTCTTTCAAAGGATTGGTTGAAGTTTTGCCTTCTGCTTTTAATTTAGTGAACATGGGTGATTCACTCATTTTCATTCTAATGATAATGGACACTGCCACTAAAATGATCGATAACCAAAATGGATACCTCCATCCACCCCACTCTGCGCTAAATGCTTCCACACCTTGATTGGATCTAATCAATATAATCACCCCCAATGCTAAAAATAATCCTAAGGTGGCTGTTGTCTGAATCCAGCTTGTCCAAAAACCTCTTCTATTTGCTGGTGCGTGTTCTGCAACATAAGTGGCAGCACCACCATATTCTCCACCCAATGCCAATCCTTGTAGCAATCTCAACATCAACACTAAGATGGGCGCTGCCCACCCAATGGTTGTAAAACCTGGCAC
This sequence comes from Chitinophagia bacterium, assembly GCA_037143275.1. GTDB lineage: Bacteria > Bacteroidota > Bacteroidia > Chitinophagales > Chitinophagaceae > Sediminibacterium. The sequence goes on from JBAWZB010000001.1 coordinate 35,884, forward strand.
TAAACCAATGGCAAAAGTAGAACCACCCATCAAAACTAAGGTCAGTAAAAAAGTATACTTTCGTCCAATAATGTCTCCTAATCTTCCAAAGACCAGTGCACCAAATGGTCGAACAATAAAACCTGCAGCAAAAATAGCCAGTGTGCTTAAAAGTGCCGAAGTGCCTGCATCTGAAGGGAAGAACTGTTTAGAAATAATAGTGGCCAACATGCCAAAAATGTAAAAGTCATACCATTCAATTAAAGTGCCAACAGAAGATGCACCAATCACCAAAATGATTTTACTAGGCTTTTTGTCCAAACTCATATTTTAATTATTTAATTGCTGCCATTCAAGTTAAATCAATCAACTTAAAAAATGTAAATTTGGAAGACTAATTTTAAAACTGACCTATGTCTTATCCATATCAAATCAAAGACCTTGAAGGCTATCATGAGGCTTACCAAAAAAGCATTCAAAATCCTGATGCTTTTTGGGGAGAGGTTGCCGCGCATTTTACATGGCATAAAAAATGGGACAAAGTAAGTGATTGGAATTTCAAAGACCCTTCCATAAAATGGTTTGTGGGTGGACAATTAAATATTACTGAAAACTGTTTGGATAGGCATTTGGCAACTATGGGAGATAAACCTGCCATTATTTGGGAACCCAATGATCCTAAAGAACAACACCGTGTTCTTACTTATCATCAACTGCATTTAAAAGTTTGTCAGTTTGCACAAGTTTTATATAATAATGGTGTGAAAAAAGGGGATCGTATTTGTATTTATATGGGTATGATTCCCGAATTAGCCATTGCTGTATTGGCATGTGCAAGAATAGGCGCCATTCATAGTGTGATTTTTGGTGGCTTCTCTGCACAAAGTATTGCAGATAGATTAGACGATGCAAAAGCCAATTTTATCATTACTTGTGATGGTGCTTTTAGAGGTGCAAAAGACATCCCTTTAAAAGCCGTGATTGATGATGCTTTAATTGGAAATAAAACGGTTAAGCGTGTCATTGTTTGCACAAGAACTAGAACTGCTGTATCTATGTTACAAGGCAGAGATGTTTGGTGGGAGGATGAAATAAAAAAAGTAGAAGCGCAGGGTACAAAATTTGTTCCAGCAGAAGTGATGGATGCAGAAGACCCATTATTTATTTTATATACTTCTGGTTCTACAGGAAAACCGAAAGGTGTAGTGCATAGTGTGGCAGGCTATATGGTCTATACCAATTATACTTTTGTCAATACATTTAATTATCATCCAAATGATTTATTCTTTTGTACTGCAGATATAGGTTGGATTACAGGGCATAGCTATATTGTTTATGCTCCACTAAGTGCAGGTGGCACATCTATGATGTTTGAGGGCATTCCAACATTTCCAGATGCAGGTAGGTTTTGGAATATCATTGACAAATTCAAAGTCAATATTTTATACACTGCACCAACTGCCATTCGCTCCTTAATGGGTTTTGGATTGGGACCAGTGCAAGGTCATGATTTAAGTAGTTTAAAAGTGTTAGGTACGGTTGGGGAACCCATCAATGAGGAAGCATGGAATTGGTACAACGAACATATTGGCAAAAATAAATGTCCCATTGTGGACACTTGGTTTCAAACAGAAACTGGCGGCATCATGATCTCCAATATGGCGGGTATCACACCGGCAAAAGCAGGATGGGCCACTTATCCCATGCCGGGCATCGAACTCGTTTTGGTTGATGACAAAGGAGAAGAGATGACAGCACAAGAAGAGGTAGTAATGCAAACCGATACCGATGAAAAATCATGGATTGTTCGTGGTAATTTATGTATCAAACAAGCTTGGCCATCTGCTATCAGAACAACTTATGGTGACCATGAAAGATGCAGGACCAATTATTTTGCGACTTACAATAATTTATATTTTACAGGGGATGGCGCATTCAGAAACGAAGCAGGACAATATAGAATTACAGGACGCGTGGATGATGTATTGAATGTGAGTGGACACAGGATTGGTACTGCAGAAGTAGAAAATGCCATTAATATGCACGCTGGCGTGATAGAGAGTGCAGTCGTGGGTTATCCGCACGACATTAAAGGACAAGGTATTTATGCCTATGTGATTTACACAGGATCACATGCACAAGACACCCATGGCACGGCAGAGATGATTCGTAAAGATATCCTGCAAACGGTGACCAGAATCATAGGCCCAATCGCCAAGCCAGATAAAATTCAATTTGTGACTGGCTTACCTAAAACAAGATCAGGCAAAATCATGCGCCGCATTTTAAGAAAAGTAGCAGAAGGTGAGCTGAGTAATTTAGGCGACACTTCTACCCTACTTGATCCATCGGTCGTGGACGAAATAGTCAAAGGTGTTGTCTAATTAAATTAAAGTAAAATATATAAATATAATCCTAAGCGAACTTTTGAGCAAAGCGATAGAGAGCGAAGGATTGATATTTTATATTTACTTTACTATTGCTCCATTAAGCTTTTTAATTTCTTAGATAAAAAGAAAAGGATCAAAGAAGCAATCCCTGCCATGAATACAAAGAACATAAAGAACTCATGCAGGTTGGTGATTTGATAGCCAGCAAAAGAAGTTGTTTTTCCATTTTCCGGATACAATGTACTAAATACACCAGCTAATTTATTCGCAAAGGCATTGGCTGTAAACCATACTGCCATTAATAAAGAAGCAAATTTAAGTGGTGCTAATTTATTGAATAAGGAAAGTCCAATGGGTGACAAACAAAGCTCTCCAAATGTGTGCATCATGTACATGCCTATTAACCAAATCATACTCACTTTAACACCAGTACCTACACCATTTACGCCCGTCGCAATCCATAAATAACCCAATGCCAATAGCATTAAACCCATGGCCATTTTGAATGGAGAAGAGGGTTCTCTTTTTGCTTTGCCTAATTTGATCCAAATCCATGCTACCAATGGCGCAAGTGCTACCACAAATATGGAATTTAAAGATTGAAAGAAACTAGTTGGCACCACATAAAATCCTAAATCACGCTGTGTATTTTCAGAGGCGAAAAAGGTAAGTGAGGCGCCTGCTTGCTCAAATGCACTCCAGAAAAAGATCACAAAGAAAGACACTGTAAACAAAACGGCCACTTTCTTTTTTTGAATGCCATCTAATGATTTATCTGAGAAGATAATAAAAGCAATTAATAAGATACAAGCAATCAATAACCAGAATAAATAACTCACTACTTTAATATCAATATAGACTAGGGCGATTGTTAAAAGAGACAATAAAAATAGCAACCCTATCATGACTGGAATTTTTTGTAAAATTTTTGGTGCATCTTTTGGTGCATCACCAATGGACATACCCTCTGCGTCTACCAAATGCTTTTTCTGAAATAGAATTTGAGTCACTACACTTAAAAGCATAGCGACACCTCCTGCTAAAAAGGCCCATTTGAAATCTCCATTATTTCCTGTATCTCCAAAAAAGCCACAAACAATTGGCCCGAGTGCACCGCCTGTGTTAATCCCCATATAAAAGATGGTATAAGCAGCATCAATTTTTGAATCCCCTTTTTGATATAACTGTCCTACCATGCTTGAGATATTTGGCTTAAAAAAACCATTGCCAGCAATCATACAACCCAATCCGGTATAAAAAAGTGGCATGGCCAATGCAGCGTTGTCATAAAAGTGGCCGCAAAAAAACAAGATAAATTCACCAATGGCCATGACCAATCCTCCTGCAATAATAGAGCGTTTATTACCCCAATACCTGTCTGCAATGTAGCCCCCCAATAAAGGCGTTAAGTAAACCAAGCCTGTATAACTACCATATACTTGAGACGCATCATTTTGATTAAAAGCCATTGCTTTTACTAAAAACAGGACCAAAATGGCACGCATACCATAATAGTTAAATCGCTCCCACATTTCCGTTGCAAATAAGACATAGAGTCCTTTTGGATGTTTTTCTGCTACTGCTGACATATTCAATTGTTATTTAATTGCTACAAAATAATAAAATCCCTTCAATAAATTTTACTTTCGTGCTGCAATCACCTTAATTATGAATATTTTACTTATTGGTTCTGGGGGAAGAGAACATGCTTTGGCTTGGAAAGTCGCTCAAAGTTACCATTGTGATCAATTATATATTACTCCTGGTAACCCAGGTACAGCTGGCATTGGTACCAATTTACCCATCGCCATTGACGATTTTGAGGGATTGAAGCAAGCGGCCATCATCCATCAAATTGACATGATCATTGTTGGACCAGAAGAACCACTTGTAAAAGGCATTTTTGATTTTTTTGCAAACGATCCAGCGACTCAAGCCATCAATGTGATTGGGCCTTCTGCAGCAGCAGCGCAACTAGAAGGTAGTAAAGCATTTAGCAAACATTTTATGCAAAGGCACCAGATCCCCACAGCCGGATATGCCGAATTCACCATTGATAACTACGAAGAAGGGAAACAATATATTGCTACACATAGCCTGCCAATTGTATTAAAAGCAGACGGACTCGCTGCTGGTAAGGGTGTGATCATTGCTAGTTCCCACCAAGAGGCATTAGACAGCTTTGAATCCATGTTGCAGCATAAGCAATTTGGCACAGCTAGTGCTAGAGTGGTGATTGAGGAATTTTTGACTGGAATAGAAGTAAGCGTTTTTGCTTTAACAGATGGGAAAAGCTACCAAATTATAGGCCACGCAAAGGACTACAAACGAATAGGAGAAGGAGATACAGGACTCAATACAGGGGGAATGGGTTGTGTAAGTCCGGTGCCTTTTATGGACGATGACTTTATGGCAAAAGTGGAAGAAAAGATTGTGCGCCCTACTATCCAAGGCATTGCTAAGGAAGGATTGGTCTACAAAGGGTTTGTCTTTTTTGGCTTAATGAACTGCAACGGTGAACCTTCTGTCATAGAATACAATTGTCGTTTAGGAGACCCTGAAACTGAAGTCATTCTACCTCGATTACAAACCGACTTAGTGAGTATTTTAGCTGCCACGGATAATGGCACTTTGGAAGATGTAAATATTGAATACAATGAAGGTGCTTTTGCCACCGTGATGGCGGTGAGTGGAGGCTATCCTGGCGATTACAAAAAAGGATTTGCTATTCATGGCATTGAACTTGTAAGTCAACAGACCAAAACAACGCTATTTCAAGCTGGGACTGGGTTTAAAGAAGATGCAATTGTGACCAGTGGAGGTAGGGTTTTAACAATTACTGCACAAGGCAATACCATTTCAGAAGCAGTCGACACCGCAAAAAATGCATTAGGTCTAATTGAATTTGAAGGCATGAATTTTAGAAAGGATATTGGTTACGAATTCAGGGGCTAAACTTTGATGCTACTCCTTGTTGATAATTATTCTAGTTCATTTTTTAAAAAGCTTTGTAGTTCAAGGATTTTAGATGATTTTTGCATTATTCCAATGAACGTAAAATACTGAACGAATATGGGCTTATTTAACTTTTTCACCCAAGAAATTGCAATGGACTTGGGCACTGCAAATACACTGATCATACACAATGACGAAGTCGTAGTCAACGAACCATCTATTATTGCCTTAAACAGGAATAATATGAAAGAGGTTTTAGGTGTTGGGAAAAAGGCATTGTTGATGCACGAAAAAACACATGAAAGTATTAAAACAGTTCGTCCATTAAAGGATGGTGTTATCGCCGACTTCAACGCAGCTGAATTGATGATTCGTGAGTTGATGAAAATGATTTATCCAAAGAAACCATTGTTTCCTCCAAGTTGGAGAATGGTGATTTGTATTCCATCGTCTATTACTGAAGTAGAAAAAAGAGCCGTGCGTGACAGTGCTGAACAAGCTGGCGCAAAGGAAGTATACATGATTCACGAACCAATGGCTGCTGCATTGGGTATTGGTATTGATGTAGAAGAGCCAGTAGGTAATATGATTATTGATATTGGAGGTGGTACAACAGGTATTACCGTGATTGCATTAGCGGGTATTGTTTGTGATCAAAGTATTCGTGTAGCTGGTGATGAATTTACAGCCGATATTATGGAAGCATTAAGACGTTACCATAGTTTATTAATTGGAGAGCGAACTGCTGAACAAATTAAAATACATGTGGGTGCTGCATTAAAAGATTTAGATAACCCACCAGATGATATGCCAGTCAATGGAAGAGACTTGGTAACAGGTATTCCAAAACAAATCATGGTCTCTTACCAAGAAGTGGCAGAAGCATTGGATAAAAGTATTTTCAAAATCGAAGAAGCCATCTTAAAAGCTTTAGAGACCACACCTCCAGAACTTGCTGCAGACATCTATCGTAGAGGTTTATACATCACTGGTGGTGGTTCACTTTTAAGAGGTTTGGATAAAAGATTGAGTGCAAAAATTAAATTACCAGTTCATGTAGCAGACGATCCTTTAAAGAGTGTTGTTCGCGGGACAGGCATTGCATTGAAAAACTACCAACGTTTTCCATTTATTATGAGATAATAAATAATGAAGAATATCATTGGCTTTATACGCCAGAACTATACTTTTTTTTGCTTTCTGATACTCCAAATTGTATCATTGGTCATGTTGTCTTCTTACAGTAAATCGCACCAGACCTATTTTAGCAATTGGAACAACGCCGTTGCTGGCAAAGTAAATTCTTACTACAACGAATGGGCTTACTTTTTTGATTTAAAAGCAACGAATGCAAAATTAGTAGCAGAAAATGTGGCACTAAGAAATGAACTTGCCCAAAATTTTGTGCCTTATGATACCAGTGTAAAATCTGGAACCTTGATTTTAAGAAAAGACAGTTTAGAAAAAATAAGAAAATTCTTTTACTATCCTGCTAAAGTGGTTGGCAACAGTTTTACACTTCAAAAAAATTATATCACAATTGAACGTGGTGCCTTAGAAGGTGTCAAAAAAGATATGGCAGCGATCAGTCCTGATGGATCGATTGTAGGCGTCGTTGTGGAAGTAAATGATCATTATAGTAAAATCATGAGCTTACTCCATCGCAATAGCAAAGTAAGTGCCATGTTAAAAAGAGATCGTATTGCTGGTAGCATAGAATGGGATGGAAACAGTCCAGAAATTCTGTCTTTAAAAAATATTTCAAAAAGTGCTTTACCAAAAATAGGTGACACCGTATTAACAAGCCCATACTCATCTAGCTTCCCGGCTCAATTGATGATAGGTCGAGTGACGAGTATTCTCAAGGACCCTTCTAGTAATTTCTTGACTTTGAATATTAAATCTGCCACCAACTTTTACAATTTAGAATATGTGTATCTAGTTCAAAATAAAAGAATGGAAGCGCAAACCGATGTGGAACAAAAGGGGGAAGGCAATGAATAATCTTTTAAAAAATATAGCTAGGTTCATTTTATTCTTATTGATACAGATTATCATTTTGAATGAGATTCCGCCTATCCATCAATTCATTACACCCTATTTATATTTTATTTTTATCCTTTGGTTACCATTTGGCACTAGCAGAATAGCGACTACCTTATTGGGATTTGCTTTAGGCTATGCCTTAGATATGTTTACGAATACCCCAGGACTTCATGCCGCGGCAGCGACTTTGATTGGATACCTTAGACCAACTATTTTAAACCTTCTTTTAGCACAAGAAGCATCCGAGGAATTAACCAAGGAGCCAAGTATCGCCACCATGGGAAGGGGACCTTTTACATTTTATATATTTTCACTTACGTTTATACACCACTTTTATTTAGTTTTATTAGAGTGGTTACAATTTGGCAACTTTAGCTATTTCATTGGAAAAGTATTTTTTACAAGCCTAATGAGTATGCTGTTAATTTTACTGGTAGAGCTTTTACTTAACAGAAGGAAGCTAAAAAGATAAGCCATGTCAGTGTACAATCAGAATCGAGGCGGTGTTATTCAAATTATTATTGGTACTATTTTTTTCCTATTGATAGCACAATTGGTGAGTCTACAAGTTGTATCGAATAAATATAAATTAGCTGCAGACAATAATGCTATTTTTAGAAAAATCATTTACCCAGATCGTGGTATCATCTACGACAGAAAAAAGAGAGCCCTCCTAGAAAATACCATTAGCTACGACTTAGTGATCATCCCTAATGAGGCTAAAGGCGTTGATACAACTGCATTATGCGAAATATTACATATCGATAAAGAAGAATATAGCAAAAGAGTTATTGACGCAATTATTAAAAATACAAGAGTCAAGGCCAGCGTCTTTGAACCTTTTTTAACCCCTGAAATTTATGCACAATTAAATGAAAACTTGTACCGTTTTCCTGGCTTCTCCTTATCGGAACGTTCTATCCGAAACTATCCATACAATACTGCTGCACTTGTATTGGGCTATGTGGCAGAAGTAGATGCCAAATTTTTAAAGGAGCATGAATCAGAAGGTTATGAGATGGGAGATTACACAGGTATTATGGGATTAGAAAAAAGTTACGAAACTGTGTTGATGGGACAAAGAGGTGTGAAGCGTTTTTTAAGAGACAATAAAGGCAAGATACAAGGCCAATATGAAAAAGGAGAATTTGATACAGTTGCCATTGCTGGGAAAAATTTATATACCAGTATGGATGTACAAGTGCAACAACTTGCAGAAAAATTATTACAAAATAAAATTGGAAGCGCCGTTGCCATCAATCCTAAGACAGGAGGTGTGATTGCGATGGCTTCCAGTCCAGGCTACAATCCCAATTTATTAACAGGCAGTCAAAGAAGAAAAACAATTGGCAGGTTGCTTTTAGATACGGCTAGACCTATTTACAATCGTGCTATTAAAGGACAATATCCACCTGGTTCCACCTTTAAACCATTAGGCGCATTGATTGCATTGGACGAGGGTTTGATTACTCCAAATTATGGCTACAATTGTTTTGGATTTTACGGTGCTTGTGGTGATCCAAGAAAATGTGAACACCATAATTCAGGACACGCAGCTAATTTACAATTGGCTTTAGCTTATTCTTGTAATTCTTATTTTTTACAGGTATTTAGAATGGCCATTGACAACCCAAAATACAACTCTGCTAAAGCAGGTTATGTGAAATGGAAAGAATACATGAATGCATTTGGATTTGGACGTAAACTTGGCGTGGACTTACCAAGTGAAAACAAAGCCAATATTCCTGACACGGCACAGTACAATAAAGACTTTGGAAATCCAAGGTACTGGAATAGCTGTTATATGCTCACCCTTGGAATTGGGCAAGATAGAATGACTGCAACGCCTTTACAACTTGCTAATTCTATGGCTTTCATTGCCAATGAAGGCTATTATTATACACCTCATTTTGTAGACAGCATAGAATCTGAAACCGAAGCAGAAGCGGCACAATTAGCCCCATTTAGAACCAAACAAAAAGTCACTAAAATTCCAAAGACCTATTTTGATGTTATTAAAGAAGGCATGCATGATGTCACAGTTTATGGAACCGCCGCATTCATTAAAGTACCAGGTCACGAATACTGTGCTAAAACAGGTACAGCACAAAATCCTCACGGAAAAAACCACTCACTATTTGTTTGTTTTGCACCAAAAGACAATCCCAAAATTGCCGTTGCAGTGATTGTAGAAAATGCAGGCTATGGAGCGACATGGGCTGGACCCATTGGTGGATTATTGATGGAGCAATATTTAAATGATACACTTAGTACCGAAAGTAAATTGAAAGCAGATAATTTAGCTCAAGTTGACTTAATGCCACAAGCGATTAAAAATTGGTATGTGCAACATAACAAGTCTGCTTATCTTACGCCTATCGAGTACAATATCGATGAATTATCAGATGTTTGGGATATGGAGATGTTAGCCGAAGGTGTGGTGAAAACAAAAGCAAAAGATACCACCCCTCCAGCCCCATTGCCAAATACAGATAAAACAAATAAGGATAGCTTGCTTCCAAATACAGATAAAAAGAAAAGGCTCAATCCATAAAATATGGCATCTAACTACGATAATAATTTTTCTAAAGGAACAGACCTTGCTGTGATCATTTTATATCTGCTCATGGCATGTATAGGTATTTTGTCCATTTTTATGGTTGAATATAACCCCAATAACGATTGGGCTACAAGTTTTATAAGTGGCAAAACAAGCTATAGTAAACAATTCTTTTTTTTAATTTTTTGTGCATTTGTTGGCATATTTATTTTATTAATGGATAGTAAGGTTTTTACTGCATTGGCCAATATCCTTTTTGCAAGTGGTCTACTTTTAATGTTGGCTACCTTTGTCATTGGCAAAGAAATCAATGGATCCAAAAGCTGGATACCTATTGCTGGAGGATTTAATTTACAACCTGCTGAATTGTGTAAAATTTTTACAGCCCTTGCTTTAGCTAAATTTATCTCAAGACCAGAAACGGATTTTTCAAAACTTCAATCCCATTTAATTGCTGGGGTGATGATTGCATTGCCAGCAATATTATCTATTGGTCAACATGAATTAGGATTGGCTTTAGTCTACAGCGCTTTTATATTTGCCATGTACAGAGAAGGCCTACCCCCTGTTATACTCATTATTTTATTATCATTTGCAATACTTGTCATAGCAACCTTGTTACTAGATCCAACCCTTCTAGCCATCATTTTAACAGTCATTGCAGGACTCCTTTTATTGTATTTGGGTAAGCGATTAAAACGCAATAAGCAACTCCTTGTGATTATAGCAAGTATTTGGGTGATTTGTGTAGGTACCGTTCGCTTTGCTGTGCCTTATATTTTTAACAATGTATTTGAGTGTTATCAAACAACAAGAATTTATAGCATGGTTGGAAAGGAATATGATTGTAGTTTGAATAAAAAAGCAGCAGCTAGTTTTGTTGAAAGCGGAAAAAAAAGCAGAAAGCCTGACGACTACAACGTCAAACAAAGCAAGATTGCCATAGGCTCTGGAGGATTTTGGGGAAGAGGATTTTTAAAAGGGACGCAAACTAGGGGCAAGTATGTTCCTGAACAAAATACAGATTTTATTTTTACCTCTATTGGAGAAGCTTTTGGGTTTGTAGGTACTTTTACATTTTTAGCGCTCTACTTATTTTTCTTGTTTAGATTAATCCGTATTGCAGAAAGACAAAGAAGTACTTTTTCTAGGGTGTATGCCTATAGCGTTGTAGGTATCTTCTTTTTTCACATTGCAGTGAATATCAGCATGACCATTGGACTATTTCCTGTTGTAGGCATCCCATTGCCATTGATTAGTTATGGCGGTTCCTCCTTACTTACTTTTACGACTTTAGTATTTATTTTATTAAGATTAGACGCAGATAGACAAATGGTACTTCGATAATTGTATTTTTGCAGCATGCGTATTTATCCATTATCAGAAGGCAGTTTTAGCATTGATCAAACCAAAGTTTTTGTTCCTTTTGATACCCAAAGAGCACAAATTCAAGACCGTCCCAAAGGCAGTATGCTTGTGGAGATTCAGCCATTTGTAGTCATTACAGAAAAGGATATCATTTTATTAGATACTGGATTAGGGTATATGAATGCTCAAGGGGTTTTACAAATTCATGATAATTTAATGGCAAACGGAATCAATCCAAGTTCAGTGACCAAAGTGTTTATGAGTCATTTACACAAAGACCACGCTGGCGGAATGAGTTATATTGATCCTGCAACTCAAGCGCGTTATGTGAGTTTTCCATACGCCACTTATTATGTACAAAAAAGCGCATTTGAATTAGCAATGAACACTTCATCTGCATCCTATATTCAGGAACAGTTTGCTTTCTTAACTGATTTTTCAAAAGTAGTTTGGCTAGAGGAGGACCAAGGCGTCATTGATCACACGATACATTATTTAGTTACAGGCGGGCATTGTCCTTTTCATCAAGTGGCATGGGTTAAAGAAAATGATGATGTATTATTTTTTGGTGCAGATGTTGCGCCACAATTACAACAACTTAAATCAAAATTTGTGGCTAAGTATGACATGGATGGAAAGCTTGCCATGGAGTGGAGACAAAAGTGGTGGGAGCAAGGACAAAAAGAAGGATGGGAATTTGCATTTTACCATGATATCCGTCAGCCTTTGGTCAAAATAAATAGTTTATTTTAAAATAAGTTTACAGTGTTTAAATAGCACCTTGATCTTTCCATTGCCATAAATGCAAACATGCATAACTCCTATAAGGCGTCCACTTGCTGGAAATAGTCAACATCTTAGAATGTAACGCTTTTTTGCTATCTGTTTTGATCTTGTATAAACGAATCATTGCTTGTTGAATCCCTAAATCGTCCACAGCAAATACATCTTCTTGACCCAGACTAAATAACATTAACATTTGGACAGTCCATTTGCCTACCCCTTTAATCTGAGTCAACAATTCAATAATAGCATTTGGCTCCATGGCATACAATTGTTTGTCGGTGATTTTATGTTCTAAGAAAAACTGCGCCACATTTTGAATATAATTGACTTTAGATTGACTCAAACCAATGGATCTGAGTTGATCGTTGGTGCATTCCAAAACCTGTTCACAACTCGGTTCTTTCCCTTCAAATAAAGCAATAAAACGAGCAAAAATAATTGCGGCCACTTTTGTACTCAATTGCTGGCTAATGATACTTGCCATCAAGCGCACGGGTGTATTTTTTCTTTTCTTGATAGAATGACTTGCTTCTAGCAATAAAGGCGCAAATTTTTTATCTTTTTTTAAGTGTAATTGATAGTCCATTGACGCAAATTAAGCTGAAATACTTATTTTGAGTTCAGTTTTATACAACTATAAATAAAAAAATATGCTAAAGAAACTGCCATTTTTGTTACTCGTCCTATTTACCCAAAATGCATTTACACAATCTAAAGACGAACAAGCAATTTTAAAGTTATTATCTGCACAAATAAGCTCTTGGAATAAAGGTGATGTGAACCAATTCATGCAAGGCTATTGGAAAAACGATAGTTTAATGTTTGTGGGTAAAGATGGCGTGACCTACGGATACAATCAAACCCTCGCTAATTATAAAAAGAATTACCCAGATAAAGCCAATATGGGTGAACTAAAATTTACACTACTATCCGTAAAACCCTTGAATCATCAATATTATAGCGTCATTGGAAAATGGGAACTTATTAGAACAGTTGGCAATGTAAGTGGACATTACACTTTATTATTCAAAAAAATAAATGGGCAATGGAAAATTATTTTAGACCATAGTAGTTAAACACGACTTAGCGTGAAAAACGAATTGGGTCCTTCCATATTTTATAGAGTAAAAATAAATAGCCTGCTGAACTAAGTATTAAGAAAAAATAGTACAAATAATTATACCATTGCCATGCTGCTTCCACAAAAGCATGACCTAGCATGATTCCCCATGTAGAATTAAGCCCCATCCATACTAGCGTAAAGCCAATGGTTCTGGAGATCCTATTTAAAAAAGCCATTACTTCTGGGTCCATATTAGTCTAAACTTTGTTTGTTTGCTGCTGCTTCTTTTAATAAACGATCAAACTGCGCAGGCGTTAAATCATTGAAGAAATAATATACCGGATCTACTTTAGCGCCACGTTTAATCACTTCATAATGACAATGGGGCCCTGTACTCTTACCCGTACTTCCAACATAGCCAATCACTTCTCCCCTTTTAACAGACTGTCCCACTTTTGCTTTTACGCGTACCATATGTCCATATAAAGTTTGAAAACCAAAGCCATGATTGATCACCACTTTATTGCCGTAACCATCTGTAGAGAAGCCTGCTATTTGAACTACCCCATCTGATGTAGCATAAATTGGTGTACCCGTAGGCGCAGAAAAATCTAATCCGGCATGTAATCTATAATCTTTATACAACGGATCAATTCGGTAGCCAAAGCCAGATGCAACACGTTTCATATTTTTATTACTCACAGGCTGAATGGCTGGAATGGCTCTTAATAATTTTTCTTTGTTCTTGACCATCGTCGTGATTTCAGCAAAAGATTGGCCTTGAAATGACATCCTTAAACTTAAATTATTCAATTGATTGCGCATATTCTCAATCAAAGCTGTGTTGGATAAACTCTGGATCAACCTTATTTCATTTTTAACCAACATTTCTTTGACCCTTGCGCTATCAGGAATAGGTGTTGCTTCAAAAATAGAGCGATACACTTCATTGTCTCTTTGCTCTAATTCTACCATTTGCAACTCTAATTGCTTCATACGTTCTTGTAAAACAGCATAGCTCTCTTTGTAAGCTGTATTTTGCTGCCTTAATAACTGTTCTTTAGGAGAGTCGATATATTGAAATAAAATAGCCACAAAGAGGACCCCAACCGCAATAGATGCAAGGATGAATCCAATTGTTTGTAATAGCCTTACTTTTAGGGGTACTTCGATTTTTTCGAACCTTAAAGTATGGGTATTAAAGAAATATTTTATTTTCTTCATGTTGCCTGATTATTTGCTATCTAAAGTCCCAAAAAAAGGCCCAATTGCTTACCTTTGAAGACTTTAAGAAACGCTACAAAGATAGCTTTTTAATTTAGCTCAAAGCTTAAAATAACGTTCCATGATGAAGAGTTCAGAAATAAGACAACAGTTTTTAGATTTTTTCGCATCCAAAGGACATGTGATTGTTCCTTCGGCACCTATTGTTGTAAAAAACGACCCAACCTTATTGTTTACCAATTCGGGCATGAACCAATTCAAGGATTATTTTTTAGGCAACCAGCCACCCAAGTATCCTAAAATTGCAGATACCCAAAAATGTTTAAGGGTGAGCGGCAAGCACAATGACTTAGAGGAAGTGGGTGTAGATACTTACCACCATACCATGTTTGAAATGTTAGGCAACTGGAGTTTTGGAGATTATTTTAAAGCCGAAGCCATTGCATGGAGCTGGGAATTATTAACCAAAGTATATAGATTAGATCCCAATAGATTGTATGTATCTGTATTCGAAGGGGATGCATCAGAAAACTTACCTCCTTCAAGTATTGCATTGGAAGAATGGAAAAAATGGGTGTCAGTTGATAAAATTATATACGGTAATAAAAAAGATAATTTCTGGGAAATGGGGGACACAGGACCTTGTGGACCTTGTAGTGAAATTCACATTGACATGCGATCCGATGAAGAGATTGCGTTGATTCCTGGACGTGATTTAGTCAATAAAGACCACCCTCAAGTGATTGAAATATGGAACAATGTTTTCATGCAATACAATCGTAAAAAAGATGGTAGCCTAGAACCCTTACCAAATAAACATGTAGACACGGGAATGGGTTTTGAAAGATTGGTTCGAGCAATTCAACATAAAAAAAGCAATTACGATACAGATGTGTTTACTGGCACCATCGAAGAGGTTGCTAAAATCACAGGCAAGGTATATGATTTTGGAGATGGCAAAGAAGCTGTTGCTTTTCGAGTAATAGCAGATCATATTCGTGCTATCGCATTTGCAATTGCTGATGGTCAATTGCCTTCCAATACAGGCGCAGGATATGTGATTCGAAGAATTTTAAGAAGAGCTGTCCGTTACTATTACTCTTATTTGGATTACAAGCGTCCATTATTGTTTCAATTAACCCCCTTGTTAGCAAAACAATTTGAGCAGGTATTCCCTGAATTAAATCAACAATTAGAATTTGTAACTAAAGTGATTAAAGAAGAGGAAGAAGGCTTTTTAAGAACTTTGGAAAAGGGATTAAAGCGAATGGATGATGTGCTTCATACTCAAGCAAAAAATAGTGTCGTTGAGGGTCAATTGGTGTTTGAATTGTTTGACACTTATGGATTCCCAGTGGACTTGACAAGATTGATTGCAAGTGAAAATGAACTTTCAATTGATGAAGCAGGATTTGAGCAAGAAATGCAACAACAAAAAGATAGAAGTAGAGCTGCTACTGCTATTGATACAGGTGATTGGATTCAAGTGGGTGATGATACTGCAACGTCATTCATTGGCTACACAAATACCGAAGCAACCACTCAAATTGTAAAGTATAGAAGTATCAAAGCAAAAGGCAAAGCAGCCTATCAATGGGTCTTAGCAACAACACCGTTTTATGCCGAAAGTGGCGGTCAGGTTGGAGACAAGGGACATCTTATTTTCGAAGATGGCACAGTGCTTGATGTAACTGATACCAAAAAAGAGAATAATTTATTCATTCATTTTACAGATAGTTTACCTGCTAAAGTTGGTACAACTGTAAAGGCAGAAGTGGATAGCACCTTGAGAGCACATACCACTCAACACCATTCTGCAACACACTTATTACACGCTGCTTTAAGAACTGTTCTCGGAAAGCATGTTGCACAAAAAGGAAGTTTAGTGCATGCAGACCAATTACGTTTTGACTTTTCTCATTTTGCAAAAATGACCAACGAAGAAATTGAAGCAGTCAATCAATTAGTGAATGATAAGGTGAAGGAAAATCTACCTGTGGTGATAAAAGAAATGAGTAAGGACGAAGCAGTTGCATTAGGTGCAATGGCTTTATTTGGTGAAAAATATGGAGATATAGTTCGTGTTGTAGTGATGGATCCAAATTATTCAATTGAATTATGTGGTGGAACGCATGTGGGCCATACAGGTGAAATAGGGCATTTTGTGATAAAAGCAGAATCATCAGTAGCAGCAGGTGTGAGAAGAATTGAAGCCGTTGTGGGACATGCTGCTGCAGCTTTTGAAACAGAAGCAAAAGATAAATTAAGAAAACAAGTACTTCAATTAGAAGAAGCCAATGCCATCATTGCAGCTAGCATCCAAAAAAAGGCTTTAACCTCAGATACGAATGCTTATTCCATGGATCAGCTTTCAAATTATATACTTGAGCTACAACATCAACAAAAAGAACTTAAGAAACAATTAGAAAGTCAAGAGGCGATGCTTATCAACGAATTGGTCGTAGCTCAAAAAGACCATTTCGAAACCATCAATGGGGTTCAATACCTTGGACTACAAGTAGCTTTAAGCAATATGGATCAATATAAAAAAGCGGCACAATTACTGAACCAAACACAAGCTGGTGAAGTCATGGTCTTATTGGTTGGTGCACAGGGCGATAAAGCATTTGCTGCATTATCCCTGAGTGATGCCTTAGTAGCAGCTAAAAATTGGGAAGCACCTCAAATGATTAAGACGCATATTGCCACATTGATCAAAGGTGGTGGTGGTGGTCAAAAGAATTTGGCTGCAGCTGGCGGTCAGGACGGAAGTCAATTAGAACTCGTACTTTCAACCATCAAATCACTTTTATAAAAGTTTATAACTTATTGAAGCCCTATTGACAAAATAGAAAAATTATTTTATGATAAAAAAATTAAGCATCGGTATTGTTGGAATTTTATTTTTTACACTTACAGGATGTAAAGATAAAAATCAAGATATTCGTTATAGCATTTCTGGAACCATTAAAAATGCAGCCAACAAACCGCTTCTGTTACAGGAAATTCCATATGGCGGTAAACCAATTATTACATTGGACTCTATTACATTGGATGCAAACGGAAAATACAATTTTGAATTCATTGCAAAACAGGAAGGTATTTATAGATTAAGTAGTGGAGAGGAATTAGATATTAGTTTTATCAATGATGAGGCACAAATACAGATCAACGCCGATGCGACTAATTTTGCAAGTTATACTGTTAAAGGATCTCCCAACAGCGCCGCTTTGATTCAATACATGAAATCCTATCGATCTAAAGACTCCTCTTTATTTGCAACACTTTATGCTTTGGATAATTTACAACAAAGCAACGGAAAGGATAGCAGTATTTTTTATCTACAACAACAGAAAGAAACAAAAATAAAAGCGCTCAATGACCATATTGAAAATACAATCAATAGTTCTAACAGTCCAGCATTGATTTATTTTGCATTAGGTATGGCCTTAAGATCAATGGAAATTAATAAAGTACTTGCTATGGCGAAGGCTGTTGCAGAAAAAACAAAAGCAGCACCTTTGGCTGAATTTGTAACTATTTTAAATGGACAAGTACAGGCGGCTAGTCCAGCATCTGCAATCACTGTTGGCGCAATGGCTCCAGAAATTGCATTACAAGATCCTAATGGAAAAATCATCACATTAAGTAGTTTAAAAGGTAAATATGTATTGGTGGACTTTTGGGCTAGCTGGTGTGGACCATGTAGAAGTGAAAATCCAAATGTGGTAGCTGCTTACGAGCAATTTAAACTTAAAAACTTTACGATTCTTGGGGTATCATTGGATGACAATAAAGCCGATTGGCTTGCAGCAATCCAACAAGACAAATTAAATTGGTTGCAAATAAGTGATCTAAAAAAATGGGAAAGTACAGTAGTGAATTCCTATCAAATTCAAGGCATACCATTTAATGTACTATTGGATCCTACGGGAAAAATTATTGCAACAGACTTAAGGGGCAGTGCTTTACAAAACACTTTGAAACAATTGCTTCCTTAGTTATTTAAATCGACTTTGATTGAATAAAAGATTTTATCAAAGCTGGGAGTAATACTAAATTGGTTAGAGTGCTTACTACTAATGTAATAGAAGTCAACCATCCCAGTGCTTTTGTCCCTCCAAAATCACTAAAGCAGAATATAATAAAACCTGCCACCAATACCAGAGAAGTATAGATAATGCTAATTCCAGTATGCTTGATGGTCTGAATTAGAGTAGCATGTACTTGATTGTTTAAATGAGGTAACTCTTGCTTGTAATTGACCAAGAAACGAATTGTCACATCAATTGCAATACCCAAAGCAACACTAAATACTAGCACAGTAGAAGGTTTCAATGAAATACCTGTCCATCCCATGATACCTGCTGTGATAAATAAAGGCACAATATTGGGAATCAAAGAGCAGATTAAAATAGGGAAAGATCTAAACAAGAAAATCATACAAAGCGCAATCAATAAAAAAGCCCAAAAAATAGATTCGCCCAATCCTTTAATAATAAAATTACTGCCTTCTAAAAAAGTCACACTGCTGCCTGTAATCACGACATTGTATTTAGCAGTATCAAAAATAGCCATAGAGGCGCTGTCTATTTTATGTAATAAAACTGGAAGCTTTGCACTTCCAATATCCTTCATATTCACACTAATTCTTGTTTGGCGCTTATCGGCATCTATAAATTTATTCAAAAGTTGTGAAGGATTATTGCCACGCATCTTTGCGCCTGGCTCAGGGGCAGCACTTGCAAAATAAGGACCAATAAATGCCATTTCTGTTCCTGTTGGAACTGCATAGGATAAACTATCCCCATCGTAAAATGCTTGTTTGGCAAATTTCACACCATTTAACAAGCCCAATGGCTTTCCTAATTCAGGCTGTTCCAACAAAAAAGTATTGAAAGCGTCTATTTGTTCTAAAGGTTTGATAGATCTAATCAAACCATTTGTTTTTTTGGTGTCTACCAAAATTTCCAAAGGCATGACTCCTCCAGCATGTTGTTCAAACCATTTTAAATCGGTGTACAATTTGTCTTGTTTTGGTAAATCATCTACAATAAATGCCTCTTTTTTTATTTGCAATACGCCCAACAAAGAGACAATGACTGCGATAATGGTAATTCCAAATACCCACTTTGTATGTGTAAATGCCCAGCGTTCAATTTTAAGTAACAGTTTTTCTAAAAATTGATTCTCTAAATAACGTACATGTTTTTCTTTTGGAACAGGTAAATAAGAAAGTACAGGTGGTATAAAAAACAAGCTTATGAAAAATAAAATCATAATGTTCAATCCTGATACCCAGCCAAATTCTTTCAACAATGGACTTTTGGTTAAAGCAAATACAAAAAAGCCAATGGCTGCAGTGATATTGCAAAATAAAGTCACTACACCCATCCTGCCTACCATCTGCACAAGTGCTTTATCCTTATCATTCGTTTCTTTATAGGAAGTATGGTATTTATTTAAAAAATAAATACAATTAGGAATACCAATCACCACAATCAATGGTGGAATCAATGCAGTCAATAAAGTGATCTTTTGACCTAATAATACCATGGTACCTAAACTCCAAATTACACCCATTAACACAACAGCTAAACTCATGATAGTGGCCGATATAGATCTAAAAAAAATTAATAAAGTAATGGCAGATAATACGAGTGATCCAATTAAAAACCAAAGCATTTCTTTTTTAATCCTGTCGGCCATGATGGTTCTAATAAATGGCAAACCACTAATATGCACTTCTGTATTACTAGATTGACTAAAACGATCTAATTCATTTTGAATACTACCAATAATTTTTGTCCTAGATCCACTGTTGATAGAATCTGCAATAAAAGAGATAGCCATGATATAACTACTACTATCTGGATTATAATACAAATTTTTATAAAAAGGGAGCTGCTCAAAAACAGTTTGATCTGCTTTTAGTAAACTATCAGAAGCGTATGGTGCATGAAATATCCTAGCAGTATTAAATTTAGTCTCTACAGTATCTTTTGTAATGGTATAAGCAGTTGGAATGCTCATGACTTCGGCTACTGCGCTATTTTGTTTGATAGACTTATGTAAGGCGTCTACTTGATTAAAGAAATCCTTAGTATAAAAATGATCTGTCTTAAAACCTACTACAACTGTAGTACCGTCAACCCCATATTTTTTAACAAAATCATTGTAGACAATGAACTTAGGATTATCTGAAGGAATCGCTTTAGTATATTCGTAGCTTAATTTAATTTGTGCTGCAAAATATCCCATTACAACAGTACTGAGGAGCATAAAAAATAAATACGTTTTTTTATACTTTAGAATATTTTGACCTAAACGATACCACATACTATTTAATTTAAATTATACGACCCACAAATATGCAGCCACTTGAGTGCATATCCCAATGAATAATCCAACTACCAATTCTTTTTTACTATGATCACTTACAACCAATCTTGCACTTATCACTAAGGCTGTTAAAAGTACGGTCAATAGCGCCCATATGGCATTGTTGACTGGATAAAATACACTCACTAAAATGACTGCTGTCATAAGACCAGCAATGCCCATGGCATGCAAGCTTACTTTCATAAAATTATTGACTGTTAAACCAATCGCACTTGCCACAAATATGCCTAGATAAAAGAATTTTAAAGCTACAGGCTGGTCTGTAAAATTTCTACTGAGGTAATACATCCACCAATAAAAAAACATCGTAATCACGTAAGGGATAATTCTTTCTTTTTGTGTTCTTAAAAAAATACTATCACTTAATTTCAATCTCCATAATAAGAATACTGCTAAAGCTGGAAAAAACGCGGTCAGCCAAGCCACACTAAATAAACGCATATTTAGTTGCCATTCTGTGATACCCACAAATTCAAATGGAACTACTTGCATTAAATAAAGAAAAAAATAAGTTGGAATAAAGAGTGGATGGAATACATAAGACAATAAATGTGCTAGGTATTTTACTATTTTAGGTGGAGGGTTTTGCATAGTTGAATTGGCTACCATTCTTTTCTAAGTCTTGCGACAGGTATATTTAAAAGTTCTCTATATTTTGCAACAGTTCTTCTGGCAATATTGTAGCCTTTTTCTTGTAATTGATCTGTTAACTCATCATCGCTCAATGGCTTTAATTTATCTTCCCCTTCTATCAATTCCTGAAGGATGGCCTTCACCTCTTTTGTACTTACCTCTTCACCGCTATCTGTTGTCAAGGATTCACTAAAAAAATATTTTAATAAATAAGTGCCAAATTCAGTCTGTACATATTTACTGTTGGCGACCCTACTCACTGTAGAAACATCTAAATTTGTTTTTTCTGCGATATCTTTTAAAATCATAGGTCTAAGCGATGTGGTATCACCACTCAAGAAAAAAGCAGACTGATATTCTAAAATAGCATTCATCGTTAACAATAAAGTTTGTTGTCTTTGCAGGATCATCTCAATAAACCATTTAGCAGCATCTATTTTTTGCTTGATAAAAAAGACTGCCTCTTTTTGAGCTTTATCTTGTTTTTTTCCGCCCTCATATTCTTTTAGCATTAACTTATAATCATCACTAATCACCAATGGAGGCGCATTGCGACTGTTCAAAGTCAATTCTAATTTGCCGTTGTTAATGAGCACTGTAAAGTCTGGAATGATATACATTTCTGCCTCATTGGAATAACTTGTCTCAGCGCCTGGTTTTGGATTCAGTGTGAGTATCTGATGCAATACCTCCTTCATGCCAGATTCATCTAAGTGTAAACTCTTTTGAATTTTATCGTAGTGCTTTCTTGTAAACTCTTCAAAATATTTTTCTAAAATAAGGATGGCAATTTTTCTTGCTTCATCATCTGAATACAATTTACCTCTACTATCCGACAAATGTGCCGACTCTCCTTCTCCTTTGCTACGAAGTTGAATTAGTAAACATTCTTTTAAATCTCTGGCGGCAATACCAACTGGATCAAAGGATTGGACTTTGATTAATATTTGTTCGATTTCTTTTTCGTCCACCCACATACTTTGCTTAAAGGCTAAATCATCTGCAATAGATTGCATGGCCCTTCTTAAATAACCATCATCATCCAAGCTACCTATAATTTGTTCTGCAATTTTAAATCCTCTTTCATCTAAGGCTAGCATACTTAATTGATCCATCAACACTTCATGCAAACTCATTTCCGCTTTTATCGGAATCACTTTGTCATTATCAAGTTCGGGATAAAAATCATCTCTGGTTTTATAATCTGCTACTTCATCATCATAACTGTACTCACTCAACTCTTCGTTGCTCATCTCAAATTCATCTACAGGTACAGCCTCTTCGTCATCATGTACATCTTGTAACAAATCATCATTCATCTCTTCTGGAGCCGTGAAGTCAGACTCCAATAGCGCCATATCCACTTCTAGTGCCGGGTTCTCCTCTAATTCTTCTTTAATTCTTTGTTCAATCTGTGCACTAGGAATTTGCAACAATTTCATCAATTGGATTTGTTGAGGTGACAATCTTTGTAATTGTCTTTGCTGCATGGATTGTGCTAGTGCCATAACCTGAGCTTATGCTAACACTTTTTTTAATACATCCAAAAAAGCTGCACCTTTTTCATGCACTTGTGCTTCTGTCCATACTAAACTAATTGCGGTAGATATACACTTACTCATGACCATATCACTTTTAGAAAAATCGGTGTGTTGTAATGCAATCAATGCATTTTGTTGCGCTTGAGACAATGGATATAAACTTGTTGCATTTTTTAAATGATCCCATTTTCTAATATAGTGCCAATTATTTCCATACCAATAAAAATTACCTGCAAGTATGCCTGCTTCTTTAAAAGCAGCAATCGCTTTTTCTGTGTCTGCTTGACTTGGCAAGAACCAAGATAAAAAACTATAACTATCTCCTGCTGGATCTGGCACCACTCTAAATTGAATGCCTGGGACTTGTTCTAAATAAGAACGTAAAATTTGATTGTGCTTTTTTTGAATCGCTAAAAAAGTATCTAACTTTTTTATCTGTGCTAAACCCACGGCAGCGTGTAATTCACTAATACGGAAGTTATAACCCAAGGCTGGATGTAAATCTGCCCCTCTATCCACCCCTAAGTGATCATGCCCATGATCTGTAAATGCATCCGACTTCGTATAAACATCTTTGTCGTTGGTCATGATTACCCCACCCTCTCCACAAGTAATTGTTTTTACAAAATCAAATGAGAATGTGCCTGCATGTCCAATTGTACCCAAATGTTTTCCTTTATAAGTTCCGCCGATGCTTTGACAAGCATCTTCTAATAAAATTAAATTGTGTGCTTTACAAATTTCAACCAAGGCATCCATATCTGCCATGCTTCCACACATATGCACAGGCATCACACATTTTGTTTTGCTGGTGATAGCAGCGCGAACAGCAGCCGGTGATAAAGTCAAGCTTTCATCTATATCTACCAAAACTGGAATGGCGCCCATACTTAAGATGGCTTCGAAACTTGCCACAAAAGTAAATGCGGGCATAATCACTTCATCCCCTGCACCTATACCAAGCGCAGCCATGGCTGTCGTCAATGCCGCTGTTCCACTAGATGTCAATTGTGCATATTCAGAACCAAAAGTGGCACAAACTGCAGCTTCCAACTCTTTGGATTTCCAAATTCCTTTTCTTGGGCCATCAAATCCATAACGCATTAAAATACCTGTCTCTAAGACTTCATTTACTTCTTTTTTTTCTTCTGCTCCAAATAATTCAAAACCGGGCATATGCTTGATTTTTAATGATAAACAAAGGTAGTTTAAAAAATGAAAATTGGGGGTTTTTCCGTATTTTGCATTCCTAAAAAAAGACTAGAACCCATGGAGTATAACAAATTGATTTCCGTTTCAGGCATGACAGGATTATTTGAATTATTAACGAGTAAAAGTGATGGTGCAATTGCTAGATCCCTTGAAACGAATGCGACCCAATTTATCAGTTCTAGAGCCTATCAGTTCTCTCATTTAGAGAGTATTGAAGTGTTTACAACAAAAGATAACGTGTTTTTGGCAGAAGTATTCATTGCAATGGGTAAGTCAAAAGAGGCCCTTCCAAACGAGAAAGATGCAAAAGCAACTCAAGCCTACTTTAAAAAAGTATTCCCAAATATGGATTTTGAGCGTGTATATGCCAGTGATATGAAGAAAATGGTGAAGTGGTTTGCTCAATTACAACAACACCAAGTCACACCAACCTTACCAGAATTAGACGAGGAAAACACTGAAGCTTAATTGAATAGATAAGGAATCATCCCTTTTATCAAATAGTTAAAAAAAGGTTTGCCTATAATGGGTAAGCCTTTTTTTTATCCTTAAATTGCCATACATTATTTTGTTATGAAAAAAATAGTCTTAGGAAGTTTATTATTAGTAGGATTGGCCACCACATTGCAGGCGCAAAAAATGAGTGAGAAAAAGTGGGTTAGAAAACAATTTTCTGCATTGAATATGAATGAAAAAATTGGACAATTAATGGTCATAAGAGCGCATAGTAATTGGCCCCAAAATAAAATTGATTCCATTACAAATTTAATTCAACAATACAATGTAGGTGGATTGTGTTTTTTTCAAGGTGGACCAGTACGACAAGCATTGCAAACCAATGCCTACCAAGCTGTCGCTAAGACCCCTTTATTCATTGCAATTGACGGAGAATGGGGCTTAGGTATGCGCTTGGACAGTGTTGAATCTTTTCCGAGGCAACTTTCAATGGGTGCATTTGCCTCAAGTAATTTAGTGTACCAAATGGGTGCTGCCATTGCTGCACAATTAAAAAGATTAGGGATACAAATTAATTATGGACCAGTCATTGATATCAATAACAATCCTTTGAATCCTGTCATCAATGATCGAAGTTTTGGTCAAAGTAAAGCGCAAGTAATTCAACAGGGTGTGGCTTATATGAAAGGCTTACAAGACAATGGTGTCATGGCCACTGCCAAACATTTTCCTGGTCATGGAGATGTGAATGTGGACTCTCATTTTGATTTACCAGTCATTCATAAGTCAAGAGCTGATTTAGATAGTCTTGAACTTGTTCCATTCAAAGCCTTGATCGATGCAGGGATTGAATCCATTATGGTAGCGCATTTATCTGTTCCAGCCATTGACGATAGACCAAAATATGCCACTTCTTTGTCTCCAAAAGCAGTCAATGGATTGTTAAAAAAAGAGTTAGGATTCAAAGGCATTAGTGTCACAGATGCAATGGACATGAAGGCCATAGCCAACTACTTTCCAGAAGGAGAAGCCAATGTGCAAGCCATACTTGCAGGAAACGATATGTTGTGTTTGCCAGGAGAGATTGGTCAATCTATCAAAAAAGTGAGAGAAGCAGTGAAAGAAAGAAGAATTAAACGTTCAGATATCAACGCGCGTGTTAAAAAAATTCTGGCTGCAAAATATAAATACGGATTAGATGTATCAAAACAAATTGATACCGCCAATCTCATTGCAGATTTAAATCAATCTGTTAGCACGATCAATGCTGCCATGGCACAACAATCACTCACTTTCTTAAGAGCAAATAATAGCCCCATCTTAAATAATAAGACGGCCTATCTTGCCATGAATGCAAAAACGACAAATACACTTACAACTTCAATCGCAAGTACATATGGTATAAAGGTTTTTTATACAAACGGAAAAGACGCTAAGGAATTGGCCTCAATCAACGATAGCCTAAAAGGGTATGATCAAGTGATTATTGGGCTTCATAGTTATAGCAGAAGACCTGCCAATCATTTTGAGCTACCTGCTGCAACCTTAGAATTTTTAAATGAAATGGGACACGAAAATTGGATACATCTAATTTTTGGCAACCCCTATGCTGTTGGAGATTTTAGCAAAATCAATAATATATTGTTTGCTTTTGAAGATACTAAATATAGTCACGGCGCCGCTCAAAAATGGCTTGAAGGAAAAGTGCAAGCTGGGGGCACTTTACCAGTTACAATCAGTCCTGAATTACAATATGGAATGCCATCTGAGTCTCCTGTTAAAAAAAAAATAATAGTAGCTCCAGTTTCTCAGGTAAATATTGATCAAGTTAAGCTTTCAAAAATAGATTCAATTGTGGCAGATGCCATTTTACTAGGCGCCATACCTGGCTGTCAAGTATTGGTGGCCAAAGACAATCAAATTGTTTTTAATAAAAGCTATGGTAACATTGCAGGACCGCAAAGTCCACAAGTGACCAATACTACATTATACGACCTTGCCTCTATGACAAAAACAAGTGCAACAACCGTTGCCATTATGAAATTAGTGGAGGAAGGCAAACTCAATATTGAAAAAACAATTGGCGACTACCTGCCTTGGGTCATTGGGAATCCAAAAGCAACAATTCGATTAAAAGACTTATTGATACATGAAGCTGGATTGTTTCCTTATATCAAATTTTACGAAGCATTATTGAACCCAGATGGTAGCATCAATTCAAAATGGATTGTACCTGTGCAAGACGCAACACATCAATTGATGGTTACACCGGGCAAATACCTGGCAAACAATTGGATGGATACGATTCGATTAAAAATATTAAATAGCCCCATTACCACTCCAGGTAAATATGTGTACAGTGATAATGATTTTATATTTCTTGGCAATATCGTAGAACAAGTCACTGGAATGAGTCTTCAGGATTATTGTACAAAAACTTTCTACGGGCCAATGAACATGCGTAGTACAGGTTTTTTACCACTTGAAAGAACAGACAAATCAAATATTGCTGCATCAGAATTGGATAACTATTTTAGAAAAGAGCTCATTCAAGGTTCGGTGCATGACGAAGGTGCTTCTACCATGGGTGGTATTGCTGGACATGCTGGATTATTTAGCAATGCCACTGATTTAGCAAAATTGTATATGATGTTATTGAATGGCGGACAATGGGAAGGTCAAACCTATTTAAACCCATCTACGATACAATTGTTTACAAGCTACCAATCCGCTACTAGTAGAAGAGGACTTGGTTTTGATAAAACAGCTAAAGACAATGCCAGTTCTAAAGATCCTTATCCAAGCTTAAGCGCTCCACCCTCTGTGTTTGGCCACACAGGGTTTACTGGGACATGTGTTTGGGCAGACCCAGACAATCAATTATTGTATATTTTTCTTTCCAACAGAGTGTTTCCAACAAGGGACAATAAAGCATTTAGCACACTTAACTTGAGGGCTAAAATTCAAGAACAAATTTATCAAGCGATAAAAAAATAAGATGCAAAATTGGTTGTTTATTTTAATTGGAATCTTTGGTTCATTGAAACCATTAAATGCACAATTACAATTAGGCCCTGTTGGTTCATGGCGTGCCCATTTTTCGAACGAATCAATTCAGCAAGTCATCAAAGGCGATCAGCTATATGTTGTAGCAGCCAATCAAATTATTGAAATTGATACAAAAAAACAGGTCAGCTACCTCAATACCACCACTGGCTTACATGCCACAGGGATCCATAAAATTGCTTGGCACCCTATCCAAAATCAACTTGTAATAGCCTATAAAAATAGTCGTATAGATATTGTACAAGGCGATCAAGTCACTTTGATTGATGATATCCAAAATTCAAATTTATACGCAGATAATACAATCAATGACCTGATTGTATTCAATAACAACGCTTACCTTTCTTGCAATTTTGGGATCGTAGTGATTGACTTATTAAAAAAAGAAATCAAATCCACGATTTTTCCAAATAACAATCGTCAGGCCGTAAAAGTTTTTCAAACTTTACTTTTTCAAAATAAACTATTTGCAATCACTGAGAATGGAATATGGTCCAATTCAATCAATCAAAATAATAGTTGGAATTCAGAAAATACAATGGGCATTGATGGTATTAAAAATATGTTTGTATTTAAAAATCAGCTCTATTTTAATACCCAACAAAAAGTATATCCTTACCAAAGTTCGATTGCAAGTTATCAAATTAATGCAGGTACGATTGAGGCCATCGCTGCTGACGATGCACAAATTTTAGCCAGTATTACTTATCAGAATAATGGTGCGCTAATTCAGTTAAATACGAATCAAGCAAATACAATATTAATCGACTCTTCGGTTTTGGTAAAGCCAGTTGGGTTGCTTAAAGACGGCAATACCATATGGGTAGCAGATAGTATCAAAGGACTCTATGAAAAAAATGAACAACCAAAATGGACATTACTGGGCGGACCTTTTAGTAATGCCTATGGGCCTAATGCCTTCTCTGCGCAACAACTGCTGATGAGCTATGGTGCTAATAAAATTGGGCTATCCAATTTTAATGAAAACGGTTGGTCAAATTTTACCCAAATTCAAAATATAAAAATCAATGCTGTTGGGGCGGTATCCATCGATCCTCTTGATCAAAGTTGGTGGTTGGGCATGGGCAATCAATTGATCCATTATGATCCCAATAAAAAAACGATTGAACAATCCATTCCGAACCCAAGCAATGGTGCGATTCAATGTATTCAACAAAAAACAAATGGGACTATGACTCTTTTGAAAGAAGGATATGGTCTCCTTATAAAAGAAGGCAGTGGGTGGAATAGTTATCCTATGCAAGCCGGTTACAGCGCTACTAATTTGACAAAAGTGGTGGTTGGTACTAATGATTTGAGTTGGATCATCGGACCAAAACAACAAGGTGTCCTATTATTTCAAAAACAAAATAACCAAGCCATTTGGAGACAATTGAATACAGGAAAAGGATCCGGGAATTTACCAAGTATGCAAGTTACCGCCATCACAGAGGACAAAGATGAAAGTATTTGGGTAGGAACAGACAATGGCATTGCCATTTTTCAATGCAATAATATCAATGAAGCTTGCGATGCTTATTTACCCATTGTTCAAAGCAATGGATTCAATGGCTATTTATTTCAAAAAGAAACCATTCATTGTATCAGTATAGATGGTGCAAACAGAAAATGGATTGGGACGAATAATGGCGCTTGGCTGATTAGTAAAGATGGCACTGAGGTACTCCAACATTTTACTACAGAAAATAGTCCGCTTCCAAATAATACCGTCTTATCTATAGGTATTGAGCCTACAGAAGGTGATGTATTTTTCTTTACAAAAAACGAAATCGTTAGCTACAAAGGAGCGGCCACAGAGAGTGCTTTGACACAATCTGCTATCAAAATTTTTCCTAATCCTATTGCACCTAATTACAATGGACCAATTTTGATTAAAAATTTAGTCAACAATGCCTTAGTTAAAATCACTGATTTAAATGGGCAATTGATGATGCAAACAAGATCGCTTGGAGGTCAGGCAATTTGGAATGGCAGAGACCAATACCAGCATAAAGTTGCTTCGGGTATTTACTTGATCTTTGTTAGAGATGATATGGGTAATGAAAAAGCAGTTGGAAAAATTATGATAAGTGCAGGCTATTAGTTTGCAGTAAAATCAAATTGTTTAAAGAGTTTAAATTTCCAAGAATCACGTTCTCCTTTTACCACTCGATACATCAACTGCCTTATCTTATTGGTTGGCACTTTAATGGTGGTATCTGCAGGATAAACAGGAAAATTTCTAAATAAAACCCCCTCTACTAACTTATACTCATCCTTCCCTCTGTACCCTTTACTTGATTCCATATCATTAAAAATATCTGGAAATAAAATTGGTGCAATTCTTTCGTTGTCTTGAGAGGCAATTGGGAAAATACTTTTTTTACCTGCAGCATCTTCAATAAAAATAATCAAATCAGGAAATCCATCTAAGTTTAAGTCATCAATTTCAGCACCAAGTACTCTTGCCTTAAGTTCTATTGTGGCTTCTCTAGATTCTGACTTAAAACCAATTGGTCTGACATTTAACACATTTCTATCTGGAGACCTGTTCATGCAAGAAATTCTGTAACCAGCTTTTCCAATTTTCATGGTGCTGTCGTATTTAGACCAGACCTGTCCAATCAATTGACTAGAAAAAATGAGCATGAAGCAAAATAAAATAGTACGCATACTTTAAAATTAATGAATGATGGCAGTAATACTAATTTCAACATTGACATTTCTTGGTAAAGTCTTTACCGCAACAGTCTCACGTGCAGGAAAATCAGCTGTAAAATAACTTCCATACACTTGGTTCACCGCAGCAAATAAATCCATACTGCTTAAAAAAATACTGGTCTTAACAATATGATCGAAATTGATTTTAGCTTCTTCTAATATGGCTTTAATATTCTCCATCACTTGTGTTGTTTCTGCTTCGATGGAAGATAAAACCAGTTCGCCTGTCGCTGGATCAAATGCTATTTGACCACTCGCAAATAAAAATCCGTTGGCAATGACAGCTTGACTATATGGACCAATAGGTGCAGGTACTTTGTTCGATTGGATGATTTGTTTAGACATATATTTTATTTTAGGATTGCAATTTCTAATTTTTTGGGCAATTCCAGCTTATTTTTGCACTACAATTTTAAGACTTGGCTAAATTACTAATTATAGACACCGCTTTGGAGGCAGCCATTGTTGCTTTAAGTGAGGATGGAAAGATCATTGCCGAACTTACCAACAAGGAAACCCATAGTCACGCAAGCTTCATTCAAGAAGCCATTGCCAAACTATTAGAAGGCCAACAAATGGCAATCGGTGAATTAGATGCCATTGCAGTGACTTTAGGACCAGGAAGTTATACAGGATTAAGGGTTGGATTAGCAACTGCAAAAGGCATTGCTTACACCTTACAAAAGCCTTTGATTGGTTTATCCACATTGAACGCGATGGCATTTGCTGCCATTAAACTTACTCATAAAACAATTGCCGCACCATGTCATATTTTCTCCATGATTGACGCAAGGAGGATGGAGGTCTTTGGAGCAATCTATGATGCTTCCTGTAACGCAGTTATACAAGAACAAGCAATGGTGCTAGATCAAACAAGCTGGACTAATTTAATTAGTCAACCTACTATCTGTATTGGAACTGGCATCACAAAAACAAAAGACTTTACGAGTGCACATCATGTGACCTATCTTAATGAAACTTACACTAGCCATGACTTACTTGAATTAGCGCTGATAAAATTAAATGCAGGGCAGTTTGAGGATTTGGCCTATGTTGGTCCTAATTATTTAAAAGAAGTGTACATTTTGCAAAATAAATAAAACATATTATAAATTACTATGTATTAATTATTCATTAACTTTACACTGTAAACAATTCATAACCCCCAATATGTAATTTGTCATGAATCAATCATTACCCTTGCTACAATTAGCTAATGGTACCACACCATTAAAAGTGGATTTAAATCATAGCAAAAAAGCTGCCATGATTTTAAGAGCCTTAAATCATAAACTACGTCAACAAATTTTAAAATTGATTGACGAGCAACAAAAAATGACCGTAACAGAAATCTATGTAAAACTTAGATTAGAACAGTCGGTTGCCTCACAACATTTAGCCATTTTAAGAAGAGCTGGTATTGTTGTCACAGTCCGTGAAGGAAAGTTTATTTTTTACATGGTAGACTATCATCGTATTGAACAAGTGAACCAATTTGTAGAACAATTAGTGGGATAATATGGAGTTAAGCTTAGCTCAATTTTTAACCTTATCTAAAGAGGACGCTGTACAAATCATCGATACCAGATTAGATGCTGAATTTTTACTTGGTTACATTCCTGGATCAATCCACGTTGCATTAGATGAAATCAAAACCTTGAATGCCCTCAAAATAATTGAGCAAGATTGCCCTATTGTTTTAGTATGCACCCAAGGCACTGAGGAAATTACGATAAAGCGTTTTGAACTTTTAGGATATACCCAAGTGAAAGGTTATTTACAAGGTGGTTTTTCAGCCTGGTCAGAAGCAGGGCATAAGATAGATTTAATCATCGAAGTAGAAGTGGATGAACTAGCAATGGATATTCCATTCGACGAATACTTAATGATTTTAGACATTCGAACCGAAGATGTATATGACAAAGCCCATATCAAAGACGCCATAAATCTTCCACTCATTGAATTTAGTGACCCTGGTTCGATGTCGGAACTAGATGAGCATTTTAATATTTATATCATTGACGATTTAGGCAGACAATTATTGCTAGCAGCCTCTTTATTGAAAAAACAAGGCATTCATAATATTAGAATTGTACAAGACGGATGGGATGCAGTTGAGTTTTTAAAAAATAAATTTACCATTGTTGCTTCCCCTAAAAAAAATAATTCAGAAGACCTAGGAGATTTGCAACTCAACTAATTCAAC
This sequence comes from Chitinophagia bacterium, assembly GCA_037143275.1. Taxonomy (GTDB): domain Bacteria; phylum Bacteroidota; class Bacteroidia; order Chitinophagales; family Chitinophagaceae; genus Sediminibacterium. The sequence continues at coordinate 68,492 of JBAWZB010000001.1, forward strand.
GCTGTTTTTTATAAATAGCTGCATGTTTTATTCTACTACTAAATGCCCATAAGTGGCTGCGTCATACGTATAACGCCATCTGCGGTGACTCCATAAATAATTCGCAGGATTTTGTTTGATTTTGTCTTCTAATGTTTTTACAAAAAGTGCGGTTAATTGCCCGTCTTTAAAATAATTAGGAACAGTAGTCATGACTTCGTATTGGGAATGATAATGACCTCGCTTAGTACTATAAAAATGGACAAATACTTGAGCGGTATTATTGAGTTTAGCACCCTTTTCTGGTCCTTTCACAAATGGCGTCAATTGGCCAAAAAATGGAATCCAAAAAGCAGATTTTGCATTACCAGGATTTTGATCTGCTGCTAAAGCCAAGGCATATTTTCCACTAGAAGCAAATTGATGGAACTGATTTTTAAAATTGGTAGCCGGAATCATGATACTTCCATATCTTTTACGCATATCCAAAATTAAACGATCAAAAAAATGATTGCTTAAAGGCATATAGACCCCAATAAATGGATACTTGCCATATTTAGCTGCACCCCAATTCGCAAATTCCCAATTGAAAAAATGTCCAGCCATGATTTGAACATTTTGCCCTGTGGCATAAATATCATTGAGTACTTTTACATTGGAGGTGAACCGCTTTTTGAAAGTGGCGTCCGACATAGAGATCAATTTAATGGTCTCAAAAAAAGAATCTGCAAATTTTTGGTAAAATTCTTTTGCTATGAGATTGCGCTCTTGGATGGTTTTATTTGGAAAAGCAATCGCTAAATTATGATGCACCACATCCAGCCTATATTTTAAAATTCTGCTCAATAAAAAGGCCACTCCATCACTTAATATATAAATGACGGGCCAAGGTATCAATGAAATCAAATAAAAAAAGCTATAAAATATTGAATACATAACAACATTATTTACTTGGCTCAACCCAAGCATTGTGTTCTTTAAGCAATAAAATCAATTCATCAACAGCCACATTGCTGTCAATATTACGTTTCATCACTTCTTTGCCTTTATATAAAGTGATTTTTCCTACCCCACTTCCTACATAACCAAAATCAGCATCCGCCATTTCTCCCGGTCCATTTACAATACAGCCCATGATGGCTATTTTTAAGCCTTTTAAGTGATTGGTCACTGCTCTAATCTTTGCTGTTGTTTCTTGAAGTTCAAATAAAGTCCTTCCACAACTCGGACAAGAAATATATTCGGTTTTTGAAATTCTGGTTCTAGTTGCTTGTAAAATTCCAAAGGCGGTGGTATTCAACAATTGCTCGATACTGGAATTATTAAAATAATTGCGTCCAGATACATTTGATCCATGCACGCTTGCCTCATAGGCAGCTTGACTTAATCCCAAACATATCCCATCTCCAATCCCTTCTAATAACAAGGCACCTGTTTCAATGGCAAAATGTATGAGGTGTTCATCTGTGGTTTGCCACTGGCTATCTGTCACCAAAATAATGGGTTGACGTATCTCCATTTGCATTAGTTTGATGGCCATCCTTCTTACCGCTTGCATTGCATTGTTACATTGACTACTTAAACAAAAAACCACAGAAGGATCTTTCGCAATTTGAATTAATAATTCATCTGCAATAGGTTGAAGATCACTGTAACAATCTATTTGTACAAAATTAAGTTGTGCATGTTTTGCTTCCAATGCCATAAAGGAAGCAGCATCTGTGATTGGATGATACTTTTCTGGATTGTTAGCAAGTGTACAAACAGCAGGGGTTGCTACAATACTAAGGGTTCCAGGTAAATTAAAATCTAAAGGCGTATTGTTAATAAAAATGTAGTCAGCAGCAGCATCCGATATGGTCCATTTATCTGTAGCTACATCATAGGTATAGCCAATCGCAATTAAGTCTGTTGGTAGAATAGTAGAAAGATGACTTAAATCTGCTATGACTACAGGTACTTGTTTACCTCCAATATTGCGTACCGCATTGGTTGATCGTCTTGCGTATTCAAAAGGACTATAAGGTAATTGTGTCAGTTCAGGCACCATAGCTGTATTGATTTCTGACAACTGATTGTATCTTTTAACTAAATCCAAACAAACTGGAATTTCTAACTCAGGATCTTCTGTTAAACTCACCCTAATGGTATCTCCAATGCCATCTTCCAATAAGGTCCCAATGCCAATGGCACTTTTAATTCTTCCGTCTTCTCCATCTCCTGCTTCTGTCACGCCTAAATGCAATGGATACAATTCATTGAACTCCTGTTGCATTTGCTGAATCAATAATCGATAGGCTTGTACCATCACTTGAGGATTACTTGATTTCATACTCAAAATAATTTGATGGTAATCCAAGCTTCTAGCAATTCTTAAAAATTCCATGGCGCTTTCAACCATCCCAATGGCTGTATCACCATATCGACTCATGATACGATCACTTAATGAACCATGGTTGGTGCCTATGCGCATAGCAGTGCCGTGTTCTTTACAAATTAAAACTAGCGGCGTAAATCTTTCTCTAATGCGTTCAATTTCTTCTACATATTCCGCATCGGTATAATCAATTTGTTCGAATTTCTTTTTATCTACATAATTGCCTGGATTCACTCTTACTTTTTCTACAATTCTTGCAGCAATTTCTGCTGCGTTTGGTGTAAAATGAATGTCTGCAACCAGCGGTGTGGTATATCCTTTAGAATGAAGGATGGCTTTAATATTGGCTAAGTTTTCTGCTTCTTTTTTACTAGGTGCTGTGACTCTTACCAATTCTGCTCCAGCTTCAATACATCGAATGACTTGTGCTACAGTTGCATCTGTATCCATAGTATCAGTAGTCGTCATGGTTTGAACACGAATAGGGTGTCCGCCGCCAATCACTAAATTACCCACTTTAACTGGTCTTGTGTGGATGCGTTTATAAGAGGTCAATGATTCAGAATAGTATTGCATAAAATTGGCTTGTAAATTATGAATAGTGATTTAACGAACGCCTTTAAAGAATCCTTCTTTTATCAATATCGCTTTTAGTAAGTTAATATTTCTGTTCTTTAACTCCTTGCCATCGGTTGCACTTGTATGCAAGACAAAGAAATAAGGATGCAGGTTTTCTTCGATATATCCAATCACCCAAGCTTGATTGCCATGCGTAGTATCTGTTGCCACTAAATAACTTAATTGATAATTTGAGTTTTGCTCTTTCAAAATCATTTTTCTAAATAATTCTTGACTACGTTTTTGAAAAGGTAAACCTTTAAAATACAATCTTTTAATGAATCCTAGTTGTTCATCTGCTGTGATTAATAAAGACCCATCAATCCAAAATCCGTCCATATTTGCACTTACAATGCCTTTCCCATAATGAATAGAGTCAATTGCTTGTAACAAATTGGTTCTACCAATTTCCTTTACTAAATTCTGGTAATACGCAGTAGAGTCAAGAGATACCCATGTATTACTATCTGCTTTTAGTTGACCCTTATCAAAACCAATTAAAATCGGTAATGCAAAAAATGTACTTAACGGTGCATAGCCACTATCCTTGTAAGCCGATAAATTATATACCGTAAATGCTTCGCTGCTATTTTCCATTAAAGCAAAACTGCCTTGCATACCTGCACTATCAATCTGTTGGCCGATTGTTGCACTAATTTTTACATTATTTGGTGTACAAGCAAATGCGCTTATACTTAAAAGGATGACAACAAGAATCTTTTGCATAAAAAATAGATAAGGCTATGAAACAAAATACACTCCACAAGTAGATGTGAAGTGTATTGTATTATAAATGAATTGTAACAAAATTATTGTACCCCCAATAACTCCACTTCAAAAATCAAAGTAGATCCTGGTCCAATCACTGGTCCAGCAGAACGTTCGCCATAAGCCAATTCAGAAGGAATGAATAATTTCCACTTGCTTCCAACTGTCATTAACTGTAAAGCTTCTTGCCATCCTTTAATCACGCCATTTAATGGGAAACTAATTGGCTCACCTCTTTGTACTGAACTGTCAAACACAGTACCATCAATTAAAGTGCCATGGTAATGACATTTAACGGTATTTTTTAAAGTTGGTTTTGTGGTATCCGTGCCAGCAACCATAACTTCATATTGCAAGCCATTGCTTAAACGAACCACACCTGGTCTTTTTGCATTTTCTGCTAAAAATGCAGCGCCTGCTGCACGATTGATAGCGATTTTTTCTGTACTCATTTTATCTTGGTAGTTTTTAATACATAGGTCAATTAAGCTGTCTGGTATGGCAGATTTTGCAATCACTCCTGCTGCCATTCCTTTGTTGAACAAAGCCATATTTACATCTTGTAAGCCTTGTCCTTTTAAACTTTGTGCAATTCTATATCCTAAGGCATAGGAAGCACTGTCTTTTGTCGTTTTAAGTGACTGCGCAGCCGTGTAAGTCAGCGCTAATTTTGACTTTGTAACTGGTGTTGTCTTAACAGCTGTGCTTGTTTTTGCAGGAATAGCCTGTTTTGTTTGTGCCAAGCCCGAAATGCTGCCTAATGTTGCTAATGCTAAAATGATGGTATTTTTCATCTTTAAGTGATTCAAATTTAGACCTCAAAAATACACCAGAATCCGGTTATAATTCCAATAAATCCTGAATTTTGTACCTTATTTTATGCCAATTAACGCATATTTAAGAGAAGTCTTAACTTTGTAAAAATCCTTTACCATGAATATGACAATGAAACAGCACTTAAGCTTGATGGTCATCGCTGCTAGTATTTTTTTAATGGCTTGCGGCAATGGCAATAATACTGCTACCACAACAGCTACCATGGATAGCACCGCAACTGCTGCTGCAGAAGATTCAGTCATCAGTTATGACATTAGTTTAGTGGATAATAAAAAAGATCCAACATGTGGCATGCCTGTGACTGCAGGAATCAGCGACACAGCACATTATGACAATAAGGTATTAGGATTTTGCTCGACAGGATGTAAGGAGGAATTCTTAAAAAATCCAAAAGCAAATATAGCAGCGGCAGAATTGAAATAATGTCTAACTGAATAAGTAATTGATGTCGTCTTTGGTTAAGGACTTCATAAATCCATCTTCGTCAGAAATCAATTCTTTGGCTAGTGACCTTTTTCGATCCTGTAGTTTCAGAATTTTATCTTCTACTGTATCATTACAAATCATACGATAAGCAAAGATATTTTTTGTTTGTCCTATACGGTGCGTTCTGTCAATGGCTTGTTGCTCTACAGCTGGGTTCCACCAAGGATCTACAATGTACACATAGTCTGCTGCTGTTAAGTTAAGACCCACCCCTCCTGCTTTTAAAGAGATTAAGAATACACGACAATTGGGATCATTTTGAAAACGTTCAATTGCCTTTTCTCTTTCTTGGATCGTACTACTACCATCAAAATATTCATGATCAATTCCTAGCTTTGTTAAGGCTTCTCTAATCAAACCTAGCATGCCCAAAAATTGTGAGAATACCAAGGCCTTGTGTTCACCAATATTTTCAGCAATCTCACGTGTCAATTCTTCTAACTTAACGGATTCATTTGGATAAGATTCATCTTTGATAATGGCTGGACTATCACAAATTTGACGCAATTTCATCAACCCTTGTAAGATGGATAGTTGTGCTTTTTGAACCCCTTTCTCCTCGACTAGACCCATTAATTTATCACGATAATCATTTCTGTATGCTTCGTAGATTTTACGTTGCGCCGCGCCCATTTCACAGTACAATACCATCTCTTGCTTTTCTGGCAAATCCTTTGCTACCTGCTCCTTGGTTCTTCTTAAGATAAATGGAAACACAAATTTTCGGAGATGCTCTTTTTGCTCTTTCTCGTCAAATTTATCAATAGGCATCGAAAAATTATGCTTGAAATATTCTACTGAACCCAACATACCAGGATTCAAGAAATTCATTTGTGCGTAAATATCAAAAGTGTTGTTTTGTAATGGCGTACCACTTAAACAAAGTTTATTGCCAGCATCCAATAAACAAGCAGCTTTAGTCACTTTACTTGTTGGATTTTTAATGGCCTGACTTTCATCCAAAATCACATAATCAAATTTGACTTCAACAAAATTCTTGATATCACTTCTTAATGTACCATAAGTAGTGATAATCACTTCCACAGAGCCATCGGTTAATTTTGCTTTATTCCTTGTGCCACCATGGTGAATCATAAAACTCAAACTTGGTGTAAACTTTCTTAATTCATTCTGCCAGTTAAACAACAAAGTGGTTGGACATACTACCAAGGCCAACAGCTTACCTTGTTTTTCTTTTAGATGTTGTAAGAAAGATAGGGTTTGAATGGTTTTACCCAATCCCATATCGTCAGCCAAGATACCACCCCAGCCTACATCGTGTAAATAATTCAGCCACTGGAACCCACTTGCCTGATAAGGACGTAAAATAGGATCCAAATGTGCAGGAGGTTTTACATCTGCAATCGTATAATGTTCTCTGATCTTCTCAAATTTGCCTTCTAATTGGAAAATCAATTCTTCCTCGTCTCTTTGCTGGTACAATTCATCTAAAACTGAGAAATGGTATTTGCTCAATTTTAAATTGTCTGCCTTGCCTTCGCCCACTTTAAATAACAACGCATACTTATTCAACCATTGTTCTGGTAAGACGCCTAGGCTGCCATCTTTTAATGGAACAAACTGTTGCTTATTCATCAACATCGTTTTGATGTCTTGTATACTCACTTTTTGTTCTCCAAATGAAATTTCAACTTTAGCATCAAACCAATCGGTATTGCTACTAATATACAATCGAGTGGTTGGCTTAGCTGTGTTGAATTTAAACTGCTTCAATTGCTCTGTTCCAAACAATGGAATTTGTTTTTCCTTTAAGGTATCAATGAATAAGAAGAACCAATTATTTTTTAATACTTCGGAACCTTTTAAGGCCAACACATTGCCTTCATTTGGTCTAATGAACCCTGAATGCAATTGCTCTATAATGCCTACCAGTTGACGTTCTGCAGCTAAATCACGCTCTAAGATCATCAGCTTATCGCCTAATTGCTGAATCACAGATGGACCATCTTCCTTTTGAACCACAATATCTTGATAAACAAACAAGGGTTCAAAAAATAGATAATCCCCATTTTCTTTTAATAGAATTTGTAATTGAGGTTTCACCCCTTTTACTTTTTCTTGAGACACATGATCCAGTGCTACTACATAATTTTTTGACAAAGGCAGAACTGTTGACTGCAAATAATTGGGCCAAGCTTTTGCAGTTACTTTTTGAAATCCATTGGGTAAAAATTGTTCTACCCAATTAAGATCTGCTCTATTTTTCCAATAGAAAAACTGCTGCCCTTGTTGGAAAATGAAATAAGACTTCGCAAGGTTGTCCGCCAATGCAACAGGGCCTGAGGGTAATAACACTTGCGCATGAACTATATAATCCTCACCGTCTTTTTCTACTTTAAAGCTTGGCTGAACAGGATGAAAAATCATTTCCAATTTTACCAAATTAGCGGTGGTAAAATTTTTATTATGACCAACGAAAAACGTGAATGGATGTTCTGATAAATCACGCCATAGTTTTTCCATTTTAGGATGTAAGTACTCTTGTATCAATTCTTTGGTCTCATCCGGTAAGCTAGCTTCGTCTGCATGTACGATGGTGTCCCAGATGCCTTGAAAAGGAGAATTCTTATTCAAGTACTTACTCATTTCTGCAGGTTGTAATTTTCTTACAGATTGTAATAAAACTTTGTCATCCTCATGCATATCATAGGGTGTTACAAATTTTAAGATATCTATCTTCTCTACCTTACTTACAAATGCTGTTTCAAGCTCGTTGGTCTCCCCTCTAACCACATGAAAAGAGACATAGGGATAATTATGGTTGTCTTCTTGAATCACAAGTCCATAACGTTGTATTGTTTTTTGAGCACCATTCAAAGTGGTATCGTCGATATCGGATGAATCTGCTTTCTTAGTAGGCACATTAAAACGAACCACTTCAATTGGTGGTGCTTTGGTCACTGCTTCTCCGCCATTCACTCTTTGGATGCTTGAATCAAGTACTTTTAGGAAGGGCTTCCCATCATGATACGTAAATTCAAATTTATTTGCAATGTCATCTGTTAAATTATACCCGTATAAGGCCAATAATTTATTTTTCTCTCTATCCCAGTTACGTATCGTCTCAAAATAATCCGCCCCTTTTAATTGAAACAATTGCAATAGTAAAATGGTCTTATGAAGACATAAAGGATAAGCTGTTTCTGATAAACAATCACAAGAGGTATCAAAGAAACGCTCTTCGTTTTTTTGAATAATCAAATGATATGTTTTGTCATTCATATCTAACTCAGCAACTACCTTTTCATTTTCACTAGTAAGAATATGTGGACGAATTGTTTTTAATGTTTGCTCTGCCTTATCAAAGGTATCAGCTGAACAAAGCATTTTAATCGATTTTAAATCGATGGCTTTTGTTCTTAGTAACGTATGGGTTGTCTTATAAGAAGCAGCTTGATATTCCAACTGATTCTTATCCATTAAATCTTGTATAAAAAATAAAGCAGCTGCTTTATGTCTACAAACTTCAGATAAATTGTAGGGACAACCACATCTTAGAGATAAGGTTGCTGCAGAAGTAAAATTTTCAATGGTTACTTTGTAATAAGTGGAATACCCGTCGTCTTTTACACGACAATGAATGTTGCCAATCATTGGATCGAATTTTATCAATTCGATATTTTTTAATGCATAAATGCGTTTACCACGACGAATCACTTCTTCGGTGCCGTAACTATAAATATGTTTAACAAAATAGGGTAGTGCCATAATTAAAAATGCAAATTACCCTCTCTAAAAAGGGCAATTTGCAAATGTACAACTTTATGGGCTATTTTAAAGAAAAACTACCCATGGTTTACCAAGGACCCACTTTTAAAAATGGGTAATGCCGGTGCGATATCCTTTGTGACACAATACAGCATGTCGTCTTCTAAGCCATAAGCCGCCAAACGATGCCAATGGGTGACCGTTTTAATATATTCAGATAAATTAGCCTTATTTTGATTGTATAGTTGATTGGCCATAAAACTGCTGTCGCAATGAATGGTAAAATGGTCCTTTATTTCCTCAATGACAGCACCTGCGAATAGCGCATCCTCGATGTTAAATCGGTTCTTCCATCCAGAGCAACCCAAAATAACAGGGGCATTTTGAGCTTTTAAGAATTCCACCACTTTGGTCAAATTTGGAAAAGACCCAGTGATGATTTCCTTTGCACCTTGATTCAATGCCATATGCAATAACTTGGTGCCATTGGTTGTCGTAATCACTAAGGTTTTATTTTCAATAAATGACCTTGGATATTCAGAAGGTGAATTGCCATAAGCTAAACCAGGAATAATTTTTCCATCACGTTCGCCTGCAGTAATTCCTCCTGTTTGTTTACCCATTTCAATACAATGCTCTGCAGAATCCACTGGAATAATTTTAGCAGCTCCATTGTATAAAGCAGTTGCCATGGTAGAAGTTGCCCTAAAGACATCAATAATCACCACAATGCTATCTTTTATTTCGTAGAGCTCTAATAAAGAAGGGGTAAGAATCGTATGTAAAGTTGGTTTCAAAGTATCTTTTGTTTGCATGGCGCAAAGATACAAATTGTAACGCTTTATTCTGCCTCTTTTGTGCTTTTTTGCTTACTCAATAAAAGGATTTCATTTAAGACAATCTCTGTCACAGTTCTTTTTACATCTTGTTTATCGGTGTAGCTATTATTTACCAAACGGCCTTCCACAGCAAGTTCTTGTCCTTTTAGTAAATTTTTTTCGGCATAGTCTGCAAGCTTTGACCAGGCAACTAAATTAAACCACTGTGTGTCATCCTGCCACTCCCCTTCTGCATTTTTAAATCCATCATTGACGGCCAAACTAAGTTGTGCTAGTTTTTTATTTTCGTCAAATACTTTGATTTCAGGATTGGCACCTAAATGACCAATCAGCTGTACTTTGTTTTTCATTCCTTTCATAACTGTATTTTTATTGTTGATCAAAAATGCAATTAAACAAGAAATGATTTTCGAGTATTTACCGCATAAAAAAAGGGGACGAAATGCCCCCTTTTTAATTATTCAATTATTCAAATGATTCAAATCCCTCTTATTTAATTTTATTTAAATGGAAACTTAACCACTTTTGCTTTTACCAATGAATTTCTGATATCAATAAAAATCTCTGAACCCACCGAAGCATGCGCTGCAGCCACATACCCTAAACCAACCGCTTTGCCTAAACTAGGCGCCTGTGTACCCGATGTAACAATACCAATGGCTTGGCCAGCAGCATCTTTAATCACATAATCATGTCTTGGAATACCTCTATCAATCATTTCAAAACCAACTAATTTTTTTGTGACACCTGCTGCTTTTTGTGTTGCTAAATTTTCTGAGTTCGTAAATGCTTTACTGAATTTTGTAATCCAACCTAATCCTGCTTCTAATGGACTTGTAGTATCATTGATATCATTTCCGTATAAACAGAAACCCATTTCTAATCTTAAAGTATCTCTAGCACCTAAGCCAATTGGTTTTAAATCATAAGCTGCACCTGCTTCAAATAAAGCATCCCAAACTTTATTGGCATTGTCATTCAGGTCTTCAAAATAAATTTCAACACCACCTGATCCAGTATACCCTGTTGCACTCACCAATACATTGTCAATGCCTAACAAGTTGCCTTTTACAAAACTGTAATAAGGTAAATTCAACACATCCATCTTGGTCATGGCTTGTACAATCTTAGTTGCATTTGGACCTTGCACTGCTAGTAGTGCAGTTTTGGCACTAATATTATGCATCTCCACCCCTTTGGTATTATAACTGCTAATCCAATTCCAATCTTTCTCAATATTGGATGCATTCACCACCAACATATATACTTTATTTTTTTCAACGCAATACACCAACAAGTCATCCACGATACCACCAGTGGTGTTTGGCAAACAACTGTACTGCGCTTTACCATCTTCTAATAAAGATGCATCATTGCTAGTTACACGCTGAATTAAATCCAATGCATTTTCTCCTTTTAAAACAAACTCTCCCATATGACTCACATCAAATACACCAGCGCTGTTTCTTACAGCTGCATGTTCATCATTGATCCCTGTATAACTAATAGGCATATTATAGCCAGCAAACGGTGCCATTTTCGCACCCAAGGCAATATGCTTATGCGTAAATGGGGTATTTAGTATTTCACTCATCTTGAATAAATTTGGACAAAGTTAACTAATAAATACAAACGCCCTTCTAGAAAGAAGGGCGTTTTATCATCACAAATCCACACAAAAAACAATTTAATAAGTAAAGCGCTGTATCAATAAGTGCAAGTCTTCCGCTTTTTTAGCAACCGCAGCCACTTTGTTTAAACTAGATGGCGCCTGAATCGCTATTTGCTGCTTCTTTTTGATATCTGCTTGCCCAGGTTTAATCCTATTTTTTTCTGCCTTTTTTTCTTCTAAAGCACGATCTATCTTTTCTAATTCTTGGATTTTTTGCGCCCTAGTTTTTTCCAAATTCTGTTCTACATCTTCACGATCTTTTTTTAATTTTTGCAATTGTTGTTCCATCTTATCAATGGATTCATTATCATTATTGTCATCGTCAGATGCATCTTTGTCAGATTTGATTTTTTCTAAACCATCTGCTGTCATCCTATACTCCACGCCTCTATCATAAGCGTAGGATTCACTGTCCCAATTTTCATTCCATTCGTCTACCCAACTATCGTCACCAAATTGGTTGATAGTTTCTGACTGAATGCCAGTTAGGTAAATGTGAATGGTGGTTCGTGAAAAACCTTTGTTGGTTATTTTGAAACGTTTTCCAACTGGCACGGCGATGGTCATAATCACATGTTGATTTCTAAATTTATCTTTATTTGTAATGGCAATGCCCCTGTCTAACAATAAAGTACTATCCTGTTGCAAAAGTGAAAAATTGATTTTCTCGGCAAACAAATTGGCTTCACTAATAGACTTACCATTGCTCATGGTCACATATTTTATATCAAAACTATCTGTCTTGGATTGTACAATTCTGATACGTAAATTTCTTACACGCACGGTATCGTCGTTGTACACTTGGAATGGCTCGATATTAAACCATCTTTGTTCGTAGTATTTCATTCTTGGAGCAGCAGTGACTTCTAAATACTCCACAGCTGGATTCACTAAAGCAATACTTTTTTCAATGGGTTGATTGTGTTTAGAAAAACTATTGCCTAAACTACTAAAGAAATAAAAGATACAAACCCAACCTAGTACCCATAAAGCAATAAAGCTAGATCTCACCCAAACATTGGATTTCTTAAACCCGGCAATTTTGCGAATGATAGATGCCACAATGGCAATAACGGGTACCCAAATGAAAAATAAGATTGTGCCTATAAATGCCCAAGATTGTAATCCGTCTTCTAAAATGAATTTTTTCAATGGCAATAAACCAGTGGTTGCAACACCTATACCAAATAAAGCAGCAAGTATTGAAATGGTTATAATGCCAAGGATAAAGTATACGAATGCTTTCATCAAAATGGTGATGGTTCGACCAAAATAAAACAAGCAACCTTTTCTTTTTTCTAAACCGCCCGTATCATTATTCGCACTGTTAGTGGCAGCGCTATTTGAATTTTCTCCAGAAGGTTTTTTATACTTATCAAAAGAACTGCTCCAAGTTTTGGCTCTCTTTCCAAAACCTTCCATATCTGTTTGAATTGTATTCTTAATGCTATTGATATCCACTTTCTCGCCCATCATTTCTAATTTGTCAGCACTGGTTCTTGCTTCTGGTAAGACCAACCACAAAACGATGTATACAAAAACTACACCTGGACTAAATGTTAGCCCCAAGAAATTTGGGAAATCGTCAAACTCCCAAAATTGGAATAAATGAAAATGATTCCAATTAAAAAATAGTACGATGGTAGGAATTAAAAATAAAATTCGAATAACCGAAACTTGCACACCAAAATATTTAGAGATCCCTGCGCAAACACCACCAATGACTTTTTTGTCAATATCTCTAAATAATCTTTTACGAATACCTCCCACTTCTTTTATAGAAGTACTTGGGACCGCAATCCATAGAATCAAATAAGCTAGCAGATTTGCACCAGGTAATAAGACCCAAAGCACACGAATTAAAAGTGGATCCAAGTTTAAATAATTCGCAATACCAGCACAAACACCTCCTAAGACTTTGTTCTGCTCGTCTCTGTATAATCTTTTTTGATAATTATGTTCACCATCAGTTTGAGCATTAGAATTTGTTTGACTTGATCCTGTATTCGTTGAAGTATTCGCCTCAAAGCCATCCTGTGCTTCAAAATCAGCGGGGCGACCAATACTTATAATGATTAAATCTATGTCTTGCTCGGTGATACAAACTGCGCCTTTTTTAAGACGGTCCTCGCATAATTCCGCCACACGACATTCAATGTCATTGATGATTTCGTCCTTCCCTTCTTCATGTTCAAAATAAGTTCTTAGACTTTCTATATATTGTTTCAAATCTTCGTAAGCCATTTCTTCGATAGGAAGAATGCGGCCTTGGAAATTGATATTGATTACTTTTTTCATTATAATTTATTTATTGAGCAGGATCTGCTTCGTGAACAATCGGGTTTGCTTTTGGTGTAATAATGGTGTCTACAGATGTAGCCATTTCATTCCAAGTTTTTTGTAAGACCTCATAAGCTGCTTGACCCTCATCTGTCATGACAAAATATTTTCTTGGCGGACCACTGATACTTTCGACCCAACGATAATTGAGTAAGCCTGCATTTTTTAATCTTGTTAAGAGTGGGTACAATGTACCTTCTAGAATATGCAGATTGGCCGCTTTCATTTGCTCAACAATATCACTCGGATAAACTTCCCCTTGTTGAATGATGGACAATATGCAAAACTCCAAAACGCCCTTGCGCATCTGACTTTGTGTGTTTTGAATATCCATAATTTTAATTTATACCACAAAACTATGGATTTTTAAGGTACTATGTATCACATAGTACCAAGTTTTTTAAAGTACTGTAAAAACAAAAACGCTAAATAGCTGATAATCAGTATTTAGCGTTTGAAATAAATTTTTGAACCCTTCATTTTCTAATTTAAATGGTTATTAATAGGGATGAAAATCATCATAAGTCTTATAAAGTTCGCCTAATAAACCACTAGTTCATAAAAGTCTTCAGCTTGTAGGTATTTATTGGCCAGTGCTTGAAGGTCGGCAGGTTGGATGGCTCTAACTGTTTCAATGGTCTTATTAAAATAAGCAATATCCAAATCATTCAACACATAGGTCTTCCAACGATTCATGATTTGGAAAGGCCCATCTAAATCTCCTAACAAGGCACCCAACATATAATTTTTGACCAATTTTAATTCTGCTTCGTCCACCAATTCATTTCTAAGGATGGCCATCTCTTTATAAACTTCCTCTATGGTTGCACCGCACACATCTTTGCCCGCATCAGTGCTAATCATCCATGCACATTCCTGCACATGATTCTGTAAATAACTATGTATACCATAAGTGTATCCTTTGTCTTCTCTAATATTGCGCATCAACCTTGATCCAAAAAATCCGCCCAACACATTATTCAACACTTGTGTTCCAGGAAAATCTGGATGGTGGCGATTGGGAAATCTTCTTGCCATTCTAATAGACCCTTGGACCGAACTAGCATCATTGACAATCGAATATTTTTTGGTGGTTGCAGAAACAATCGGATGATCAAAACTAGGCATTACTTTTTGGTTCAATGGCAAGCTTCCAATATACTTGTTCATTAGGCTTTGCATATTTTTAGGAAACTTACCCGCCATGAATATCACAGCTTTACCATGCTTGTAAAAACGATCATAAAAATTGACTAAGTCCTCACGCGTCAAGTTATTAAAAGCTGCTGCTGTAGAATAAGTCCCATAAGGATGATCGATGCCAAACAAATATTCGTCAATCAATCTATTGGCAATAAAATCACTCTTCTTTAAATTCAATGTCAATCTTTGCAATTGATTTTGTTGGTAGATTTTTAATTCTTCTTCCGAAAAATTAGACTCAGTGATGAGTTCACTTACCACAGGCAAGAGTGCTTCAAAATGTTTTGTGAGGGTATGTAAATTGATCGTAGCTGTTTCATTGTAACAGGTTCTATTCACATAAGCACCATAGAACTCAAAATAATCATTCAGCTCAAATGCAGTTTTTTGATGCGTACCATTTTTTAATAAAAAATTAGTAGCTGCTGCAACCCAGTTTTTTTCTTCGTAACAATTACCAGCAAAAAAAACCAAGTCCATCATCATCACTTCCTCTGCACCGCCTTCGTAACTGTAAACTTCGACTCCATTGTCTAAAGTAAAATGCTGGTAGGGTTTTAATTGTATATCAAAATCAACGGCATCTTTAATCAACGGCGCTTTTATTCTGTCTAATGCCATGTTTTAATTTTTACTGTAATAATATAAAGTGTTTCTATTCTGCTCTTGAAATATATGATTCGCAGTCGCTTGTATTCTTTCTGGCGTAATTGCTTGATACTTCTCCAATTCTTGATTCATCATTTCTGCATCACCTAATAATTCATAATAAGCCAAACTATGTGCACGATTCATGATACTCATGTCCTCAAAACAAATGATACTTTCTGTTTTATTAATGACTTTTTGTACTTCTTTTGGAGGGAGTAATTCGTTTTTAATTTTTTCTACTTCTTCTAACACTGCCTGCTCTGCCACAGCCATACTCACCCCTTTGACCAATTTACCTTCAATCACCAATAAGCCTGGATCTACCGTGCCAAAATGATAACAATCAATCGAAGAAAATAATTGTTTTACTTTAATCAATTGCTCATACAATCTTGCAGAAGCACCTCCACCTAATACTTCGGTAATCAAATCTGTCTCATGGTAGCCTGCATCAAATCGGCCACCCATATGCCATGTCATCATCAACATATCCATAGGCACATCTGCGTATACTTCCAATGACCTCTTTTTTTCTTGCACCGGTTCTTGTGGCAAATTTCTATGGTATGTTTCTCCTGCAGGAATCGGACCAAACCATTTCTCCGCCAATGCTTTTACTTGCTCAGTGGTGGTGTTTCCTGTGACAACTAAGATGGCGTTATTAGGTCTATAAAATTTAAAAAAGAAATCTTTTACGTCTTGTATTTTCGCATTTTCTACATGCGATAATTCAGCACCAATGGTCATCCACCTATACGGATGTTTAGTATAAGCTAGTGCGCGCATTTTATGCCATGCATCTCCATAAGGTTTATTGATATAATGCTCCTTAAATTCTTCGCAAACTACTTTTCTTTGCACTTCTAAACTCTTTTCGCTAAATGCAAGTGATAACATTCGATCACTTTCAAGCCAAAAAGCAGTCTCAATATTTTCGGCTGGTATCTGACAATAATAATTGGTCAAATCATTGGTCGTATAAGCGTTATTTTCACCGCCGGCCCTTTGTAAAGGTTCGTCGTATACAGGAATATTGACGCTGCCCCCAAACATCAAGTGTTCAAAAAGATGCGCGAACCCTGTTTGAGCAGGATTTTCATCCTTGGCGCCAATATTATAAAGCACATTGACCACCGCCATTGGGGTACTCGTATCTTGGTGCACCAGTACTTTCAAACCATTGTCTAATTGAAATTTTTCAAATTGTATCATAAGGACCACAAAAATAAGCTTAAAACATACAACCATTTGACCTAAAGGTTGTTTAATTAGTAACTTCGTACCATTAATTGAAAACTATGCAATTAGAGCAACTTTATCAGAAAGCACTGAATTTTGAGTACTTAACAAAAGAAGAGGGTATGTTCCTTTTTGAAAACGCCCCATTGGCTGAATTAAGCTATGTGGCAGATACCCTAAGAAAGAAGCAAGTGCCGCATGGTAAAGTGACTTGGCAGATAGACCGTAATTTGAATACCACCAATGTATGTATCGCCAATTGCAAATTTTGTAATTTTTACCGCATCCCAGGACATCCAGAATCTTATATCACCGACATGGACACCTACCGAGTGAAAATCAAGGAAACTATTGCTTGGGGCGGAGATCAATTACTATTACAAGGTGGTCACCATCCAGAACTTGGATTGGATTTTTATGCCAACTTATTTAAACAAATTAAAGCTGAATTTCCAGATATCAAATTACACACACTAGGGCCCCCAGAGATTGCGCATATTGCTAAAATAGGTGGACATACCCACACCCATGTCTTAAAAACTTTGAAAGAAGCTGGTATGAATTCATTGCCAGGCGCGGGTGCAGAAATCTTAGTAGATAGAGTGCGAAAATTAGTATCCAATGGAAAATGTGGGGCACAAGAATGGTTGGATGTCATGGCAGCAGCGCATCAATTGAATATCACTTCTAGTGCGACCATGATGTTTGGACACGTGGAAACTTTGGAAGAAAGATTCATCCACTTAATTAAAATTAGAGAAGTACAGGACATGAAACCTGAAGGTGCCAACGGATTTTTGGCCTTCATCCCATGGACTTTCCAGGATGTAGATACCTTATTGACGAAGATAAGAGGGGTACATAATTTAACCACGACCGAAGAGTATATTCGTATGATTGCAATCAGTCGTATCATGTTACCTAATATCAAAAATATTCAAGCCAGCTGGTTAACTGTAGGTAAAGCAACCGCTCAAGTTTGTTTAGAAGCTGGTGCCAATGATTTTGGTAGCATCATGCTAGAAGAAAATGTGGTTAGTGCTGCCGGAGCGCCGCATAGATTCACTTATAAGAGTATTCAAGAAGCCATTAAAGAAGCAGGATTTGAGCCTCAATTAAGGAACCAGCATTACGAATGGCGTGAACTACCTAAGGATATTCAGGAGCAGGTCATAGATTATTAGTAGCCTAATAAGTAGAACTCCCTGTAACTTTTTACCTTTGCCAGCGTTTAACCTATCAAACAAGGATTAAACCATAGAGATGACGGATAAAGCGTACAATGATTGTGTAGATAATTTCGCCGATGGCGTATACCGATTTATTGTAAAAAATATTCGACATACCGAAGATGCACAAGATATTGTTCAATCCGCATTCGAAAAATTATGGGTGAATCGGGAACAGGTGCTTCCAGAAAAAGCAAAATCTTATTTGTTTACGGTGGCCTATCATCAAATGATTGACCATATTCGTAAAAGCAATAAAATGCCTTTGACAGAGGATACTGACATCCCACAGCAACAGATTGTGCAACAGGACACAGAACTCAAGCAGATTTTAATGCGCGCAGTCAACGAATTGAATTCAATTCAAAAAAGTCTTGTTTTACTAAAAGATTATGAAGGGTATAGTTACCAAGAAATTGGTGAGATCATGAACTTATCCGAAAGTCAAGTAAAAGTATATTTACATAGAGCAAGATTAATTTTAAAAAATAAATTATCCGCATACGCTCCAAGAGCATCCAAATGCAGCTAAACGAAACAACATATGAAACCATTTTCTTGTTGTACATCGACAAGGAGTTAAGCCCTAAAGAATGCTTGGAGGTAGAGGTGTTTATTGCAGCTAATCCAAGCTACGCTCTAGAAATGGAGGTCTTAAAAGCAACCGTGGCTAGTCCCGAATTGATCCAATATCCATTTAAGGAAAATTTAAAACAGCAAGCAGAAATTAGTTTAGAGGAGCTGGAAGAAGATTGGGAGGAAGATTTGAAGGCTACTTATGCTACTATCTTAAAAGAAGACATGCAGACGATTACGGGATTGTCTACTTCTTTTAAAAATACATTGAAAAAAAATATTGCTAAAGAAGGTATTGTTATAAAGCCATTTAGATTCAGTCAACAAAAATTGTCTTACGCAGCCATTGCTGCATGTTTGATAGTTTTCTTAGGCTATCAGCAATTGACAAAACCTCAAGTATCTGATTCACCAGCATCGAATTCGTCAACAGCAAATAGTCTTGCAACCAATTCAAATACTGAATTAGTTCCTACAATTTCAAAAATAATTTCAAAAAAATCTGGCGAAACTTTAGTCGGTCATTCAAAGCAACTCGTAAACAATATTAAACCTGTTATAATAACAAAACAAACAGCAACTACAAATTTACAAACTTCAAATTCTAGCAAAAGAAGGCTCTCGTATAAAATTCAAAATGAAACTATTGCAATCGCTGAACTTACTCGTAACAATAGCATCTTAAATAACCGAGCTATTACCACGAAATTACCAAGCAGTTACAATCATCCAATGACCATGGATGTAATGCCACTATCAATCAATTCAACGATTACAGACACGGAAACAATAACAGACGACAAAGCATCTACCAGTTATGAAGTCATTGATACCGAAGACCCAGATAGAACTATTTTTATTGCTAATTTCGAAATTGATGGTAATAAATTAAGAGGTATTAAAAGAAAAATAACCAGTTTATTCAAGAATAATAAATCGGAACGTAACAAATAAACAAATCATTAAAGCAATTCAATATGATACAAAAATCTCTTTTTACATTTTTATTATTAAGCGCAAGCTTCATAGGTCAAGGACAAACCATTTCCGCATTGATTAATACAAGTAAAGACGCTATTAAAATTAGTTTAGATAATATTAAAATTGGAAATATTAAATTAGGAATAGATACGATTAGAACTGGTAACGACACGGTTTTAAAAGGTTCGGATACTTTAAAAATTGGAAGTATTCTCATTGTGAATAAGAAAGAAGCAGAAGCCCCTAATTTCAAAACAATCATCAAAATTGGTGACTCATCCTACGGAAGGCCATCAGAGGGTGAATATAGATGGTTCAAAGGAGACTTAAAAAAAACAAAGATTGAAATATCAAGAGGGCCAAGAAATTTAAAAAATATTGAAACAAATTGGTGGATTTTTGACCTTGGTTTTGCTAATTTTATTGATAAGAGCCCAACACTATACTGGCTTGCAGCCAATCCTAACAGCCCTTCTGTTTATCCTGCAATTTATCCAGGACCAGTGATGTCCCCAGAAAATTTTAGCTTGAATAATAAAAAATCCTCTAATGTCAACTTATGGGTGGTAACACAAAAATTAAATCTATACCAACATAAAATTAATTTGAAATATGGATTAGGTGTAGAAATGTTCAATTTTAGGTTTAACAAGCCCATTAGCTTTAGAGAAGATATCGTAAACAATGTGAAATTTGATGTAATACCATTCACAAAAAATAAATTATTGGTTAAATATTTAACTATCCCATTACAACTTAATTTTTCACCCAATCCTACCAATAAAAAAGCTTTTTATGCGAGTATCGGTATGAGTGCAGGCTATTTATGGAATGCTAAGAACAAACAAATTAGTGGAGAGCGTGGGAAGGAAAAATACCGAGGTAATTTTAATTTAAATGATTGGCGTTTTGCGACCATTGGTGAACTAGGTGTAGGATCTATCCGCCTTTATGGTTCATTTGCAAATAGTAATTTATTCAATAAAAATCAAAGCTTTATTGACATGCAACCATTTGCAGTTGGATTAAGGTTTAGTAAATTTTAAAAGCAGCCATTACACCAATTGCTTCGCGCCAAAATAAGGCACCAATACTTCTGGCAAATTAATACCTGCTTCGGTTTGATAGTTCTCTACAATCGCTGCATAGATTCTTGGCAATGCCAATGAGCTGCCATTCAATGAATGTGCAAATTGTGTTTTGCCTTCTTGGTCTTTGAATCGGCACTTCATTCTGTAGGTTTGGTAATTGTTAAAATTAGACACACTACTTACTTCCAACCATTTTTCTTGCGCGGCACTATACACTTCAAAATCATACGTGATGGCAGCTGCAAATCCCATATCGCCTCCACATAATCTTAGAATACGATATTGTAGTCCTAAACTAATTAATAAATTTTCGACATGCGCCACCATTTCATTCAATGTCTCATCGCTTTTATCTGGGTGTACAATTTGAATGATTTCCACTTTTTCAAATTGGTGC
The DNA here is from genome assembly GCA_037143275.1 of Chitinophagia bacterium. Taxonomy (GTDB): domain Bacteria; phylum Bacteroidota; class Bacteroidia; order Chitinophagales; family Chitinophagaceae; genus Sediminibacterium. The sequence continues at coordinate 89,504 of JBAWZB010000001.1, forward strand.
ACTCTATTCAATCCTCTTACCTCTTTACCAAAGCTACCAGCTTCTCTTCTGAAACAAGGAGAATAAGCCGTCATCTTAATTGGCAAATCTGTATCTTTTAAAATTGTGTCTCTAAATACATTCGTCACTGGGACTTCTGCTGTTGGGATTAAATAAAAATCGTCTTCGGTGGCGTGGTACATCTGGCCTTCTTTGTCTGGCAATTGTCCTGTTGCAAATGCAGACGCCGCATTCACCATATAAGGCGGAATGTATTCTGTATATCCTGCTGCTGTATTAAAATCTAAAAAGTATTGTGTGAGTGCTCTTTGAAATTTAGCACCCTTGCCAATGTATAAAGGAAAACCGCTTCCAGTAATTTTAGCCCCTGTTTCAAAATCTACTAAATTGTATTTTTTAATCAAGTCCCAGTGCGCCATCGCGCCTGATGGTAAAACGGGTGTAGTACCTGCTTCTTTCACCAATTCATTTTCTTCGGGAGTTTTACCCTTAGGTACTAAATCATGTGGCAGGTTTGGCAATTGCACAATCAAATTTTGAACCTGAAGCTCTACCTCTGCCATTTCTATTTTCAATGGTTCTAATGCTAATTTCCAAGTACCCACATTTTGCTTGATCGCTTCTGCTTGTTCTTTCTCGCCCTTTGCCATATGGTTGCCTATCTCTTTAGATGCAGCATTCACCTTAGATTGCAAGTCATCAAAGCTAGCTTGTAAACGCTTTCTTTGATCATCTACTTCAATCACCTGATCTACAAGCGCTACATTTGAAAAATGCTTAATAGCTAGTTTATCTTTTGCTAATTGGGTATGTTGTCTTAAATAGGTCACCTGTAACATATCGAGAAATTTGGGCAAAGATAATCAAACCATCCTACCAAGTACAGATATCCCCTACCTTTGCAGCATAAATTGAACAATTCTATGGCAATAATAGGGGACGATTTCCAAACCAGGTGGTGGGATTTAGAACGAAAATTAATGGAGAAATTTGGCAAAAAGCCTGATCTAGAGTCGATTCTGTTTTTAATAGGCTTACAAGAAACTGGTTTTATCCAAGAAAAAATAAGCAAGGAACAAAAGCAGGACTTGATGCATGTAGCGATTTGTAGCATTTTAATGTCCAGCGGCTTCTATGTAATTGAAGGGAAGGATGGTGATGGCTGGCCTCATTTTAAACAACTCAAGAACCTGCCTGTGATGGACTTAATGGAGCAGGAGGTTTTCCTAAAAGACCACGTTTTGCTTTATTTTGATAACAATCAGTTCTAGTCCATTGGTTTTTTACCAATTTTTATGAATATTTGCACTAATAAAAAAATAACCTATGCAATTCCCAGCAGACTTACGTTACACAAAAGACCACGAGTGGATTAAATTAGAAGGCAATACCGCTACGATTGGTATCACAGACTTTGCACAAGGCGAGTTGGGAGATATTGTATACATAGACATCAATACTGTTGGAAGTACTTTAGCTGCAGAAGCTGTGTTTGGCACAGTAGAAGCGGTGAAGACAGTAAGTGATTTATTTTTACCTATCGCTGGAACAGTCTTAGAAGTGAACCCAGCTTTATCAGCACAACCAGAATTGGTGAATACCGATGCTTATGGTGAAGGCTGGATGATAAAGATGACTGTAAGTAATCCAGCAGATGTGGATGCTTTGCTTACTAGCGAAGCATATGCGCAGTTGGTGCACTAAACCAACCTTTATGAAATACCTTATTTGGGTAATTGCAGAAATAGCACTCGTATTTATATTGCTTAGCCTTCCGGGCAGTAGCTTTGGAGACCGAACTGGATGGTTGCACCTGTTACCTATTGACAAGGTTGTACATGTCATTTTATTTGGCTCATTGGCTTGGTCGTTCTATTATTTTTTTGATCAATCCCCTATCCAGGCCCTCAAGTCAGTCCGTGCACAAGCTTGGGCCATGATTTTCTGTATTGTTTATGGTATTGCGATGGAATATTACCAAAAATGGTATGTCCCAAGCAGGGGATTTGAAGTCAAGGATATGATCGCAGATGCCGCAGGGGTATTATTGGCACTGCCTCTATATCAATTATGGAAGAAAAGACAATAATTTGTATTTTTAACTGAAGCCTAATACCAACTCAACAATATGGGGATAGAACAAGATATACAACAACCTAATTTCAGAAATGAATTTCAGAAAATGGGCATCAATCTCCTTTTCACGGCCAACTGGTTAAATGAACAAATTGGTAAAATACTTTCAGAAGAAGGTGTTACTCAACAACAATACAATATTCTTCGCATATTAAGAGGAAGCACTACACCACTCAGTACCCTTAAGATAAGAGAACGCATGTTAGATAAAATGAGCGACACAAGTAGGATTGTAGATCGCCTGATTGCAAAAGAATTGGTCGTAAAAAATACCTGCGAAAAAGACAAAAGACTAGTAGACATCACCCTATCTCCAAAAGGACTTAATTTAGTAGATCAATTAGATCAGTTCAATGATCGCATTGATGCTTTGCTAAAAGGCATTAATGAATCCGAAGCAAAAACAATGAATCAAATTCTTGATAAAATTAGAATCGACGCAACAGGAATTTAGCATCTATTTTCAATTATGAAAAAATATTTATTTGCAATATTATTTGCTTCCCCATTTTCACTTTTTGCACAACCTAGTTTATCAGATAAAAATGTATTTGAATTTAGAGCAGTATGGGTTGCAACTGTGGTCAATATTGACTGGCCAAGCAAGCCAGGGTTGAGTAGTCAAATTCAAAAAGCCGAGTTTGAAGCTTTATTGGATATGCATCAAAAAAATGGCATGAACGCTATCATCATGCAAGTAAGGCCATCCGGAGATGCTTTATATCCATCTAGCTTAGAGCCTTGGAGTGAATACCTGATGGGTAAACAAGGTGAAGCACCTAGCCCATATTATGACCCATTGAGTTTTATGATTGAAGCAACGCACCAACGTGGTATGGAGTTTCATGCATGGATCAATCCTTATAGAGCCGTATTTGATGTCAATAAATCTAGCATCGCCAACACGCATTTATCTAAAGTCCACCCTGAATGGTTTTTAACCTACGGTGATAAAAAATATTTTAATCCAGGTTTACCAGAAGTATGGCAACATACCAATAAAGTAGTAGCTGATTTAGTAGCACGTTATGCTATTGATGCAGTGCATATGGATGATTATTTTTATCCATACAGAATTGCAGGAAAAGAATTTCCAGACGAAAGCACTTATCAAAAAAATGCAAGAGGTTTAAGCAAGGATGATTGGAGAAGAAGCAACTGTGATACCATTGTGAAACAATTGTCTGCCACCATTCATCGAATCAAACCTGGGGTACAATTTGGCATTAGTCCATTTGGTGTTTGGAGAAATCAGTCTACGGATCCAAGAGGTAGTAAAACAAAAGCAACAACCAACTATGACGATTTGTACGCAGATATTTTATTGTGGCTAGAAAAAGATTGGATTGATTACGTGGCACCGCAATTGTATTGGGAGCAAGGTCACCCTTTAGCAGATTACAACGAATTGATTGAGTGGTGGAACAGAAATAGTTATGGAAAGAATTTATACATTGGCCATGGTATTTATAGAGCTGGAACAAATGCTGCATGGAAGTCTCCAAATGAGATTCCAAACCAAATAAAAAAAATGAGGGCTTTAAAAAACACCCATGGTAGTGCTTATTTTAGTAGTGCTAGCTTTAAAACCAATGCCAATGGATGGAATGATAGCCTACAAAACAACTATTACCACAACCCAGCTTTGATTGCACCCATTGAATGGCTCGTTCAATATAAAATGACAAGCCCTAAAATTGTGAAGCAGGATGAAAATAGCTACACCATTCTTGATAGCAATCCAAGCGGTACCTTAAAATATTTTGCATTGATTCAAAAAAATAAAACAGGTTATCGTGTGGCGGCAATTATACCAAAAGAGACGAAGTCCCTTCAGTTAAATACATTGGGTATAACAAAATCCTCAACTGAACCAGTTTGGATAGTTGCAGTAGGAAACCAAAATCAATTAAGCAAATACCAAGTGCTAGATTAATTAATCGTAGATACGTTTTAAAGGAAGGTTCTCATTGGCTTTGATAATCAAAGGTACATGCTCCACAATCGTCATGTCGTTGTCTAATCCAAAAGCTTTTTGATCGCTTTGTGAAAAGTTTTTGATGTTGAAGTATAAGTCCATGATAAAATCTTCTTTGAATGAAAGTTCATTTTCAATGGAGAAGAAGCTTTCTATGATCACATAAGTAATGTCTGCATGGAAATCTTTTTGTTTTAAAGATTCATACTTGCTGTAAATACCCAATTCTTGGCACTCATTCAATTCCTGCATGACTTTCTTAAACAACACATTCACACGTGGCTGAATACGGAAACCTAATTTAAAATCGACACGCATGACTTTGTCGTCAATTAATTCTCGAATGCTGTAGGACATACCATAAGGAGAATCTGTTCTGTCAATATGGATGAACCAATAAATATCCGCACGTTTTGGTTTTTTATTTAAAATGGAGTCAATGATACGATGCTCAATCTCTCTATGATTATTGGCCTTGGTTAAGTATACTAAGTGCGTCGCATATTTTGGTACATCTTTATCTGCACTCAAATTAGATAATTGCTCTAAATAAGTATTTAGTTTTACGAAATCTAAATAGCGATTGGCAATTTTTCGAGCACGATGCCATATCATCATCACAAAAATCATGCTTAAAGAGAAGATAAAAGTGACTGCTGCTTCATGAATTTTAACAATATTCGCCGCGAAAAATGAAAACTCCACAATCACAAAAATTAATATGATCAAAGCGACAATACCATGGCTCCATCTTTTTACATTCAACAAATAAAAGTTCATCAACATAGTGGTCATGATCATGGTAATAATGATGGAGAACCCATAAGCCGCTTGCATATTTTCACTTTTCTTAAAATAAAAAAGCATGGTGATACAACCTACCCATAAAATCAAATTTAAGCTTGGAATATAAATTTGCCCTTTTTGGTCGGTAGGGAATTTAACAGTCACGCGAGGCCAAAAATTCAAACTAATAGCTTCATTGATTAAAGTGAACGAACCACTGATTAATGCTTGAGAAGCGATAATAGTAGCAATGGTAGCAATACCAATGCCAGGTATTAAAAACCAATGGGGCATGTGTTCAAAGAAAGGATTGACCCCACTTTTTGCCTCACTTAAGTGACTTAACAACCAAGCACCTTGGCCCATATAACTCATTACAAGTGCTACTTTCACAAACATCCAACTCACTTGAATATTTTGACGTCCGCAATGTCCTAAATCACTATACAATGCCTCCGCACCGGTGGTACAAAGGAAGACAGCGCCTAATAACCAAAATCCCTGAGGATAATGGGTTAATAGTTCATATGCATAATAAGGGTTAATAGATTTAAAAATACCTGGATTTTGAATCACTTGATTTAGTCCTAAAACTAAAATCATAGAAAACCAAATGAGCATAATTGGACCAAACGCAAAACCAATAATTTTAGTGCCAAAACGTTGGAAAAAAAATAACATCGAGATAATTGCAAATACAATACCTACCGTTAAGTTATTTCCAGGTACAAATATTTTTTCAAGGCCTTTAACGTCTTTCAATCCTTCTATTGCAGAAGCCACAGAAATTGGTGGTGTAATCATGCCATCCGCTAACAACATGGCGGCGCCTATAATTGCTGGAACATAAATCCATTTTACATATCGACGAATCAATGCAAACAAAGAGAAGATACCGCCTTCACCACGGTTGTCTGCTCTTAATGTTAAAAAAACATATTTAAAAGTTGTCTGTAAAGTCAGGGTCCAGAAGACACAAGAAATTGCTCCATAAATCAATTCCGCATTCACTGGATTATGGCCCTTTATCGCACTGTTGACGATGGCCCCAAATACATACAAAGGAGAAGTTCCGATATCACCATAAATAATGCCTAAAGTAACTATTAAACCTGCCACTGAGAGTTTGTGGGCGTGCCCTGAATTTTGTACCATGGATGAATAATCTAGGCAACAAAGTTGATGCATTTTCAGTTCTAAAAACAAGAAAAGGAAACTATTTTTAAAAAATTATTAAAATAGTTATTGTATGGAAAAAGCTAGGGTTTGTAAGGCCCCCACTTTGCTTCCACTGCTTTAAAACGGAAATCAAAAATATCCTGTAACTGTTTTTTGACAAACAACACCTGTGCAATATCCCCTAAGAACCCCATTGGGATTTTGTAGTGCACAATGTCATCCATTTTGACCCCACCTAGAACTGCTTTGAAATGGTGCTGGTGGTGCCACATGGTATAAGGGCCAAATCGTTGCTCGTCTACAAAATAAGCGCCATCTTGAACATGGGTGATTTCGGTCATCCAATACAAAGGAATATTCAACAACGGCTTTACAGTGTATTCAATAATCTGTCCTGGATACATTTTTTCACCATGAAATTTGCTAATGATATTGAACCCCATCTTCGCCGGGGTGATTTTAGCCAAATTGGCTGGACTACTAAAAAAATCCCAGGCCTCTGTTAAAGAAATAGGGATAAATTGCTCGGTGTGGATGGTATATACTTTAGACATACTTGATTAACAATGCTTTTGTCATTTTGTTGTATAAAATCGATATAAAGCCATTAATTTTATCCCATGATTAGTAAAGCAGACCAGCAGCTGGCCTTTGAGCAGGTTTATAAAAAATTAAACCAGGAACAAAAAAAGGCAGTAGACACCATTGAGGGACCAGTGATGGTCATAGCTGGGCCGGGTACAGGTAAAACGCAGATTTTGGGGGCAAGGATAGGAAAAATTTTATTGGAGACGGATACAGCGCCAGAAAATATTTTATGTCTCACTTATACCGACGCAGGCGCTATTGCAATGCGCAAAAGGTTAATGGATTTTATTGGAACGGCTGCTTATAAAGTGACCATTGCCACTTTTCACTCTTTTTGCAATGACATTATTCAAGATAATTTATCCCTTTTTGAAAAACCAAGTTTGGACCCCATATCCGAATTAGAGAAAATTGCTTTATTCAAAGAACTCATAGATCAATTTGATAAAACCAATCCATTAAAGCGATTTAAGGGGGATGTTTATTATGAGATGAATAATTTAATGAAGCTGTTTAGTACCATGAAAAAAGAGGGATGGGATGTGGCCTATTTAACAGCTCTGATCAATCAATACATTCAGGATATCCCATTTAGAGACGAGTTTGTGTATAAAAAAAAATACAAACAGTTTGAAGCTGGCGATCTTAAACAAGGACTTGTAGACGATGCGATAGAAAAAATGGGGAAGCTAAAAGCTGCAGTGGCTGCATTTGACCAATACCAAACGCTCATGAAAAAACATGGACGTTACGATTTTGATGACATGATCAATTGGGTGATTGGGGCATTTAAAGAAAATAAAAACCTCTTAGCACAATACCAAGAACGTTACTTGTATATTTTAGTAGATGAATTTCAAGACACCAGTGGTACGCAAAATGAGCTCGTGCAATTATTGACAAACTATTGGGAGCAACCTAATTTATTTGTGGTGGGTGATGATGACCAAAGTATTTTTAGATTTCAAGGCGCCAATGTCGAAAACATGTTGCATTTTCAAACCCAATTCAAGGAGGATATTGTCAATATAGTTTTAGAACAGAATTACCGTTCTACACAGCCAATATTAGATGCATCCACACAGGTGATCAATCAAAATCAGGAAAGGTTGATTCATAAAATTGGCGGCTTATCCAAAAATTTAATTGCTGCACTTCCCGAAAATCAAAACATAGATATTGCACCAGCCATCTTGCAATACAATGATCCGCAGGAAGAAATGATGGATATCACAGAAAAAATTGCACAACTCATTGAAAGCGGTACGGCACCCAAAGAAATTGCAGTCTTATATAAAGAACATAAATACGGTGCGGAAATAGCACATTTTTTACAACAAAAGAACATCCCCATTTATAGCAGACGCACAGCCAACCTATTTGATCAAATACTCATTCAGCAAATTTTAAAAATATTAGATTATTTAGCTTGTGAGTGGGATCAACCGAATGAAGGCGCTAATTTATTATTTGAAATACTCCATTTTAAATGGTGGCAGATCTCCCCTATCACCATTGCTAGGCTTACAGTTGAAGCCAATCAGTTAAAATTTAACCATAAAGAAAATAGTTTTAGAAAAGTATTAATCGATAAGACACAAGAGGTACAAACCGATTTATTTTCAAAAGGTGGATTAGAACAAGTAGCCAAAGCAGTTAAAGTATTGGAAGACTTAATTGCACAAATCCCCAATGTGACATTGGTGAATTTGATTGAACAGATTTTACAAAAAACAGGCATCATTCAAGCTGTTTTAAATAGTGATGATAAAGCAGCGGAATTGGATATGGTCACTTCCTTCTTTGATTTTATTAAAGAAGAAACACATCGTAAGCCAAGCTTAGATTTGAAGACCTTGGTAGATATCTTTAGACTAATGAAGCGCGAAGACATCCGATTGCCCTTACCCATTACCTTAGGCTCTGACGCTGGCGTGAATTTATTAACGACCCATAGTAGTAAAGGACTTGAATTTACCCACGTGTTTTTAGCAGGCACCAACGCGGCTTATTGGGAGAAAAAAAGAACCACTACAGCTGCGGGTTATAGCTTACCAGATACTGTAATGAGTAGTTTGGAAAAAGCAGATGATAAGGAAGAATTAAGAAGGTTATTTTATGTGGCCATCACAAGAGCAAAAAAACATTTAACTATTTCTTACAGTAAATATAAAGCAGATGGGAAAGAACTTGAGCCAAGTCAATTTTTAATTGAAATGGTGCAAGGCAACGATGGCATGATACAAGCACAAGTGCTTGACGCGACTATTAAAATGCAATATAAATTACTCCGATTAGAAACAACACTGAAGCCAACTATTGCTCAATTAGAGGCAGATTTTATCCAACCAAAATTGGATAAATTTTCAATGAATGTCACTGCATTGAACAATTACTTAAAATGCCCATTGCGTTTTTATTACAATAGCTTAATTCGTGTACCTTCTGGAAAATCAGAAGCCACCACCTTTGGTTCTGCCATCCACGATGCACTCAATAAATTATTTGAGAAAATGCAAAAAGCAGGAAATGTATTTCCTGATAAGCAAACCCTTGTCGAAGATTTTGAATTTTACATGAAAAGGCATCGTGAAGCATTTACACAACAAGAATTTAAAGATCGATTAGACCTTGGAGGTACTGTCTTAGTGAATTATTATGATTTTTATGTGCAAGGGTGGAATAAGATTGTCATGACAGAATATAGAATCAACAATGTGGTGGTGCAAGACATTCCATTAAAAGGGGCGATTGACAAAATTGAATTCAATGGCAAAGAAGTCGTCGTGATTGACTACAAGACAGGTAATATAGACAATGCAAGAGAGCAACTCAAGGGTCCTAACGAAAAAAATCCAAATGGCGGTGATTACTGGAGACAGGCAGTCTTTTATAAAATACTTTTAAGATACCATCCTAAAAATTGGCAGGTGACGAGTGCAGAATTTGATTTTGTGGAACCCAATAAGAAAAAAGCTTTTGAAAAAATTGCCATTGCCATTACAGAAGCAGATATCACAACTGTCCATCAACAAATAAAAATGGTTTGGGAAAAAATACAAGAGAAGGATTTTTATACCGGCTGTGGCAAGGAAGATTGCCATTGGTGCAATTTTGTAAAAAACAATGAACTAGCTATTGCATTACACGAGCTAGAGGAGGAAATTTAACTAAGTTTGCAAACTATGATCCGATCAAAAATCTTTCCAGTAATCGTATTAAGCTGTATTGGCGCAATGACCCTCCTTCAAATGGGCGGCTGTGCCAATATTGTACCCCCTTCTGGAGGACCGAGAGATAGTATCCCTCCATATGCCGTATATGCAAAACCAAAAGACTCAAGTACCAACATTGCACCTAAGGAAATTTTAATCAGTTTCAACGAATACATTACCACCAATGCCTTACAAGAACAATTGATTGTATCTCCAAATATTAAGAACAATCCTTTGGTAGATCAAAGATTAAATATGGTGCGCATTCGTTTATCTGATAGTTTAAACGCCAACACTACTTATAGTATACAATTTGGCAATGCTTTAAGAGATGTGAACGAAGGCAATATTGCTCAAAATTATACCTATGTGTTTAGTACAGGCAATCAAATTGATACTGGTAAATTATATGGAAAAGTTCAAATTGCTGAAACAGGACTAGTAGATAGTACTTTAATCGCCGTCTTACATCCTATAGAAAATGATTCTGCTATTTATAAAGACAAGCCCAATTATTTTACTAGAATCAATGGAAAGGGTGTTTTTGAATTCAAATTTTTACCCGCTAAGGCTTTTAATATCTATATTCTCCCAAATGATTTTAACAAACGTTACGATGATTCAACAAAATTATTTGCTTTTCTAAATAGTCATGTGGATCCAACCCAAACAAAGGATAGTATTCAGTTGTATGCGTTTGAAGCTAGTCCAAAAAAAGAAAAAAAACTAGCAAGTATTGCAGGTGTAAAAAATGCAAAAAAACAATCCCCTATTTTAAAATACAATAGCAATTTAGAAGGTAGAGAAAAAGATATTTTAAGTCCATTGATCTTAAATTTTGAAACACCTATTCTGCTTAATGATAGCTTCCCTATTGGCATCACCGATACCAATTTAGTAAAACAAGAAGGTGCAACTATTTTGATCAATGCACAAAACAAACAACAAGTTGAAATTGATTTTCCTTGGGAAGCCAATACAGCTTATAAATTAGTGCTACCTCAAAAATCCATACAAGATACCCTTTCCAATTTTTTAGTAAAAGCAGATACCATCCGATTCAAAACCAAGCCAGAGTCAAGTTACGGTTCAGCGATTTTAAGAATCAATGGCTTTCAACAATTTGAGCATCCAGTTTTATTATTGTTACAGGATCAGAAAGTGAAATTTAGTTATCCAATCACTCAGAACCTACTACGCATTGCCTTATTACCACCTGGAGAGTATCAATTAAAATTATTATCTGATACCAATCAAAATGGGCGTTGGGATACAGGTAAATTTATTGGCCAAAAAATACAGCCTGAATTGGTGCGCAACCTGAAACTAATTTTAAATATCAGGTCTAATTGGGATAATGAAATGAACCTCGTTTTAAAACCCTAATTTTGCTTTTTACAATTGTATGCAACTACCCTCCTCCTTACTAGAAAACGCAGTGGCAGAATTTTCCAAACTTCCGGGTATTGGTAAAAAAACGGCATTGCGATTGGTATTGCATTTATTAAAACAAGACGCATCCAGCACCAATCAATTTAGTGAAGCTTTAGTAAGAATGCGAAAGGAGATCCAGTTTTGTAAAAATTGTTTCAACATTAGTGATGGCCCTATCTGTTCTATCTGCGCGAATACATCCAGATCCAAAGCAACCATTTGTGTGGTAGAGAATATTAGAGACGTCATTGCCATTGAAAATACCAGTCAATACCATGGCACTTACCATGTATTAGGCGGTATTATTTCTCCATTGGATGGCATTGGCCCAGAACAATTGACTATTGAACCTTTAATGGAGCGTATCCAAAAAGATACCGTATCAGAATTGATTTTTGCTTTAAACCCTACGATTCAAGGAGATACTACCATTTACTATATTCAAAAGAAAATGACTGGCAACGCTTGTAAAGTCACCACCATTGCTAGAGGTATTGCTTTTGGAGGTGAATTGGAATATGCTGACGAAATGACCCTGGGCAAGAGTATCTCCAACCGCCAACCTATCCAACAATACATCAAGTAAATTGTTATTAGTTTGTTGAATGACTTGAAAATATTTAACTTTGATGTTCAAACATTGATTTATGAAAAGAAGCATCCTTTCCCTTTTTCTTGCCATTGTTGCATTTATACAAGTAGATGCACAGAAGGTATATAGTACGAATACCGCAACGGTTAGATTCATTGCGGTAGACGATAACGACATTGATGCCACCAATACAAAAACCGTAAGTCGTCTAGAATCCAATGGTAAATTGAGTTTCATCATGCTCATGAAAGATTTTAATTTTGATATGGAGCTGATGCAAAAGCATTTTAATGAGGAATATGTGGAGTCAGATAAATTTCCTCGTGGTTTTTTCAATGGTCAAATCACCAACATCAAATCTGTCAATTTTGCCAAGGATGGCAGCTACCCAATCACTGCAAAAGGCAATATGCAAGTACATGGGGTCAATAAAACCATTGAGACGAAGGGTGTCATCGTTGTTACAAAAGGATTGCCTAAAGCGACTGCAAAGTTTACAGTCACACTTAAGGACTTTAACATTGGAGGTTTATTAATGAATATGGTAGCAGATAAAATGAATATTGAAGTGGTTGCAAACTATCAATAATTCATAGTCATTGGCTTTATTTTGGTCATCAATGCTATCTCCCTTATCTTCGCAGCGCAACAGCAGGAGGATTTGTTTATTGTTCACCCTGCCATCCGAAAGGAGAAAAGAACTAATAAACGGTACATTTATCGCCCCCCTATCTCTTTTCCTATTGGATGCTGCATAAAATTTAATGTAGTATTATGTCAATTAAGGAAGCTTTACAAGAAAGAATTTTAGTCATTGATGGTGCCATGGGTACCATGATTCAACGTCATAAATTAACGGAAGAAGATTATCGTGGGACAAGATTTGCCAACTGGCATTCGGATGTAAAAGGCAATAACGACCTTTTATGTATTACACAACCAGCCATCGTTACTGGCATCCATTTAGAATACTTAGAAGCAGGTGCAGACATTATTGAAACCAATACCTTCAGTAGTACTTCTATTGCTATGGCGGATTATGATATGCAAGAGCTCGCATACGAATTGAATGTAGCAGCAGCAAAATGTGTACGTGAAGCGATCAATCAGTACAAAGCAAAACATCCTAATAGTACGGAAAAATATATTGCTGGATCCATTGGTCCTTTGAATAAAACATTAAGTCTTTCCCCCGACGTAAACAATCCAGGATATCGCGCAGTGACATTTGATGAAGTGGTTATTGCATATACAGAACAGATTCGTGGATTGGTAGATGGTGGAGTTGATATTATATTAGTCGAAACTATTTTTGATACACTCAATGCCAAGGCTGCGATTTTTGCGATCAAAGAATATTTCAGAAAAATAGGACAACCAGAACTACCGATCATGATTAGCGGCACCATTACAGATGCCTCTGGTAGAACCTTAAGCGGCCAAACTTTAGAAGCTTTTTATACCTCTGTATCGCATGCAAAACCACTAAGTGTTGGATTAAACTGTGCATTAGGTGCGCAAGAAATGCGTGCACATATTGAGGAGCTTTCTCAAATAGCGACTTGTTATACATCGGCCTATCCCAATGCAGGCTTACCGAATGCGATGGGTGAATACGATGAAGCCCCGCATCAAACGGCGCATTTTATTGAAGAATGGGCCAAAAATAAATTTGTGAATATTGTAGGTGGATGTTGTGGTACCACCCCCGACCATATCAAACATATGGCAGATAATGTACGCAGCATTCAACCGAGAAAATTACCAATTGTAGACAAAACGATTTAAGATTATGAGCGATCAGCCAATACATATTAAGCCCTATTTAAGATTAGCAGGATTAGAACCTTTAGTGATTCGTCCTGAAACAAATTTTGTGAATGTTGGAGAACGAACCAATGTAACTGGATCTAAAAAATTTGCAAGGCTTATTAAAGAAAATAAATACGAAGAAGCTTTATCGGTAGCGCGTCAACAAGTAGAAAATGGTGCACAGATCATTGATGTCAATATGGATGATGCCTTACTTGAAGGTGTAAAAGCCATGACCACCTATTTGAATTTATTACAAAGCGAACCAGATATTGCGAAAATCCCCATCATGATTGATAGCTCAAAATTTGAGATCATTGAAGCAGGATTAAAATGTGTACAAGGTAAATGTATCGTGAATTCTATTTCTATGAAAGAAGGGGAAGCGAAGTTCATAGAACAAGCACATATCTGTAAAGCCTATGGCGCTGCAGTGATTGTGATGGCCTTTGATGAAGTGGGACAAGCAGACACCAAAGCAAGAAAAGTAGAGATTTGTTCACGTGCTTATAAAATATTAGTAGAACAAGTTGGTTTCAACCCAGAAGACATCATTTTTGATCCAAATATTTTCGCAATTGCTACAGGCATCGAAGAACATAATAATTATGCGGTAGATTTTATTGAAGCAACGAGGGAAATAAAGGCTTTAATGCCTTTAGCAAAAGTAAGTGGTGGGGTATCGAATGTATCCTTTTCATTTAGAGGTAACGATGCAGTAAGAGAAGCCATTCATGCAGTGTTTTTATACCATGCTGTGCATGCAGGAATGGATATGGGGATTGTGAATGCAGGTCAATTAATTGTTTTTGATGAAATTGAACCAGAATTAAAACAATTATGTGAGGATGTTATCTTGAATTTAAACAATGATGACAACCAAGCGACTGAAGCATTGATTCAATATGCCGATGCATTGAAAGCAAAAGGCGAAGATGCAGGACAAGTGGCTGAAGCCAATAGCAAAAAACTTGCATGGAGAACTGGGACAGTGGAGGAAAGATTAGCGCATTCATTAATCAATGGTATTACCGATTTCATTGAAGCAGATACAGAAGAAGCAAGATTGCAATATAGTGCACCATTAGAAGTGATTGAAGGGCCGTTAATGGCGGGCATGAACCAAGTGGGTGATTTGTTTGGTGCAGGAAAAATGTTTTTACCCCAAGTGGTAAAAAGCGCGAGGGTGATGAAAAAAAGTGTAGCCGTATTGACCCCTTTCATTGAAGCCGAAAAAGAAAGATTAAAAAATGCATCGGCGAATCCAAATGGTCAAACAAAAGGACCCGCTAAAATTTTATTAGCCACTGTAAAAGGCGATGTGCATGATATTGGTAAAAATATTGTAGGTGTGGTGTTGGGTTGTAATGGTTATGAAATTATAGACATTGGAGTAATGGTGCCTGCAGATAAAATTCTTGCAGAAGCAGAAAAACACCAAGTAGATATCATAGGACTTAGTGGATTGATTACCCCATCATTGGATGAGATGGTTTACATAGCCAAAGAAATGAAACGTCGTGGCATGACCATTCCATTAATGATTGGAGGTGCCACCACTTCTAGAATGCACACTGCAGTTAAAATTGCACCAGAATACAATGATGGAGTGATTCATGTACTAGATGCATCAAGAAGTGTGACTGTAGCTGGTTCTTTATTGAACAAAGAAACAAAAAAACCTTTCTTAGCCGAATTAGAACAAACCTATTTGCAATTAAAGGCTGACTTTGACAATAAAAAAACAGTCAAGCAAAGCCTCCCTTATGCAAACGCATTGGAAAATAAAGTAGCGATTGATTGGAGTGAATTCAATGCAACTGCACCAAGTTTTACAGGTAATAAAGCCATTGAAATCACTGATCTTTCTGTATTAGTAGACTATATTGATTGGAAACCATTTTTTATTGCTTGGGAATTGCATGGCAATTACCCGACCATTTTAACGGACGAAGTTGTTGGTGAAGTTGCAAGTAAACTCTATCAAGACGCACAAGCCTTGTTACAAAAAATCATTGCTGAAAATTGGTTAACAGCAAAAGGCGCAATTGGATTTTGGCCAGCAAAGTCAAATGGAGATGATGTGACTGTTACTGATGGATCAACAAACATTGACTTGCACTTTTTGAGACAACAAGCCAAAAAAGCAGCAGGTCAACCAAATTTCTCATTAGCAGATTTTATTTGTCCTGCATCCGAAAACAAAGCAGATTATATTGGTGCATTTGCCGTAACCATTCATGGTATCGAAAAACATATCAAAGCATTTGAAGACAATTTAGATGACTATAATAAAATTATTTTACAAGCATTGGCAGATCGTTTTGCAGAAGCATTTGCAGAATACTTGCATGCTCAAACAAGAAAAGAGTATTGGGGTTATGCCAAAGATGAACAACTAGACAACGAGGCATTGATCCAAGAAAATTATGTAGGCATTCGTCCCGCACCAGGCTATCCTGCTTGTCCAGACCATACCGAAAAATATACCTTATTTAATTTATTGAATGCCGAACAACATACTGGCATCAGCTTAACAGAAAGTTTAGCCATGTATCCTGCATCAAGTGTATGTGGCTGGTATTTCGCACATCCTCAAAGTCAATATTTTGGATTAGGAAAAATACAGCAGGACCAAGTTGTAGATTATGCAAAAAGAAAAAATCAATCTTTGGAGTATATCACAAAATGGTTGCAACCTGTGATTGATTAAGCTTTTTCAAATAACCACCAGAAACGTTTCTTAGGTGTGCCCAAATAGCTCGAAACATATTTACGAATATGTTCAATGGCTTCGTCACAATCATCGGTTAATAAAATAAAGTCTTTGTCTTGTGCAGAGATGGTGCCAGCTGCAATCATATGTTCCATCCAATCTATTAAAGGCGCATGGTATTCCTTGCCAATGACCACAATAGGGAAATTTTTAATGATTTTAGTTTGGACTAAAGTAAGGGTCTCAAAAAATTCATCTTGTGTACCAAATCCACCTGGCATGATCACAAATGCATAGGAATACTTGACCAATAAAACTTTTCTAATAAAGAAAAAACTAAAAGTAAAAGACTTGTGTACGTATGGATTGGGGGTTTGTTCAAATGGTAATTTAATATTACATCCTATAGACTGCCCACCAATTTCATAAGCACCCCTATTAGCAGCTTCCATAATACCTGGCCCACCACCAGTCATGGTAACAAAGCCTAGTTCTGCAATTTTTTGACCCATTTTTCTGGCTTGCTCATAGTAAGGATGCCCCTCTTTGAATCTAGCAGATCCAAAAACCGTAATACAAGGTCCAACGAAATTCAGTGCTCTAAACCCTTTTATAAATTCAAAAAATATTTGAACAGCAAATTTGAATTCCTTCAACCTTGGCCTAGGCCCGTCTAATTCAACACGTTTTTGTGATGGAATCCTCTTTTTTTCAGAGATGATATTGTCTGTTGTTTGCATCTACTATAATCAGTGTTAATAGAGATGAAGTTAGAATAAAATAGGTATTAAACACCTAAATCAACTAAATTTGATTACCCAATTTGACCCTGCTACATGAAAAACTTTTTTTACTTTTTAAGTCTACTCTTTGTACAATCTATTTGTATCGCTTCGTTTGGGCAATCCAATCAAGTGACATTTGAACAAGTCCAAATGTATTCTAGCATTCAACCAGAGGGAAAGTATTGGCAACCTACCACTACACAAGTACAAAGTTTTGCGCATCTATTGGATTCTGTACTATTTAATCCATTACAACTTCAAAGAGACACAAGCTATCTAACTAAAATTAAAATTTTAAATAAATCAAATCAGATTGGAAAGCTAGTCATTGATTGGAGCCAAAGTGCCTCTTCGGCTTTTCATGCCTATTTAGAAATATATGAATTGCTACCAGTTCAAACTTTCAATAATTCAATGGTGAATGTCGTCATTCCAAAAAAAGATAGCATACAGTCCACTTGGTTTTTAACTTGTACCATTTTAGATCAAAATAAAAAACCCGTTTTTCAAAAAACGATTTTAATGGGTATGATCCCCATTTCCAATCAAGGTATTGGTTACCCAATGAATGTGCCTGTCACCACGCCCAAAAGCTTATTCAAAGCCATTCAATCTGGTATCAGCTATTTTGACAAAGATGGAGAAGAACTAACCTACATTGAAGCTAAAGTGCCTATCAGTTATGCTTCAGATAATTTTATGATGCCTTTGTTGCATGCTAAGCCAAGAATCTCAGTAGATACTAGTAAAGGTTTTATTCAGTTTATACAAAATAATGCATTGGTTGTGCTAAGAACGCCAGCTGCAACCATGCAAAAAATTGACACGAAAGACAAAACAACCAATAATCCTTTTTTTGCTATTTTACCTGAAATAAAAAAAAGGACCAATACCATTTTTAAGGAATACTATCAAGCTTTACAACCCTTAAGGAATGTGAGTGAAAATAAAGATTATACACTGGAAGCCTATATTGAATTCAATCCAATGTTTGATCCGGAATTACGTGCCACCCCACCAATCCGATTTCTACCAGACAGTATTCATAAAATATTTTCCGACACCAATTTAATTGGCAGATTCAAAGTCATTGAGCAACCAGCGACTACTGGCTTCATGTTTAACTCAAATCAAATTTACAATGGGTATGACTCCAATTCGATTTATACATTAAATACAAAGTATCCAAAAGGCAACATCTTCCTATTTAAATCTATTGAAGGAACAATTGGTAAGGATGCCTTTAAAATCCTTTTCAATAATCAAATTGATGTTAGAATCATTTACATCAACAATGAGGCGATCATGGCTGCAAAAGGAAGGAATAAACCCAATTATTTAATTCCAATTCAGCAAGGGTATCCAAATTCAATTATCACGCTTTTATTATTGATTGCGTATAGTGAAATTTTTCAGTCACCAAATTAAAGATACATGCGCGTAGTCAGTTATAATGTGAATGGAATCAGAGCCGCTATCAAAAAAGGTTTAATTGATTGGCTCAAAGATTATCCAGTTGATATTTTATGTGTTCAGGAAACGAAAGCAAGTAGTACCGATATTGACCTCACTCTTTTTACCGATTTAGGTTACCATATTGCTTGGTATCCTGCAGCAAAAAAAGGATACAGTGGTGTGGCCGTATTTAGCAAGCAAAAGCCAAGTTTTATAGCGCATGGTACAGGGCACGAAATGAGTGATGCAGAGGGACGTGTCATTAGAGTTGATTTTGGCGACCTCACCATCATCAATGCCTACTTCCCATCTGGTACAAGTGGAGACTTAAGACAATCTTATAAATACCAATGGCTGGAAGAATTTTACAATTGGGTAGAACAACTCAGAAAAGAAAGACCAAATATCATTGTAGCTGGTGATTATAATATTGCACATCAAGCCATTGATATTCATGATCCCAAGGGCAATAAAAAATCTTCTGGTTTTTTACCCGAAGAAAGGGCTTGGATGGATGAAATGCTTGCGAACAATTGGGTAGATAGTTTTAGGCATATGCATAAAGATGCGATTGGTGCTTATTCATGGTGGAGTCAAAGATTTCCATCTGTTAGATTGCAAAACAAAGGTTGGAGAATTGATTATCTTTGTACAACAAAAGAATTGGCTTCTACAATCACTGATGCATTTATTCTGCCAGACATAAAGCATAGCGACCATTGTCCAATTGTTGTAGACTTAAAAAAATAAAGGCATGTTTGTATCCAATATTAGCTTTCAAGTAGACCCTTCCATTGAATCTGCATGGTTGCATTGGTTGAAACAAAATTTCATCCCCAACTGTCTTGCAACAACTTGTTTTGTCGATCATCGGCTCTATCAATTAGACCTTGCACCTGATCAGCCTCCTACTTTCACCCTACAATTGTTTAGTCATGCCGCTACTCAATTGGCAGAATTCCAGGAAAAACACGCAGAAACACTACTTTCTAGCGTCACTGAACAATGGGGAGAACAATGTTTTCATTTTAATACAAGTATGAAAATTGTGAATTGATTGTGGATAGCTAGTCTCCCAAAACCCACAACTGGCCTCGTTTTCATTTATACAAGCGCTGTAATTCAATACTATAAAGGGTTTCAGGATTACAAGTCAATTATAGGTTCAAAATTGAAATATTGGATTCGGGCGGAAAACCTTACTATTTAAGGGTTTTAGTGGAAAAATAAAAATAAAAAAAGTACCAAAATATTTTTTTGTTTCATCAAACCCAATAAATTTGTTCTATCGTTTAAAACTATAAAAAACACATCTATGAACAAAGCAGAATTGATCGCACACATCGCTGACGCAGTTGATTGTCCAAAAACACAAGCTAACGCAGCTTTAGACGCTTTTATCGAAGCAGTTACTAAATCTTTGAAAAAAGGTGATAAAGTAACTTTAGTAGGTTTTGGTACTTTCTCAGTATCTAAGCGTGCTGCAAGAACAGGTCGTAACCCACAAACAGGTGAGACTATTAAGATTAAAGCAAAGAAGGTTGCACGTTTCAAGGCTGGTAAAGAATTGAGCGGCAAGTTGTAATTTCAAATTTATTTGAATAAAAACCCTCGGATAATCATTTATTCAGAGGGTTTTTTTTATATTTGCTGTCCAATCACAATTTAAAAATTATAATATCATGGGTAGAGGAGATAAAAAAACAGCAAAAGGAAAGCGCTTTTTAGGTTCTTTTGGTAAAAGCAGACCACACAAAACAAGAAATATTAAGGCAGCAGCCCCAAAGGCAAGCGCTTAATTTTTTTAAATAGATTCCCCCGATTATTCGGGGTTTTTTATGCCTAATTTTGCATCATGAAAAGCATCTACTTATTCCTAGTATTTCAATTGATTGTTTTAGCAGGAACTGCACAATGTTCCATCTGCACAAAAACAGCTGCACAGATTGGGGAAGAAGCTGGAAAAGGTTTTAATGTAGGTATTTTATACCTAGCAGCAATGCCATTTGGCATCATGGGCTATGTGGCTTATAGATGGTGGAAAAATGAAAAAGCCAGTTAATGACCCAACCTAATTTTACCATTCATGAATCTCTGCAACGCACGCATCATGAGCAGGCACAATTTTCAATTTTAATTCCAAGTTGGAACAACCTTCCTTTTTTACAACAATGCATTGAGAGTATCAGAAAGCACTCCTCCTATCAGCACCAGATTATTGTGCATGTGAATCAAGGAAATGACGGCTCTTATGAATGGGTTAAAGCACAAACAGATATAGATTATACGTATAGTTTAGAAAATATTGGGGTATGCTATGCGCTCAATGCTGCAAGAACATTGATTCAAACGCCCTATTTATTGTACCTGAATGACGACATGTATTTTTGCCCTGGATGGGATACTGCATTATTAGATGAAATAAAAAGTATTGGGCATGATCTATTTTTTTTATCCTCCACTGTGATCGAACCTATTGCATCAAGCAATGCGGTGATTGAAAAAAATTATGGACAGGACATTGCTAGTTTCCAAGAAGCTGCATTACTTCAAGCATACAATCAATTGGAAAAAAAGGATTGGTCTGGTGCCACCTGGCCTCCTAATATTTTACCAGTTGCTTTGTGGGATATTGTAGGAGGATACAGTGTTGAATTTACGCCAGGGATGTATTCTGATCCTGATTTTTCCATGAAACTATGGATGGCAGGTGTACGTTATTTTAAAGGGGTTAGTCAAAGCAGGGCTTATCATTTTGGATCTAAATCTGTTGGCCGTGTTAAACGCAATAAAGGCTACAATCAGTTTATACAAAAGTGGGGGGTCACTTCTAGCTTACTAACAAAGCATATGTTGCACCGAGGCGAAGACTGGAATGGACCGCTACCTGAATTCGTGATGTCTACAAAGTTGAAATGGAAAAATAAATTCAATCGTGCAATTGCCTTAATTAAATTGTTGTGAGAATTCAAAAATATTGAACCCAGGTTTAGCAACTGCCAATTTTAAGTCCTTCTCCAATTTTTCAACATCCACCTGGCGCATTTTTTGGGCTACAATGAGCTGAATCACTTTTGCAGCAATCAATTTATGATAGGTGTCTAATTGAGCATGAACTATTTGATGTGCTTCAATCGCTTGAATTAAATCTTTTATCCCAACACCTTGTGAAGCAACTGTAGCAACCACTTTAACCAATTCTTCTGACACGCCGTTTTCCATCATCATCTGACGAATATGGTTCGTAAAAGTTTGCGCATCTGGTCGATCACTTTTATTGATAACAAATACATCCGCTACTTCCATCAATCCAGATTTCATCATTTGTATTTCATCCCCTGCTTCTGGCACAAACACCACCACAGTGGTATCCGCTAAAGAGGCTACTTCTACTTCTGATTGTCCTACCCCTACTGTTTCTAATATAATTTGATCAAATCCGACTGCTTGTAATAATGTAGTCAACTCTATCATGGAACTATTTAAACCGCCTAAATGGCCCCTAGATGCGAGTGAACGAATGAATACTTGTGGATGCAAGTACCAATCCTTCATACGAATTCGATCCCCTAAAATGGCCCCTTTATGAAAAGGCGAAGAAGGATCAACCGAAAGCACCGCTACTTTTTTTCCTGCTGCAACCCACTCTCCCAATAAGCCTGCAATCAAGGTACTTTTACCTGCTCCAGGAGGGCCGGTGATGCCAGTGATTGGAATGGCTTTAGGAGTCAATTTGGCCAAATAAGTATCCGACCCTTCCACTTTATTTTCAATTTGTGAAATGGTTTTTGCCAACAATAAAAAATTGCCTTCTGCAACACCTTTTGTAATTTCTATGATGTCAAACATTTAGGAGCGAATGATTTTGTAATTTCTAAAATCAAAAGGACGAATGCCTGTCCATTTTTCAAAATAGTATAAAATAAATTTTTTGAAGGATAATTTCTTTTTGGTAACATCTAAATCAATAGCCCAGTTTTTTCGTTCAATCCTGTCTAACATCACATTAGGATGGGTGCCAGTGAAACGTTCCAAAGAATCAAATTCAGAGAAATCATAAAAATCTGGGCTTGCTATTATTTTTTCCATTTGTGCATCGTCATTCCAAAATGCCGCACTCTCTTTTTGTTTTTTACGCATTTGCTCAGGACTCTTCACCCAGCCATAATGATAGATGCTAGCATCGATTGCTGCAACTGGTAATTTTTGTTTACCAATTCTGAAACCTTGTGCATCCCTATAAGCACTTATGGTTTTGTTGTTTCTAATGATTCTTATTTCGTGCGCATACCATTTTCTACTATCCCCTACATAATCATAGGTACCATAAAAATGTTTGTATTTAAAAAGTAAACCTTGAACAGGTAAATCGTCTTTATATTTTTCACAAGCTGCACGAATGGCTGGATGGTATTTTTCGTGTACGACCTCATCTCCTTGAATATAAAAAGCCCAATCAAAACTTGCGTCAATTAAATGAAATGCTTTATTGGTTTCATCTGCTAAAACCACTCCTCCTTTTCTCAAATCTTTATTCCAAACAGAGTGATGTATTTTAATTTTAGGATCGCCAATAGATTCAATCAATGCAATGGTTTCATCTGTTGAATCTCCAATTAAAACAATCATTTCGTCCACCACAGGTAAAATGGAACGAATGGCTTCCAAGATTGGAAAGTCATTCACCACTGCATTTTTTATAATTGTAAACCCTGCAACCTTCATATTCACTTATTTGATCTTCAAATAACCGAAATCTTTTGCAACTTGCCTATTGTTTTACCTAAAGTTTGCTTGAAAGCAATTAATTTTGAGTTACTAAAATAATTATGTCTACAACAATTTGTTTCGATTTTGGCAACACCCGATTAAAAGCAGCAATTTTTAAGGGCAATCATTTGGAAAAATTGGAGCTACTAGAAAATGATCCACTGTTAGCAGTTCAAAAATTATTAGACCAATACAAGCCCAGCAAAACATTACTTTCATCAGTGATTCATCACAATCAAGCCATAGAAAGCTTATTGACCGAGTACGGACCATTTCATTTATTGGGGCCAACCACCAAACTAAATTTTACCACCCCTGTAGGTAAGCCAGAAACCATTGGAGCAGATCGTTTAGGGCTGGTTGCTGCTGCTGTGGATTTATACCCCAATCAGCATAGTCTTGTTATTTGCCTTGGCACTTGTATCACCTATAATTTTGTCAACAATCGAGGACAGTTTTTAGGAGGAAGTATCTCACCAGGCATGCAAATGCGTTTTAAATCTATGAATGATTTAACGGCACTTTTGCCATTAATTGACCCAGCACCAAGCTTTGGTTTGGTAGGCTATGATACCAAAACCAACCTACTTTCTGGGGTCGTTTTAGGGATGTCAGCCGAAATTAATGGCATAATTGACGCTTATGAAGCCAAATACAGCAACTTTAACGCCCTATTAACCGGTGGAGACCTTAGTTATTTTGTACCTCACTTAAAAAGAAGGATATTTGCCGACCCAAATTTAATATACAAAGGACTATATGCGATTAGCGAAAAAAATACTTAGGTTAACCCCGTTCATTGGACTTTTCTGTTTTATAGCCCCTTTAAAGGCTCAGATCAATTCCCCGTTTTCAAGATATGGCGTCGGCAACGAAGTCTACAATAGTCAAAATGCTGCGAACCAAGGAATGGGAGGATTAACCGCTGCCTATACACCCAATATGAATGGCGCTTTTGGTCAAAGTATTAATTTTAATAATCCAGCCTCCTACGGTGGTATTTATATGACCACATTCGATATCGGCATGAACCTCACCAATAGCATCCTTAAAAGAACAACACCTGCAGGAAAAGAAAAATCAACTTATTTAGTACCGAATTATATTGTAGTAGGTGTGCCCATTAGCAAAGTAAAAAAGATTGGATTTGCATTTGGATTAAGACCACTCACACAGATCAATTATTCAGTAAATGATTTTTATTATGACACTAAACTTAGTGATTCAATTTACACCAACTATAAAGGTGAAGGTGGAATCAACCAAGTGTTTCTTGGTGTAGGTAAAAGCTGGAAGCATTTAAGTATTGGAATGAACACAGGCTATAATTTAGGCAGAAAAAAAATAGATGTTGTAAAGGCGATTTTATTCAATAACGATTCTACTTATTTTAATCAATCTTTATCTAGAACCAATACAAGTTTTGGTGGTGTATTTTTAAACTTGGGTGTACAAGGCGAATTTCCATTATCAAGTTCATCCAACGCAGTCACAAAAGACAAAACTGAATATTCCCTTAGTTATGGTGGCACGTACACCCTTGATCAAAAATTGAGTGGGAAACAAGACATCTTAAGATCCAATGGTACTTTTACAACTTCACAAGAAACAGCAGTAGATACGGCGCTTTATCAAAAAGATATTAGTGGGAAAGTAGAATTACCAAGCACCATGACAGCAGGGATTGCATTACATAAAAAAGTAACAACGGTAAGAGGTAGTTATGATCAATGGGTAATTGGTCTTGAATTGAATCAGTCTAATTGGAAGGATGTATACAAATTTTATGGCGCAACAGACCAAGTGCGCAATACCACTATGTTACGTGTTGGAGCTCAGTTATGTCCTAATCCATTTGCATTTGAAAGTTATTGGTCTTCAGTCACCTACCGATTTGGATTCTTTAGTGGTAACGATTATATCAATATCAACAATAACGGATTAAAGGTGAGTGGACTAACAATGGGTTTAGGATTGCCTGTAAGAAAATACCGTTCTTATGATTACCAATTCACTTTATTGAATCTTGCTTTACAAATGGGGCAAAGAAGTGGAAGTAGTTCTAATTTTAAAGAAAATTTTGTTCAATTTACTGTGGGGTATAGCTTGAGTGACGTTTGGTTCAATAAACGTAAGTATGACTAATACAACCCAATATACCATATTGAAAATAGCAGTTGCTTGTTTGAGTAGCTGCTTTTTTATGGCTTCATGCGAGAACGATGTGGATGCAGTAAAATCATTGGGAGCTAGAGTTAGCGGGATTGATGTAGGAAAAGATGTTGCAATCTATGTAAGTAATGATGGAAAATTAGGTGCTAAATTAACTGCTCCACTCATGAATCGTTATTTAGTAGACAGTAGCAAAATGATTGAGTTCCCTAAATCAATACATGTAGATTTTTATAAGGATAGTACCCAAATAGAAAGCCAACTTTCAGCTAAGTACGCAAAATATAAAGAAGCAGAAAATATTGTCTTTTTAAAAGACGATGTGATTATTTTTAATATCCTTGGAGATACATTATGGTGTAAGGAAATGTATTGGGATCAAAATACAGCAAAGTTTTATACCAATCAGGATGTGGTAGTGAAGCAACACAATCCATTGGCTAAAATTTATGGGAAAGGACTAGAGGCCAACCAAAATTTGACAGACATTCGTATCTTTAAACCACAATCAAACAGTTATGCTATTGTTCAAGATAGTAGTAATTTAAACCCTTAAAATAAAGCAGATGGACTATAGGAAAATGGGCAAAACAGGGCTCCAATTAAGTACATTAAGTTTCGGAAGCTGGGTGACATTTCACAAGCAAATAGACGACCGTATTGCAGATGAATTAATGGGCATTGCTTATGATGCAGGTGTGAACTTTTTTGACAATGCAGAAGTGTATGCAGCAGGAGAAAGCGAGAAAATGATGGGACGTGTATTAAGTCAAAAAAAATGGGATAGAACTTCGATCGTACTATCTTCAAAAGCCTATTTTGGATGGAGGGGAAAAGCCAATAAGCCAAATCAAACAGGGTTAAGCAGAAAGCATTTAACCGAAGCCTGTCATGAAGCATTACAACGACTTCAAACAGATTACTTAGATTTATATTTTTGTCATCGTCCAGATAAAACAACCCCTATTGAGGAAGTGGTGCAAACCATGAATACTTTAATCCAACAAGGAAAAATATTGTATTGGGGTACCAGCGAATGGAGTGGTGTAGAAATTATGGAAGCACATAGAATTGCAGAAAAATATAGATTGATTGGACCTTCCATGGAACAACCACAGTACAATATGTTTGAACGCGCTAAAATGGAAAATGATTTTGTAGAGATCTTCAAAAACGTAGGCTTGGGCACCACTATTTGGAGTCCATTGGCGTCTGGATTGTTAACTGGTAAATACAATGATGGTATACCTGAGGGATCAAGATTACAAATTGAAGGGTATGAATGGTTAAGAGACAGGATGTTGATGCAAGATAAAATTGAAAAAGTAAAGCAATTGGGCGCTTTAGCAAAAGCATTGAAAGTAAGTACTGCATCATTGAGTATTGCATGGTGTATTAAAAATCCAAATGTATCTACAGCAATTTTAGGTGCTACCAATAAAACACAATTGTTAGACAATTTAACTGCACTAGAAACCGCTACCCTTTTGACCCCAGAGATCATGCTTCAAATTGAGGGTATCATTGATACTAAACCTGTATTGCCAGAATGGTAATCAGGTATTTTTAATTTAAAAACAAACTATGATTTTTGCCATTGTTGCTTCTGTGATTTTAATTGGTTTTTTCTCAGGCTATGAGATTGGCTTTGTAAGTGCCAATCGCCTTAGTTTGGAATTAAAGAAAAAACAAGGCAGCAGGTCTGGTAAAATCATTGCTGGCTTTCTTGAAGCACCAACTCAATTTATTGGTACATGCTTAATAGGACTCAATATTTCATTGGTTGTTTTTGGTATATTATTTGAAGAATTATTGCACACCCATATTTGGAGTAAATTTGGACTGGGAGATGGTGCTATTTTAGTGGGTAATACCATCGTTTCCACCTTTGTTATTTTATTCATAGGAGAGCTTGTGCCAAAAGCGATGTTCAAAGCTAGAGCCGCCTCTTTAATCAATACGTTTGCGCCAGTAGCACAATTTTTCCATATCTTATTTAAGCCACTTACTGTGATTTTAGTGAATACTGCTCAATGGGTTTTAAGTAATTTATTACAAGTGAAAATGGTGTATAAAAAAGAAGCTTTTACAAAAGTCGATTTAGCTCATTTTGTACAGCAAACCAATGCACATAAGGAACAACAAGACCTTAACACCGACTTATTTGAAAATGCATTGAGCTTGCCTGATATCAAAGTGCGCAAATGTTTGGTACCAAGGACCGAAATTATTGGCGTTGATATCCTAACACCTATTGCTGAATTAAAGGCGCTATTTATCGAAACAAAATTGAGTAAACTCATTGTCTATAATGATACGCTAGATAATATTGTTGGGTATGTACACCAATTGGATTTATTTAAAAAGCCATCAGAAATTAAAGCCATCTTACACCCTATTTTATTGGTGACTGAAAGTATGAATGCAGCAGACCTGATTAATTTATTCTCTAAAAAAAGAAAGAGTATTGCATGGGTCGTAGATGAATTTGGTGGGACAGCAGGAATCGTGACCATGGAAGATGTGTTGGAAGAAATCTTTGGCGAAATCAATGACGAATATGATGAACAAGAGTTTTTAGAAAAGAAGCTTTCTGCCAATGAATATATTTTTAGTGGTAGATTAGAATTGGACTATCTATACGAAAAATATGGTATCGACTTTGCCGCCGACAGTGCAGAGACTTTGAGTGGTTACCTCATCCATAAACACGAAGCGATTCCTAAAGTGCGAGAAGTGATTCATTTAAGCCATTTTGATGCCGAAATACTATTAGTGAGCGATACAAGAATTGAGAAAGTAAAACTCACAATCCACTAGTATAATTTTTTAGTTTTTACCTCTTCATTTCGCCCTAGAAGCCTTAACTTTAGGCTTCATTCTGTATAATCCATGGCACTATTTGATCGTTTAAATCCAAAAGATGGTTCAGAGATGTCTTTTATAGATCATCTCGAAGTTTTAAGAGGTACCATTGTAAGGTCAGCAGCTGCAATTTTAGTAATGGCCTTGGTGATTTTTATCAAGCGTGATTGGGTGATGGATAATATTATTACAGGACCTATCCAACCAGATTTTATTACCTATCGTAAATTTTGTGAATTCAGTCATTGGCTTGGCTTAGGAGATGCATTGTGTATGCCTGCTGTTAAAGTAACCATGCAAAGTACCACCTTTGGTGGACAATTTTTAAGTAGTATAAGCATGGCCATCGTGGGTGGTATCATTGCCGCTTTCCCTTTTATATTCTATCAATTTTGGGCCTTTGTCAAACCAGCTTTAAAAGAAAATGAATTAAAGAATACAAGATTCATGATTTTTTGGGTTTCCTTCTTTTTCTTCTTAGGAGCAGCTTTTGGATTTTTTATACTAGGCCCATTCACATTTAATTTCTTAGCGAGTTTTCAATTAGGCACCAAGAATGTCATCAGGACCATGCCTACTTTTTCTGATTACTTAGATAATTTAACCAATTTAATTTTAGGTTGTGGTATCGCTTTTGAATTACCAGTGTTGGCTTTTTTATTAACTAAAATTGGTCTAGTCACGCCTAAATTTTTAAGTAGTACCAGAAAATATGCAGTCGTTGTAATTTTGATTGTTGCTGCATTCATTACACCTAGTCCAGATTGGTATAGCCAGACATTGGTCTTTATCCCTTTATATTCCTTATTTGAGTTAAGTATTATCATATCAAGATGGGCCTATAAATCAGTGAAGCAGGTAGATGCGGAGTGGGAATAATAATGATAAATATAAGTTAGCAACAAATTAAAATCGATTCATATGGCGTATGTTTTTGATCCTACTAAACCTATCGCATTAGGCGCAGATCACGCTGGCGTAGCTTATAAACAAGAAGTAAAAGAGTGGCTCGAAAAAAAAGGGTACCAAGTTAAAGATTTTGGGACCTATTCTACCGATTCAGTGGATTATCCAGATTTCGCCCATCCAACTGCAACCAGTGTTGCTTCTGGAGAAGCTGCTTTTGGTATATTATTTTGTGGATCTGCCAATGGTGTAGCCATTACAGCCAACAAACATGCAAACATCAGAGCAGGTTTATGCTGGTTGCCAGAGGTGGCTCAGTTAACAAGACTACATAATGATGCAAACATGATTTGTGTGCCTGCAAGATTCGTGAGTATGGAGTCTGCGATTGAAATGATTGATCTATTTATGACCACCCCATTTGAAGGAGGAAGACATCAAGGTAGAGTAGATAAGATCGCTTGTTCCTAATCTAATTTGAGGAAAAATAACTACATTTAATTTAACTATTGTCACTTAAAATAAATCAATATGCGTAAAATTTTCATTGTACTACTAAGTTTGAGTATTGGATTTGTGAATGCACAAACCATTGATGCCAACACTGCAGCAAAAACCATCACAGCAGCAGGCTTAAAAAAACACCTAAGCATTATAGCTGGCGAAGAAATGCAAGGTAGAGAAACTGGAACAGAAGGAGAAAGAAAAGCGGCTAGCTATTTAGTGAGCCAATATAAAAAAATGGAACTAACTCCAGGTAATGCCGGATCTTATAGAATGCCATTTAATTTGTATCAAGATAAGTTGACTACTTCAAGTTTAAAAGTCAACGGCACAAGCTATGCTTTAGACAAAGATTTTTGGATCAGCGCAGCAGCTGCACCACAAACATTATTTACAAGCAGTGAATTATTTTTTGTTGGCGCTGAATTCAATGATAAATCTACTTTAGATGTAAAAGGTAAATTATTAATCAGCACAGAAGGAAAAGAAAGGGCTATGAGCAAAACAATGGCAGCACAAAAATTAGGTGCCATTGGAATTATCAATATTGCAAAAACAAATCCAACAATGCCAAGTAACTTAAGTGGCAGATTGGCTTTTGCTGCGAACACCAATACTTTTGTAAGTATGACTGTTTCTAAAACGGTTGGTGCTGCATTATTAGGTGGAACAAAAGAGTTCAGTGATCAAGAATGGGAAACCATCCCTGTTGGCAAATATACAGCAGCTATCGAATGGACGGCAGACAGAACAAGTGCCACAGTACCAAGTGCCAATGTGATTGCTTATATTCCAAGTAAAGAAAAATCAGACGAGTATTTATTTATCACAAGTCATTATGACCACGAAGGTGTTAAGAATGGTGTGATCTACTATGGTGCCGATGACGATGGATCAGGCACTACAGGTGTATTAGCAATTGCGGAAGCATTTGCACAAGCAAGAAAAAAAGGATTTAGTCCAAAAAGAAACATTGTGTTCATGAATGTATCAGGTGAAGAGAAAGGTTTGTTAGGCTCTAAATATTATGGAGAGCACCCTATTTTCCCAATGGAAAAAACGACTGCCGATTTAAACATTGATATGATTGGTCGTATAGATCCAACTTACAAAGGAGATTCAATGAACTATGTATATGTCATTGGAGAAGATAAATTAAGTAGTGATTTACAGCCTATCACAGATAAGGTGAATAAAAACTACAATATGGAATTGGATAGAAGATTCAACGATCCTAAAGATCCAAATCGTTTTTATTACAGAAGCGATCATTACAATTTTGCTGCAAAAGGTGTACCTGTCATTTTCTACTTTAACGGAACACATGCAGACTATCATAAGCCAACAGACAGAGTAGAGAAAATTAATTTTGATTTGATGGAGAAAAGAGCAAGAATCATTTTTGAAACTGCTTGGGAAATGGCAACAAGAGAAGAGCTATTAAAGCGTGACATGCCTTTGAATATGCCTGCTACGCGATAGTCAGAATCTAACTGCTATAAAAAAGCCCCTTCAAATTGAAGGGGCTTTTTTATTTCCAATATATTTTTTATGCAATATTAGCGTTTGAAATAAATACTAATCCGAGCGAGTGTTCGAGCTTGCGAGCGTGAGCGAGGACTAGGTATTTTTTCAAATGCTACACATTACTGACCAAGTATATAAGAGAAGATCAAAGGCACCACAATTGTGGCATCACTCTCTACAATAAACTTTGGCGTATGAATATCTAATTTACCCCAAGTAATTTTTTCGTTTGGAACCGCACCAGAATATGATCCGTAAGATGTGGTACTATCACTAATTTGACAGAAATAACTCCAAAAAGGTACATCATGCCATTCAAGATCTTGGTACATCATCGGTACCACACAGATAGGGAAATCACCAGCAATACCTCCACCCACTTGGAAGAAACCTACGCCTTTACCACCACTGTTTGCTCTATACCATTCTGTTAAATAAATCATGTATTCGATACCGCTTTTAACTGTGGCTGCTTTTAATTCATTTTTAATGACATAGCTAGCAAAGATATTTCCAGTAGTGCTATCCTCCCATCCTGGAACAACAATTGGAATGTTCTTTTTGGCAGCAGCTACCATCCAGCTATCCTTAGGATCAATTTCATAGTATTGCTCTAACTCACCGCTCAAAATAACTTGATACATAAACTCATGCGGGAAATAACGCTCCCCTTTTGCTTCAGCTTCTTTCCAGAACTTAACAATATGCTTTTGTAATCTTCTAAATGCTTCCTCTTCTGGAATACAAGTATCCGTCACACGGTTGTAATGGTTCTCTAATAAATCCCACTCATCTTGTGGTGTTAAGTCTCTATAATTAGGAACACGTTTATAGTGGCTATGTGCTACAAGGTTCATTACATCTTCTTCTAAATTGGCACCAGTACAGCTGATGATCGCAATTTTATCTTGACGGATCATCTCCGCTAAGCTAATACCTAACTCGGCAGTACTCATGGCACCCGCTAAACTCACTAACATCTTTCCCCCTTCTAATAAATGGGTTTCATAACCTTTAGCAGCATCTACTAAGGCAGCAGCATTAAAATGTCGATAATTATGCTCTATAAACTGTGAAATTGGTCCTTTGCTCATGTCGATTGATTTGATGCAAAAGTAATTTATTTAAGCAGATTTGCCCAATTCATCTAAGATGTTCCTAAGACAAAAATTTTGTACCTTGAGGCTCAAATTGAACAACATGAATACAAAAAAATATGGCCCATGGATCGTGGCCTTACTGATTATCGCACCATTTGTATATGCAGCTCTGATATTCCCTCAATTACCAAGTGAAATCCCGACCCATTTTAATATCAATGGAAAGGCAGATGCTTGGGGTGGACCATCTAGTATATTTTTAGGACCAGGGATTATGGGTGCTGTGAGTGTCTTTTCTTATATATTAATGACGAATCTAAAAACATTTGATGCCAAAAAATACGACCAAGCGAACGATCAGCTTTACGGTAATTTTGCCCTTTTGACCGTCGCCTTTTTGAGTATTTTAAGTACAATCATCATCTATTCATCCACGCATGCCGATCAAATCAATGTAGGTAAATTAATCCTCCCATTAGTTGGATTGTCTTTTGCTGGGATTGGTTGGTATATGCCCAAGTTCAAACAAAATTATTTTGTAGGTTTTAAATTGCCTTGGACATTAGAAAACGAAGCGAACTGGAATGAAACACATAAAGTAGCAAGTACATATTGGATTTACGGTGGCTTATTCCAAGCAGTTGTTACTTTAATATTACCAATGAAATTTGGTCTAATTGGTTTTATGTTGGCCACCGCAGTGATGGTCATTGTTCCAGCCGTATTTTCTTATCGTATGTTTAAGAATGGAAATGTCATTAAATATTGAATGTGGTTCAAGCAATTTTATAAAATAAATAATAAATACAATTAAGATGAGTCATAAAAATAATTTAGGAACTAAATTTATTCATGCTGGAGCGCATCCAGACCCTAGTACTGGCGCCATTATGACGCCTATCTATCAAACATCTACCTACGTGCAATCCGCGCCTGGTGTGCATCAGGGCTATGAATATGCAAGAAGTCAAAACCCAACAAGGTTCGCCTTAGAAGAAGCTTTTGCAGTGATAGAAAATGGAAAATTTGGATTGGCTTTTGCAAGTGGTGTAGCCGCAACAGACGCGGTGATGCGTTTATTAGTTCCAGGAGATGAAGTCGTTGCAGCGCATGATATGTATGGTGGATCCTTCAGGTTATTTTCAAAAGTGCACGAGAAGATGGGCATTAAATTTATTTATGTAGATACTTCTGATGTAGCGAATGTTGCAGCTGCGATGACAGATAAGACCAAATTAATTTGGGTAGAAACGCCTACCAATCCTTTGATGAATATCACAGATATCGAAGCGGTATCAGCCATAGGTAAAAAACACAACTGCATTGTTTGTGTAGACAATACATTCGCCTCTCCTTATTTACAAAATCCATTGGACCAAGGCGCCACCATTGTAATGCATTCTGCTACTAAATATTTAGGTGGTCATAGCGATGTAATACAAGGCTGTTTAATGCTGAATGATCAAACCCTAAGAGACCAATTGTATTTTATACAAAAAAGTACAGGCGCTGTTCCAGGACCACAGGATTGTTTCTTAGTATTAAGAGGGATTAAAACATTGCATGTAAGAATGCAAAGACATTGTGAAAATGGTGAAAAAGTAGCGGCCTATTTACGTCAACACCCAAAAGTAGCAAAGGTATACTGGTGTGGCTTTACAGACCATCATAACCACGATATTGCTAAAAAACAAATGCGTGGATTTGGTGGGATGATGAGCTTTGTATTAAAAGATGACAGTGTTGCAGCAGCAACAAAAGTATTATCTAGCACTAAAATATTTTCATTGGCAGAAAGTTTAGGCGGCGTTGAATCATTGATCAACCACCCTGCTAGTATGACCCATGCGTCTATTCCACGTGAACAAAGAATTGCCAATGGATTAGCAGACGGCTTAATTCGTTTGAGTGTTGGTATTGAGGATGCCGAAGATCTTATTGCAGATTTAGCACAGGCCATTGGATAATGAACCCTGCCATCAAACAATTACTCGATCAAAAAGTAAAGCAATACAACCATATTGACTTTATCGAAAAAGATCCCATTTGTATAGCGCATTTATTTACAAAGCAGCAAGACATTGAGCTTGCTGCTTTTTTTGCCGCCATCTTTGCTTGGGGCAACCGTGCCACCATCATTCAAAAGAGTAAAGAATTACTTACAAGAATGGACCATGCACCTTTTGAATTTTGCACCCAACACCAAGCAAAAGATTTAAAAAAATTAACTGGTTTTGCACATCGCACTTTCAATGACACCGATTTATTGTATTGTATGGCTTTTTTTAAACAACATTATGCCACACATCAAAGTTTAGAGACCGCTTTTTTCAAAGACTACAAAACTGGAAAGCATTTAAAGACTGTAGAAGCTGGGTTGATCAATTTTAAAAATTACTTTTTTTCATTAGAGGATGCACCTCATCGAACTAAAAAACATATTGCTTCTCCCGAAAACGGATCTACTTGTAAAAGATTGAATATGTTCCTAAGATGGATGGTGCGTGAGGATCAACATGGGGTTGACTTTGGCCTATGGAAAACAATTTCCCCTGCCGATTTGATTATTCCAATAGATGTGCATGTGGCTAGGGTGTCTAGGACTTTTGGGTTGATCTCTCGTCCTCAAATAGATTGGTTGACTGCGATTGAATTAACCGATTATTGCCGAACTTTAGATCCAAGAGATCCTGCCAAATACGACTTCGCCTTGTTCAGCTTAGGTGTCACAGAAAAAATTAAATAAAAATTGCCCTATGGAAAAAGTATTGTCAGAAATCGAACAATTGTCACCAAATGATTTAATTGCCTATATCAATGAATGCATCCAAAACGATTTTAATAAGCTGGTGCAACTACTATACCGCATTGATGTATCTGAAGCAAAATTAAAATCCATTTTGCAATTAAACCCAAACGAGGATGCAGCAAAATTAATTGCAGCAGTCATTGTAGAAAGATTAGCTGCCACCAAAGCAGCAAGAGCCCGTTTTAGTTCGACGGGTAAAATAGATGAAGACCTTGAGCGATTCTGATTCCTATAAATCACCCAACTGAGGTCGTAGCACCATATCTTCTACCACAGCTTGAGGACTTAATTGTGTCGCTGCATAAATCATTTTAGCAATATCATCCGCTTCCATAATACGCTCTTCCGATACACCAGAACCCTTCCAACTATTGGTATAGGTTGCTCCAGGACAAACTGCTGTGACTTTAATGCCCTTGTCTTTTAATTCTAATCTTAGATTAGTCGAAAATCCTAAAAGTGCATATTTAGAAATACTATAAGATCCGCCGTGTGGATAGGCTTGTAAAGATGCGATGGAACAGATATTAAAAATATGTCCCTTTTTTGCTTCCATCATAGCAGGCAATAAGTCTCGTGTCAAATGATAAGCCGAAAATAAATTGGCATTCAATTGGGCTTCTAATTGTCCATCCGCTTCGTCTTGTAGTTGACCAGGTAAAAAATAACCCGCATTGTTGACCAATACATCCGGGGTGGCTCTTGCTAGAACCCATTCAGAAAAACAATGCACTTGTTCTTTTATAGATAAATCTGCATGCACAAATTCCACTTTGATAGATGGATACGCTTTTTGTATGGCTTCAGCAGCATTGGCTAAATCGGCTGGTGTTTTGCTTGTTAGATACAGATTGTGTCCTGCCGCTGCAAACGCGTTTGCAATAGCAAACCCTATCCCTTTAGAAGCACCAGTAATAATGATATTCATAAATTCATACTTTACTAGATAAAGATAGCAAGCAAAATGGTAATTTAGCAGTTCAATGACTATTTCATCCAATCCTCATGGCGTATAAAGACCTGTTTTTTGATTTAGACCACACCCTATGGGATTTCGAGACCAATTCGAAGGAAACCATTCAAGAACTATATAATACGTATCGTTTAGCCAACTTAGGCATTGTCGATTTTGATGGATTTTACAACACTTATTCCGCACATAATCACCGTTTGTGGGACCGATATACCAAGGGCTTTATCAAACAAGAGGAATTAAGATGGAAAAGGGTGTATTTAAGTTTATTGGATTTTAAAGTAGCCAATGAAACCTTAGCAAAGGAAATGTCTCAGGAATATTTAGAGATTCTGCCAAATAAAAAACATTTATTTCCATACACCATTGAGATTTTACACTACTTAAAAGAGAAGGACTATAAAATGCACCTCATCACCAATGGTTTTGAATCGGTGCAATTTAAAAAAATAAAAAATTCAGGAATAGCAGATTATTTTATCGAAGTCATTACTTCGGAAGCAAGTAATAGTTTAAAACCTCAAAAGGAAATTTTTGAATACGCTTTAAGGAATGCCAATGCCACTGTTGCAGAAAGTATGATGATTGGAGACAATGAATCTGCAGACATACAAGGCGGGATCAATATGGGGATGGACACTATTTTTGTCAACCATATTCAAGCGATACCTACTATTCCTGCGACCTATACGATCACGCATTTAAAAGAATTGGAAACAATCTTATAAGCACCCACTTATTGTATTACCATCTTGCTAAAACAGTCACACCGCCTTTTACAGTATCACCAATTTTGCAATCAATTTGGGCGTCAAGTGGTATTAATAAATCTACCCTGCTACCAAATTTAATAAACCCATACTCATCACATTGATTAAAGGATGAACCAACAGCAGCATAGTTACAAATTCTTCTTGCAAGTGCACCTGCGATCTGCTTTAATAAAATAGTGCCCTTTTCATTTTCCACTACAACAGACCATCTTTCATTATCTTTAGAAGACTTAGGATGCCATGCCACTAAAAATTTTCCAGGATGGTATTTGTTGTAAATAATATTTCCAGCTACAGGCATACGATTCACGTGCACATTCGCAGGACTCATAAACACAGAGACCTGAATTCTTGGTGTTGTATAAAATTCATCTGGCATCACTTCCTCAATCACCACCACTTTCCCATCTGCAGGAGCCACAATTGCAGAAGCGTCCATCGTTAAGGTACGGCTAGGCATTCTAAAAAAGGAGACGATGAATAAAAAGAAGGTTACAGTAATTATAAATACTAACCAAGCCAGCAAAGCACTTATTGGAAATAAATAAGAGAAATTAATTAAATTCAAAAGACCCACAACAAATGCAACCAATGCAATCGTAGCTGTTCCTTCTCTGTGTATGGTCATAAATAGCAGTTTGGCCAAAGGTAATTCATCTAAAAGATAAATTGAAGCAATATCCAAACAAATGGCCCTGCAAACAAGATAGAATCAAATCGGTCTAAGAAGCCACCATGTCCAGGCATCATACTACCACTGTCTTTCACGCCAGCTAAACGTTTTAATTTGCTTTCAAAAAGATCCCCCAAATTCCCCATCACAGATGCCACAAAAGTGATCATATAGAGGTACTTAGTCGTGATAGGAATATATTGACCTGCAACAGTAGATAATATCACAACAGATAAAATAATGCCTGCAATAGTCCCCTCCCATGTTTTTTTAGGAGAGATGGGAGAGATGGGCGTTCGTCCAATAAATGAACCAACGATATACGCCATAGTATCATTCACCCAAACTGTCACAATCACTAAAATAGGCACCATCAATTCTATGTTTGGAAAAAACATGGCCATCGCTGAATTTAAAAACATACCTCGCATGGCATAAAACAAGGATAGACTTATTGAAATATAGATGAACCCAAAAAAACTAATGGCAACATTTTTGACCTCTGCTTTTTTTGCAAATACATCTGCCACCATCATCAAGACCAACGCAACAGGCATTGCTTTCAAACCCATCCACCTTAAACCAATCCCTTGAAAATTGGCAGGCAAACTATTTTTTATAAAATCGGGTAATGCAATATCCGTGGGCGCTAAACTCGTCATCATCAGTGTTCCCACCACCAAGGCACCCAATTGATGCATTTTTGAAATCTGATTGTAGGAAGGAAAAATAATGCGCATTAATTTTTGGTACTCATATAAACAACCCACTTGAATCACCAGAAATAAAGCAAAATAAGACCAGTTGTTAAAGAGTAGGCCAGCTAACATGATGCATACAAATACAATCGCAGACAATGCCCTTACTTTAAAAACAGAAAAATTAAACGCCATCTGTCGTTTTTTTAAGTTGTTTAAATAAAATAAACAATGCCATCAATCCTACGATGACCCAATAATAAGTCAAGTTAGAGTCCATGACTTGATCAATTTTTTTAGGATTATTTCTTACTGCATATAAAGCAGACACACCAATCGCATTGTTAACAAAATGCATGAATATAGGCAACCAGATTGTTTTTGTATAATAATAAATCAAGCCAAGTACAATACCTAAAGACATTCTTGACAAAAAACCGAAATAAGAAAAATGAAATGCGCTAAATAACATAGCAGTAATCACAATCGCCAAGATTGGTTTACCCGACCAGTCTGTAATGATTTTTTGCAGTGTTGCTCTAAAATACAATTCCTCTACAATGGCCGGTACCAATGCTATTGCCGCAATTGCAAGTAGCAAATCCCAAATGGATCGCATTTGCGTCATCGACATCAATGCTTTTTTATATTGCGCTTCTAAATCTGTAGCCCAATTCCGAATGCTAGTAGAAAAAGTAATTTTATCTGTCAGGTCTCCCAATGCACCGCTCAGTATGAGTCCTGTGAAAGCTAACAAAATAACAATTCCTACTTGTTTTTCGGAAGTAATTGGCTTGAATCCTAAATTAGATGCGAAAGTCCCTTTCGTAAAATAAGCCACCACAAATGCAGGCACACCAAAGCCAATGATAGAAGCAAATGAATTGGCCATTTGTGTCATGCTGGTATGTTCGGGACTTAATAAAACAGATTGTATTTCCCTAAAGGGTACGTGCAATGCTGCTGCCACAATCGAAAATGTGATTAAGCCCCCAAGAATCATACTCAATCCAGTCATGGAGATGAATAAAACCATCCTGAATCCAGGGCTCATATTAAAAATAGAATTTTCATTAGAATACATGTCAATGCAATTAATTGGTACCTTTGCAACCGTATCGGTTAGATGCAAGATAATGAATTCATATGGTATCTATAGGGAACATACAATTACCAGATTTTCCGCTTTTATTAGCGCCTATGGAGGACGTAAGTGATCCCCCATTTAGAGCCGTATGCAAAGACAATGGCGCAGACCTTATGTATACCGAATTTATTAGTAGCGAGGGCTTGATTCGAGATGCCATCAAAAGCAAACAAAAGTTAGATATTTATGATTACGAGCGCCCTATAGGGATTCAAATATTTGGCGGAGATGAAGAAGCGATGGCATTGTGTACTAAAATCGTTGATACAGTCAACCCAGATTTAATAGACATCAATTTTGGCTGTCCAGTAAAAAAAGTGGCCATGAAGGGAGCTGGCGCTGGCGTATTAAGAGACCTTGATTTGATGGTGCGCTTAACCGAAGCAGTGGTAAAAAGTACCAACCTACCTGTGACAGTAAAAACAAGATTGGGATGGGATGATAGTAGCTTGAATGTACACGAAGCTGCTTTAAGGTTGCAAGATGTTGGAATTAAAGCATTGGCCATTCACGGTCGAACAAGAGTACAGATGTACAAAGGCGAAGCTGATTGGACCATCATAGGCAATATCAAAAATGACCCAAGAATTCATATTCCTATTTTTGGTAACGGAGATATTAATGCTCCAGAAAAAGCTTTGGAGTATAAAAATAAATATGGCGTGGATGGCGTGATGATTGGCAGGGCTGCCATTGGCTATCCATGGATCTTTAGAGAGATCAAGCATTTTTTAGCCACTGGAGAAAAAATGAAATCACCCACTGTCGAAGAACGCGTAGAAGTCGCTAGAAAACATTTAATAAAATCTTTAGAATGGAAAGGCCCCATTGGTGGCATCAACGAAATGCGCAGACATTATGCCAACTATTTAAGAGGCTTACCCAATATAAAAGAATATAGAAATCAATTGGTGCGCATTACAGAGCGCGAAGGCATCGAAGCCATATTAGATGAGATTAAAGAAAAATTCAAAGGCATAGAAATAGACTCTGGTAAAATTGTTTTAGAAAACTACCACGAGCACTGCCCTATCAATTAATAGCCTTGATGATTTTTGCATCCAAGGGATCCACACTCATTGGAAAATAATGTGTCAATATCCCTTGCTCATTGATTAAGTATTTACAAAAATTCCAAGCAGGCGCTTGATTGCACCAGCCATTTAAATTAGCATCTGTTAACCAACTGTATACTGGATTTTGTTCGCTTGTTTTTAACACCACCGACTTGGACATGAGCGGAAAACTTACCCCATAATTTTTTTGACAAAAAGCAGCAATCGCTTGGTCATCTTTTGTTTCTTGATTTTTAAAATCATTAGCAGGAAAACCAACAATCACCAAAGATCCAGCGAACTGCTTAGATAATTTTTCTAAATTTTCATACTGACCCGTATAACCACAATCACTTGCTGTATTCACAATCAATACTTTTTTGCCTTTGAATTGCTCAAAGCTAAACGCATGCCCTGCAATGTCTTTTGTTGTTAAACTATAAAACTCAACAGTCCCTTTTTTCATAGCCGTATTCACCTGTACTTGCTTGGCTCCAGCTTTTCCAGTGGACCACATGATGGCTGGATAAATTGTTTTTAAAATAGATTGACGATAGGTCATATCTTTTTTCTTCATCAATAATGCAGCAGTAACGAGTATGCCCACTGCAATGGCTATTTTAATAATCATAATTTTATATTTATTTTGGTACATCTGTTTATATATGGGCTTTATCCAATTAATCTTTTTAACAACCAACCCTTGCCTTTATAAGGCGGATATTTAAAACCAGGATCGATCCATGTAGGTGTTTTTAAAACAGATTTTGTATGCGTAAAAGTGTCAAAACTTAACTTACCATGATAGCCTCCGGTACCGCTATAACCCCTGCCACCAAATGGTAATTCGTGATTGGTAATATGCATAGTAGCATTGTTTACACAAGCCCCACCAGAAGGCACGTTGGTTAACCAATAATTTTCATCTGCTTGATTTTCAGTAAACACATAAAATGCCAATGGGTTTGGATTTTTTTGAATGATTGCTAAAGCTTCTTCTTTGTTTGAATAAGTAAGGATAGGAAGAATCGGTCCAAAAATTTCATCTTGCATGATTTTTGCATCCTGCTGAACGTCTACCATAATGGTTGGTTCTATAAATAATTTTTCTCTATTGGATTTTCCGCCATACACAATTTCACCGTCCCCTAAATAAGCAGTTAAACGCAACCATTGTTTATCATTGATTATTTTACCATAATGTTCTGAATTTTCTGCATCTGCTCCATAAAATTTTTGAATGGCAATCACTAATTCTTTAATGAGTGCCTCCCTTAAATGATGTGGTACTAAAATATAGTCAGGGGCAATACACATTTGACCGCAATTAGAAAATTTTGGATTTGCTAAACGGCGCGCCGCTACTTTTAAATTGGCATCATCACAAATTACAGCAGGACTTTTACCACCTAACTCTAAAGTCACTGGCACTAAATGTTCAGCAGCTAATTTGTAAATGATTTTTCCTACCATAGTACTTCCTGTATAAAAAATATGGTCGAACCTGTTTTCTGAAAGTAATGGTGGCAATACCTGCGCACCTTCGCCCTCTAGATACAAAACATAATTTTCAGGAAATAAATCTTTTATAATCTGACCCATCACTGCTGCAGTAGCTGGCGCAAACTCGCTTGGTTTTAAGACCACACAATTTCCGCCTGCGATGGCACCAATCAATGGTGTAAATAATAATTGAAAAGGATAGTTCCAAGGTGCAATGATACAAACTACACCCAATGGCTCTTGGATGGTAAAACTAGATGAAGGCATATTAACCAAATTAGTAGGCACCGATTTAGGCTGCATCCACCCTTTCAAATGTTCGATGGTATAATTTAATTCACTTAAGAAAAAACCCACTTCGGTCGCCCAAGCATCTTCATCCGTTTTTTTTAAATCGGCATACAATGCTTTATATAATGCTTGCTCATTGTCAAGTACTAAATTCTTGAGTCTGTTTAGCTGTAAAAGCCTAAATGCAAAAGGCTGGGTTGCCCCTGACTGGAAATACTGTCTTAATGCTTCTATTGATGTATTCATAGCGTATAAAATGTATAGCAATTTAAACTTTAATCCCCATACCCATACCAATTTATACGTTCATAAAAATAATTTCAGCATATGGGCAATTTTTAATAATTTAACCTACTTAAAAAACCGAAGGAGTACCACTCCTATTTAAACGATTGCTATGAAAAAAACCGTAAAATCAAGAAGAGAATTTGTCAAAAATGCCGCACTCGCATTAGGCGGATTTTACATTGTCCCTAGACATGTATTGGGTGGTCCAGGATTTATCGCCCCGAGTGATAAATTACAAGTTGCAGGTATTGGTGCTGGAGGTAAAGGAGAAGGTGACTTATGGTCCTTCTACCAAAGTGGGAAAGCTGATATCGCATTCTTATGTGATGTAGATGATCGTCAAGCAGTGAAGAGTCGTGAGCGCTATCCGAAAGCAAAATATTATAAGGATTATCGAGAGATGTTAGAGAAGGAAGGCAAGCATATTGATGCGGTTTCTGTTTCTACACCAGACCATATGCACGGTGTACAAGCGATGGCAGCTATGCAATTAAAAAAACACGTATACGTACAAAAGCCAATGGCACATGATATCTACGAGGCTAGAGTCATGACAGAGGCGGCACATAAATACAATGTAGTCACACAAATGGGTAACCAAGGTGCTTCTGGAGACGGCGTGCGTATGTTGCAAGATTGGTACAATGCAGGATTGATTGGAGATGTGCATACAATTTATTGTTACACAGACCGACCAGTATGGCCACAAGGTGTGATTCGTCCAACCACTGCATCTGCTATTCCGGCTGGATTGGATTACGATTTATGGTTGGGTACAGCACCACAAAAGGATTATTTTGATGGCGTTTTGCCGTTTAACTGGAGAGGTTGGTGGGATTACGGAACCGGCGCATTAGGCGATATGGCTTGTCATATTATGGCACCAGGTTTTGCAGTGCTTGGATTAGGTTATCCAGTGTCTGCAGAATGTAGTGTGGCAACTAGATACACGGCACCTTGGCAAAGAGTGTATTCACCAGATAGTCCACCTGCAGCATCACATATCATTTTAACTTTCAAAGGCCAAAATGGTAAACCAGATGTGAAATTACATTGGATGGATGGAGGTATTCAACCAGAAAGACCAGCAGAATTAGGCCCTAACGAAATCATGGGTGATGGTGGAAACGGAATTATTTTTGAAGGGACAAAAGGCAAGATGATGGCAGGTACTTATGGTATGAACCCGCAATTATTACCAACTAATTTAACAAAAACAACTGTCGTACCTCAAACCGTTGAAAGAGTTAAAAATGGTGACAATGGACACTATGCTGCATGGGTAGAAGCATGTATCGCAGGACCAGGAAGTAAAGAAGCAAAAGTATTGAGTTCTAATTTTGATATCGCAGGGCCGTTGACTGAATCTGTATTGATGGGTAATTTAGCCATTCGTTCAAATGATCTTCAAATTCAAGATTCAAAAGGATCAATCAGCTATCCTGGAAGAAATATTCAATTAATGTGGGATGGACCAAATATGAAAATCACCAATTTCGACTTAGCGAATCAGTTTGTAAAACGAACTTATCGTGAAGGTTGGAGTTTAGGTGCATAAACACAAAATATGGAATTATTAAAAGATCAATTTTTATTAAGACCCGATATTCATTTTTTGAATTTCGGGTCTTTTGGTGCTACACCAAAACCAATATTTGAAAAATACCAAGAATGGCAAAGGGTTTTAGAAGCCGAGCCTGTTCAGTTCATTGCATTTGATGGCTACCAATACCTTGCAGATTCAAGAGCGGCATTGGCAAAATTTTTAAACTGCGCAGACAAAGATGATTTGGTGTATGTGACCAATCCAAGTTTTGCCATCAATATGATTGCAAAAAGTTTTCCGATAGAACCAGGGGATGAAATTTTAGCAACAGATATTGAATATGGTGCTTGTGATAGAACATGGGATTACTATTGCAAGAAAAAAGGCGCGACATATCGAAGACAAAAAATCAATCTGCCTATTACTTCTAAAGAAAAATTCATCGAAGATTTTTTCGAAGGTTGCAATGAAAAGACCAAGGC
The DNA here is from genome assembly GCA_037143275.1 of Chitinophagia bacterium. Lineage (GTDB taxonomy): Bacteria > Bacteroidota > Bacteroidia > Chitinophagales > Chitinophagaceae > Sediminibacterium. The sequence continues at coordinate 134,262 of JBAWZB010000001.1, forward strand.
AATATTCATTAGTCATATCACCAGTGCCACTGGATTGATTTTACCTGCAGAAGAAATTTGTGCCATCGCAAAATCAAAAGGACTCATCACGATTGTGGATGGCGCACACGCACCTGCACATATTCCATTGGACCTAAGTGCTATTCATGCAGATTTTTATACTGGTGCTTGTCATAAATGGATGATGGCACCAAAAGGATGTTCTTTTTTATATGCATCAAAATCCGTGCAGCCTATTTGTGATCCAATGATTGTAAGTTGGGGTTATCAAGCGCTTAAGCCATCACACTCCAATTTTTTAGACTACCACCAAATGATTGGTACCAGGGACTTTTCGGCCTTTTTAACTGTAGACACTTGCATCAAATTCATGGAGCAACATGATTGGAAAACAGTTGGAAGAATATGTCATGAAATGGTGTTAGCACATGCGCCAAGATTTTTTAGTTTATTAAATAGCACACCTATTAGTCCACTCACTAGTGAGTGGATTGGACAAATGATAAGCATTCCAATTCAAACACCAGATCCAGAAAAATTACAAAGGACTTTATTTTTAGATTATAAAATAGAAGTGCCGATTATGCGTCAAGGCAATGATGTGTATCTAAGGTATTCCATCAACGTATTCAATACAGTGGGAAATTTAGATGCATTGTACAATGCCGTAGTAGCGATACAAAAACAAGGCATTCTTTTGAAGTAGCATTGCGCAACATCAATATTACAACTATAAAAAAAGGGACACGAAATCGTGTCCCTTTTTTTATTCTATCCATGGTATTATTACCAGTTCAATGTTTTCATATAAGCTGCATCATCTCTTGCCGCATCTAACTCATTGGTACCAGTATAGGCTTCTTGCTCTACAATCATATGTTGGACACCATGTTTTGCAACCTTAGGTAACAAAGTTTTATAATCAATCGTACCTTTGCCAATCACACATGACTCAAATCCAGTAGCGGTCTTAGTCATATCTTTCACATGCACTAATTTAAAACGATTCGGGATCTTGTCCATATAAGCAACTGGATCGACTCCTGCAGCTGCTGTCCAATACAAATCCATTTCAAAATCCACTAAAGCAGGATCTGTATTTTTCATCATTAAATCCTGAGGCACAATCCCATCCATTGCTTTGAAAGAATAATCATGATTGTGGTATGCAAAACGAAGACCGTGTTTTTTTGTAATTTCGCCACAAGCATTAAACTCATCAGCAAATTGCTTAAAATTATCAATTGATTTTTGTGGTCCTTTAAAAGCACATATGATATACTTTAAACCAATTTCTCCAGCAGCAGCAGCCTTCAATTCAAAAGATTTTAAATTACCAGTATCATTGCAATGACTCGAAACCATATTCATGCCTAAATCATCCATCACTTTTTTGAACTCTGTATTTTTCATACCCCAAAACATACCATTTGGACCTTCAAAGCTTTCAATTTTTTGATAACCATTTGCAGCAATTTGTTTTAAAACTACAAGTGGCTCTTTTTCCAAAGCTTGTTTCACGGACCATAATTGTAAACCAAATGGTTTTGTTTTAGCTGCCATCGCCATTAACTCGTTTTTAAATGGCATCGACAATGCGACACTTGTTAAAGCAGCACCGCGTAAAAAACTTCTTCTTGAATTTAACATAAAATAAAATTAAAAAACCGAATGAATAATTGTAAAAAATGAACCCCCTATTGGAGGCTCATCCTATATAGTTTCTTCTACGAAGTCGCCCAAGCTTTTTCTCCTTTTGTATAAGGCACACAACCTTCGTACTTTCCAGGAACTGCTACAAACCTCAATACTTCTGTTGCACCAATTTTTGAAGTGAACAAACCAGATAAAGTCATTTGCTTCATCATGGTAAAGTAATGGGTAGGGTCTTCCTTCTTTTTATTCTTTTGGTACTCCTTTGCTTCTTTATCCAACTCCGTTAAAAATGCTGTACGTTCTTCGGGGGTAGATTCCATGAAAGCTTTGTTGTGGTGCTTTTTAGAAGCAGCATTTAATTCATCCATGCCCTTCATAAAAATTTCTTGGTCTTTTGCTTCATAACAATCGCTCACCATAATTTGCATGAAAGCACCTACATTCGCAGCTTTTGCACCAGGCGTATCGGTTGCAGGTAAAATGGTTTCACCTACTTCATTTAAAAAATCAACATCTGCTTGTGAGAAAGTCACACCCTTGGTATTGGTTTTGCAACCTGTCAAGAAAGCTTCTGCGCCTAACACTGTTCCACCCATGATGATGGCAACTCTGGAAAGAGCTTCTCTTCTGTTTATCATAAAATATTTTTTAAAAATTAAATTATAAGTTTCCTTTTTTCAATTCTGATACAGCAAAATCTGCAGCTCTAGCAGTGAATGCCATATAAGTCAATGAAGGGTTTACGCAGTTTGCACTTGTCATGAAGGCACCATCTGTCACAAATACATTCGGTGCATCCCATACTTGGTTATTGCCATTCAATACAGAAGTCTTAGGATCTCTACCCATACGTGCTGTACCCATTTCATGGATACCTCTACCTGGTGTACCATCTCCTTCAAAACCTTGTACATTTTTAGCACCTGCACGCTCTAACATTTCTTTTGCATCTTCTAAAATGTCTTTACGCATTTTGATTTCGTTGTCTTTTAGCTCGCAATCAATGTTCAAAACATTCAAGCCCCACTTATCTTTCTTCGTTTTATCTAAAGTTACTTTGTTGGTTGGATCTGGTAACATTTCACCAAAGCCCATCATACCAATAGACCATCCACCTGGCTCTGTCAATGCATCTTTAAATTTACCACCAATGCTTACTTCCGCCACATCATGACCCCATCCAGCTCGGTTAGCGCTACCTTGATATCCAAATCCTCTAATATAATCACGCTTTTCATCGCCAAGGTTTCTGAATCTTGGAATATAGAAACCATTGGCACGACGACCAAATGTGTATTTATCTTCGTAACCTTCAATGATTCCACCAGCACGATTACCTAAATGGTGATCCATTAAATTTTTACCCAATGCATCACTGCTACTTCCCAATCCACCTTCCCAAACATCCGTAGCAGAATTCATTAGTAACCAAGTACTATTTAAAGTAGAAGCGTTCACAAAAATAATTTTTGCTTTGTACTCAATTGTTTTGTTGGTCTCAGCGTCTAAAACTGTTACGCCAGTTGCACGCTTTTTATCTTTGTCATAATTGATTTCTGTCACAATCGACCAAGGTCTTAAAGTTAAATTACCTGTTGCCATTGCAGCTGGTAAAGTAGAAGACTGTGTACTAAAATATCCACCAAAAGGACAACCCAACCAACATTTATTTCTGAACTGACATCCTGGACGACCTTCGTGCGGCACAGTAATATTCGCTGTACGACCAATGATTAAATGACGGCTTCCTTTATAAATTTCTTTAATTCTTGCTGCCACATCTTTCTCCACACAAGTCAAATCCATTGGAGGCAAAAACTGACCATCAGGTAACACATCAATGCCGTCTCTGTTTCCAGAAATACCTGCAAATTTCTCTACATAATCGTACCATGGCTCAATTTCCTTATATCGCACAGGCCAATCTACTGCAATACCGTCTTTTGCATTGGCTTCAAAATCTGAATTTGACCAACGATAAGATTGACGACCCCACATTAAAGAACGTCCACCTAAATGGTACCCTCTAAACCAGTCAAAACGTTTTGTTTCTGTATATGGATGATCTTTGTCAGAACACCAATAATCCAAATTCGTTTCGTTCAATGGATAGTCGCGTTTTAACACAGGATAATCTTCGATCATTTGTTGTGTTCTGCCACCTCTATGCGGATAGTCCCAAGCTTCTTTATCTGCATTCACATAATCTTTGATGTGTTCGATGTTTCTTCCACGCTCTAACATTAACACTTTAAGTCCTTTTTCTGTAAGCTCTTTAGCAGCCCATCCGCCACTTATTCCAGAACCTACTACGATTGCGTCATACTGTTGTTCGGCCATTGTTAAAAATTTATGAGTTGTTATGATTGGTTTTAAAAAATACGATTTAAATATCGCAAACAGTGACTGCTTGCTTTAGTGAACTAATTTTATCTGGGTTGGTTGCAATGAATTCATGTGCTACATAACCATTGTATCCAGTGGCTTTGATCGCACGCATGATGGCTGGATAATTTAATTCCTGGCGATCATCTAATTCATGTCTACCTGGCACACCTGCTGTGTGGTAGTGGCCAAAATAAGCATGGCTGTCTTGAATAGATCGAATGATATCTCCTTCATCTATTTGCATATGATAGATGTCGAATAAAATTTTGAAATTCGGAGAGCCCAATTGTTTACACAGTTCAATCCCCCATGCAGACTTGTCTCCCATATAATCTTTATGATCTACTTTAGAATTGAATAGTTCAATGTGAATGGTCACGCCTTTTGCTTCTGCTAGTGGCATAATTTGTTTTAGCCCTTCCACACAATTTTTCAATCCTGTAGCGTCATCCATACCATTTCTATTCCCCGAAAAACAAATTAAATTTTTATACCCAGCAGCTGCCACCAAAGGAATTGCTTCCAAATAATCCTTGATCAACCAAGGATGATGGATTGGATTATTCCAGCCTTTTGTCAAACTAGTTTCACCAGCTGTATAACACATAGAACAGTCGATGCCGTATTTTTTTACAGTATCCCACTCGCTTGGTTTTAATAAATCAATTGCGTTGAATCCAATGCGTTTTACTTCCTTACATAAATCTTCCAAACTAAAATCACTGTAGCACCATCTGCAAACACTATGGTTGATATTGCCTTTTAAATTGGCTTCAAATATGGGTTGATTGGATAGGTTTTCTAAATGTGCTTTTGCTTGAGTTGGGAATACCCAACCAGCAGCCATCGCGGCAGAGCCGGATACAACTTGTTTCAGTAATTTTCGTCTATTCAGCGGTAAAGACATAGCAAGCAAACATTAGGATGAGTTTATAAATGTATATTTATTTTTGCATTCTTTTCATATATTTTCTTCTTAAAAAAGGGTTTTTTTGAGAAATTATGAGGAAATTGCTCTTACAATTAGCCTAACGTGTTATTTTGACACAATTAGCTGATGTGGTAGACTTAAAACTCCCTTTATAATGAACAGAAAACTAAGAATGGGTATGGTTGGTGGTGGTAAAGATGCCTTCATTGGCGCTATCCACCGACTTGCAGCGAATATGGACGGACTCATTGAAATTAAATGCGGCGCATTAAGTATCAACCCAGAAATTGCTGTTGCATCTGGTGAGGCTTTGTTCTTTCCTAAAGAAAGAACCTATTTAACTTACGAGGAGATGATTACCAAAGAGGCACAACTACCTGCAGATGAGCGCATTGATTTTGTAACCATAGTAACACCCAATTTTGCACATTTTGCACCTGCAATGATGGCATTGGAAAATGGCTTCAATGTGGTGATCGAAAAACCAATTACGTTCTCTTTGGAAGAGGCAAAATTATTACAACAAAAATTAAAAGAAACAGGCTTAACACTTTGCTTAACGCATACTTATTCTGGCTATCCAATGGTCAAACAAGCTAAGGCCATGGTACGCGAAGGCAAGCTGGGTAAGATTCGTAAGGTTTGGGTAGAATATCCGCAAGGATGGTTAAGTAGATTATCAGAAAGAGAAGGCAATGCACAAGCTGCATGGAGAACAGATCCAAAAAAATCGGGCAAGAGTTCTGTGATGGGTGATATTGGAACGCATGCTGCACATTTAGCGGAATATATTACTGGTGCAAAAATCACCGATATCTGTGCAGAATTAAATACATTGGTTGAAGGTCGTGCGATGGATGATGATGGAGCAGTACTTTTAAAATTTGATAACGGTGCCAAAGGTGTATTGATGGCATCTCAAGTTGCAGCAGGTGAAGAGAATGCATTAAAAATTAGAGTCTACGGAGAACTTGGTGGTATTGAATGGTTTCAACATGAACCCAATTCACTCATTGTAAAATGGTTGGATCAACCAACACAAATTCTTAGAGCTGGCGCAAATTACGGCGCACATTTATCTAGCTTTGCAACTCACAATTGCCGCACACCAGGCGGACATCCAGAAGGTTATTTAGAAGCATTCGCTAATATTTATAGAAATTTTGCACTCACTTTATCTGCAAAAATAGATGGCACGGTTCCAACACCAGAAATGTTAGATTTCCCAGGTGTAGAAGATGGCATTAGAGGAATGGCGTTTATTGATAATGTCGTTTTATCTGCAGGATCTGATCAAAAATGGACAGCGCATATAATTTAAAAAAGCGTTACTAAAAAAAGTAATCAATACAATATGACAACAGTAAAAGGACCTGGTATATTTTTAGCACAATTCTTAGGAGATCAACCTCCATTCAATACCTTAGAAGGTATCTGTAAATGGGCAGCTGGATTGGGTTTTAAGGGTGTGCAAATTCCAAGTTGGGATGCAAGATGCATTGATTTACAAAAAGCAGCAGAAAGTAAAACCTATGCTGATGAAATCAAAGGCATCGTGCAAGCTGCTGGATTAGAGATCACAGAATTGTCTTCGCATTTACAAGGACAGTTGGTAGCTGTGCACCCTGCCTATGATGCGCAGTTTGATGGCTTTGCACCAGTTGAATATAGAGGTCATCCAAAAGCAAGAACTGAATGGGCAGTACAACAATTAAAATATGCAGCAAAAGCTTCTCAAAATTTAGGCTTAAATGCACACGCTACATTTAGTGGTGCTTTATTATGGCATACTGTTTATCCATGGCCACAAAGACCAGCAGGCTTAGTAGAAACAGGTTTTACAGAATTGGGTAAAAGATGGTTGCCTATCTTAAATGAATTTGACGCTGCAGGCGTGGACTTATGTTACGAAATTCATCCAGGGGAAGATTTGCATGATGGTGTTTCCTTCGAACTATTTTTAGAAAAAGTAGGAAATCATGCTCGTGCTTGTTTATTATTTGATCCATCGCATTTAGTATTACAATGCATGGACTACAAAGGCTATATCGATGCATACCATGAGCGTATCAAAATGTTTCATGTAAAAGATGCCGAGTTTAATCCGAGTGCAAAGCAAGGGGTATATGGTGGTTATCAAAACTGGATCGATCGTGCTGGAAGATTTAGATCACTTGGTGATGGCCAAGTAGATTTTAAAAGTATCTTTAGCAAGTTAGCAGCATATGATTATAAAGGCTGGGCAGTATTGGAATGGGAATGTTGTTTAAAGCATCCAGAAGTGGGTGCAGCAGAAGGTGCTTTATTTATTCAAAACCATATCATTCCTGTCACACAAAAAGCTTTTGATGATTTTGCTAACACTGGATCCGATGAAGCTTTTAACAAAAAAATATTAGGCATTTAATTAAGCAGTCAAAACATTCATTCAAAATAACAATACAATACAATTCAATCTAATTTATTTAATCAAACAATCAATATGCGTAAAATTTTATACACCCTTTCAGCAGCCGTTTTATTATTGGCATGTGGCGGTGGAGCAAACAATAAAACATCTACAACTGAAACAACAACAGAGACAACAACTAGTTCCGAAACTAAATTATCTGATAATCCAGATTATTCAAAAGGTTTGGCCTTGGTTGCAGGAAGCGACTGTTTAACTTGTCATAAAGTAGCTGAAAAAAATATAGGACCAGCTTACCAAGACGTAGCTGCAAAGTATGAAAACACGGATGACAATATCGAAATGTTAGCTGGAAAAATCATCAAAGGCGGAAGTGGTAACTGGGGTGCTATACCAATGACAGCGCATGCAAACCTTAGTCAAGAAGATGCAGAAGCCATGGTGAAATACATTTTATTACTTAAGAAATAATTCTAACTCATTCAAAAATAGATAACAACCATCCTATTTTTTAACGCCTCAATTAAAAATTATGAAAAAACAATTCCTTGCTTTAACCTTATTCACTTTTGCTGTGCTTGCATTTAATCAATTACAGGCTCAAGACAAATGGATCTCATTATTTGATGGTAAAACAAAAAATGGCTGGCACACTTATGGTAAAACGACTGCAGGTGAAGCATGGAAAGTAGTAGATGGTGCTCTCATGTTTGACCCAAATAATAAAGTGGATGGAAGAATAGTTGGAGGTGGTGATATTGTAACCAATGAAAGTTTTTCTAATTTTCATTTACAATTAGAATGGAAAATTTCTAAAAACGGGAATAGTGGTATTATCTTTTTTGTACAAAATGACCCATCAAAATATAAAAACACATGGCATACAGGACCAGAGATGCAAGTCTTAGACAATGATGGTCACCCAGATAGTAAAATCATTAGTCATAGAGCTGGTAATTTATACGACCTGATTGTAGGCGACGAGTCTGGTGTAAAGCCTGCAGAAGAATGGAATAAAGTAGACATTATTGTGAATAAAGGATCTTTAGTCATGAAATTAAATGGCGTAACAACTGTCAACACACATTTAGGCGATGATAGCTGGAAAGAATTAATTAGAAGAAGTAAATTTTCAAAAGGTGAATCACCTGATTTTGGAAAAGTATTTTCTGGTCACATTAGCTTACAAGATCATGGCGATCAAGTTTGGTACAGAAATATTCGTATCCAAAAATTATAAGCAGCTTTACACTCTAGTGGAAAATAAACATGAACTCTATATGCGTCAAGCCCTCTTACAAGCTAAGAGGGCTTTTGATGAAGATGAAGTACCAGTTGGCGCTGTGATTGTAATGAACGATCAAGTGATTGCCAAAGGATACAATCAAGTTCAACTTCTAAAAGACGTTACCGCACACGCCGAAATTCTAGCCCTCTCTAGTGCCTGTGAAAACTTGCAATCTAAATACCTGCCAGAAGCGACACTCTATGTCACCTTGGAGCCTTGCTTAATGTGCGCAGGTGCACTGTATTGGAGTAAGATTGGCCATATTGTATTTGGGGCCTATGACGAAAAAAACAGTTACCGTCGTGTCACTGAAAAAAATCCATTCCATGCTTCCACTACCCTCATTGGAGGCATCCTTCAAGAAGAATGCGCTGCATTAATGCAAGCTTTCTTTAAAGCGAAACGTTAACTATTTGCTTTTTTACTTTTTTTTACTTTAATAGCTTAGTAAAAAATAGCTTTCCTTCGTAATCTGTTTTTTTTTCGAAAGAAGCTATTGAAGCAATAAACATAGCTACCCCTCATCCTCATGCGGAAGGAACCGAAATCGGCTTCGGGGTACTATGTTTATTGCTAAATTTCTATACAGGCGCAGTCAATAAATAGTTTCTGGAGTAATCCGCTTTTAGGATTACGAAGGAAAGCTATTTATTGACTGCACTATTATTACTTGAAATAATATTTAAGTAAAAAAAGCTAGCAAGTCGCTTAAATGAGCGCAAAGCATTGTAATTTTGACTTTCATTCATAAACACAATAAATAAAGCAATATGTCATTTACATTACCTGCATTACCCTATGCACACGAAGCCTTAGAACCACATTTTGATACATTGACCATGCAAATACACCATGGCAAACACCATCAAGCATATGTTGACAATTTAAATAAAGCAGTTGCGGGCACCCCTAACGAAAGTAAGACTATCGAGGAATTAGTAGCAGTTGCTGGTAGCATTAGTCCTGCTGTTAGAAACAATGGAGGTGGACATTGGAACCATACTTTCTTTTGGAATAGTTTAGCGCCTAATGCAGGCGGGCATCCAACTGGCGAATTGGCTACAGCGATTGATGCAAGCTTTGGAAGTTTTGATGCATTCAAAGAAAAATTTGCAAACGCCGGTATGACGCGTTTTGGAAGCGGTTGGGCTTGGTTGATTGTAAAAGACGGAAAATTAGAAGTAAGTTCTACACCAAACCAAGATAATCCTTTGATGGATGTGGCCGAAGTAAAAGGAGTTCCAATCTTAGGCGCTGATGTTTGGGAGCATGCTTACTATTTGAAATACCAAAACAGAAGAGCAGATTATTTAGCTGCTTTTTGGAATGTCGTGAATTGGTCTGTGATTGCAGATCGTTTTGCTGCTTCAAAATAATTCAGTACAAAAGTTAACAATACTCAAAACCGTCTCTATTAGGGGCGGTTTTTTATTTGCATTATTAAAGGATTGATTAAGGTACTGGATCATAGCCGTGACCTCCACCTGGTCTGCATTTGCTTAGTCTTTTTACACCCATCGCAATGCCTTTAATTGGACCATATTTTTGGATGGCTTCTGCAGTATAGTGAGAGCAGGAAGGCGTGAAACGACATTTGCTTCCTCCTAAATAAGGTGATAAGGCGTATTGATAAAATCGGATCAATACAATAAATGGTAAGGCAATGATTTGCTTAAGCTTGTCCATAAATACGTTTTGCCAATTGATTCAATATCAATCTCATTGTTGCATTGATCTCTATTTGAGTTAACACATTTGCATCCATGTATAAAATAAAAAGATTCAATCTCAAGCCTTGCAATGGGAGCTGTGCTTTAAAGGCAGGAAGCTCTAAACGATAGGCTTCTCTTAATAACCTTTTTACACGATTACGTTGTACTGCCTTTTTAAATTGTTTTGTTGGCGCCCCTACACCTGCTTGAATAATTAGTGGCCTTGGATTAGCTTGGTCCTTGTCTTCAATTTCTTCTACCATATAAATTAATCTAAGCGGAGCATTAGACAATGACTTGCCTAAAGCAAACAAATTTTGCATTTGCTTCCTACTTTTTAATTTATCCTGTTTTTGATATGTAAAAATCTTTGCCAATAATGAATATGCTTATTAAAAAAGTCCACCCGAAAACGAGTGGACTTTAAAATTATAAGTTTCTATGAATAGAGATTAAATTATTTTAATCCTTTCTCGCTAGATACAGTTAGTTTCTTGCGTCCTTTCTTACGGCGACTTGCTAATACTTTACGACCATTAGCTGATTCCATACGCTTACGGAAACCATGAACTGATTTACGACGACGTTTATGAGGTTGGAATGTACGTTTCATAATATGCTTTTTTTTGCGGGTTATTAGGATTATTCCTATCTGCCCTTGAGGTTTAATACTTTATATTCTAAATCCGTTCTTATAGCAGTCACCATACCACTACCTGTGAAAGGACGGCAAAAATAGGGTATTTTTTGAATTGTTAAGCTAAATCTGTGTGATTTGCAGCAATTTTTTGGCCAAAGAACAAACTTCCCTGTTCTTCAAAGCTAGAAGGGTTGTCTGTAGTGTAAAATTGGAGCTGGCCATTTTTGCTACATTTCTGATCCATTTCTGGGTGATTTTTCAAATAGGTAGCCAAGCTCTTTGCCACAATATCCCCTTGGGTTACTAATTTGACATTTTCTGGTAGGAAGCTTTGTATCTTTTTTACCATTAATGGGTAATGGGTACAGGCAAGCAATACGGTATCAATTTGGGGTGACTGTGCAAATAGTTGATCAATGTATAGTTTTACAAAATAATCGGCACCTGGGCCTTCTTGTTGACCATTTTCGATGAGTGGCACCCACATCGGGCAAGCTTGTTGAAAAATGGTGGCTTCAGGAGCAAATTTTGACAATTCAATTGGATAACTCTCACTCTGAACCGTACCTGTTGTACCTAAAATGCCTAGGTGATGCGTTAAAGAATAAGTACCTAAAATTTCTGAACTAGGTCTAATCACGCCTAATACTCTTTTATCTGGGGCTATATGAGGCAGGTCCAATTGTTGGATATTTCTGAGTGCTTTAGCAGAAGCTGTATTGCATGCTAAAATCACTAAGCTACAACCTTGTTTAAAAAACCATTCCACTGCTTCTAAAGTATAATGGTACACCGTATCAAATGACCTAGTTCCATAGGGTGCACGTGCATTGTCTCCCAAATAGAGATAATCATATTGAGGCAGTTGCTGCTTCAATTCTTTTAAGATGGTTAAACCACCATAACCGCTGTCAAAAACGCCAATGGGTGCTTGCATAAAATGAGTTTTCCCTGTTTTCGTAAAACTAATACACCCCGTTGTAAAACAACGAGGTGTATTAAATTATTTTTTGGAAAAATTATCCTTTTTTAGCTGGAGCTGATGGCTTAGCTGCGCCACCTGTTGCAACTTTGAAAGCTTCTTCGATATCTTTAGGGACAGGTAGCTTTAATTTTAAAGCAACGCGGATCGTTAAGTTATCAGCGATAGATGGTTGAGCATAAGGAGACAAAGCATCTGCCTTCAATACCAAATTGTATTTTTGCTCAGCAACTACTTCACTTAAAGCTTGTGCAACTTTTTGTCTGTATGGCAACAACAAGTCTTCTTGTTTTTTCTCCATCATTTGTTGTTGGTACTGTTGCCAGTTGATCAACTTGTATTTTAAACGATTTAAATCGTCTGTTGCCATTTGTAAAGCCTTTGGTCTTTTAGACAAATCTGCAGAATCTCTTCTGTAGATACTATCTTTTACTTGATAATCTTTCAAAGTGTAGTTGTACTCATCTTGCAAAGAATCTTTAGCATAAGAATTTAAAATCGTATCTAATTTTTCTTGGATACCAGGGAATAAAGCGATTACACTTTGGTCATCAAAATAACCAATTTTAGTTTGTGCAGTTGCACTGTTACCGAAAGCACATGCCATTAACAAGATGGCTGCAAATAAAACTTTCTTCATGTCTATTGTTGTTTGTTTGTTTAATTATTGATAACTCCTAACTCTTTTAAAATATCGTCGCTTTTATCCAACTTAGGGTCTGCAAATATAATGGTAATTCCTTCACTTTTATCTAAAATGAAGTCATACGAACGGGCGGTAGCCATTTTTTGTGCTGCATTATAGACCCTGTCTTGGATAGGCTTTACTAATTTTTGGCGTTCCTTAAATAAATCCCCTTCATAACCGAATCGCTTTTTTTGCAAATCACGTAGGGCCTTTTCCTTCATAAACAACTCATCTTCACGCTTTTTTCTCAAATCTTCGGACAACATAAACTGCTCCGCTTCGTAGTTTTTGTACATTTTATCCAAAACCATTTGTTGTTCATCAATTTCTTGTTGCCACTGATCGCCCAAAGCTTTTAATTTCTTATCTGCTTCCTTGTATTCAGGAATTCTGTCTAAAATATACTTGGTATTGATCACTGCATATTTAGATTGCGCTTGTGTTGTAAAAGATAAACCAAGGAGTACAACACCCAAAAAAAACAATTTGTTATATTTCATAATGAAGGTATTTATTAATGGTAATGGATTGGCATTATTCTGGTTCAAATCCTAACATAAAGGTAAATCTAGCCGCATCTTTCAATGCATTGCTTCCGTCTAAACGGTCTAGACCAATACCATAATCAAACCCAAGCAAACCAAACATTGGTAAGAAAAAACGCATCCCCACACCCACCGATCTTCTTAGTTTAAATGGATTATATTCTTTCATACTATACCAACCATTGGCAGCTTCAAAAAAGCCCAATGCATAAATGGTACTGCTTGCCGCTAAACTTAATGGATATCTAATTTCTACTGCATACTTATTGAATATGGTAAATTTCTGTCTTGAAGATTGTTGATCAGGATTGATTTTTGGATTAGAAGATTCATACACAGGATAACCTCTTTGTGCAATGATATCATAACCTAATAATGCAAATTGATTGCTCAAACCTGCATCACCAACCTGAAAACGTTCAAATGGAGAAATAGCAATTGATGAATTGTATCTTCCTAAGAAACCATATTTAGCAGCAAACTTTAATACAAACTGCTTGTTATGATCTTCCCCTGCTGGTTTACCTAACGGCACATACCATTCTCCATTAAAACGCCATTTGTTGTACTCTAATAATTCATACGGATTTTGCTTCGTGGCAAAATTAGGATCGAACAAAGAATAAGGAGGTGTCAATTGACCACTCAATAAAAAAGTAGAACCTGTTCTTGGGAACAAGGGTTGATCTATTGAAGTCCTTTGTAAAGCAATTCTAAAGTTTAAATTGTTCACAATACCATTGTCAAAATTTGGTAAATTATAAGGATCGATTGCATAGTTCTTTAAAGTATATCTTGTGTAGTTCACACCCATACTTAAAGAGAAAAAGTCATCTGGCCAAGTCAATTGACGACCAAAGGAAACAGTAGCTCCAGTCGTCGAAATGTACCTATTATCAGCTGCGTTAGGATCATACATTCCTGTTAATTGATCATAGGTTTGTCCGTATTTTGTATTGTACACACTGACAGTTAAACTATTACGTTTGATACCACCAAACCATGGCTCAGTGAATGAGAAATTGGTAGATCTAAATGCCTTGCCATTACTTTGAAAACGAATACTTAATTTTTGACCATCCCCCATTGGCAATGGATCCCAAGCCTTCTTATTAAAAATATTTTTAGAAGAAAAATTATTAAAAGTCACCCCCAAAGTTCCAGTCAATCCAATATATCCACCCCATCCAGCACTTAATTCTAATTGGTCACTTGATTTTTCTTCTACACCATAATTGATGTCTACTGTTCCATCTTCTGTGTTGGGAATAGGATCGATTTTAATTTTTTCTTGGTCAAAATAATTCAATTGGGAAATCTCTCGTTGAGAACGAATCAATAGTGTACGGCTAAATTTATCACCAGGTATAGTTCTGATTTCTCGACGCACAACAAAATCTTTCGTTTTCTCATTACCAGCAATACGAATGGTTTTAATTGTTGCTTGTGGACCTTCTTGTATTCTTACTTCAAAATCGATGGTGTCGTTGTATACAGCTGTCTCAATTGGGTTGATGCTAAAGAACAAATAACCATCATCTTGATAAATACCACTGATATCTCCACCTTCTGCTGTAGGCGTTTTACCTAATTTATTAAAAAAGATTTCTCTGTTATAGATATCGCCTTTTTTAATGTTCAGTATACTTGTTAAAACGGAATCAGGATATTTAGTGTTACCTCTCCAACTAATATTACCAAAGAAATACTTGCGACCTTCTTTGATTTGCATGTCAATATTCAAATGACCTACGGCATTATGATAGATAGTGTCTTTTTCAATCACTGCATCTCTAAATCCAAGAGAATTATAATAGTTCAATAAATTGTCCTTACTCTCGTCGTATTTTTTAGTGTCATATTTGGAAGAAGAAAAACCAATTCTTGCGTAAGGATTTAGGATTTTTTTTGTTTTTGAAAATGTTAAGTACCCACGCTCTTTTAAATATTGATCAAATGAATAAGGTGTCGTCTTTACAATAGCAGGCTTGTCGTTCACTGGGAATAAGGTTAAGCGGGATTTTTCGTGAATCTCCTTTAAACTTTTCTTTAATTTAGTTTCTTCAACTAGGTTACCCCCAAAATTGATATTATTGATTCTAACTTTTGGCCCTTTGTTTACAATAAAATCAAGCACCAATTGATTTTTACGAATTGAATCTTTTGTTTCTTTGATACGAACACTCGCATCTTGAAAACCTTTTTCTGCATAGAATTTCTTGATGCCTTCAATCGCAGTGATGCGCATATTATCAGTGACAACTCTGTTAGGTGTTAATCCGGTTTTACCAGAAAGTTCTTCTGTCTCTGATTTTTTAATTCCTGTGAAATTAAATCGAGCCAATCTTGGTCTTTCCACCACATTGATTTCTACATCAAGTTCATTTCCTTTCACATCTGTCAAATAAACACTAACGTCACTAAAATAATTTTGATCCATTAATTTACGAATGGCTTTCGCAAAATTATCTCCCCCTGGCAGGGTCACTTCGTCTCCCTCGCTAAGGGTGGACAAGGATAGTAGTAAATTTTCATCAAAGAATTGGTTACCAATCACTTTAATAGAATGAATCTTATACTTAGAAGGTGTTTTTTGATTTAAGATACCCAGCAACTTGACATTGATCTGGCTAACTGAGTCCTGCCCTTTTTGATCTTGGGCAAAACTAGAAGTGGATAAGATAAGTAAGGATAGTATTCCTATAGTAAACTGGGTCAATTTCTGCATCTGCTGGTGGGGCTAAATATGTATAATTTATAAGAGGCGCAAATTACTCGTAATATTTCAAAGTCTTTGTTAAAAAGCCAAAAAAACACATTAATAATTTTATATATTTAAATTGATTTGAGCGCTTGTTTTACCAAATCGGCGTTCTCTGGACTGATAATCCAAGATGGCTGCAATAAATGCCTCCTTCCCAAAAGCAGGCCAGCGGGTCTCGGTAAAATAAAGCTCCGCATAGGCTAATTGAAAAAGTAGAAAATTACTTATTCGATGTTCTCCGCTCGTTCTGATCATTAATTCAGGATCTGGAAAGTCTTTGGTAGATAGGGATTGAACAAATCGCGCTTCGTCAATCTGCATTGGATCCAATGCCCCTGCTTTGACCTGCTCAGCAAGGATCTTAGCTGCCTCTATGATTTCCCATCGGCTGCTATAACTTAATGCTATAACTAATTGTAAACCAGTATTTTGTTCTGTAATATTGGTCGCACTAGCTAGGGCTTGACGTGCTTCGTCTGGCAATTGATCCAGATTGCCTATAAAATGAAGTCTAATATTATTCTGATGTAAATCAGGCACTTCCTTACTGATGGTATCTACAAAAAGCGACATCAAACCCAGCACTTCGGCCTCTGGTCGATCCCAATTTTCCGTACTAAAAGCATATAAAGTGAGGTACTTGATACCTATTTCAGTTGCGGCTTCCACTACTTTACGAACACTCATCACGCCATGGTAATGACCATATAAACGATCCTGCCCTTGTTCTTCTGCCCACCTACCATTCCCATCCATAATAATGGCAATGTGTTTTGGAAGCCTAGTTAAATCCAAATTTTCCATGATGTAAAAATAAGAAAATCAGTAGGTTATTTACGCTTAAATTTAAGTCTGCCAAGAAATCCAGACTTTTTTTGGCCGGCTTCCTTCTCTTTTAGGCTAGACAATTTTGACCTTTTACCAGGTTTCCATTTTTCTTCTCCATAAATTTTTATCAAATTATAAGAGATCCCGGCTTTGATTGTAAAAAATTGATCTTTCCCTGATCTACTTCCCTGAAAATTATTTGAAATAGCACTAGTACCAACAGGTAGTGATGCATAGGTTTGTGTCTGAACAACTAAAGCACCATCTGCTAAAAAGTCTAACTCGTCAGTGTTGACAAAGCGGTACATTCCCTCAGCAAAAAAATTCCATCTTTGAGATAAATTATATTTAAAGCCAAATTGAATTGGAAAATTGACAAAGCCTTTTGTCTTTTTAACCTCAGGCATGCTGGATGAGTCAATATATATTGGAGTCACACTAGAATAAATAATTTGCTTAATCCCATCCGAAGTCGGTAACATGTAGCCTATACCAAATCCTAGATAAGGCGTAAGTCGATACCCTTTATTGCCTGGTAAAAATCTTGTAAAATAAAATTCTCCGAGTAAGCTTATATCTTGAAAATCACGCGAAAAACGCATCCCTCTTAATTTCTCATACATATTTAAAGAAAGGGTATCATTTGAGCCAAGTTGTATTTTCTCATAATTAAACCTGACACCTGCATAATCATTGTATTGCTTTTTATAATACAAGCCTCCCATGTAATACTTGGATAAGATATCAGGAACAAGATCACCAATATAACCTGAACGTCCTCCAAACACACCAATCTCCCCTCTGTTCTCTATCAATTGCAAATGTTGCCCATTCACAAGTTGAAGAAAACACATACAGCAGCAAAAAATGTAAAATCGCTTTAGCATGTTTAGTTTCTTTTATCTAGTCCCCAAGTCAACTTTGTTCTTAAGGTCGTTAAGTAACTGTTTTCATTCAATCTAATAAAATGTACGGCAAAAGCTTCTTTCTTCACTGCAACTTGAATGCTAATAGGTACAATTTCTTTTCTTGCATCTAATGCACATATCAATTCTTCTGTGCGTCCTTCAATTTCAAAAGATATGACCGAACTATCTGGAACTACCACAGAACGTACGTTGAGGTTATGCGCTGCCACTGGTGTAATCACAAAGCTTGAGGATTCAGGAAATAAAATTGGCCCATTGCAACTCATGTTGTAGCCAGTTGAACCAGTCGGTGTCGAAATAATTAATCCATCTGCCCAATAAGAATTTAAGAATTCTCCATTTAAGTATGTATGGATCTTAATCATTGGAGAAGTATCACGTTTATGAATCGCAAATTCATTCAATGCAAATGGTGCATTGTTAAACACTGGAAGGTTACTATCAATATGTAACAAAGTTCTTTTATCTATGACATAGGAACGATGCACCAAAGCCTCCACCATGATCTCTAATTCGTCTTTAGAAATAGTTGCTAAAAAACCAAGACGGCCATAATTAATTCCTAAAATTGGTATCAACGTGTCTCCAATTAAAGTGATGGCATCTAAAACAGTTCCGTCTCCACCAAGTGAGATTAAACAATCAATATTGTTTTGTAAATCAGAAGAAGTCTCAAATACAATAAGAGATTTTTTATCTTCAGCAGTCACCAAGTTGAATTTTTTGGTTAAATCTGCATAAATATAAATAGTGATGTCATGCTTTTGCAATTCAGCAATTAAATCATTTAAGAATTCTTGCTGATCCAAGTCGACACCTCTACTATAAATGGCTACATTCATGAAACAAAGTTAAAAATTAATACCTCCATGCAAATATAAACCTTTGTCCCCCAATTGATTGATACTATACTCCACATTTAACACAAAATCATAGATGCTAATTACATCTACTCCAATACCTGCAGTTCTTAACAAACTATTAGCCAAGGGATTCGCCTTATTTTTTTCTTGACTATAAACGTACCCTAGATGCGTGAAAGCATTGATCCAAAAGGTATATTTAACAGATGGAAGGAATTTTTTTGTCAAAGGATTTATGACCGTGTAAGAACCAATTTTTTGATGTAATGCTGCTTTAAATAAACCAGCTGCATTGCCATCCACCACATAATATTCTAATCCATTCATTTGCACCAATCCATACCCGAATAATTTTCTATCACTATAACTAGATTGTTGCATTATTTTACCAACTGTCAAAAATTCTGCAAGGATAAAGCGAGCAGGTGTAATAGGATGCGCTACCACTTCTCTAAATTGAATAGCAGATAAATTACTTTCTTTAGAAAATCTTTGAAGCAAAGCAATTTCAGTACTTGCTCCCTTGGTAGGATAGGCATTGTAATCGAAACGTATTTTTGAGTAAGACCAATTAAGATCTAGATAACTATATGCTTTTTTATGATTTGGCAAAAAATCAGGTGCCATCGCAAAAGCTGAATCAGAGATGGATTCATTGCCAAATCCAATTTGTAAAGCTTGTCTTTCAAATAAATTAGGCCTATAAGTTAGATTGACATTGCCACGATATCCTTGACGAATGATCTGCTCTGTTTTTAAAAAAACTTGCTTATTTCCTATTGTGTTATAGTTGATTTCTTTTTGATTGAACTGTGCCCATCCTAAGCCCATCCCATATTTTAATTGCTTATCAATAAAGGGTAATTGATACTTTAGTGTTGCTTGATGTGTATAGCCTGTAATATAGCCGATCGTTAACTTATCATTGCGTCCTGTCGCATTGGCTTCTTTGATATTGACGCCATAGTTAACACGATCTAAACTTCTGTTTTGTTCATTCCACCATTGACTAAAATTTCTATCTACCCACCTAAAATAGGGTACTGGAAAAAAATACCAGCGTTCTTTTAGTTGAATTTTGATTTTCACAGAACTACTATCTACTATTTCAGATGATACATTAGCATCTAAAAAAAGTGCGGTATTGAATAACTGTTGTTGTGCGATCGTGTTAAGTGTAACTAAGGAATCTTTAGAGATGATATCCCCTACTTTAAAAGGAAGTTCTCTTAGTATGATATAATTTCTGGTTTTTTTATTACCTGTGATATCGATGGCACTAATCTTAATTTGAGCATAAACTTGAGTGAATCCAATTTGAGCCATACAGACAAGGACTATGAATAAGATTTTGAAGCGGGGAGATTTAAACATCTAAGTAATTCATTAAGTGGTGGTAGTGGGCTTCGATGTCATTGTGTATAGGTGTTTTACCAAAATAATGTACCAATTGATAATCATAACGCTGGAAAGTTGCAATGATAGACTGCGCCTCGTCTTTATTGATTTTAAGAGTAATAATCATCGCCCCATTTGATTCGTCATAATAACTATTCAACTGAACAATTTGTGCGTTATTAGACTCTACCAATCTAGACATTTCGGCCAAGGAATATTGGTAGGGCGCAACCGCCAGAACTATAATTGCACCAGGCGATTCAACGCCTAAAAATTTAGCCAAGGCATCGTTTAAATTTTTTTGAGGAATCATTCCAATATATTCCTGTTGCTCATTCAATACTGGTAAAATACTCAACTCGTGTTTTGAAAATAAGTCTAATGCAGTTAGAAAATGTGCCGTATCTAAAACCATAATTTTTTTAAGCTGTTCCGATAAAACCATGATAGTGGCTGCTTCATCTGCATCTAATAAGTCTGCTTTTTGCACAATCCCTAAAAAATAATCCTCCTTCAACACTGCTAACTCTTGCACATCAAAATCTTCCATACACTGCAGCGCAAAATTCACCTTATCTTCTAAATGAAGCATGGGAAAT
This sequence comes from Chitinophagia bacterium, assembly GCA_037143275.1. Lineage (GTDB taxonomy): Bacteria > Bacteroidota > Bacteroidia > Chitinophagales > Chitinophagaceae > Sediminibacterium. The sequence goes on from JBAWZB010000001.1 coordinate 154,883, forward strand.
CCTTGTGAAGTAATAGCTGCAGCTAGCATAATGCTTATTTAACTTGAATTATTTTGCGTGTGCTTGTAAGAATTTTTCTAAGATTTGATTGAAAGCAACAGGTACTTCCATCATTGGAGCATGTCCACATTGATCAATAAAAGCTAGTTCGCTATTGGGGATCAATTTATGGAAATCTTCTGCCACAAATGGAGGTGTGACTTTATCATTCTTACCCCAAATTAAAAGTGTAGGTACTTTAATTTGGCCTATTTCATCACCTAGATTATTTCGAATGGCACTTTTTGCTAAAGCAAGAATTTTAATCACTTTAACTCTACTATTAGTGATTTCAAACACTTCGTCCACTAACTCTTTAGTAGCAACAGCTGGATCATAAAATGTTTCTGCTGTCTTTGCCCTAATGTATTCGTAATCCCCTCTTTTTGGATACGAGTCGCCCATTGCATTTTCAAATAAACCGCTACTTCCAGTTAAGATCAAGGTTTTTATTTTTTCTGGATGGGCTAAAATATAGACCAAGCCCACATGTCCACCCAAAGAATTTCCTAGTAAATGAATCTGATCATACCCTTTGTGGTCAATAAATTGTTGCACATGTTTAGCCAACCCTTTTACAGTGGTGTGCAAAAGGTCAAGATCATATAAAGGTAAAATTGGAACGATTACTTTATGGGTATGTTTAAAATGTTCTACGAGGTCAGCGAAATTACTCAATGCGCCAAATAAACCATGTAAAAGCATCAAAGGTTCACCCGTTCCAACTTCTACAAATTCAAATTTGCCTTCTTTTTGTATTTCGTATTCCATAAAATTATTAAGCGTTAAGTCGTAGCTATAAAGATACTTATTTCAGATTAAATAAGCTTATTATCCCTTATGTTGTAATTGATTGGAAAATTGAACCAATGTTTGTTTAATAAAAGGCAGCCATTCGCTCAATTTAGCCATAAAATAGGGCCACCACTCCGCCAAATAGGTATAACTCACCGACGCATCCATGGTGGATTTTTCAACCACTCCTAGTAAGGCCATAAAATAGATGAATGCGCTTAAAATTGTCCCATAAATTAAAATATACAGGACCATGCCTAAAAGTTTATTCAGCCAACCTAGCATGAGCCAATCAGCAGTTTGTTGTAAAAGCCCAGTGATCCATCTTAATAATAACATGACTCCTAATAGCACCATCAAAAAAGCAATAAATGGAAGCCAATAAGAAGTAATCTTAGTGTATATTTTTAATTGACTTGCAACAAATCCTGCAAACTGAAAAGCAAATACGACACCAATCATTAAAGAGAAAAAAGAAATGATCGCTTTAATCAAACCATTTCGATAGCCTTGAAGCAAGGCTATGATCAAAATTGTTCCTGCTACTAAATCTAACCAGTTCATTAGTTCGTCAATGCATTTTTAGCAATCGCAGCAATTATTTTACCATCTGCTTTACCTGCTAGTTGTTTTGAAGCCACTCCCATTACTTTTCCTAAATCTTGTGGTCCCGTAGCACCCAATTCCTTAACAATAGCATCTACAGCTGTTTTCACGGCTTCCTCTGTCATTTGTACTGGAAGGAATTTTTCGATCACTGCAATTTCTTCAGCTTCTTTCTCGGCTAAATCAGTACGGTTTTGTTCTTGAAAAATAGTGAGTGAGTCTTTACGTTGTTTGACTAATTTTTGCAATAATTTCATTTCCCCGTCTTCTGAAATTGCTCCATTCGCACCTGGTTCAGTTTTTGCTTTAATGATTTCTGCTTTAATAGCACGAAGCCCTCTTAACATAGCTTCGTCTTTATTTTTCATTGCATCTTTCATTAAAGACATCACTTCTAGTTCTAAACTCATAAGATTAAAATTTATTTTTTGGTACAAGACTATTTTGCACCTTGTTCTATTTGACTTGCTCTAAATTGATTGTAAAATGTTTTCGCAAAAATTTTGAATGATTCAGCAAGCGCTTTGTCCTGTGTGGCTCTTAAGTAAGTGTCTCCCATCCCCATCAAATTTTGATAAAAGAAGTCTGCCATTTCATCTACCATCATGTCCTTTGTCCATAAATCAATGCGCAAAGCTGTTTTATCTGTTGGATCCCAAAATGTCAACATCATTGCCCTTGCAGCCTGCGCTTCTTGTGCAGTACTATCGGTGGCTGACCAATCAATGGATTGTGGGATTTTTTGTTCGTCTAGTTGAATATTTACCTGAATGGAAGATGCGTGCATAGCTTAAAATTATGCCACAAAAATACAATAATATTGGCGAATACCACCAGCCTACACCAAGTCCCTTGGCCACACTATGGTTGCTTTTTGTTGAAATTGGCTTATTTCAGTTTGAATGGCCTTTTGAATTTCAATACCCTTGGCTGCACGATACATTTCGTCCTTATAATACAATTTAAAATGATTGGCTAAGACATCGGGTTGTTTAAAATCAAAATATTCTCCAGCTGCTGCCATTTGTGGGCTGATAAAATTGGGACTAGTAGGTGCTTGGTGCATTAAAAATGGGATTTGATAGCGCATCGTATAGGTCAAAAATTGAAAGCGATGACTATTCATACCACTAAAAATAGTGAGGTATGCCGCAGCAATCCATTCTAATTTAAAGTTGGATAAATGGACCAATTCTACTGCATCTCTGTACTTGTATCCTAACAATAAATTAGCCGCTTTGTCTTTCTCTAATTGTGTATCCATCACAAAAACCAAGGACATGGTACTCAGTTGCCATTTTTTAAAAACAGAAAATGCTTTCACAATAGGTAAAATATCACTTACTCCTACAAATGCAAGCAGGTATTGGTTTCCATCCGTCAATGCGCTTCTGACAGGAGCCAATTGAGCCCACTCAAAACTAGGCAAAGCTGCTTTTTCAACATGCAGTCTTTCCACTCCAAGTAGTTGATGTGCATGCCATTCATCTAATGCCAAGACCTGCCTAGCACGATGCATTGTTTTATTAAAACGTTTTTTTTCAAGCCATGACTTAACCCAGCTCAAGTTGCCAGTAAGATGAGGTAAAGTGAGTGGGATAAAATAAGAAGGAAGTTGTTTTGCCCATAAAGCCACTGGCCCAAAATGGATCAATGCATTTTCACTGCTATCAGCAATCAATTGAGTCGCAGCTTGAGGATGCACCCATTCAACAGGTAGATTTTCATCAGGTTTAGGCAATTTAGAAACAAGATAGATGGTCTGTTTTTTATCAATGTTATGGGTTGGTTCATGATCAAACATCCCAATTAGATCAAGTAATAGGGGCTCCAAAATAGATAGATTGGGGACATCAATAGCATCGAGCTGAATAAAAATACGCATAGGCAAAATTAATACATACTTAACAATTTATCCACCAATCATTTGTAGGAGTTAGTTGATCTTAATAGTACCCTACCTTTGAATTATGGCAGCACCGCTACAGCAATTGGATTTATTTGGCATGGAGGCAACTCCTGTGCATATTGCTGCGCCCAAACAAGCTAAAAGCATTAAGCAAAAAAAAGCATTGCCAAATTATCGTAAGCCTGTTGATCACTCTGCATCCAATACGATGGCTACCACAGTTTCCACAATGAATGAGCCTGAGATGGAAACGTTTATAGCACCTGAAGATGCAGCTTTGCCTTCTGTATCTAGAACACCAATGCATTATGTCAACAGAAACATATTGCATAAAAGAGGTAGAATGGCTTTTGCAGATATGGATCAAGCAATTGGAAAAATCAATGTGCCTGATGCAAGTACCTTAGCTAAAAAATTATACTACCCTATTGGAGAAGTCGCAGGATGGTTTAATGTCAATACCTCACTGATTCGTTATTGGGAAAAAGAATTCAAACAACTACAGCCCAGAAAAACAAGAAAAGGGGATCGTTTATTTAGAGCACAGGATATTGAATTTTTAAAACAGATTTATTACTTACTTAGAGAAAAGAAGTATTCAATTGATGGGGCAAAAACTTATTTGAAAAATAATAAAGAAAAAGCCACCAAAGATCTTTCGCTATTGACCAACCTAAAAGACATTAAAAATTTCTTACTGTCATTAAAGGCGAGTCTCTAATTAGTGCCACTACTTCTACATTTTTTATAGCCCTTTTTCCGAAAACTGAATCTGATGTGCGTTCGCATATTCAATGGCAGCAAGATTAATACGTTCTTTAACCATTTGAAAAGCACTGAAATCCATATTCATTTTCACTAAACATTCTATATGCAATGCATGGTATTGTTTACCAGATAAGGATACAAAAACTAGATAACTACTCAAGTCCATTTCCGAATTTAAAAAAGCACGCATATGGTTTGCAAAATCATTCAATGCTTGCGCAGAAGTTGTGACGCTTAACTGAATTTCCATTTCGATATAACGTTCAGACCTGAGTGATATATTGTCCACGATAGAATCGACCATTTGTTTATTGGGTACCGTGATATAGGTTTTTTCTTGTGTGCGTATGCGCGTACTTCTTAAACCAATTTTTTCGATGGTGCCAGTAAATCCACTCACTTTAACCAAATCCCCAATCGTGAACGGCTTGTCGAAAAAGATGATAAAGGAGGCAATGATATTCTCTAAACTTTCCCTAGTAGATAAAGCAATCGCAGCACCAACAATACTTAAGCTCGTTACTAGGTTACCAATATTTTCGTTAAAAACATACCTTAGTATCAATAAAACACCAATGATATAGAGGATTACTTTAAAAAAATCTTTGAAAAACAAAATAAGCTGGTCGTCGGATAAATCTTTTGTTAGCCTTGCTTTATTCTCATAAATGATCGCAATAAATTCGAGTGTTCGAAGGCATACTCTAATCAAGAGTACAATAAACATCAATTTAATTCCAGAATCCAAAAATTGTTGCAAACTCAATTTGAATAGGTTCAAATTCCAAGCTGCTGGAAACTTTAATTCATAGATCGCAATGATGGTCACCAAAAAAATCAAAAACTGTTCAATAGGAACAATTAGGCGGTGTACATGGTTTTTTCTTAAATCAGAATGATTCTTTTTATCAACCCAAGTATAAATCAAACTAGCAAAAAAACGCGAAATCAATCTTTTAATTAAAAGTGTGCCTATGATAATTGAAGCTACTAATAAATAGCTGCGTATAGAATTGCTTAATATCATTTGATCTATTGTCATAGCTTTATATTGGTTCTTGCCAAGTTAATAATTGCAAGTTGTCTCCATCAAAAACAGCATAGGTATTTAAACGTATCCAATCACCTAAATTAATATAGCGACTTTTTTCATTGATTCTAAAATCAATCGCATAGTGACGGTGGCCAAAAATAAAATAATCAACTGCCATTGTTTTAGCTTTCTCTTTGGTATAAAGTATCAACCATTCTTTATCCTCTCCTAAAAACAGTTCATCTGCATTTCCGGTTTTTGCACGGCTCTTTCGGCTAAAATAATTGGCTAATTGTATACCTGCATCTGGATGTAGCCATCTAAAAAGCCATTGACAAATAGGATTGGTAAATATTTTTTTTAAACGCTTGTAGCCCTTATCACCAGGACCTAATCCGTCGCCATGACCAATCAAAAATTGTTTATTTTGAATGGTAAATTCTTGTGGCTCAAAATACAGTTTTGCATTCAATTCCTTTGACAAATAGTCCTGCATCCATAGATCATGGTTTCCAGTAAAAATATGTAACTGAATACCTTCGTCAGCCATTTGGGCTAAGGTTCCTAAAATTCTAACAAATCCTTTTGGTACGACTGTTTTGTATTCAAACCAAAAATCAAAAATATCCCCCACAATAAAAATAACACCTGCATCTTTACGCGCTTGTTGTAAAAAGCGCACCAAACGATCCTCTCTTTTTCTACTCTCTATGTCATTAGGTGCGCCTAAATGAAAGTCTGAAAGAAAATAAACTTTTTTATTCGTTAGTATTTCCATGGAGGTTGTTTAAAATAAAATTACAACTCTAATGGGTTATCAATTAAAAAACAATAGACTTCCTTTGGTCCATGTACGCCAACCACCAATGTCTTTTCGATATCCGCAGTGCGGCTAGGCCCAGTAGCATAGCTAATCATGGATGGAAAATCTGTTGGGTCTTCTTTTAATTGCTTTAAGCTATCCGAAATATCATATACCAATTGATCTACGTAGGCAATACAAATATGTATTGGGGCATAAACACTAGCGGTTCTTCCACTCGACTCCTTAGAGCTTAAAACAATACTGCCCGTTCTTGCTACCAAATGCGTGCACAAAGTAATGGCAGCATCACAATCTTCTAAGTTGTTTGTTGTGATAGGATCAAATTGAAGAGGACGTAATGAAGCTAACCATGTTGTTTCTTTTGAATAAATTTTATTCAAACCCTTAGTTATGATTAATGCATTCAATTGTTTTATCAATTCTTGCTCGTCGGCACAATACACAAATTTGCCCAATAGTTCGTTGAACTTTTGAGCAAACTCTATTGCTAATTCTTTTTCTGTTGGAATAAAAACAGGCGTATCTGCCACTTGATCTGGAAATGGAACAGGCACTGGATCTTTCAATGCCTGTTTTATCTTTTGTAATATTTTTTGTCTTGCGCCTTGCGATTCCATTTATAACTTATTCGTTATTATCAGTTGCATCTGCTGCATGAATGGTTGCATTTGCATTTTCAATCACATCTTCTGACAGATCTGCAGGCGTCACAACTGTTGTTTCAGTAGGTGCAAACTGGTTGTCTGAATCTGCAGCAACTGTTGTTTCCTCAAGAATTTTCTTTTCTTCAAACGGACGATCACCTATCAGTTCTTCTACATCTGACTTATGTAATACTTCTCTCGTTAACAATGCTTGTGCTACTTTTTCTACTTCTTCTTTTTTAGATTGTAATAAATCTAAAGTTCTATGGTAAGCAGCATCAATCATCTTGCGTACTTCTTCATCAATAATTTTTCCAGTCTCTTCGCTGAATGGTTTTTGGAAAGTGTTCTCTTGTGCTGGATCGTAAAAACTCACATTGCCAATTTTATCATTCATACCATAAGTCGTCACCATCGAATAAGCCATCTTCGTAATTTGTTGCAAGTCATTAGAAGCGCCTGTTGAAATACGACCAAAGAAAATTTGTTCAGCAGCACGTCCACCTAATGTCATACACATTTGATCGGTCAGTTGCTCAATCGTATATAAATATTGTTCCTTAGGCGTGTATTGCGCGTAACCGAGTGCAGCTGTACCTCTTGGCACAATCGTTACTTTTAATAAAGGATACGCATGCTCTAAGAACCAGCCACAAATAGCATGCCCTGCTTCGTGGTAGGCAATCACTTCTTTTTCTTCCTTAGATATAATCTTATTCTTTTTCTCTAAACCTCCAATGACTCTATCAATGGCGTCTTGGAAATCCTTCATCTCCACGCCTGTCTTTCCTTTACGTGCAGCGATCAATGCAGCTTCGTTACAAACATTCGCGATATCTGCACCAGCAAATCCTGGGGTTTGTTCCGCTAATTTATGTACGTCTAAACTTTCAGACACTTTGATTGGACCTAAGTGTACTTTGAATATTTCTTCACGACCTTTCACATCTGGTCGATCAATTGAAATTTGACGATCAAAACGTCCTGGTCTCAATAATGCAGAATCCAAAACATCTGGACGGTTCGTAGCAGCAAGGATAATGATACCCGTATCGCCACCAAATCCATCCATCTCTACTAATAATTGATTCAATGTATTCTCGCGCTCGTCATTGCTCATCATAGCATTCTTTCCACGTGCACGACCAATCGCATCAATCTCATCAATGAAAATAATACATGGTGCTTTCTCTCTTGCTTGCTTAAATAAATCACGCACTCTACTTGCACCCACACCCACAAACATCTCCACAAAATCGGAACCACTTAAACTAAAGAAAGGTACTTGTGCTTCTCCAGCCATCGCTTTTGCCAACAATGTTTTACCTGTTCCAGGAGGGCCTATTAACAATGCCCCTTTTGGAATTTTACCTCCAAGGGCTGTGTATTTTTTTGGTTGTTTTAAGAAGTCAACAATTTCCATGACTTCTTCTTTTGCTTCTTCTAATCCTGCTACATCGGCGAAAGTAATATTGACTTTTGTGCCACCTTTTTCAAATAAGGTTGCTTTTGATTTACCTACATTAAAGATACCACCAGGGCCACCACTTCCTCCAGCGCCACCCCCCATCTTACGCATCATGACCATCCAAATCACTACAATGATGAGCATTGTAAAAATAGTATTAGCAATAGGGCCAAACCACTCGCCTTCTTTAATTGTATTCTGAGGTACTTCTTGAATCCCTTTTTGCTCATAGAACTTTTGTAAACGTTCGTTGAAACTGTTCCAATCGGTCACACTGAATTCAAATAAAGGCACGCCTTTTACTTTTGCTTTCTCTAATTTCTTTTTGAACTTTTGCACGTAGTAGTCCTTTTCAATACTATCTGCTTTAATGTATACGCGGACGATTTCTTTGTTTTGAACAAGGTCAATTCGCTCCACATCACCACGCATCAACATCACTTGCTTGAACTCTTGTTCTGTAGTGGTGGTTAATTCGGGTGTCATTTGAAAAAATCGAGCCGAGAAAAGGGATAATGCAATCAGTCCATAAATCCAATAGATATTGAACTTGGGTAATTTAGGTCCATCTCCTAAAGGTGAAATTTTCTTTTTATTATTTTTTGATTCTGACATAGTAGGTTTGCTGTTACTGCTTTTTTATTTAAACAATTGGAAATGAATTTAGTTGACCTTGAGTCAATTAATCTTCATGTATTTTCATTTCTGCATCACTCCATAATTCTTCCAATTTATAAAAAGCACGAGCCTCAGGGTGCATCACATGAACCACGACATTGATATAATCAATGAGCAACCACTGTCCGCCTTGCTTACCCTCGGTTTTATAGGGAAGATCGTTACATTTATGCTTGACTTCATAGTCGATATAATCGGCAATGGCTTTTAACTGTGTGGTGTTATTTGCTTCACAAATAATAAAGAAATCTGAAGCTGCCTCATGTACTTTTTTGAGGTCAAGGCTAATCACATTCTCACCTTTTTTGTCCAAGATTGCTTGAATAATAGTTTTGAAAATTTTTGAGCTACGAGTGAGTCTTGTTACCGTACTTTTTTTACGGTCATTTAAAGAAGAAAGATGTTCCAATGCGCTTATTTTTAATGTATTTAATCCTGTTTCTAAACTAACTTTACAAAAATAGCAATTCTTTGTTACCTGCCACACCAAATATCCTATTAGGGGAGCCGCTCATCGAACTTACTAGTATCAATAGCACCAATATCTATGCCATGGACCAAGTCCACCAAGGTTTGGCCCTATCTGGCAGTTGCTACACAGCTGATTTTCAAACTGCTGGGAAGGGTCAGCATGGTCGAAACTGGGAAAGCGAAAAAGGACAAAACCTGCTTTCAAGCTATGTTTTGGAGCTAAAGCAGTTAAAAATAGGTAAAATTTGGACGCCGGCCGATCAAATTGGGTTTTCAGCAGCCATTGCACTAGGGGCTAGGGCCTTTTTTGCTGCATTTGCAGGAGAACAAACCAAGATTAAAAAGCCGAATGATATCTATTTTAGTGACAGAAAGGCAGGGGGTATACTCATTGAAAACCTAGTAAGGGGAAAGGAATGGACCTGGACCGTCATTGGAATAGGCATGAATATTAACCAAAATTCGTTTTCAACGGCTGCAGCGAATAGGGTATCCTCAAATCCTATTTCTTTGCAAGAGATAACCAATAAAAGTTGGGATATAAAACAAATGCAAAGGCATTTAAGTGAAGCATTAAGGAACTCGATTCAAAGTTGGCTATTAGAAGGCGATGAAAAAACCATTCAAGCTTTTGATGCAGCGTGTATAGAAATAAAATAGTTACAAAATAATAAACTAACCATGAGCATAAAATTAACAGAACATTCTAAAGGGGGTGGTTGCGGTTGTAAAATTTCACCGGCCATACTTTCAGAAATATTAGCGGCGCATAATGTAGGTGCGAAAACAAATGTAAAAAATTTATTAGTAGGCAATGATAGTAGAGATGATGCAGCCGTTTATAAGTTAGATGAAAAAACGGCGATGATTAGTACCACCGATTTTTTTATGCCTATTGTGGATGACGCATTTGCTTTTGGACAAATTGCTGCAGCCAATGCCATTAGCGATGTCTATGCCATGGGAGGTAAACCCATTTTTGCATTAGCTGTGTTGGGCTGGCCATTAGCCACTTTGCCCGCAAGTGAAGCTGCAAAAGTAATGGAAGGTGCGCGCAAAACATGTACGGATGCAGGTATTGTTATTGCAGGCGGACATAGTATTGATAGTCAAGATCCTATTTTTGGATTAGTGGTGAATGGACTAATAGAGATTGAAAATTTAAAAAGAAATGATACCGCCAAAGAAGGGGATGTATTGATATTAACCAAGCCATTGGGTGTGGGCATCATGGCCACTGCACAAAAAAGAGCCATTTTAACAGATGAAGATTTAAGTTTTTTAGTAAAGCAATTGACCACGATTAACAAAGCAGGAGCAGCATTAGGAAAAATAAAAGATGTGCATGCGATGACCGATGTAACTGGCTTTGGATTATTGGGACATTTAACCGAGATGATGGAAGGCAGTAATTTATCGGCGTCAATTGAGTATAATAGAATACCTATTATACCAGCTGTAAGAAATTATATTGCTCAAAAAACAATTCCTGGTGCTACCGCGCGTAATTGGAGCTCATGCAGTGATGGTGTGGTTTTTGGACCAGGTGTAGATGAAGCAGAAGCTACATTATTATTACCCGACCCACAAACCAATGGAGGTTTATTAATTGCAGTAGCACCAACTGCCTTAAAAGAAGTACAAACAATTTTACAGGCAATGGGCATTGAATACTTTAATACAATTGGCGCGTGTACTGCTGCAAAAGAAAAAAGAATTTACATCAATTAAGCTTGCATTCAAGTCAAGATAAAAAAATAAGAAAAAAGAGATTTAAGAGATTGAATAAGCACTTTCCTATATGCTGATTTAAAATAATTTTTGAAAAATTATTCAAAAATCAAATGTCCTTTGTTTTTGATTTGATCTGGGGTGAGTTCTGCAACGAGTTGAACACCTTTGATATTTCTGATGGTATATAAAATATCTTTTACCTTTTCATCTTCAATCCATTCTCCACGAATCCACCAAATGAAATCCATATGTTTTAATTCGGGTAATAAATACTCGCCATCAAATTGATTGTGGTATACAAAATGACCAATGGTGGTATTGGGTTCATAGCCTTCATACATGGAAAAGTAATAGGTTCTATTTTTTCTTTTCAATGCAATTTCATGATCGGGATTGAATCTAAATTCAAAACCCATATACTGATTGAGTAAAATACAAAACTGATAATTTTTTATGGGCGCAGTAATGCCCAAGATGCGAGAACCCTCAAAATCTTGTTCATTAATTTCTTCTTGGTTTAAAATAATTTTTGCGCTCACAATAATTAAAATATCAGTTGATTGAATCCTTCACATGAGTAAGCCATATCGAGTTTGAGCTATAAAAATACGCATTGAAGCCTAGTTTATGCTTCAAATTCTGCAAAAAATCCCAAATGGGCTCATTTTGATTTGTTTTCAATTTCTAATTTCGTAAGTACTACCTATGCTTAATGGCTAGCTTTGCGACTAGTCGTGAAAGCAGGTATACATATCGCCTTAGTGGGTAATCCCAACAGTGGAAAAAGTTCGCTTTTTAATGCCCTAACCGGTTTACAACAAAAAGTAGGTAATTTCCCAGGGGTAACAGTCGATAAAAAAACAGGGGATCTAACTATTGGAACGCACGAAAGTACCTTAATTGACCTGCCAGGGACTTACAGTTTTTATCCAAAAAGAGAAGATGAATGGGTGGCATACCGAGTATTGATGGGCGTAGATGAAGATGTAAAAACGGATGTGATTTTATTAATTGCAGATGCAAGTAATTTAAAAAGGAATTTACTTTTTTGTAGTCAAATTATTGATTTAAAAATTCCTGTGGTGTTAGCACTCACCATGAATGATCTTGCACAAAAAAAGGGTATTAAAATTGATATTGCTGGACTACAATCCGATTTAGGTATCCCTGTTGTTGCTGTAGATGCGAGAAAAAATAAAGGCTTAGGCACATTAAAAAAAGTATTAGGCCAAATCATTGAAACGCCACGCTCAAGAAATCAAGCAAGTTTTATTGATAATAAAAATCTTGCCCCTGCTGCCATTGAAGCATTTAAAAAAACCTACCCGACACATAGCGACTATGCTGCTTTGCATTATTTGATGCATCATGAGACTTTTCCTTTGGATCTAGAGATGCAGGAGAATATAGAGCAGATTGAACTTGAAAACGATTTTAATCATACTAAAACACAGGCACAAGAAATCTTACAACGCTATCAGCGTATTCAAGAGCTGATGAAAAAATGGGTGACCGAACCCGACCCAACTGCTAAGAAAAAAAGAACAGATCGTTTAGATAATATTTTTTTACACCGCGTATGGGGTTATCTTATTTTATTGAGTGTCTTATTTTTATTGTTTCAGTCTGTATTTTGGATGGCCTCCTTCCCAATGGATGGCATTGAATGGATTTTTACCAATCTCACCGCCTATTTAAATACTGTCTTACCTCAAGCTTGGTGGCAGGATTTATTGGTGAATGGATTGGTAGCGGGCATTGGTGGGATAGTCATTTTTGTACCTCAGATAATGATATTATTCGGCCTTATCACATTGCTAGAAGATACGGGCTATATGGCTAGAATCAGTTTTTTAAGTGACAAACTCATGCGTAAAGTGGGATTGAATGGCAAGAGTGTAATGCCCATGATTAGTGGTTTTGCATGCGCTGTACCTGCTATCATGAGTGCCCGAAATATTGAAAATAAAAAAGAGCGCCTACTTACTATACTAGTCACACCATTTATGAGTTGTAGTGCAAGGTTACCTGTCTATACAATTTTAATTTCGTTGGTGATAGACAATAGAATGTATTTTGGTTTTTTAAGTCTTCAAGGATTAGTGATGATGGCACTCTATTTATTAGGCATTGTGATGGCGCTTTTAGCAAGTTTTATTCTTAAGTTTTTCATCAAGATCAAAGAGAAAAGTTATTTTATTTTAGAACTCCCAGTATACCGTGCTCCACGTTGGGGCAATGTGGGCACGACGATGATTCAAAAGGCAAAAATATTTGTAGTAGATGCTGGAAAAGTGATTATCATGATTAGTTTGTTGCTTTGGTTTTTAAGTTCTTTTGGCCCAAGTGAAAAAATGCAAACATTAGAAACACAATATACTTTAGCAGTTAAAAGCAATCCAACACAACAAATACAATTAGAAAAACAATACCATACCAATAAGCTTGCTAATTCTTATGCTGGATTATTGGGTAAAAAAATTGAACCAATTATAAAACCACTGGGATATGATTGGAAGATTGGTATTGCACTCATTACTTCTTTTGCTGCAAGAGAAGTATTTGTTGGAACGATGGCTACCTTATATAGTGTGGAGGAGGATAACAACAGTAGCTTAAGAGCAAAATTACGTGCCTCTGTTTGGCCGGATGGCAAACCAGTTTATAGTTTAGCCGCTGCACTTTCTTTGATGGTATTTTATGTACTTGCAATGCAATGCATGAGTACGCTCGCTATTGTGAAAAGAGAAACAGGCAGTTGGAAATGGCCGACCATTCAATTTTTTATGATGACAGGATTGGCCTATGTATTAAGCTGGTTGACCTATATCATTGCGAAGTAATCCATCGATGTTGGAATCTACCAACCAGAAACAGCCAAAATTTCGGCTGTATGGTCTTTTGTGTCTGGTTTTTCAATAATATGCTGCACCATGCCAGCTTCGTCAATTAAAAAAGTAGTTCTGGTAGTGCCCATATAGGTCTTGCCCATGAACTTTTTTTGACCCCAAAGATTGTATTTGTCTACTATTTTCTTGTCTTCGTCCGCAATTAAAGAGAATGGAAGCTCATATTTGTCAATGAATTTAACGTGAGAAGCAACAGAATCCACGCTAACTCCTAATATCGCTATACCCTTCTTAATCAATTTCTTATAATTATCACGCAAATTGCAGGCTTGAGCTGTGCAACCTGGCGTATCATCCTTTGGATAAAAGTATAAAACCAGTTTTTGACCTTTAAAATCGGCTATTGAAACTGTTTTACCGTGTTGATCAACCCCTTTGAATGCTGGTGCCTTAGCACCTTCTTTAATTACTGCCATAACATTTTGTATTATGGTGAAGATACGAATTAAAAAGGAGAAAATTGTTTAGGGTAATATGGACCGAATGCGACCAAAAATTAATAGATTTGCACAATTTATATTTTTTTGTACCATGCCAAGAGATACATCCATCAAATCCATTTTAATTGTAGGTTCTGGACCCATTATTGTTGGACAAGCCTGCGAGTTTGACTATTCCGGATCACAAGCCGCTCGTTCATTAAGAGAAGAGGGTATCAAAGTGATTTTGATCAATAGTAATCCAGCCACCATCATGACAGATCCAATGATGGCGGATAAAGTGTATTTGTTACCCTTGACGGTTGATAGCTTAGAAAAAATATTACAAGAGAATCAAATTGATGCAGTCTTACCCACCATGGGAGGACAAACTGCATTGAACTTATGTAAAGAAGCAGACGAATTAGGTATTTGGGAACAATATAACTGTAGAATGATTGGCGTGGATGTCGCTGCAATCAACACTGCAGAGGATAGAGAGTTATTTAGACAATTGATGGTGAAGATTGGTATTGCAGTGGCACCGAGTCGAGTGGCCAATAGTTTTTTAGAGGGAAAAGAGTTTGCACAAGTAATTGGTTTCCCTTTAGTGATTCGTCCATCGTTTACATTAGGAGGAACAGGGGGCGGATTCGTGCATGATGCAAGTGAATTAGATGCCGCTTTAGAAAGAGGATTGAAAGCTTCCCCAATGCATGAAGTATTGGTGGAGAAGGCGGTGTTAGGATGGAAAGAATATGAATTAGAATTATTAAGAGATCAGGCGGATAATGTGGTGATTATATGTACCGTGGAGAACCTGGATCCAATGGGCGTGCACACAGGAGATTCCATCACCGTAGCGCCTGCAATGACATTGAGTGATACCGCTTTTCAGGACATGCGTAACAAAGCCATGTTGATGATGCGCAGTTTAGGTAATTTCTCTGGGGGATGTAATGTGCAGTTTGCGCTGAATCCAGAAACAGAGGAGTTGATTGCAGTAGAGATTAATCCACGTGTGTCCAGATCATCTGCACTAGCATCCAAAGCAACAGGATATCCAATTGCAAAAATTGCAGCTAAATTGGCCATTGGATACCATTTAGACGAATTAAAAAATCAGATCACACAAACGACTTCTGCTTATTTTGAACCAGCATTGGACTATGTGATTGTAAAAGTGCCAAGATGGAATTTTGATAAATTCAAAGGCGCCAACGATACTTTAGGATTACAAATGAAGAGTGTGGGAGAAGTGATGGCGATAGGTAGAAGCTTTACAGAAGCGCTTCAAAAAGCATGTCAGTCTTTAGAAAACGAAGCGATTGGATTGGGCTACTACGGTAAAAGTTTGATGAAGAACGAAGAATTGATGGAATATATAAAGACGCCAAAATGGGATCGTATCTTTAGAATTAAAGATGCATTGATGGGAGGCTCTACGGTAAGATCTATCGCAGCAGCAACAGGGATAGACAATTGGTTTTTATACCAAATCAGAATCATCTGTGATATAGAAAAAGAAATTGCAAAGCATAATCTTGAAAATTTACCAACCGAGACATTAAAAGAAGCTAAGAAGCATGGATTTAGTGATTTGCAAATAGCCAAAGTTTTACAAGGCAATGTATCAGACGATGAAGTGTACGAAAAAAGAAAAGCATTGGGGATTACCAGAGTCTATAAAATGGTAGACACCTGTGCTGCAGAGTTTGAAGCAAAGACACCTTACTTTTATTCCACCTTCGAAAACTAAGATGAACACAACACATTGAAATAAAAGTTCAATGTTGTAAACAGAAAAAATAATTTATTTCAAAGTATAACCTAACTAATATGAACGCAAAAGATATCGTAGTTCAAAACGAAAAAGAAACAAGAGCAGGATTTGGAGATGGTATTTTAGAAATCGCTAGAGAAAATAAAAATGTGGTGGTATTGACTGCAGACTTAGCTGGTTCATTTAAATTAGGACCTTTGATGAAAGAACTACCAGAACGATTCATTGAAGTAGGTATTGCAGAAGCCAATATGATTGGTATTGCAGCGGGTTTAACCATTGGTGGCAAAATCCCCTACACGACTACTTTTGCTGGATTCAGCACGGGACGCGTGTATGATCAAATTAGACAAAGTGTTGCTTACTCAGATAAGAATGTAAAAATTTGTGCATCGCATGCAGGATTAACTTTGGGAGAAGATGGTGCAACACATCAAATATTAGAAGACATTGGTTTAATGAAAATGTTACCAGGCATGACTGTGATTGTGCCTTGTGATTATAACCAAACAAAGGCTGCCACAAAAATGATTGCAGGTTATGAAGGTCCTGTGTACTTAAGATTCGGTCGACCAAAATGGCCCAACTTCACCAAAGAAGATGGATCAGATTTTGTCATTGGCAAAGCACAAATCTTAGCAGAAGGAACAGATGTCACCATTGTGGCTTGCGGACACCTTGTATGGAAATCAATTGAAGCAGCAAAACAATTAGAAGCAGAAGGCATTAGTGTAGAAGTGATCAACTTACATACCATTAAACCATTTGATGAAGCGGCGATTATCCATAGCTTACAAAAAACCGGTTGTGTAGTGACTGCCGAGGAGCATAACGTCATTGGCGGTATGGGCGATGTAGTGGCGCAAGCTGCTGCAAAGCATTATCCAGTGCCTGTAGAATTCATTGGCACTCAAGATACTTTTGGAGAAAGTGGTACACCAAACCAGTTGTTAACTAAATACGGATTGGATGCTGTAAATATTGTTGCTGCAGCAAAGAAAGTGATAAGCCGAAAGGCCTAAGGCGCTAATCTTACTTTAACCCAATGTCCATTATCGTGCAGACTGTATTGAAGACGATCGTGTAAACGAGAGCTACGTCCCTGCCAGAACTCCATTTCTGTAGGATGAATAATATACCCGCCCCAATCTGGAGGCAAAGGAATCATGCCATCTTTAAATTTCTCTGTGTTTTCAGCAACCAGGTCTTCTAAGAATTCCCTGTCAGGAATGATCCTGCTTTGTGGAGAGGACCATGCACCCAATTGACTACCAATGGGTCTAGAATGGAAATAGGTTTCACTTTCTTCCTTGCTTATTTTTTTGATGGTCCCAGAAATACGCACTTGACGCTCTAATTCTTTCCAGAAAAAATTCATCGCTACATGAGGATGCGCTTCTACTTGCAACCCTTTTGCAGATGCATAATTGGTGAAAAATACAAAACCTTCTGGCTTGTAGCCTTTCAACAACACCACGCGAGAAGCAGGTGCGCCATTGGCTTTCACCGTAGACAATACAAATGCATTCACTTCGTCAATATTACTTTCAATGGCATCGTTCCACCAAATAGTGAATTGATCCATTGGATGTTCCATACTCGTAGCTTCATCCAAAGAAGCTAGTTGGTAGTCGCGGCGAATATCTGCAATGTCTCTATTCATAAAATAATTTTAAACTAAAATTAAACTGATTGTTTGCTAAGGTGAATTGACTTAGTAGCGTATAAAATATTCACCACAGAAAGTAATAATAACATCCCCACCAATTGATGCAACTGTGCCATCCACTCAAAATTTCCCCAGCTTCCAGGGATAACATTTTTACTAGTCAATACTGAAAAGATGCCTAATAACACTTGAAGTAGCACAAAATACAGAGGCAACATTTTGACATTGCTCCAGAATAAATTTCCCTGAATTTTGCGCATTTGAGCAACCCAATAAACAATCACTGCTAATAAAATATACGCTAAGCCACGATGCACAAAATGAATCCAAATGGTATTATCTATCGCATTTAAAAAGAAATTTTCCTTACCCATTAAATTTGTAGGCACCCACTCACCATTGATGGTTGGCCAAGTACTCGCTACATTGGCTGCTTTATGTCCTGCCATTAAAGCGCCATAAATTAATTGAAAAAATAATAACCCAAGCACGACCCAAGCCATACTGCGAAACCCTTTCATACTAGATTGCGCTTCTGTACTTAAATGGTCTTTTTGAATCGGTGCTGCTTTTAATGAAAGTGCAAACCAATAAGTATAAGAAAGTAAACCCAATGCAAAAATAAAATGCAATGCCAAACGTGTTGGCTTCACATACACCGCATCACCCTCTAGTCCACTTGCAACCATGATCCAACCAATAGCACCTTGCATGGCACCTAATAAAAATAAAATTACGAGTGGTCGAATCATTGCAGGTTGAAAATATTTTTTGACTAAGAAATACATAAACCCAAATGCAAATACTAAACCAATGGTGCGCGCCCATAAACGGTGGAACCATTCCCAAAAAAAGATGAACTTAAAATTATCAATCGTAAAGTCAAAATTTAATAATTGAAATTGTGGCGTCGTTTTATACTTTTCAAATAATAACTGCCAAGCAGCTTGATTCATTGGGGGTAGAGTACCCGTTACTACATCCCATTCTGTAATAGACAAGCCACTTCCTGTTAAACGTGTAATACCTCCTAATGCAATTTGCACAATGGTCATAGCAACCCCAAGGATCAACCAATTGGCAACTGCGCGAGATTTCTTGTCTTGTAATTCCATAGATAAATTAACTTCTAACTACTTCAATATTGTATAAGAACTAAGCACTTTAATTCTTTACACAAAGTTACTAAGTAAATCCACAAGGAAGTTGAATTAAAAGTAATAATCACCGGCATTATTAAGATTGACTTTACTTTGTGAAAAAGAATAAAGGGATCTACTAAAGAACTTGAACAAAATTGATGAAGGATCCACACTTTAGTTTCAATTGACTTTGATATATTTGAACTTACTAAATGAATCAATTTGTACAAACTCCTTAATTACTATCAAGCCGACAAGCTGGAAGCTGGCTGCGACGAAGCAGGCAGAGGTTGTTATGCAGGACCGGTCTTTGCCGCAGCAGTAATTTTACCAAAGGATTTTTACCATCCTTTAATCAATGATAGTAAGAAGTTAAGTGAAAAACAAAGAGCAGCCCTAGTTCCTATTATTAAAGAAGCGGCTATCGCATGGGCCATTGGGTCACAAAGTCCAGCTCAAATAGATGAGATTAATATTTTAAAGGCAAGCATAAAAAGCATGCACTTGGCGCTGGATCAATTAAAAAAACGTCCACAATTTATTGCGGTGGATGGGAACAGATTTTATCCTTATAAAAAAATACCACACCAAACCATCATTAATGGCGATGGGCTATATGCCCATATAGCAGCTGCCAGTATCCTTGCAAAAACCGCTCGTGATGCCTATATGATTGCCTTGCACAAAAAGTACCCACAGTATGGATGGGACCAAAATAAAGGATACGGCACCGCTGCGCATCGCGCAGCCATCGCCCTTCATGGTCTTTGTGATGCACACCGAAAAAGTTTCAAAATATAGTTAAAGGAATTGAATTCCCCAGAGCATCCATTTTACTACTTTGAACTAAAAGTCCCAAACCCCTGCGCCTTGGCGAATGATTTCATAATCGTCCGTCGTGCAATCCACCACGGTCGAAGGGTTGATCCCACCTATTCCACCATCAATGACCATATCAATTTGCTTGCCCCAATTTTCTTGAATGACTTCGGGATCGGTGTACTCTTCTAATTCCTCCCCCGGGAAACTCGCCGATAAAATTGGATGTCCTAAAGATTTAATAATGGATAGTGCAATCAAATTATCAGGAATACGCAGCCCAATTGTTTTTTTCTTAGACTGTAAAATTTTAGGCACTTCTTTACTTGCAGGCAAAATAAAAGTGAAAGGACCAGGCAATGCTTTTTTTAAAATACGGAACAAGCTATTGTCAATACTTTTTGCGTACAAACTTAAATCACTTAAATCGGCACATATAAAACTAAGGTTCGCTTTCTCAGGATCCACTTTTTTTATGGCACAAATTTTCTCAATTGCGTCGGGTTTAAAAATAGAACAACCCAGTCCATAAATTGTATCTGTTGGATACGCAATGATACCGCCAGATTGAAGACAATCCGTTACCATAGCTAGTTGTCTAGGTTGAGGATGTGTGGGATGAATTGAAATTAGCATAAAGTTGAGAGGTATAAATACCCATTTAATTTCCTTAAAATTAGCTTTAATTTGATAAAAGAAAATTATGTTTTCAATCATCTACTTAGAGGAGAAAATATTAATCCGAAACGCAGTGACTGCTTGCATTGAACAACAGGAAGATTGTAAAGTCATTTTCCAAACCGGTAGTATCGAATCCATGAAGACCTATTTAGAAAACACTAAAGAACGCATTGCGCTCTGCATTTTATCCGACGACTATGGCCATCAAAGCTTACTTAAAATGATACAAGCCATTCGTGCAAACAATAGCTATACCTACATTTTATTAAAATCCAACGAAAAGCAAATCAATTCTATTTGTTATCTCATGAAGCATGGACTCAATGGTATCTTTTTTACAGACGAGCCCATGGTTGATTTAAAACAACTTGTACAAAGAAAAACCAAGTTTAATTTATCTGCTGATAAGTGTAAGCTCATTACAAAGAACGTATTGCAAGGCATTGACATCAAGGCTTTGAATTACAATAAAAATCCTTTAACGGAGAATGAAGTAAAATTTATACAAGCCTGCACTAAGGACTATAGCTATGAAGAGATTGCGGAATACTTACAAAAAAGTGTCTATACCATTTACGGTTATAGAGATCGGATCTTTAAAAAGTTAGCAGTAAAACAAAGGACCGCCATGGTCATGACTGCCCTTAAAAGAAATTATATCGATCTGTAACTTGAAATTATAAAATCTCCCAAGTCTCTTTACCACGAATTAATTTATCTAAATCCCCCATGCCCTTACTCGTCATGGCTTCCTCTACTTGTAAAGCCATCATGTCTTCGTAACAAGGTCTATCGGAGGTATAAAACACACCAAAAGGACGAGGAAAATAAGCAGCTACTTCGCTAGGATTATCAAACAAACGCACTAAGACTTGTGCTTTATAAAAATCTTTTTCGTCGTGGATCCATAAATCATCTGCACTGTACTTTTCACCAAGCGTTACTACTTCTGGACGCAGTCCATCAAAACGTATACCCATTTCGTTATTCGCACCAAAAGTCAATGGCTTACCTTGCTCTACAAATAAAGCGTGTAAAGGTTTAGATGCTTTCTCGGTGAAAATTTCAAAAGCGCCATCATTGAAAATATTACAGTTCTGATAAATCTCTAAGAACGATGAACCCTTGTGTTGTTGCGCGCGGGTGATCATGGTTTGTAAATGCTTGGGGTCACGATCCATGCTTCGACCAATAAAACTTGCATCCGCACCCAATGCCAAAGCAGCAGGATTAAATGGATGATCAATGCTACCCATTGGGGTGCTCTTAGTGATTTTATTTAATTCTGAAGTGGGAGAGTATTGTCCTTTCGTTAAACCATAGATCTGATTATTGAACACTAAAAAGTTGACATCAAAATTTCTTCTAAGCATATGAATGGTATGGTTACCGCCAATACTTAATGCATCTCCATCACCAGCAACAATCCAAACACTTAGTTCGGGACGAGCCGCTTTTAATCCACTCGCAATAGCAGTCGCACGACCATGAATGGAGTGCATCCCAAAAGTATTCATATAATAAGGGAAACGGCTACTACAACCAATCCCACTAATGATGACAATATTTTCCTTAGGTATGCCAATAGTTGGCATCACTTTTTGCACCTGCGCCAAAATAGAATAATCGCCACAACCAGGGCACCAACGCACTTCTTGGTCTGTCGCAAAATCTTTTGCGGTTAAAGTAGCGGCTTGAGGAAGTATTGTATCAGTAGACATAATCAAATATTAGGAGGCAAAATTACTAAAAATAGCTCGTTTCTTATGTAAAAGCAGCTTATTTCACCATTCTACCCTTCCAGGAATAGGTTTTAAGCTGCCCAAATAGGCCTGCGGCAATATTGTAGACAATATGGATGGGTTGGTAGAAAACAAAAAAACGCAATTCTGGCTGCAGTTTAAAAAAATGAGCTACCGGGTCCAAGAAAAATAATTCAAAGAAGGTTTTAGTGGCGAGTGCAATCAAAAAAGTGCTCCAACTTCCCATGAATGCCAAACATATAAAACTCAAATTAAAAAGGTAAACCAAAGTTAAGACCATGGTGATTGAACGATCATCATAGTACCTCGCTTTACTTGCCCAACGAATTCTTTGCATAATAAAACCTTTCCAAGTATCCATTGCAGCAGTCAACACAATGGCATTGGGATGAAATAAATAACCCACCGGTTTGTGTAAAGTCTGTTTCATCTTATGCATTAAAAACATATCATCCCCACTCGCAATATGGTCTACGCCTTGATAACCACCTACCGCAATGAATGCAGTTTTTTCAAAACCTAAATTTGCCCCATTGCTCATAGAGTGTTTACCAGCGCCCACTGCAGCAGCGGTGATACCTTGTAATGCTAAGAAATCCAATAACTGAAATTGATTTAAAATACCTGCCGTTTTAATGAACATCACAGGTGCGGCTACAAAACAAGGTTGGTGTTGTTGGATATAGGCGTTGTATAAAAACAACCAAGTTATAGGTACAATACAATCTGCATCTGTGGTTAGGATCCAATCCCCTTTTGCTTGAGCAACTGCAATTTCAATGGCCTTCTTTTTATACGCCAAGGTCTCCCTTTCCTTGCAATGGTCCTTGAGTTGCAACAACCTAACTTGCGGATGTTGCTGACTCAAAGCGTTCACAATAAATGCCGTATCGTCCTCAGAAAAATCATCAATGACTATAATTTCAAAAGCATCCTTAGGATAATCCTGTTCCAAAATACTATCCACGCATGCTTTAATATTGGCCGCTTCGTTTCGGGCGGGAATAATTACGGTAAATTGGGTGATTGACGGATTAGGACTGAGTGCTTCTATTTGATTGAACTGAAATAGGCGCATTTTGCCAAACCAAAAGCGGTAGGTCAATAAGATGACGGCATACAAAACAGTTAAGATGGCTACAACCCAATCCAATAGATACTCCATGGTGCAAAGTTAACGGGTAAATATTTGGTAGAATCCTTAAAATCGTTGTACTTTTATAATAGTTGCATAACGAACTATATGTCAAACAACCAATTTAAACGAGGGGAATTATACAGTGTCATCAACGGCATTGCATCTACCGCTGTAGCCAGAAGGTTACAGAAGAATTTCCGCAATGCAGGATTGGAAATTACGATTGAACAATGGTCCATCTTATACCATTTATGGAAAGAAGATGGCTTGAGCCAACAAGAATTATGCACCCGTACATTTAGAGACAAAGCAAGTATCACAAGATTAATTGATAATATCGAAAGATTAGGATTGGTAGAAAGAATCGCATCTAAAGAAGACCGCAGAGTAAACTTGGTGTATTTAACCGATGCCTCCAAACCCTTGCAGGAAGCGACTTACAACCTAGCCAATCAAACAATGAACGAGGCATTACAAGGTATTAGTAAAGAAGAGATAGAAATAGTGAAAAGTGTTTTTCAGCGCGTATACGAGAATAGTAAATAATTAAATTATGTTTTATGGCAACAACAATTCAAGGTGGTGAGTGGATCATTAAAGAGGTGAAAGCCGAAGACGTTTTCATTCCAGAAGAATTCAACGAAGAACAATTGATGGTGCGTGACATGTGTAGCCAATTTTTGGATACAGAAGTGTTACCAGTCGTAGAAAGAATGGACAAATTAGAGCCAGGCTTGATGCCAGGTTTATTAGAAAAAGCAGGCGCACAGGGCTTATTAGGGGTTTCTGTACCAGAACAATATGGTGGGATGGGTAAGGATTTTATCACTTCTACCATTGTGGCAGAATACCTAGGAGGCGGTTATTCTTTTTCTGTGGCCAACGCAGCACACACTGGTATTGGTACTTTACCTATTTTGTATTTTGGTACCGAAGCACAAAGAGCAAAGTATGTTCCAAAATTAGCTAGTGGTGAATACAAAGGTTCTTATGGATTGACCGAACCAAATAGTGGATCAGATGCATTGAGTGCAAAGACCACCGCAAAATTATCGGCTGATGGTAAATTTTATTTATTGAATGGACAGAAGTGTTGGATCACCAATGGAGGATTTGCGGATATCTATACAGTGTTTGCAAAAATAGACGGCGAGCAGTTCACTGCATTCATCGTAGAGCGCGGCACGGAAGGGTTTACACAAGGACCAGAAGAACATAAAATGGGTATCAAAGGATCTTCTACCGTACAATTGTATTTCCAAGATTGTAAAGTACCAGTAGAAAATGTATTAGGAGAAATTGGAAGAGGACATATTATTGCATTTAACATTCTAAATATTGGAAGATTAAAATTAGGTGCAGCAACTATTGGCGGCGCAAGAAGGGCATTGACAACTACTTTAAAATATGCCAAAGCAAGAGAGCAATTTAAATTACCTATTGTAAAGTTTGGTGCGATCAGACATAAACTTGCAGAGATGGCCCTTCAATTATGGGTAGGTGAATCGGCATTGTATAGAGTGGCAAAAAACATCGATGAAAAAGAACATGAATTATTAGCAGCAGGAAAAGATTTATCTGCAGCATTATTAGGTGGTGCCGAAGAGTATGCGATTGAATGTGCCATCTTAAAAGTATATGGATCGGAGGTGTTGGACTTTGTAGTAGATGAAGGAGTTCAAATACACGGAGGTAATGGATACAGTGATGAATATGAAATTTCAAAAGCTTATCGTGATAGCAGAATCAACAGAATCTACGAAGGTACCAATGAAATCAACCGTTTGCTGACAGTAGACATGGTATTGAAGAGAGCTATGAAGGGTCAATTAGATTTAATGGGACCAGCCATGAACGTGCAAAAAGAATTAATGAGCATCCCAGATTTTGGTGACGAAAACGATGCACCATTTGCAAAAGAGCATCAAGCTATTGATAATTTTAAAAAATGTATTTTGATGGTAGCAGGTGCTGCTGTACAAAAATTAATGATGACATTAAGTAAGGAGCAAGAGATTTTAATGAATATTGCTGATATGTCTATCATTACTTACCATGCTGAATCTGCCTTATTAAGATTAGAGAAATTAAGTAAAACAAAATCAGAAGCAGAACTAGCAGTACAAACTGCCATTGTAAAAACATATATCTACGATGCAGCAGATGCGATTAACAAAGCTGGTAAAGATGCGTTGAATAGTTTTGCAGACGGAGATGAATTACGTATGATGCATATTGGATTAAAGCGATTCACAAAAGTGGATCCATTCAATACCAAGGAAGCAAGAAGAACCATCTGTGCGCAATTAGTAGCAGACGACGGATATAAATTATAAGGAAGTATTGAATATTGTTTTGAATTGAAAAAAAGTGCCGCTCCATTTTGGAAGCGGCCTTTTTTTGCAGTTATAATTTCTCAGCTGTCTTATCCGGTTTGGCATAAGCGTACCGGTCAATGAGGGTTGTGTTGTAATAAGCGTCTAATCCATTGCTACAAATGGAGCCCGCTTGATCTAGCTGCAAAAAGCCATCAGTTGTGGGCTTTAATAATGGATCCATTAAAACTTGCTCTAACTGACCAATCACTAAAAACGTGTTATTCAATGTAATAGGGATGATCTCTTTTAAGGACAGTAGATATTTGATTGGACTCTCTTTCACAAAAGGCACATTTACACCATCTATATATTCCTCGGTCAAGCCTACTTCTTTAAATTCATTGACTTCGTCTGGATATTTGGCACTCGTTTGATGTGCTTTATCTAAAAATGAAGCTTGTATATGGTTGACGGTATACAACCCATTTGCCTTGATATTGGCTAAGGTATGCGGCGCAGCAGCGATAGGACGATTGATATAACCTATTAATGCAGGATCAGACCCAATATGCACCATGCTACTGAACATACCCAAATTAGGTACACCCTGCGCGTTGATGGTACCAATTAAACTAGCCGATTTAAAACCAGTTAAGCTATTGATAAAATTAGCCCTATAAAATCTTTCCCAAGACTGCCATTCGGCAGGAGTGAATTGTTGCATAAATTATTTTAATTGCTGCAGTAATTGAACCATATCAGCTTCTTTCTTAAGATTCAATTTATTGGTATTCAAATATGCATCTATCTGTGCTGCATAATTTGGCAATATTTTTTTAACCGATTTTAAAGAAAGTGCACTACCCATAGCAAGCATTTTTTTAGCTGCTTTATCATAGATATAAAATAAATCGTCTGACACATATTCTTTAGTAGGCGCGCCTCCATAAACAACTGATTCTTTAATGCGCTTATTGGTATATTTCAACAGCTGAAAATAATCCCCTCCCAATACTTCATAAAAAGTAGCAGGTGTGTTGTCGTCCACACTCGGGAATAAGCACATAAATTGTTTTGATACTTTATTGTTGTCTTTATCTACGCTATTTAAGACAAATGCTTTTGCTTGTTGGTTAACCACATACAAACCATTTTTTTGCGTATAGTATAATTTATGATCAAAGTAAGAGTAGTTTAAATTAGAGTCCACCGATTCCATTCCATTGACAAAAATAACTTTGCCCATTCCAAATTGTTCAAATACATAGGGTGTGCCATTGATACCAGCGCCACTTGCTGGCAAGAGTCTTCCATTGGCGTCGGCAAATTGTACACTCGGCACAACACTGCCAATCATTGATTGTGCATAGACTGCATTTACTGAAAATGTGCAAATGAAAATGAAGCTTAAAATAGACTTGTTCATAACTAGGATTGAATGATGGATGACATGAAGATACTACTATAAGCAAGATAAAAAAAAGGGCGCACTCAATTGAATTGAGGCGCCCTTTTTAACAAAATTGTTATGATTAGTTCGAGTATCCAGGGTTTTGAACCATCAATGGATTTGCTTGAATCTCTGTATTAGGGATTGGCAACAAGAATCTGAAATTACCAGCAGACAATGTCAAGGCAGTACCTTGAGCATCTACCGCTAAACGAGTGATCGCTAAGTTTCTTCTTTTTGCATCAAAGAAACGGTGTCCTTCGTATGGTAATTCTTTGAAACGCTCGCTCATCACTGCATCAATTAATGCTCCTTTTGAAGCAAAGCTTGCATCAGTGTAGTTGTTGATTCTAGCAGCTCTTAAAGCATTCAAATCTGCAGCAGCACCAGTTAAATCACCTGTTTCTGCTCTTGCTTCTGCACGAATTAAGTACATCTCGCCAGTTCTGAATACTTTAGCATCTGCTAATAATTCACCTGCAGTACCGTAAGCTGTTCCAGCATATTTATTAATTAATATAGCAGATCCGTTTCTAGAAGAACTTGCTTTTAACAAAGGCTCTTCAAAGAAATAAGCAGCATAACGAATATCGTTTACTTGATCATAGGTATTTAATAAAGCTTGAGTTGGTCTCCAAGTTACTGTACCGATGTTAGCAGCACTTGCAGATGTTCCTCTGTATAAACTACCAATTCTTCCACCAGCAGTAGTTGTTCTGCTTAATTTAAATGCCATTTCGCTATTGTTTGCATCCTTCCAAATTAATGGGAAGTTTGTTTTAGAAGCTAATGGGAAAGCAGCAATGTATTCAGTTGCAAAAGTTGCAGCGTTCGCATAATCTTTAGCATATAAAGCAGCTCTTGCTTGCAATGCAGTTACCGCATGCTTAGATGCTCTGTAGATATCTGTATTTGCAGCAGGCACTAAAGACTTAGCAGCAGCTAAATCTGCATTTAATTTTACAAAGAAAGGTGCCACAGTAATTCTAGCCACTGGCGCTAAAGAAGGTGTCTCCATATAAGCCAATGCTAATGCAGCTCCGTCAGCAGAATTGCTATAAAAACGATACAATTCAAAGTGTGCAAAAGCTCTTAAGAATAATGCTTCTCCTTTCACTCTAGCTTTAGTCGCTTCTTGAGCAGCTGTAGTTGCTTTTACATTTGGTAAAGCTTCTAAAACTCTATTTACTCTGTCAATAATTCTGTAGTACAAAGGGAACGCAGTATAGCTATCTCTTAAAGAGATATCTGTAGATGCATATTGCCATTCGTGTACTGTAGCAGCATTGTAAAACTCAGCAACTCTTACCTCATCGGCAAAAACACTGTTCAACAAGATGCCCATTTCTACGTTCATAGCTGAGTAAGCACCAATGATACCAGACTCAACGTTATCAACGGTCTTCAAAGCGACGTCTCCGCCGATGAAGTCGGTCTCCTTCACATCTATCACCTTAGAGCAAGAAGCAAAAAGGGATAACATAAAGAATGAACCAATAACCAATTTATTATTTCTCATTTTATTCATTTTTTAGTTGATTAGAAATTAATGTCTAAACCTAATGTAAACATGCTAGGGTTAGGATATTCGTTCAAACTAATATTGTTATTATCTTCTGGATCTAAACCTCTCCATGGACTCCAGATTGCTAAGTTTTGACCTTGAGCATATACTCTTCCGCCAGTAAACAATGGCTTACCATTTGGACCCTTGATTGCTGGTAATTGATACGCAACAACTAAGTTTCTGAAACGTAAGAACTTCGCATCTTCTAAGTCAGAAGAAGTAAAGCCTCTATCAAAAGTAGATTTTTGGAAAAGTTTATTGTCACCTGGATTTTGCCATTGGTTATCAATTAATTCTCTTGAACCTCTAACGATAGATTGGTATCCAGAAGTACCTCTTGTGATCCAGTTTCTTGTGTTGTTACTTCTAACCACATCAAACTGATAAGAGAATAATCCAGAAACTGAGAACGCTTTGTAACGGAATTCAAAATCAAATCCACCTTGGTGTTTTGGTAAATAGTTACCAAACTTAGCAAATTGACCTGCTTTCGCAACATCATTTGTTACTGTACCATCTGGTGCTTCGTATCTTGGCGCACCTGTTGCAGGATCAGCACCTAAATAATTGTAAGTATAGTGAGATCCATAAGGTAAACCTTTTCTGATCACGAATGTACCTAAGAAGAATTCATTCACTGCACCTAAGTCAAGAATTGTATTCACGTTGTAAGAATGGTTCACACCAAGTGTTACACCAAAATCACGTGTTTTAATCACATCCACTTTCGCATTTAATTCTAAACCTTTGTTTTGCATTTTACCAGCGTTGATATACAAACTAGAGAATCCAGTTGTACCAGACAATGGTTGGTTTACAAATAAGTCTAAAGTTTTCTCGTCATAAGCATCTAAGTTAAAACGAGCACGGCCATTCCATACGCTAAAGTCGATACCGATATTTGATTTTTGAATTCTTTCAATTTTCAAATTAGGGTTACCTGGGCTATTAGGTACTAAACCTGGGAGGGTAGAACCAGCATAAGCTGCTGTACCAAACGTAGGCACCTGAGGACCTTGATAGTTCGTGATAGATTGTAAACCTGCTCCATAAGATGAAGTAGAAATAGAACCAATATTTGGAATGATACCAAATGACAATCTCAATTTCAATTCAGAGAAAATATTTTGCTTGCTCAAGAAACGCTCTTGTAAAGCATTCCATGTAAAACCAGCAGACCAAGAAGTTACTTCTCTGTTTTCATTGTTTACGATTCTTGAAGTACCATCACGACGGATATTACCGTTTAAAGAGTACTTGTTATCATAAGTATACTTTGCTGTTGCAAAATAAGAGCGGATACCAAATCCAGATTTTGCACTAGATGCATTTTGAGGATAAGTAGCAGCACCGTTTGTTGGTAAAGCACTAGCACCTTGACCTGTTTCAGTCAAACGCTTGTCTAAATTATATAAAGTGAAGCCTAAACCTCTTTGGAAACCTCTCACAATCTCAAAGTTAGCAGATGCGTCCAACTCAGATTTACCAAATTTCTCATTGTATACAACAGATGATGTGTTGATAAATTCAGAAGTCACTGTGTTAGATTCTTGCGCGATACCTGATTGGAATGATTGTAAAGATCCAATATAAGAATCTGCATTCACATAACGGTTTACATAGTTGCTAGAAGCATTCACACCCAAGTTATTTCTAACTGTTAAAGTTGGGAAAAGCTTGTAAGCCAATAAACCATTACCTACCATTTTAATTTGATCATATCCTCTTGTTGTATTCTGAAGACCTTCTAACAAGTTTGCAACTTGCTTGTAAGCCATAGAAGAACTTGCACCCCAGTTTAACGTGCCGTCTGGCTTGTAAGGATTCTCATAAGTCTTAGCTCTATAAGTCATTTGGAATGGACTTCTTGGGCTATTACCTAAGTAATCACCTTCTGCTAATTTAGACTTAGAATAACCAATACTGCTATTAAATTGAGCAGTAAATTTATCTGTAGAATGGTCTAAGTTAAAACGAATTGTATAACGCTTTAATGAAGAACCTAAGTCAATACCTTGTTGGTCAAATAAACCAGCAGATAAAAAGAACTTAGTTCTATCAGAACCACCACTTAAAGTTAATTCATGTGATTGAGAGATACCTTGTCTATAGAAAATGTTGGCATAATCAATATCAATAAGACTCAAACTATCCAATGAAACTTTCTTAGAAGCGGCAGTCATACCTGTAGGGATTGCTGGGTTATTTGCTGACCAAGTCCATCCAGGAGTTCCTACTATTTTTTCTCTTTCCTCATAAGTTAACATCTCACGTGTATTCATCAAGTTCATTCTGTCAAAGTTTGGACGTTGAGTGATACCGTATTGTGTTTTGTAAGTCACTACATTCTTACCTGCTTTACCTCTTTTAGAAGTAATTACAATTACACCCGTACCTCCTCTAGCACCATAGATTGCAGCTGCTGTCGCATCCTTCAATACAGTGATAGATTCAAAATCGTCAGGGTTAATTGTTTGCATGTCAAATGCAGGAATTGGCACACCATCTAATACATACAAAGGCTGAGCACCAGCACCTTGAATAGATTTGATACCACGGATAGTTACCTGTGCACTAGAACCTGGTTGACCAGATCCAGAGTTTACCAACATACCTGGAACACGACCTTGGAAAGCTTGGTCGAATGAACCTACTGGTACATCGTTTACAGTTTTACCACTAATCGTAGTTACGGCACCCGCGAATTTAGATTTGTTCTCACGCGTATACCCTGTAATTACAACTTCCTCTAATACTGCAGTTGATGCTACTAATTCAACATTAATAGTAGATGTAGTACCAATTGTTCTTGAAAGCTTTTCATAGCCTACAATACTAAAGTTTACAGACTTTTGATCTGTAACATTAATTTGGTAATTACCATTTGCATCAGATAAAGCATTCACTTTACCAGCATTCACTGTTACGCCTCCTAATCCTTGCTTAGTTTTTTGATCAACTATCTTTCCAGAGATTTTCTTAGATCCCTGAGCCAATACTTGAAGTGCAAAACAAAAAACAAGAGAAGACAATAAAACAACTTTTCTCATGTGATTGATTTTAATTTTGAAAACGAATATAAACGAAATATTAACAAATTGTTATAATATCTTCTCAAAAAATTAGGTAAAAATTCTATATATTATATTATTTTATACTATGTCTAGATTTTATATAAAATGAACATTATCATATTAAACAAAATTGGAATAAAAGCAGGCTCTACTTGAATATTTGCCGTTTTTTAAAGCCTATTAGACATTTTATTTTTCAAAATAATACAAAAACATAGATACCCTATTATTGTAAATTAATAGGAACTTTATAGCTAAATCTACAATTATGGCAATTTCAGTATGGGAACAGTCTACCTATTTTGCACCCAAGGACTTAGTGATTGTGGGTTGTGGCTTTGTAGGATTGTGGACAGCTTATGAAGCCATCCATCAAAACCCGAAATTGCAAATTACCATATTAGAACGTAGCACAATCCCTTCTGGAGCAAGCACACGCAATGCAGGTTTCTCTTGTTTTGGAAGTGTCTCTGAATTAATGTATGATGTTCAATTAATGGGTGAAGCTGCCATGCTTGAAACAGTGAAAATGCGTTATGATGGATTACAAAGAATTCAAGAAGTCTTTAAAGCTAAAGAGATAGACTATAACCAATGGGGCGGCTATGAATTATTTGAAGGAAAAAAAGCACATTTAGAATCAGATATTGCCTATTTAAATAAAATATTAGCGCCCGCATTAAAAACGCCCAAAAAGAATGGCAAATATTTACCCATCTACACTAATGAAAGCAAGGATATTCAGAAGTTGGGTTTTCAAGGCATCGAGGCTTTGGCATTTAATCAATTAGAAGGACAATTAAATTCCGCAAAATTGGTTTTGGCTTTACAAAAAGCAGTACAGG
Source organism: Chitinophagia bacterium (assembly GCA_037143275.1). Classification (GTDB taxonomy): domain Bacteria; phylum Bacteroidota; class Bacteroidia; order Chitinophagales; family Chitinophagaceae; genus Sediminibacterium. Next base: position 187,431 of record JBAWZB010000001.1, read on the forward strand.
CAAAAGGCGTTCAAATTTTATTCGGTACCGAAGTAAAAAAGTTTAAAAGTCATAGCAAGGGCGTGACCATCACCACAAATTTAGAAGCGCCTATAGAGACCAAACAATTTTTAATTTGCACCAATGGATTTGCAAAACAACTTGTCCCTGGTTTAGATGTGGTACCCGCAAGAGGACAAGTCTTTGTGACGGAGCCTATCAAAAATTTAAAATTCAAAGGATGTTTCCATTTTGATGAAGGCTATTATTATTTCCGTAACCTAGGCAATCGTTTATTATTAGGTGGTGCAAGAAATGCCGATTTTAAAAATGAAAAAACATATTCGCTAGAAACTTCTACTACAATACAAAAAGTGTTAGAGGATTTTATGATGCAGCGTATCCTGCCTAAGGGATCCAAAAAACCAAAAATCGAACTCAGGTGGAGCGGCACCATGGGCATGGGTTCTATCAAAAAACCAATCATTGAACAAGTACAACCCAATGTATACTGTGCAGTACGCATGAGTGGCATGGGTGTAGCCATTGCACCTATTGTAGCTAAGAAAGCGTTGAAATTAATGAAAGGGTCATCTTAATTTACAAATAATTGAAGCGCTTGATGCGCGTCAGTAACTGGTATATCACTTTTCTTAAACCCCTTTTTATCTCTGGTTACAATAAGATTTATTTTAGCATTGGACTTTGCAGAGATGAATTGAACTCCATCTTCAAAATCATCAAATCCGCTGTTAATTGCCTTACTAATTATGAATTCATTTGTATTCATAACAGTTGTGGTTTTCAATAGATCTTGAAAAATCACAAGACATTTGTTATGTGCAATTTTATTAATTCTTAAAATATAATAGATCGTAGTAAATGACTCAGCAGAAATATATATTTTAATTTTATTGTCTTTTGCCAATCTGTATAATTCAATAGCTGCAATATCATGTGGAGCCCTTGCAGCAAAAATATCAACGATAATATTTGTATCTAGGTATATATGTTTCATTTTAATTTGTTGTACTTTTTTAATAAATACAATCCAACTTCTTTTTTATAATCATACTCCTCTGGTAATCTAATAATACCTCTGTACTTTTCAATTAAACTTGTTGTTTTTTTTGAATTAGCCTTTTTCGGGTTTGTCGATTTAGAAGATTCTGAAACTGCTTTTAAATAGTTTTCAACCATAGAAGAAAGACTCTCCTCTTTTTTCTTAGCATAGATTTTGGCATTATAGATCACCTCATCTTCCATTACAAGGGTCAATTTCGTTTTCATTGCACGTGTATTTTAATAAAATAAAGATACGTGTAATTTAATATCTGATAAAAAAAAATAAAGCGATTAGCATCTTAGAAACCTTTCTAATACTATCTTTGCGCTATGGGTCAGAAAAAACTAATCAAGTTTGCAGCAATTAAGGAATATGAAAATGTATTGGAATTTCCACAAGGTATGCCGGGGAAATGGGCTGCGTTTTTTAATGCATTAAAAAATGAGACAAGTTCATCTACTCCACTCATTTTAGAACTTGCCTGTGGCCGAGGAGAATATGCCGTTGGCTTAGGTCGTATGTTTCCAAACGCAAATTTTATTGGCATCGATTTAAAAGGCAATCGCATTTGGAAAGGTGCAAGTATTGCGAATAAAGATGGATTAAAAAATGTCGGATTTGTACGTTCACAAATCGAACTCACCGCAAATTACTTTCATGAAAATGAGGTGGATGAAATTTGGATCACCTTCCCCGATCCACAACTAAGATGGTCAAAGGCGAAAAAGCGTTTAACCCATCCTAAATTTTTAAGATTATATCAACAGTTCCTAAAAAATGGAAGCGGAAAGCATAGCGATGTGCCTGCTGGTATTGTACATTTAAAAACAGATAGCCCCCTACTTTACAATTTTACTTTAAAAGTGATCGAGCTATATGGTTTAAACCTAATCTACAAAACAGACAATTTATACGCCGAACAAAACATCGATCCTCGTTGTTTAATTAAAACATACTACGAAGGATTGGATATCGCACAGAGTAACAAGATTCACTATATTCAGTTTAATATTGATAAAGACCTTCCTTTGGAACTAGACGATGTTTTAAAAGAAGCAATCAAAGACATACCCATGGATGCAGGAGAATTACTTAGAATGGAAGCAGAAGCAGCAAGGGCGAAGAAAGAAGCGTAAAAATAAAAAAGTAAAAGAGAAAAGTAAGAGAGAACCATAAGGGAGAAAAGTAAAAGAGCGTATTAAAAAATGATTGAAGGTGTACATTATAATATAGACCCAAAAGGAAAATGGGTATTTACTGCAGCTTATCACGAAGCAAGAGGTTATTGCTGTGGGGAAGCCTGCAAGCATTGCCCATTTGATTATGAAGCCGTGCCTGAACCTATTAAAACAAGAGCGCAATTAATTAGAACTGCCGCGAGTAAAACCGCACCTGAAGCTTACCCAGAAAAACAAGTTGACACGGAGGATATTAAAAAGCATTTGTAAAATATTAACTTAGTTCCGATCTCATTTCCTTGTTCTTTAATTATGTCCCTTTAAATTTTGTATATTCAGTTTCCTTTCATTTATGCAATACACGCCCAAGACAAAAGACTTTTTCCAAAATGTATTTGATGTAGTAAGACTCATTCCCAAGGGACGTGTGACAAGCTACGGCGCCATTGCAAAATATTTAGGCACTGGAGGAAGCTCAAGGATGGTAGGTTGGGCCATGAATGCATCACATGGGGTAAAACCTAAAGTACCTGCACATAGAGTGGTGAATCGCAATGGTATGTTAAGTGGTAAGGCACATTTTGAAACGCCCACCACCATGCAAACACTTTTGGAAAAGGAAAAAATAAAAGTCCAAAACGAAACGGTCTTGGACTTTGAAAAATTATTTTGGGATCCTGTAAAAGAATTAAGCTACTAATTAGTAATTCATCACTTATTTTGATGCAACAGATTTATTTACCAATTTTAACCATTGATAATTGATTATTTATTACCTGTGGGACAAACCAAGTATAATTTGTATCTAAATTTTCATCAAATTTAGTAAGCTTGAATTTTTGAGTTTTTTTTGATGATGCAATTTGTTGAAAATAAGCATTACATGTATTTGTTCCACTCGTAATCCACCAACTACCTCCATAATTATTTGATAAAGATGCACAACAATCACCTCCAAAAGGTTCAACACATTCACAAGTCAGAATTGTATTTTCAAAATCAAATGAACAAGCGCCTCCATTCTTACATGGATTAATCTCACAAGGATTCATACTAGTTGTAAAACTTGATACTCGCGAATAAGCATACTCCCCTTTACTATTTTTAGCGTAAGATCTATACTTATAAGTTGTATTTGAGTTAAAAGTATATGTATTTTCAAAATCATTACTTACTGCACCAACAATATATTTAGTTGAGTTGGATATATCAGGTACTCTATTATCTGAATTAGGCAAAACTATAAAACCTTTTTCAATAATAGTTAATTTAGAGTCATTGATTTTAATACTACCACTTAATGTAGCAAAACTTGCATACATATATGAAGTGCTATTCGCAGTTAAAGTAGGTAGGCGCTTCCCTATTATAACAGTTCCAATTGGAACTACTTGAGCATGTATATAAAATGAAATAAATAAAAAAGGTATTATTATAATTTTCATATTAAAAATTTTGTAGACAACTTGCATAATAATTTGTGCCATCATAAATCAAAGTAACTAAATCTGTTCTATTAGCTGTAGCAGTTATAGTTGGTACAGCATCATCTGCCCATTTCATTGTTGGGAACGTGACTACTTTTCCTCCAGTACCGTCTTGTTTAATTTTAATGATATAAGTACCAATTCTAGGATTTGTGAATGACAATGTGGTATTTGATGTTAAGAAGACTTCTAAAACATTACCTGTGGCTAAATTAATTGTAGTCGTTGCACTAGAGGCTGTTGTTGTAGAAGGATTTGTAAGGATATAGGTCTTGGCTTTGACATCTCCGGTAAAATTGTTTTGTGATGCAGATAAGGATGCTTTATCATCAAAAAGAGATGCATTGATATCATACAGATCCTTAAATAAAAGTTCCCCGCTTCCAACCGTACCACTTAAAATTTGTATTGCGTCATTATTATTTCCAGATATAGCCGGATTGGTTATGCCTAATTTTGATTTAATTGTTGTGACAGTCTCATCTCCTGAATTAGTACCAGATGTATTTGATAATACCCCTGCTTGTGCATCCGTTACATAATTCCTATTTGCACTTGGGGAAATGTCTGCAGTAGTTGGAGTTATATACGAAAACGCTCCTGATCCATTATTTTTCAAATAACCTGCAGTATTTGATAAAGTGCCAATACTTGTTAAATTAGTATATCCAGTTTGCTTAATACTTAAATTTGAATTAAGGGTTGCTATATCAGTTGTATTTGTTGTAATGCTATTTGTATTGGAACTAATTCTTGAATCAAAATTTGATATAGTAGATGAACTTACACCACCTATGCTATTTACGGTTGTAGAAAAACTGCCTGTACCAGTTCCTAGTACATCACCTGTTAAGCTTATTGTTTGATCTCCAGTATTGGAACCAGATAGGGTTGTTATGCCTAATTTTGTTTTAATTGTTGAGGTAGTCTCATCTCCTGAATTAGTACCAGATGTATTTGATAATACCCCCGCTTGGACATCCGTTACATAATTCCTATTTGTACTTGGGGAAATGTTTGCAGTGGTAGCATTAGCAGACATCACATTGGTGCCAATCACTAATCCTAAATTAGTTCTAGCGGCAGCAGCAGTGGTTGCGCCTGTTCCTCCATTATTCAAAGAAATAGCAGTTCCACTCCATACGCCACTTGTGATTGTACCAACAGTAGTTATGCTATTAGTACCTGACCAAGTACTAATTGAAATATTTTCTACATTACCCAATCCTACTTTTGATTTACTAATTCCACTTGCTACTTTCGCATCAGTCACAGCACCATCCGCAAGTTTAATGGAAGTAATTCCAGCGTCTGCAACACCACCACTGCTTGCGTTAGCTGCAACATACTCCTTTACCGCTTTTTGTGTAGGAAATAAAATATCACTAGGTGATATTCCCCCTAAATCAGTGGCAGTTGATTTATTTGAAGTATTTTCTTTTAACAATAAACCAGAAGTCATATCAGAAGTGTTTGCTTTTAAATTTATCCTAGCTGATAAATTTAGGGTATCCTTGCCTAGTCGATTACTTAACATACTAGCGGTGTCAGATAATTTTAATTTAGTAAGTAGTGCCGAATCCGAATAGTTTTGTTTGGTGTATTTACTTGTATCTATTGCATTTAATTTTAATGCTAAGCCAGTTGTTAAATCTATAATGTTTGCTTTTACGTTAATTCTAGCTGATAAATTAAGGGTATCCTTACCTATACGATTGCTTAACATACTAGCCGTGTCAGATAATTTTAATTTAGTCAATAGTGCCGAATCCGTAAATGTTTGCTTTATAAACTTGACTGTATCAGCCGCATTTAATTTTAAATCAAGTGCAGTTTGGGTTGCAGTACTAATTGGTTTAGAAAGGTCTGATGTATTGTTTATATTATTTAAAGCAAGTGTTGTTTTAAATGAAGACAAGCTATTTGCACCCGTGCCCCCCCGAGCAACGGGCACAACGCCTGTGATATTTTCTGCATCCACACTATTTGCAAACTGCGCATAAGCCACATACTGAAACTGGGTGGTACCAATAGATATAAAATTATTTCCTGCTGCAACGTCCATTTCAATCTTTAAAAACTTAGGGATATTTCTCCAATTAATAGTCGTAAAATTTCCTAAAGTACTAATTGCTCCCGTATCTCCAATCACTGCTGTAAACAAGCCTTGCGCATTGGTGGTAACTCTTCTTGTTTCAACATATTCTGCAATTCCAGTGGAACTACCTTGTAAAATACTTAAACGCAAACTAATTGGCTGTGATGCCAATATAATATTATTGTTTGTTCTTGCTACCCCCTGAAAATTTAATCCAGTTTGAGCGTAACCATGAACTATTAAGATTAATAACAATAGTATAAAAATAGAGCGATTAAAAAGACGGTAATTTTTCATGTATAATTATAATTTCACAATTTTAAAAACTCCAGTTTTGATGATTCCGTTAGTAGGTTTAAAAATTACTTTGATATAAAATATCCCAGATGGGTAATGATCCATGAAAATGTCCTTTTCATAACTAATTATATTTGTTCCGGCTTCATAGGTTAATAAAATGGATGATTTTGAGTCAATTACCTGAAAGGATAGTTTACCCATTTGATTAAACTGCCCCTTTAAATGCACTAAGTCTGTGGTAGGATTTGGGCTAATTGTAATTTGATGGCCATAGACAACTGGACCATACTCATTAATAGATGTGACAACATTGGTTAATGGCTGTAATAAACCGGTATTGAACATGTAATTAGGGGTAGTAAAGTTGGCTATAGAAACCGACTCTCCAATACTCCATTCTATAGATGAGGCTGAACCGCCTCCATTATTGAAGGTATAGGGTGTAATCGATTGGGCGCAGATGATTATTGGGAATGTATTAGCTATAAAAGACAACAATGATCTTAAGCTCATAATTTGGTGTTCTTTTATTAATCAAAAGACGTCCAAATATGCGAAAATCTAATTTTAGAATAAATGCTAGAGTGCTCATTTAAGGCAAGATTTCAGAAAACTTGCCTTTTCCCCTAATTGAAATAGGTTATAGCCTATTTATTGCACAATCATATTAGAAATAAATTGAGATGGCGTACAATTATGTACTTTTTTAAAGGCATCTACAAAACTGGTTTTGTTAGAAAAACCTGCTTGTGTTGCTAAAGCATACAATGTAAATTGGTTTAAATCTCCTGCTTTTATACAATCCGTTACGTGCTCAATTCTATATGTATTTACAAAATCATTGAAATTTTTATCAAAATGATTATTAATTAAGAAAGAAACCAATTTGGCAGGTAAATCCAAGGCTATAGAAAATTCATTAATCGAAAACCCTTGCTTTAAGTAAGGCTTATTATTGATAAGATATGATTCAATAGCTGCTATTTCTTCCTCATATTTTAGCTTATCTAATATTTCAATTTTTTGATTGTTTTTATTGTAGTCGATATACGGAAGTCCTAAAAATACATTAGGGTTAAGAATTAAGTAACTAGTTAAATAAAACAGGCTTATAGAAACCGGAATAGACGCGTAAAATACAATATCATTTATGTTTTGATTCGTATATAAAGTATAAACGACCCCGATAACAAAAATCAAAAAGGTTAAAATAGTAAAAGTGATAGCAGAAGTAAATTTAATTAGCCAACTTAAAATTAACTCTGTGTGTTCTTTAAAATATCCAAGATTATGCTTTCTTTTAAAAGAATAAATTAAATTCCATTGTAAAATAATATAGACTATGCTTTGAATGGGTCTAAGAAATTGTATCTTTTCAGTGAAAAAACCATCCTGTATATTATAATTATTATTAAAACTTTCGATGACTAATGTAACAACTTCTTTTTTATGATTCATATCCATACTATACAATGGAATATAATTTATAGCTATAAATAAAAAGGGAATTAAATGAAATGCATCTATCAATTTCCATTTATTTTTATTAGTCAATACTGATTTAACATACATATATGCTAATGGCGGTATTAAATAATTAATAGGTGCAGATGTACGGTATAAATTAGGCAGGAATATCAACCAGCCAGAAGAAATGAGTATAAAATTTAATGTGCAATAACTATAACATAAAAATAAAATAGCTAAAATTTTATCAGAAAATAAATGAACAATATTTTTTTTAAACAAAAGAAGATAAGCACTAATTAAAGCACAAAAAACACTTCCTATAAAAATAAAATCGCCCATTGAAATAAATTTACAAATTAAGCAGCCTTAATTATAATACTGCTTAATCATCAAGTATACAATCGGTCCAGTTAATGCGACATAAAACCAGATAGGCCATACTTTTTTAGCTAAATTTTTATGCGCTGCAAAATCACTCGTTAAAGCTCTGTATGCAGTGAATAATATAAATGGCAAGCTAGTTGCAGCCAATGCAATATGTGTACCTAATAAAATTAAATAAAAAGGACGGCTATTACCCAATACTGCTTTTTCGGCATCATCCACTACTCCATCAAAATTGGCATCGCCAAATTTTGCTTCTCCCGCTAATAAATGGTGTGCGATATAAGTGACTAAAAACAGTAAAGAAAGTACCATCGCTGTGAGCATGATGGACTTATGTAAAGTGTAATTTTTTTGCTTCACTGCAATTAATCCTGCAACCAATAAAACAGCCACTGCTGAATTAATGACCGCGTTGATCAATGCAAAAATATGTTTGTCAAAAGGCAATTCTACCTCTAAAGTGAATTTACTTAGAAAAGTCACCACTGCTAATACAATCGCCGAGAAAACGCCAATTAAAATGTAGGCCAACTGATCGTTCTTCTTTAATACAGGTTCTAACATAATATTAATTTTTTAATCTTGTCTTTGTGAAATAGAAAACAAAACTAGATACCATTAACGCAATCACCAACCATAACCAACTCAGATCAACAATATCTTGAAACACTTGACTTTTTTTAGTTTTGTCTTTTTCTAACATTAAATAGCCAACGTCTTTGGCTAGCTTTAACATTGAAGCTGAATCAAGTCCATTGTAGTAACCGCGTACTTGCATTTTTTTATCAATCAATACAAAGCGGCTTGTATGTACAAAGTCCGGAGAGACAGGCTCAATGCTAAATTGATCTACCTTCATTTCCTCAAAAGCAAACTTATAAATAGCATCTCTGCTACCAGTCAGCAACCACCAATTATCAGAAGCCACACCCATTTTGTTGGCGTATTCTCTTAACACTGGAACAGAATCACGATCCGGATCTACAGAAAAAGAAATGAATTGAATAAAGTTAGTGTCCAACACTTTTTGACGCGTATTGCCACCCCTAGTAAAGGACTGTTGCAACTTGGCCATGTTGGTCGTTAGCTTAGGGCAGATACTTCCGCAGCTTGTGAAAAAGAAATCCGCAATAATGATCTTGCCAGATTGTTGGTATAAGTTTACTGAATCACCCAATTGATTCACCAAGCGAATGTCTTTTGTGGTATGCCAAATACTATCATCAATGGTCTTCCCTTTTTCTACACGACTCACCACTGTATCCAATAAATAATGTCTTGGCATAGACACCGCGCTGTCACTTGCCGATTTAAGCCATAAATAACAACTTATCGGAATAACTAGGGCGATAAATAAACCGTACAAAGACTTTTTAGACATGCTGATGATGGTGTTGAATAGAATGTAAAGTTACAACAAAAAACCACCCCAAATAGTTGGAGTGGTTTCGAATATTTCAAAGCCTATAATTAGTGCTAATTAGTGCTTAGCTGCAGAGTCTGTCTTGTGTGCTGCAGAATCAGTATGAGCTGCCGCACCCGCACCCTTTTCAGACGCATGTCCACCGCCATGGGCTTCCCCATGTTCAGGCTGTGTTACCTTTATAGTAGATTGCTCTTTAAAATATGGATTGTAGGTATTGCGTAGATTTCTGAAAGAATTACCATCTGCTAAAAAGGCAATGATGAACCAGATGAATAAAGAAAGTGGCACTACAATTGTCATAATCAAGTTTTTTACTTCATGCTTTAAGTGCATGAAATAAGCAACAATATAAAATGCTTTTGCCATCATTAAAATCACAATGGTGCCCTTCACCCCAAGCACTAAGGCTTCGCTTTTCATACCAATCATCCAAAAGCCTAAGATCAATTCAATAATTGTTAACACCGAAAGTATGATGGTAACTTTTTTAATTTCTGCAATAGCACCACCACCGTGCTCTGCGTGTGTATCATTTGTATGTGACATAGTTAATTCGTTAGTTTTTGCTCAATAGGATTACATTATGTATCTGCTTATAATAAGTAGAAACAAGTAAATACAAACACCCATACTAAATCTACAAAGTGCCAGTAAAGACCTGCTTTTTCAATCATATTGTAATGTCCTCTTTTTTCAAATTGGTTGGTTAATGTCATGATCAACATAATAATATTAATCACCACCCCGCTGAATACGTGGAAGCCATGGAATCCAGTGATGGTAAAGAAGAAGTTTGTGAAGTTGGTCGAAGAAGCTGTTCCATCTGCATTGATGAAAGGATTACGACCCCACCATGCACCTTCATGGAATAAGTGATTCCACTCCCAAGCCTGACAGCTTAAGAAAGCGATACCGCCAATGATGGTCAAAATCATATTTCTAACAACGCCTTTCTTATCCATATTGTGGCCAGCATGAACTGCTAGTACCATGGTCACAGAACTTACAATCAAAATAAAAGTCATCACAGATACAAATACCAATGGGGCATTGATCCCTTCTGGTGCAAATGGGAAACTTTTAAAAACAAGGTTTGGGTTAGGCCATCCGTTTGTAGAAAAACGAACCGTGCCATAAGAAATCAAGAAAGCGCCAAAAGTGAATGCGTCACTCATTAAAAAGTACCACATCATTACTTTTCCGTATTCTACACTAAAAGGGCTTTTTCCACCACCCCATAATTTTGCTTCAGTTGGCGAAGCGGTTGTTGTTGTTGACATGTTCTATTTCAATTTCAGTGCAAAAATATTGGTTTTTAGTCTATCCTACAAATTGTAGGAACACAAAAAGATAAATCCATAGTATATCTACAAAATGCCAATAAATGGATGCCAATTCCACCGGCAAGGCATTGTAAAATTTTGTTTTTACAGAATAAGCTCTTAAAAAGATGATTGTTAAAGCAATTACACCACCCACCACGTGGAGGATGTGCAAGCCAGCAATCACCAATAAAAAAGAACCCGCTGAATTGCTTCTAGGACCTGTTAAGGCGATGCTATTGGCTTCTAAAGCGCTAAAGCCCATAATCTGTGTCACCACAAATACAATACCAAGTAAAACCGTTAAAGTGATGAATCCACGATATTGACCCATCTCACGTTCTTTGAACTTCTTCAAAGCCATTTGCATGGTCACACTACTTAATAGGATCACAAATGTTGAGTACCAGAACACCACCGGCAATTCAAAGTCCAACCAATTGGCTTGTCCTTTTTTTACAATATAAGCACTGGTCAACCCTGCAAAAAGCATGATGATACTTCCTAAAGCTACCCAAAGGATAAATTTATAAGGATGTGCTTTCTTTTTTTCTATACTCATAATTGTTCTTTAAATTTTATTCGCCATTAATGCCAAATACACAATTGGTAAATAAATATAGCTGCTAAACATCACTCGACGTGCTGCAGGCACACCCATATTCTGGTATAAACGCACACATTGAACGACCATAAAAATATTCGCCACTAAAACCACCCACATACTCCACTCTCCAGTAATCTTAAAATAGTTAGGCAAGAAACCAATTGGCACCATCAACACCGCATACATCACCGCTTGTAAAGCTGTGAACTTTGTAGGCCCTTTATCCGCAGGCAATAATTTAAAACCCACTTTAGAATAATCTGTATGTGATACCCAAGCAATCGCCCAAAAATGTGGGAACTGCCAAAGGAACTGAATTAAAAATAAAGCGTAACCTCCCGCATTGGAATAAGTTTTACCATCCACAATAAAAGCTGCAAGCGGATTGATTTCATTGGTTGCAGCAACCCATCCAATTAAGCAAGGGATGGCACCCGGAAAAGCACCTACCAAGACTGCGATTGAATTGATTTTTTTTAGTGGCGTGTAGATGAAGGCGTATAAGAATAAACTCAACGCACTCAATATGGCAGACAAGGTATTGAATTGATACGCCATTAAACCTACGCCAATAATTCCAGCGATGATGGCAAATGCATAAGCTGTTTGCTGAGACATTCTACCAGAAGCTACCGGACGATTTGCTGTGCGCTTCATCTGTGCATCCGTGTCTTTTTCTACTGCCTGATTAATCGCATTGGCACTACCCGTAATACAAAGACCTGCAAAAGTTAAGATCAAAATATTCCACCAATCAAATACTATAATATTTGGCGCAATCTGATAACAAATCACACATGTGAAGACCACCGTAAAACTTAGGGTGAACTTCATCAACTGCGCGTAATCTTTTATAATTGCTTTCACAGTTTAGTGGGTCGACTCATCCGCACCAACAGGTGTTGTTTGTTGAATGAAATCTTTTCCATCTTTACCGTAATCATAAGCCCAACGATGTACTTCTGGTATTTCACCAACCCAGTTACCGTGACCAGGACGAATAGGCGTAGTCCACTCTAATGTATTTGCTTCCCAAGGATTTTGAGTAGTCACTTTACGTCCTTTGAAAATAGAATAGAAGAAGTTGATCAAGAATAAAATTTGCGCCGCAAATACGATCATAGAAACAATTGTGATGAATTTATTTAATTCAGCAAATTGCTTGAAACTTTCCCAAATGCTAAAATCAAAATAACGACGTGGCATACCTGCTAATCCTTCGTAGTGCATTGGCCAGAAGATCAAATACGCACCAGCCATCGTTACCCAAAAGTGGATATAACCAAGTGTGTTATTTAAGAAACGACCATACATTTTAGGGAACCAGTGGTACACACCAGCAAACATACCAAACATAGAAGCCACACCCATTACAATATGGAAATGCGCAATTACGAAATAGGTATCATGTAAGTGAATATCTAAAGCAGCGTTGCCCAACCAAATACCAGTTAAACCACCAGAGATAAATAAACTCACAAAACCAATTGCGAATAACATACCTGGAGTGAAACGGATATTACCTCTCCACAAAGTCGTCAACCAGTTGAACACTTTGATAGCAGAAGGCACCGCGATTAATAAAGTTAATAGTACGAATACAGAACCCAAGAAAGGATTTAAACCTGTAACGAACATATGGTGTGCCCAAACTAAGAAGGCCAATGCAGCAATAGCAAACAAAGAACCTAACATAGCCATATAACCAAAGATTGGTTTACGAGAACTCACAGACATAATCTCAGAAACCATACCCATGGCAGGTAATAAGATGATGTACACTTCTGGGTGACCTAAGAACCAAAATAAGTGTTGGTATAAAATGGCAGATCCACCTTCATTCGGTAATGCGCCTACACCGTTCACATAAATATCAGATAGATAAAAACTAGTACCAAAGTTTCTATCAAAAATTAATAAGATCAAACCAGATAACAATACAGGGAAAGACAATACACCTAATACCGCAGTAAAGAACAATGCCCAAATCGTTAATGGTAAACGCGTCATGCTCATCCCCTTTGTACGCATGTTCAAAATAGTAGCGATATAGTTTAAACCACCTAATAATGAAGATACAACGAATAAAGCCATTGCGATAATCCATAAGTCCATACCAGTCTTAGAACCAGGAGACGCATCGCCCAATGCAGACAATGGAGGATACGCAGTCCATCCACCACTGAATGGTCCTGTCTCTACAAACATAGAAGACAACATCACAATACTTGCTGCAAAGAAAAACCAGTAACTCAACATATTCATAAATGGAGACGCCATATCTCTAGCTCCAATTTGCAATGGAATTAAGAAGTTGGCGAAGGTTCCAGACAAACCTGCTGTCAATACAAAGAAAACAAGTACAGTTCCGTGTGTCGTCACTAAAGCATAATAAGCTTCTGGAGTGATTTGACCACCCTTAGCCCACTTACCTAAAAGTGATTCTAACCAAGGAAAACTTGCATCAGGATAACCCAATTGCAAACGGAAAAGCACACTCATTAAACCACCTAATACTGCCCAAACCATACCCGTGATCAAGAATTGCTTCGCGATCATTTTATGGTCTTGACTAAATACATATTTAGTTAAGAAAGTATCATGGTGTTCTTGATGTCCATGGTCATCATGTCCGTGTGCATCATGACTTGTTGCACTGTGTACATGTACGTCTTCAATAATTGCTGCTTCGTTACTCATACCGTTTTATTTAAAATATTTTTCTAACTTTTATAATTAAAAATTCTACAAAATCTTTTTTCGTCAATTACATTTTTGCTACTGCAGTTTTTGCAGTGCTGTCGTTTGTTGTTGCAGTAGCTGCTGCAGGCACATTGCTAGGATCTTTCTCAGGGAAAGCCACTAAGTATTGTGCTTTTTGCTTTGCCATCCACATATCATACTCTTCTTGCGTAACTACTTCTACAATACCTTTCATAGAGTAATGACCATTCCCACACATTTGATCACAAGAAATCTCGTAAGCAAAATTTGGGTTGCCTGTTTTTTCTTTCATTTCCTTGGTTGTGAACTTAGGTGTAAACCACATTGTTGTTGGAATACCAGGAACAGCGTCCATCTTTAAACGGAAATGAGATAAACCCACATCATGAATTACGTCTCTAGAACCAATGATTAATTTAACAGGTGTCCCTTTAACCACATACATGGTTTGTTCTGTTAAGATATCGTCTTGTGCTAATTTATCATCCCACACAATACCAACTGAATTGGTAGCTGGGTCAATATTCTTATAATATTTTTTTCCAAATACGGCGTCCTTTCCTGGGTAACGGAAGATCCAACCAAATTGTTTTCCAGTCACTTCTACTACCATCGCGTTCTTTGGAGGTTCGCCAGTAAAGAAGAACCAGTTACGTAAACCAAATACAACCAACACGGTTAAAGTGATAGCAGGGATTGCAGTCCAGATTAATTCCAACTTAGTACTATGCGCAAAGAAGAACACTTTTCTGTTATCGTTTTCTTGGTATTTATAGGCAAACCAAAATAATAAAACCTGCGTCACTACAAATACGATACCAGTGATGGCTAAAGTCACCCAAATCATTTGGTCAACTTTTTCTCCTTGGATACTTGCCGCTTCTTGTGCTAACAAAGTTTTGCCAAAAAGATATTCATTACATACATAGATACCTACAAAACCTAAGACCATAAAGACGATCATCAACGCGCCATTGATCTTGTTGGTTTGTTTACGAGCAGCTTCTTCTCCTTTAAGGATAGAAACGTGCTCACTTGCTTTTGCGATTTGAAAAATCACAATAAACACGAGAGCGATAATTGCTATGGATAAATATAAACTCATAATCGTATTTCTATTTTCTTACTCTAATAATTTTTATACAAATGCTGCTACTAAGTATGGTGGATAATACTTTCTTTTAAGAATGGATGGTATTTTGCAATCAATGGCTTGCTTGCCAAAGCTTTTGCAACAAAGAAAATCATCACACCTACAAAGAAGGCAAGGATACCAAAATCCAACACCCCTAATTCAACATGCTCTTTCATCAAAGAACCCATTACCATTTGGTAAAAATCGATCCAATGCCCAAAGATAATCACAACTGCCATGAATGCTACTAATGTGTAATTACGCTTAGCAGAACGCTTCATTAAGATTAACAAAGGCGCTAAAAAGTTAACAATTAAGTTTAGGAAGAAGATGCCTTTGTAAGGACCTTGAACTCTATGCTTAAAATAAACAGTTTCCTCTGGGATATTTGCATACCAAATTAACATGTACTGAGAGAACCACAAATAGGTCCAGAAGATAGAGAAAGCAAACATGAACTTAGCAATATCATGTAAGTGTTCATTGTTTGTTAATTCTAAATAACCTTTATTCTTAAGGTACACCACCCATAATGCAATCAATGCCATACCCGCTACAAAAGTACTAGCGAAAGTATACCAGCTATACATGGTAGAATACCAATGTGCGTCAATGCTCATCATCCACAACCAAGGGATGGTAGAAGCTACAGTTAAACCAAACCATACCAAGAAAAATCCAGAACGCACCATGCCTTGAATGTTAAATGCTTTTGCAGTTGGTGCATCCATTGGCGCCACATCTGCTTGATTATTCAACTGACGTACTCTATATCCAAATAAACTCCATAAAGAAATTGTCAAAGTCGTCCAAATCACAAAGAAAGTAGGATTCAAGAAACCAGTTTTTCCTTTTAAGATAGGATCATTTGCCACCGCTTCTGCATCTAACCAATGGTAGATATGGTGCTTATGACCAAATATGATGTACAATAAAACCATCAATGTAATACCACCAAAAACGGGTACTAAAGTAGAGATGGCTTCTGGTACACGACGGAAGGATTGCATCCATGCCGCTTGCGCCATCGCACTAAAGCTTAAGAAAAACATTGCAGCGTTACAGATCAATGTCCAGAAGATTGTGTTGTACATTAAAGTACCCCAAAAATGAACTTGCTCATGCTCGTCACTGCTAAATCCTTTGGTAAACATACCATACAATAACACAGCGCCTCCAATACCAATTAAGGAGTAGGACCATGTTTTTAGTCTACCAGGAATTTCGAATTGTTCTTTTATAGATGCCATCTTTTCTCTTTTATAAATCTTTTAATTAAGTGCTATATTATTTTGCCGCTTGCGCTTCTGCTTGTTTGTTTTTAATGTATTTGATCACCATCCAACGTTGGTGCTTGCTTAATTGAGAAGCATAAGAACCCATTAAGTTCTTACCGTATGCTACAGAATAAAACATTTGACCAGCAGGCATGCTCTCATACTTCACATCTCCAACCAATGTTGCAGGCTTTGCAGCATAAGGGCCATTACCATCTTTATATAAAGGACCGTTACCATCTAATTTAGCACCATGACAAATACCACAATTGATTAAGTACAAACGCTCTGCTTCTGCAGATTCCTTAGCAGTTAAAGAATCAATTGGATTCACCACCGATTTAGATGCGATATAGTTAGTGGTATCACCTGCTACATCCTTCGCAAAAGGGAAAGGCATTTCCTTACCACGAGCAATAGTACCAACCACAGGCTTCGCATCAAAGTGAATGCCTTGATCTTTTAAGTAAGACAAGTCGGTATAAGATTCGATGGCGCGACTGTAAGCCATATCTGGCATGTACACTTTACCCCTAGTACGTTTTACATCGGAGCAGCTAACCAAGGCAACCACCGCTACTAAAAAGCTTATTATTAAATATTTCTTCATCATGTATATCTTAATCAGTTTATTAAATTCTCTTTTTTTGTTAACCGAGCAACTTTAAAAATTGGTCACTTACATCGAAACTTGCCCCTCAAGTTGCTCATCCTTATCATAAGTACCAAACCACCAATCTTCTTCTGCCACTTGCACATCTGTTTCAACCGCACCGTTTGCTTTTAATAAAGCCAATAAATCATCGGTGTTTGTTTTATCAGAGCACTCAATCGCCATGACAAATAAATCGTCTGTGGCTCTTTTATGAAAGTGGTACTTTTTTACACCTGGAGCCAATTGACATAAATAACAAAAAGTCAATACCATACCCACTGCAGCAAATAATACGGTTAACTCAAAAATAATTGGGATCCAAGCTGGCAAAGCAAAATGTGGTTTACCACCAATATTCAAAGGCCAGTCTTTTGTGAAGATCCAGCTGATTGCGCTGATTGCAGTAGTTGTTCCAGTGATACCATAAATAAAACCAGCAGTGTGCAAACTTGTTTCACGCATACCCAATGCATGGTCTAAACCGTGCACTGCAAATGGTGTGTACACATCTTTGATTTTGTAACCAGCAGTACGCACTTGCTTTACTGCAGGAAATAAAACTGCTTCGTCATCAAAACAACCAACTACGAATTTCTTTTGTGCCATAATTATTTTCTATTAATATTCAGATCCAAATAATTTCTTTTTTTAAAAGCGATTAGTGTGCGTTGTCGTGGATAAATTTATCCAGAGGTTGCGCCTCAATGCTTTCCATTCCTGGTTTGAAAGATTCA
This sequence comes from Chitinophagia bacterium, assembly GCA_037143275.1. Classification (GTDB taxonomy): domain Bacteria; phylum Bacteroidota; class Bacteroidia; order Chitinophagales; family Chitinophagaceae; genus Sediminibacterium. The sequence goes on from JBAWZB010000001.1 coordinate 205,276, forward strand.
CCACTTCTCTTTAATACATACTTAATTTCCGCCACAGCAATCACTGGGAAATATTTAGCAAATAAGAAGAAGCAAGTGAAGAACAAACCAAATGTTCCTACATAGAAACCAATTTCCCAAATGGTTGGGCTGTAGTATACAGACCAGCTAGATGGTAAATAGTCACGATATAAAGAGGTAACGATGATTACAAAACGCTCAAACCACATACCAATATTTACGATGATGCTCATGAAGAAAGTAACAAATACGTTTCTTCTCATTTTTCTAGACCAGAAAATTTGAGGAGACAATACGTTACAAGCCATCATACCCCAATAGCTCCAACCATAAGGGCTAAATAAATAAGCACGAGAATACCAGAAAGTATAGCCCTCATATTTATTTTGAGAATACCAACCCATGAACAATTCCGTTAAATATGCAATACCAACAATAGAACCTGTTAATACAATGACTTTATTCATTAAGTCGATGTGACCAATGGTGATATAATCTTCTAATCCAAATACTTTACGAACAATGATCAACAAACTTTGTACCATTGCGAATCCAGAGAAGATCGCACCGGCAACGAAGTATGGAGGGAAAATTGTTGTGTGCCATCCAGGAATCACTGAAGTAGCAAAGTCAAAAGATACGATGGTGTGAACTGACAATACAAGTGGTGTAGATAAACCTGCTAATACCAAAGACAAACTCTCATGACGTTGCCAATGTTTAGTAGAACCAGTCCAACCAAATGCAGCGATACCATATAATTTTTTACGCAATTTTGTAAATGCTCTATCACGCACAGTTGCAAAATCTGGAATCAAACCAGAATACCAGAATAATAAGGATACAGTGAAATAAGTAGAGATCGCAAATACGTCCCATAATAAAGGAGAATTAAAGTTCACCCATAATGGACCACGAGAGTTAGGATAAGGCATTACAAAGAAAGCCATCCAAACACGACCCATGTGGAAGATCGGGAATTGACCCGCACACATTACAGCGAAGATGGTCATGGCTTCCGCAGCACGATTCACACCAGTTCTCCAACCTTGACGGAACAATAACAATACCGCAGAAATCAATGTACCTGCGTGACCGATACCAACCCACCATACGAAGTTGGTGATATCCCAACCCCATCCAATGGTTTTGTTCAAGTTCCACTGACCGATACCATAAGTGACCTCACGGTAAACGCTGTAGGCACCAAACGATAATAAGATAAGGGCTATAGAAAAGCCGATATACCATAAGCGAGTTGGCTTCGTTTCAATCGGGCGCAAAATATCTTCGGTAACTTGGTGGTAATCTTTATTACCATACACCAAAGGTTCGCGCAGTTGTGATTCGTATTTAATATGCATCTTCGTCTATTTCTAAATTTTTATAATCTATATTTTTTTGAAACCTTTTTTTAAAAGTAGTTTCAACTATTTTTTTTTAGTGAACTGCTTCTGCTTTTTTAGTTTCAGCGTGTCCTTCTGCTTTATGTGCTTCACCCTCATGCCCTTCTGCTTTTGCATTGTCATTTCTAACTTTTGCTAAGTAAGTCACATTTGGTAATACGTGTAATTGCTCTAACACTGTGAAGTTGCGATTAGGATTTTCTGCACGCACCATCGTGATGGCACTGTGTTTGTCATTTACATTACCAAAGCTGATAGCGGACGTAGGGCAAGCTTGTTGACAAGCTACTTTCACATCTGCATCTACCATTGGACGAGAAGCCTTCTTCGCTTCTAATTTAGCAGCTTGTAAACGTTGTACACAGAAAGAACATTTTTCAATCACACCACGAGAACGAACTGTTACATCAGGGTTCAATACCATTCTTGTTAAGTCGTCGTTCATATTCATTACTACATCGTTCACTTCGCCTCTTTGATTGTCTGGGAAGCTATCTGCTCCAGAATAATCAGCCCAGTTAAAACGACGTACTTTGAAAGGACAGTTGTTCGCGCAATAACGCGTACCAATACATCTATTATATGTCATTTGGTTTAAACCTTCAGAGCTATGGTTGGTTGCAGCCACTGGACAAACGTTTTCACAAGGAGCGTTGTCACAATGCTGACACATCAATGGTTGGAAAACCACATTTGGGTTATCCATATCACCACTGAAATATTTATCGATACGTAACCAATGCATTTCATGACCGCGTAAAACTTCTGGCTTACCAACCACAGAAACGTTGTTCTCTGCATTACAAGCCACAACGCAAGCACCACAACCATTACAAGTGTTTAAGTCTACATTCATACCCCACTTGATACCTGGTCTTTCATACACAGGGTACATCGTACCTTGTTTTTCGAAGTTCGCTAACACTTCTTCGTTGGTCATTTTATCGCCATCCATGATTTGACCTTTCAATTCATGTGCACGCTCTTCGCGGATTTCAGATGGATGCGCTAAGAAAGATGCTAAAGACAATTCTTTCACCACTTCTGTACGATTACCTTGAGCAGTGTCGTAGCGGAAATGTGTTTGTGTTAATGCAACAGGATAAGTTTGATCCGTTAATGTTAATTGCACATCTGCTTGATCAAAAACAATTGTTTGACCATTAAAGCTAGCAAATGGATAAGCATTTTTACCAGTACCAATCACCGCTTTACCTAAGGCTTCTGTGCGGCCGTAACCAACAGCGATACCAATGGTAGAAGGATGTGTTCCAGGAATAATTAATACAGGTAATTCAAGACTCACTTTACCTACCGTTACTTTCACCACTTTTTTAGGAGGTTGTACTTCGTACGCATCTGCTTGACCGCCATTGTTCAAATCAATGTTCAACAATGTTCTTGCCATTGCAGGTGATACTATAATATAGTTATCCCAAGTAGCACGTGTTACTGGATCAGGTAATTCTTGTAACCAAGGGTTAGAAGCACCTTGACCAGCACCGATACCTACTTTTTGGTATAATGCTAATTCAATCTTTGCTGATGGCTTTTTACCAGCAACTGCACTCGAAGCAGTAGCAACAGCAGCACCATTCAAAGATGCGCCAACAGGTGCAGCTGGTGTTGGATTGATCAATCCCGCTTGTAATGTTTTATCCCAAGCAGTCACACCACCTAATTTAATAGACCAGAAATTCTTTAAGTAAGTTGTGTAATCGTTTACATCGCCCGACCACTTCAACAAACTATCTTGAAAAGCTCTTGTCTTAAATAAAGGAGCAATGGTTGGTTGAATGAAAGAGAAATGACCTGTTGCAGGTTCTGCGTCACCCCAGCTTTCTAAGAAGTGCGGTGCTGGAATCACGTATTTACAAAGCGCCGTTGTTTCGTCTAATTTTTCGTTGAAAGAAATCGTGGTTTTCACTTTCGCTAAACCAGCTTTTACTTTATCAGCATTAGGCCAAGAATAAACAGGATTTGCGCCAACAAATAAAACAGTGTTGACTTTACCCGCGTTCATCTCGTCTACGAATGTGGCAAAATCACTATCAATACCTTGACGGTAATTTAATGTAGTACCAAAATCGATGGTGTTGCCATTGGCACCTACTGCATCGTTGATGGCGTTCACTAAAATTTGAATATTCACATCGTTGCTACCAGCAACCACTAGTGCGGCACCTTTGTGCGCAGTCAATGCTTTTGCAGCTGCTTCGATACCCGCTTTTAATGTTGCATCCACTCCGCTCACCGTTCCACCTTTTACAGCGTTCAATAAACCAAGTGCAATTGCACCTATTTCGGAAGGACGACATAAATATTTTTCATCCGCATTAGAACCAGTCATACTTGCCACTGTTTCAAAGTGGATATGCTTGCTCATTGCAGGGTTTTTCTCATCAATTTTTTTACCTACTGCATATTGCTTCGCAAATTCAACAGGGCTTAACCAAGTACCTAAGAAATCGGCACTCAAAGACACAATTGCTTTTGCTTTATCAAAATGGTAAGAAGGTAAAACGCGTTTACCATAAGCAGCTTCGTTTGCTAATAACATCGCACTGTGAGAAACCGCGTCATAAGTCACGTGTTTGCCACCAGGATATTTAGCAAGGAATTGCGCAATAATATTTTTAGTAGAAGGAGAAGTGATTGTGCTAGAAACCAAAACTACATTACCACCTAATTCAGCAGCAATGGCTTTATCGATGGCTTCGAAGCTAGCTTCTTTACCAGCGATTAAAGGAAAACGTAAACGCGCTGTATCATATAAATCTAATACTGCAGCTTGCACTCTTGCAGAAGTACCACCACTAGTGATGGCAGATAAATCGTTACCTTCTAATTTGATAGGACGACCATCTCGCACTTTCGCAAGCACACTTACTACGTCACCATCTTGTACATAAGTGGTTGCATAATAATCTGCAATACCTGGTACAATATCTTCTGGCTTGTTTGCAAAAGGAATTGCTTTTTTAATGGGCATTTCACAACTCGCTGCAGCAGCTGCTGCAGCTGTGCTGAATCCTAAATATTTTAAGAAATCACGACGAGGTGCTTTTGCTTGTAAAAAACTTCCGCTCTTTGCAAGAACAGATTCGTCTTCTACAAAAGGAAGTTCCTCTTTGAATTCGTCTTTCACTTCTTTGTTGTAAGCTTCAGAATCGTTGAATGCTCCAAAACTTGACCAGTGCTTTTTTTGCTCCATAGTAATGTATATAAAATATTACGCGTCTCTTTTATTAATGCTTTTGGTTAGTAGTGACATTTTTGACACTCTGTACCACCAATTTTTTCAACCGTGATGCCTTTAGCGCTATCAATCTTTCCAGTACGAATATCTTCGTGGAATTTTTCGTAGATGCTATAGAAACCATTGTCTTTAAATTGCACTTTTGTTTCTCTGTGACAGTTCACACACCATCCCATACTTAAGTCAGAGAATTGTTTTACTTCACCCATCTTTTGAATTTCACCATGACATTGTTGACAAGCAACTTGTCCAGCGTTCACGTGTTGTGCGTGGTTAAAGTAAACGTGGTCAGGTAAGTTGTGGATACGAATCCACTCAATTGGTTCTGCTTTAGTGGCATCCCAAGGTTGACCTTCTGTAAATCCAGCGTATTTGTATAATTTTTTAATCTCAGCAGTACCGTCTACGATATCACCATTTTCTCTTACTAAAGGATCGCCTTTGTATTCGTTGATTGCTTGGTGACAGTTCATACAAACATTCACACTAGGTAAAGTGGCTTGCTTGCCTTGGTAAGTACCAATATGACAGTATTGACAGTTAATTTGATTCACACCAGCGTGTACTTTATGAGAATAGTAGATTGGTTGTTCTGGTTGGTAATCTTTAGAGCGACCTAAGTTCATCGCGCCCACTGTTGTGTAGTAACCACCTAACACAAACAACAAAATAGCTGTGAAAGCAATGTATCTTTTATTACGATAAAAAGGAACTGGTGCTTGAGGCACTACACCTAACTTATCGTCAGCTAATTTTTTTAAGTTGCTGTTTACTTGTAATAAAATAATCGCAAGTACTGCTAAAACCAAACTTAAAATACCAAACACTAAAGAGTTGTCTGATTCAGGAGCAGGAGCACCTGCAGTTGCACCGCCTGCTGGCGCTGCGCCCGGAGCAGGAACAGTTTTAATGTAAGCTAAGATTGCATCAATATCTTTATCTGTTAAATTAGGGAATAAGTTCATTGCTACTTTATTGTACTCATTGTACAAATTGTTGGCATAAGGATCGCCTGTTTTTAAAAATGCTGCAGAGTTTTTAACCCATGCATACAAATTCTTTTTATCAGGCCAACGATCTTCCACGCCAGCTAAAGCAGGACCCGTTAACTTTTTATTCACTGCGTGACATGAGGCACAATTCGCAGAGAAAAGTGCTTTACCGTCTTGAGCATTTAGTTGATTACCTATAGCAGCACTAAAGGTGATAAATAAGAAGATCGTAACGATCTTAGCTAGGTTTCTTAAAGTTGTCATATGCACGAACAATGTCAAGTATGGAAAAATATCCTTTAACGGACGCAAAATTAACTAAGAAACGCATTAGAAGGGTTGTTTTTTTGAAGTTTTTTTTTCTTTTTACTAATTGATTTTCAAACGGGTGGGAGGATTTTATGTACCGATTGTCATTAAAATGTAAGCATCCAACTTATCGCTCTAAATTTTGTTTAATCTTGTGAAAGAAATTCGAAAAAAAGTGGACCTTCGGGGCCTTGAATTGAAGGTATTTTCGCAGCTATCATTGAACACATTATGAAAAGTATTAATAAATTACAGCAAAAGTGGGGCGTTGGCCAGGTACAATTTTGGTTGATCATGTCCACCTTTGCCTTGGGAGGAAGTTTGAGCGGGTACCTGAATAAGAAAATCCTGAATTTGGTGTTTTTGGAGAAAAATGCAGCATATTGGCTCATTTATCCCCTATTATTGACCATTTTATGGCCTTTTTCGGTGATTTTGGTGAGTTTTGTAACTGGGCAATTTACCTTTTTTAGGGGTTATTTGGGTAGAATTTGGGGCAGATTGAGCGGCGGGCCATCAACTATTGGAGCCTCGATGGGATCTGAAACTTTGGGATCTGGTCATTCAGGGTCCGCTAGCCCAATTCATGTGGCGATTTTTGCCTCAGGAACAGGAACCAACGCCAAAAAGATCATCGAATACTTTGAAAACAAGTCTACCCCTGTTAAAATCTCTTTAATAGTGTGCAATGTTCCGGGTGCAGGAGTTCTAGAAATTGCAAAAAACAAAGGCATCCCCACTTTAATGATCAATAAGACTGAGTTTGCAAGCACAGGTTATGTAGAAAGCTTACACAATGCGGATATTCATTTTATTGTACTAGCTGGTTTTTTATGGAAAGTACCTGAGGTGTTGGTGAAGGCTTATCAGCCAGGCGTTGGCGATGCTCGTGGGATTATAAATATTCATCCTGCTTTATTACCCTATTACGGCGGCAAGGGTATGTATGGATCACGCGTGCACGAAGCGGTTGTAGCAGCAGGCGAAAAAGAAACAGGCATCACCATTCATTGGGTGGATGCGCATTATGACGAAGGCGATATTATTTTTCAAGCAAGATGTGCTGTTGATCCTAGCGATACACCAACAACAGTAGCAGAAAAAATTCATGCATTAGAACACCAACATTTTGCACCAACCATAGAGCAACTTTTATTGAAGCAATTGGTGCAATAAAAAAGGCCCCGAATTTTCGAGACCTTTTTTAAAATATTTTTGAAGCTACTTTATTGATTCTACTTGTATTTCTTTGATTAGCTTCCTTAGCTTTTCCCAAACTCAATGGTGTTCAACCATTCTAATAAAACTTTAATTTGAAATTTAGTATTGGCGGTATTAATAGCCCCAGTAGGATTGCTTAATACCATAAAAAATCCAGTCATACCTTTGTCTTCTGCAACAATTAAATAATTTGGACGCTGAATTTTAAAATTACTATTCGCGTTTTGCAAAGCAGTTAATGCATTTTGAAGATCTTGTTTTAACAATACAAACGCTTCTGGGCTTTGTATTTTCAAGGTATCAATTTCTTGTTTGTAAATGAATTGATCGTTTTTAATAATAACCTCTAAACTATACTGATTGTTATTGGATGTGTTGTAACTGTAATTTAATTTACCGTTGTTGCTAGACTTAATGATGTTATTGACTGAATGAGTTCCGGTTGAATTGCTAGTCGCTTGAGCAGATAAAGTATTTGTACTACAAGCAATAAGCAATACAAACGCAGCAAGGGGGAGATTGCGCATTAAAAAAAATTTGGCCGAAATTACGTGAATAGTTTTTAACTATTGAAACAAAATGATGAAATTAATTACATTTTCTAAATATGTAAAATTTAAAATATACAAATAAAAAAAATACTATTAAAGTAATTTATCATTAATAATGATATCTGAGTGAAACTATTTCAATCTTATTTTCATTAATTACTCTGTAGGTAAACCTATGTTCTTTATTAATTCTTCTGCTCCAAAGGCCGGAAAGTTCATATTTTAAGGGTTCTGGATTTCCAATTCCGATATATGGATTTATTAGAATATTTTCTAATAAATGATCAATTCTTTTGAGGATCTTAACTTGATGATTAAGTTTCCAATATTTTAAATCAGCTTCTGCAATTGGAGAAATAATTATTTCCAGATATCTTCAAGTTTTATTTTTTTACCAAGTCCCTGATCTAATTGACGGATACTCTCTAATAATTGTTCTCTATTATTAGGGCTTGATAATAAATATAGTGTCTCTTCCATGGAATTGTATGCTTTTTGAGAGAGTACGACTACATTCCCTTTACCCTTTGGTCTTTTGATAATAATTTGATTTCTATTATCACCACATACTTGTTCAAGTTCTTCAGCTAGATTGCTTCTGAATTCAGTAACAGAAAGGACCTTTGTCATATCTCAAATTTGTACGAAATTACGTACGTTTTTGAAATTAACCAATTTTCTTTTTTCCAGCCATACGAGAAATGTATTTCTCTATTTATGTCAAATTCAGCAACTGTAGGTTTCTTACTCATAATTATCGTTTGAGTAAGGAAATTACAACAATTATTGTGACTGTTAAAATTGTAAATATGAATGATGTCTTATTAATGAGTTGTTTCTTGTATCCTATATAAAATGCTACTCCATTAATACCAAGCATAAAAATGTTTATAAACGGTCTGTATTTTGTGTCAATCAAGTGATAAAAATCAACAATTAAACTTAAAAAAATTGTAAAAGCCAAAATACTATAAAGAATATTTCTTGTTATTTTCTGTTCTTGGGTTAAATTTTTATTAGGCATATTTTAAAGATTTTATTTACAACTTCTTAGATTAGTTCTACATGCTCTGTCATTAACGTATAAATGATAATTAGATGCAGCTTCACAAGCAACAAACAAAGCGCCACCAACAACGGTCCATCCAAGAGCGCCAAATCCAACACATCCAACTTGTTCAACAGCATATGTTGCAGTTGCTTGATCTAAGCAGTCTTTATACATTTCGAAGCATTCAGGATTTAACATATACGATACTTTGCCATTGCTATTATTATTGAAGCCGTTTTTATTTTCTAAACCATTAATAAATATGCTATTTATTTCTTTAGTCGATAACTTTTTTAAATTAAACTTTTTATTTAAAAAGACGATATTATTTAAAATTCGTTTTCTGGTATTCCAGAAAATTGAATAATCTGAAAACCCCATAATTTTTGAAATTTCGTTTTTTGAATAAATATCATTTTCGTTTAATGCTTTATTGTATATTGATTCAAATTCATTTTGACTAAGTAATTTATCTGAGTTCGCATTAGATACCGTAACACTAATATCTTGAATATCTGAAACTAGTATTTTAAAGGCTGAATCTTGCAGTATATTGGAGTTATTTGATAAAGGCTTCGTTGTTTGATTTGTATTTTCTTTTTCACAAGCAAATAGTAAAATTGAAAAAAATAGAAATGTAACTTGAGCTAAGATATTAAATTTAAATGGTTTTAAATTTTTCATGATTTTATTTTTAATTTATTTATGAATTAAAAATATCTATTATTGAAATTTAAAAACGCAGTATTTATACGCTTATCGTTTTAGAAAATTTTCTAAAGAAAAACCCACTCGGATGAAGTGGGTTTAAAATATAAAAAAGAAAAAGTCAATTAAAATTATCCAGGCATACGAGAAATATATTTCTCAATTTCTTTAATTTGATCCAACACTTGTTTAGTAGAAGGTTTACAAGCTTTTGCTTTGCGGAAGAAATCTTTAGCTGCACGGAACTCACGCTTATTCATAAAAATTTGACACATGCTTAAGTAAGCCACTGCTTCTGATTCTTTATCAGGAATGCCCGCACGAATAGCGGCACGGATATAAGCTTCACCTTGCTTGGTGTCTCCTTTTTGCATCGCCATCATCCCTAATTGTAATTTATTGGCACCCTCTGCTTCAGGCATTGCTGAGCCTAGGCTGCTACTCATTTTAAGGTGCTTCTCGGCCGTATCAAAATCTTGTTTTGCCATGGCGATATTGCCCTTAATAGTATAGTAAGTGCTTCTTACAGGCGTGTACAATAAATTAGGAAACCAGATAGTCGCTAAAATACGCTCTACTTCTTCGATATTACCCGCTTCCATCGGTGCTTGAACCAAACGTAGTGGACCAATAAAAATATGACTCAAAAGACCAATCAAACCAAGAAAATATAATGGGAAAACTGGCCAAAAACTAGCCAGATCGGTTAATTGAAGTGCAGCCCCGCCAAAAATTGCAATTAAGCTTAACCAAAAACGAAACTTGATAATGATATTGTAAAAGCCCATAATGATGTCGATTTGAGCCGTGAAGATACCAAATTATAGCATAATAATGAGCCGCTGGGATAAAGTATGGGTGCTTAAAAAAGAATAGTTATTTTTGCGCCTCGGATCCTAGCGATTCGTTGGTCCCGTAGTTCAATGGATAGAATAGGTGTTTCCTAAACACTAGATCCAAGTTCGATTCTTGGCGAGACCACAATAGCTTTAAGTAAGTTCAATATTGAAGGCCTTTAATCCTGCTCTCTAAATAATAGAAAGCTTGTGATGGCGAGTAGGGATAAAATTGCACCTAGTAAAATACCCTCATACCATTCTGTTTCGATGCGTTCAAGGGGTAAGCCAGTTTGATCTACAATTTGAACAGTTGGGGTTTCTTGTATTAATGCAGCTTTAGAAACTTCAAGGTTTTTCATCAACTCTGCGTAAATCGTTGTTAAAACCATTTTATCGCGTTGTGAAATTTCAGAATATACAGGTGCATTGATGTCGGCAGGATTAACATTTAATAAAAGTCTAGCATCTTCAGTAGCAGAATAAGTTTGTTGATTCAGTAAATTAGAAATACTATCAGTTCTTTTTTCAAGACGATTGATATTACTTTTTAATCTACCCACTTTTGCATTCACATAAAAATCGGTTGCTATTTTAATGATGCGTTGTGAAATCAATAAGCTCATTAATTCATCCTTTGTATTGATAGCGATATTAAAGAAACTTAATTTTTTGTCTGGCTTAATAACTGTCAATTCTTTTTCTTCGATGCGCTTAATAATCAATTTCAATAAGCTATCCTGTAAGCGAATATTTTGATCGGGTTGTCCAAAATAAATGGCACGACCTATTTTTTTATTCCCAGCCCATTTTTCTCTAAAACCATATACATCTGCATAACGATCAGCAATCGTGTAATTAGAATTAGTTTTGTTGCCAACAGGATAAGGCGACTTCAAACACTCCGCCATCATGGACTTACTCTTTAATAATGAAAGCACATTGTCCCCAGACAATACGCCGTTGCCAGCACCAGTTAAGCTACCAATATCCATTCCAATAGAACCACCTAATGATGATAACAATCCGCCACCAATACTTTTGCTATCCTCTACAGAAAAAGTAATTTCTGCATTGTAACGTACAGGTTTAAAAATACTATATGCCAATCCTACAACTGCGCCAATCAAAACCACTATTATTACTAATTTAAAATTAGCAGTAATGATATTTTTAATTTTTACAATCCAGCCATTCAACCAACTCGCAAAAGAGAAAGGTTGTTCGTAAGGATAATTAGAAGTATCGTTCGGAGCGTTCATCAGGTTATAGTTTTAAAATGGCAGCCAAGCTCACCAATCCAGAAATGATAGAAGTAATTGCAGTGATTTCGGCAATAGTTAATCCTTTTTGTTTTTCAGGGACTTCTGGTACAATGATTTTGCTACCCGATTTTACAGTAGGATAGAATTTAAAGAACAAGAACTTTGTTGGCTTACGATTGATGCCATTGCTATATTGTATATACGCTTTAGCCAATGAGCCTCTATTTTTTAAACCGCCTGCTGCAGAGATATAGGATTTAAAACTACTAGATTCAAAACGGATCAATTGAGGATTGTACACAGCACCCACCACTTCAACATAAGGATCGTTGCGTGACACAAATAAACTATCGCCAGGTAACAGTAACAAGGCCATATCTTTTGCTGCATTTTGTTCTAGGTTCACTCCTATTCTTGTGCCATTACGAAACACTTGCAAGTCTTTCAATGCACCATATTGTGTTAATCCACCTGCACGAGTAATGATATCTTGAATGGTTTCATCACGGCGCTCTAAAGCAAAATTTCCTGGGAACAATACTTCACCTCTTACTTTTACGTCACCAATAAATTTATAGTTCAATAATCTAGGAACATAAATATAATCCTGTGGTTCTAAAGTTAAAGAAGCGTCTTTATTAGTGAGTGCTGCATCTAATTCTAATTTCATTAAGTCCACCATTTGATTGCTCATGGCGTCAGTTCTGTTTTTCTCTAAACGAGAAAGCTCAACTCTATGGTAAGCAGCATCATTCATAAAACCACCAGCTAGTGCAATCAAGTCTTGAATCTGCATCCCTTTTCTAAATAAGACTTTGCCAGGACTACGCACATTACCATCGATGGTGACATATTGTTGTTCAATTAAATCATCTTTCGCAAATACATGAATTGAATCTTCCGAATTCAATGCAATATCATTGGTGCTTAAAGTATTTAAATCTACAGAGACAATTGTTTTTTCTCTATTCGCTCCAACTCGCTTGATGATGGCTCTTGTCAAAAATGCATCCGTTCTTAATCCATCTGCTTTTTTAAGTAAACTATTTAAGGAGAGTTGAGGCGTGAACCCGTATTCACCAGGACGGTACACCGCACCTGTAATGGTTACTTTGTTTTCAAACAAAGGTTGTTTTTGTTCTGCAAAAATAGAATCGCTTTGCATTGGGATGTAGTTCATAAAGGAACTTGTCTCTACATCTTTATATAATTTCTCACGACCATTCAATTGAACAATCTTTAAACGATCGGTAAAAGCTGAATCACTAAATCCACCAGCATAGGCTAAAGCTTGTGCTAAATTTTCAGTCGGTAATAATTCATACACCATTGGACGTTTCACCATTCCAGCAAACTCCACACGCTTTAATGTAGGGGTGAACACCAATACATCCTGATCTTCTAAACGAATGTCAGCAGGCAATATTCCTTTTTGTAAAAAAGGATATAAGTCAATCGTCGCAATCATTTTATTGTTACGAATCACTTGAATATTTCTTAAAGTACCATTCACAGTTGGACCACCAGTAATGTACACCACATTAAATACAGAAGCCAAAGCAGATACTTGATAAGCACCAGGACGTTCCACCTCACCAATTACTGTCACACGGATAGATCTTCCATTGGATAAACTCAGATTCAATTTTGTTTTACCCATGGTTAAAGCTGGATAAGATTTAGCCATGCGTCCAAAAATGCGTTGCTTCGCTTGTTCAATTGTTAAGCCTGTTAAGGAGATGAGTCCAACATATTCTACTTTGATTGATCCATCACGATTTAACTTAGCATCAATATCCGTTTCGTTCAACCCGCTTAAAGTAATATTTAATTCGTCCCCAGGGCCTAAAATATAGTTCTTAGGCGTCGCCATATTTAAATTAGGCTGGAATTCTGTATTGGGATTGCTAAAGAAACTATAGCCGTAATATTTATTGTTAGTGCGAATAGATGGTACTTCATTCACCCAACTTGAATCCTGTAGAAACATTGAAGTGTCTTTAATAAAGGATTTATTAGAAGCACTCGTACCAAATTTAGCTTTTTGTGCAGCTTGAATACCTACCAATCTTTTTTTAAACATCCCCACTTCATTCGGACCCAATCCTTTTTGCACCATCATCTTCATGGCTTCAGATTCAGTCATGCCTTTAGCAGAAAATTGCTGCCAAACCTGCATCATCTGTTGGTCAGACAATTGATTGATCTTAAGGTTCTTTAAGTCTTGAGCGGTTAGGCTTCCAACGAACAAAATAGCAACCAAAACCAGGAGGCTTTTTGTTTTTGTAAAAAATGATGTCATTATTATCTTCTTATATATGTAAAAGTACTAAAATTTATTCCAGCAAATACCGAAACTGGCATCTGTGAACCATTTGCTAGTGCCGATCGTCGGTTTTTGGAAGGTCTTAGCATAGCTAAAGTTTAAAATCAAATTGTTCCAAAGTTCATATTGCGCATTTAAACCCATTTTGGTGCGCTTGTATTGAGGATCAAAGCCAAATTTAGGTTGGGGCACAGCAAAATATTGCGCCTCAATCGATCCTTGACCATTTTTACGCATCGTAAAGGCAAAAGCTTCGATACTTAGGTTGGCTTTGGGATGGTATTTAGCGCTCAAATAAATCCTATCCGCATTGGCACCCATCCAATCGCCCATGGAAAAATTAGCATTGGAATAATTTTGAGCAGCAATAAAATTGCGGTACATGAATGGATTTAAGTGCGTGTATTCTGCATTCAAAGTAAGATAAGGCAAAAATAAATCGGTTACGGAAGCCCCCAATTGATAACCCAATTGATTGCGAGACTTTCCAGCATCAAATGCCGAACCCAATCTAATTTCATCAATCATCCACTGGCCATACAAATGGGTGTTGCGTAATTGATTGCGACTACTGAATCCAAAAAAGAATTGACCATTGGAACCACTCAAAATATTATCGGCATATTTTTGGTTGTCAAATGCTTTAAAAAAAGTGATAGGCAACATGTATGCTAGTTCCAAGTTTTCACTGTACATGATCGACTCCCCTAAGTTTAATTTCAAACCTTTCATTGGCGCAATCTCTACCGAATGTGTTGCAAAAAATTTAGGTAGATATTGTTGACGCACCCCGCCATATACTTTATTGTTTAAATCATAAGTGGCACGTGTATCCAACACACCAGATTGCAACCAAGCATGCATGTAATTAAATTTCAACCATGCACTAGGTTGATAATTGAGTGCATAAAAAGGATATGCAGGCGCTTTGTCCGACAGAACGATATTGCCATATTTACCATAACCCATCACCTGTTGATCTTGACCCACAGTGATCATGCACTTGTTTAAACGATAGCTTAAAGTGGCATTCATTTGGGAGTAATTCAAGATTTTTGGATTGGTCGTTTCCTTACGAACAAAGCCAGGTAATTCATTGTCAACACGCAAAGAATCAAAACTGCCTTGCTCATTGATATCTATTAAACTTAATTGAAATCCAATACGTTTACCCGCATAACCAGCTAGCTGAAACCCTTTCCCCTGAATGGTATTGGATTTGCCATTGCGAGATTGTATTGTCAAATTTCCAACAGGATCAACAATGATACCAAAGTTGCTGTCTTTATACGTAATTAAGTGTTGTTGCGTGGATGGATTTAATTTTAATTTTTTGAAGGAAAAAAACTGAGGGCTTGTGCTATTTCCAATACTATTCATCTTAGGATTTTCTAAAGCAAACCCTGCAATAAAAAACTCTAATTCTTTTTGCTCTATTACAGATAAATCTTTTTGGTTTTGTAACTCCTCTAATTTTTGAAAAATAATTTTACGATCAACGGGTTTAATGAAATCGTTGAATTCAATTTTTCCTTTCTGCGCCATGCGACTTAAAAAATCTATCACAGTTGTCTGATGCGATTGCAACTGTGCATGCACTTGCACAAATGAAAATGTCATGGCGAATGACCATAAAATACAAAAAACTATTTTGATAATTTTGTTTGAATGCATGTTAAAAAACATTTTAGTAAGCGCCTTTGTCGCGCAACATTTTAATGATGGTTTGCAAAATAATTTGCAGGTCTAAAGTAAAGGACCAACGATGGATATAATACAAATCAAAATTCACACGTTGCTCCATTTCCTCATGGGTACGCACTTCACCACGGCAACCATTGATCTGCGCCCAACCAGTGATCCCTGGGTTGACCATATGGCGTTTTAAATAATTGTCTACGCTCTTCATGGATTCTAAATTCATAGGCGTTGGATGCGGTCTTGGACCCACCACAGACATCTCCCCTTTTAAGACATTCCAAAACTGAGGCAATTCATCAATACTATATTTACGCAATATCCTACCAAGGCGCGTCACACGTGGGTCATTGCGCGAGGTTTGTTCAAAATCTTCTTTGTCATGGCCATTGTATCCATTTTCGGAATGCATGGTTCTAAACTTATAACAAATGATGGGCTTATTATTAACACCCCAACGTTCTTGTTGATAATACACCGGCCCTTTAGAATCCAATTTCACTAAAAAAGCCATGATTGGAAAAAGCCACCAACCAATGATAGCAAAAAATAAGAGCGCAAATAATTTATCAAATAACATTTTGAAAAACTTATTCTCCCATTTATCAAGTGGCAATTCATTTAAATTAATCACCGATAATAAACCAAGGTTGTCTATCTCTTCGGATTTTGTAGTTAAATCCTGAAGTGCAGGCATCAAACGAACACGCACATTCAGTTGATCACAAATTTCGGCACAATATCTGATCTCCCAAGATTTATCACTTGGCAAAGCAATAATCACTTCGTCTATATGTTGCGCTTTTAAAGCATTTTCTAAATCACGGATCTTTCCTAAAAAATGGATCCCTTCACCGTTGTCTTGGCTATCCATTATTTCGTCATGAATGAACCCAACACATTTGTAACCATAGTAAGCATGTTGCTTAAGTGTTTTAAAAAATTCAATAGATGTTTTATTATAACCAACAATAATCACTGCATCATTTAATGCACCCCCTTCAAATGCAAGGTGTTGTTTTTTACGGATATAATATTTTGCAAGAATCGAAATAGAAAAATGCAAACTCACTAAAATGCTAAAACGAAACAAGTCCGCGTAGGCAGATTTGGTTAAAAATAAAAACGCACTTAATAAAATAACAAATAAGGCGTTGGCATAAAAATTAAATAAAATTTCCTCGGGGAATTTTTTATAAATACGGTTACGGTATAAACGACATTCATGGGCCGCTAAAAACCATATGCCCATCAATAAACCAAAAAATAAAAAATCAATGAAGGAGGAGGGGAAGATGAAAGCTTGGTGCTTGATATAGATGGCTGTAAAAAGCGATAAAACCAAACTCAAGGCGTCAATGCCAATTAAGTTCTTTTTATAATAACGCTGTTTCCAATGCATGCACCTCTATTTTTTATTCGCCAAAGATTTGAGATGATAAAGGTATAAATCGGAGACCGTTTCCCAAGTATATTTTTCGGTTATTCCTAGGTGAATGATGGCTCTTTTGGCCTCAATATCAATGAAATGCGATTCGGCCCAGTTAAACCAGCGGGTACAATCAGAGGAGGATTTAGAGAAATAGAAGCCAAATTGCTCATTTTGAAGCACTTCACGACTAAAAACGGTGTCTAAAGCGGCAATCGCACAGCCATTGGCCATGGCTTTAAGCAAAGTAGGATTGGTACCGCCAAATTCATGCCCATGGAGGTAGGCATAGCAGTATTTATATAAGGAAGCTAGGATTTCGGGACTACGCACATAGCCGGTAAACACCAAACGAGGGTCTTGATAGCTTCTAATTTTATCGGCATAAGCATCTTGATAGGGCACATCCCCCACAATCACGAGTTTTTTAGTGCTGTTGGATTGTATAAAGCCCTCAATTAAAATATCGGCATTGTTATCGGGGATCATCCTGCCCACAATTAAATAATAATCCCTTTCAACTAAGTTCCAATTAGCTAAATAAGGTAGGTCAGCCCCTGCACTTGTCTCGGCACCGTACGTGATGACCACCGATTTTGCACCAAATTCTTTTAGGTAGATGGCCTGCATGGCATCCGCATCTGTTATCAGCAAATCCATAAAACGCGTGGCCATTTTTGCGGCCCATTTAAAATACAAGCCACCAAAGCCTTTCCATTTAGGACGTAACCATTCAAGACCATCCACATTCATCATGGTTGGTTTACCAAAAAGACGGGCAATAATCCCAAAGGGACCATTGCTCACATTCAACACCAAGGCCACATCCACCTTTGTGAACACCATATGCCAAAAAGCAAAAAAAGAATGAATGGGTTGCGCCAAAGATTTAAGAGGCAATGTTGGGATATAGACCAAACGAATGCCATTGACCATGGCAGGTTTTTCAGGAAATAAATGTGCATGACAATACACGGTGATCTCGACCCCTTTTGCAGGCAATCTTTCCACCAAAGCTTTTACTAAAGTTTCATAACCACTATATACGTAGGGATAACCACGAGAGCCAATGATTGCAAGCTTAAATATTTTATCGTTTGGGTTATTTTTCATTGAATGCAGTTCGTAAAATAGTCAAATTAAATTCGAATGAGTTTAATTTCTTTTATGGATATATATTTTCAAATACAGTCGAAATATTTTTTTCAAAAGCAGCTTGACTAAAATAAGCCGCTACCCTTTCTTTACCTGCTGCACCCATTGGTTGGCGAATGCTTGCAGGCAAGATGGCATTTATTTTTTCAGCAGCGACTGCTGCATTGTCTAAAGGAATAAAAATGCCTGTTCCATTTTCTTGCACCATTTCCAAAGCGCCGCCTTGTGCAGTGGCCGCCACAGGAAGTCCATATTGCATGGCTTCGAGAATAACTGTAGGAAAGGAATCTGGTTGAATAGAGGATACAACTAACAAATCGGTAGCAGTATAAAAATTTGACATTTCAACTACTTGTCCAAGATAATGCACTGATGCTTCTAATTGGTAATCACGAATCAAATCAAACATTTGATTTAATAAATATTCTTGACCAGGATAGGGATCTCCAGCAATAAAAAAATGTAATTTGGAAAAATTATTTGATTGTTTAAGCGCCTTGGCAATCTCCAAAAAATAAGGTTGTCCTTTAATCACATGAATTCTGCCAGCCAAGCCTAAAACGATCGCATCATCTGGTACATTAAATTGTTTCCTATAATCAATTGTAAGGGGTTGAATGATTGGTTCAATCCCATTGTAAATTCGAATTAAACTAGTTTTATCAGACAAAGCACTTTTCCAACATTTCGCTACTGCATCCGAAACTACAATTAACTTATCGGCTCCTTTCCGCATTTGCCAACCTAAAAATTGATGTAACAATTTAGGCTGTTCAATAATTTCATGAATATGCCAAACATGTTTTAAATTATTTTTTCTGGCCACCCAGGCCCCAATTAAAACAGCGGCGGTATTGGAATAGACTAGTTCAATATGATGCTTGCGAATTAAAGCGTTTAAAGCCTTAGTTGCACTGCGCCATTTTTGAACGCGATTCAATAATCCAGCAATTGAAAAATATTGACGACGTAGAATTCCCAAATTAATAATATGCACTTCTGCACCAACTAATTCAAGCGCTTGTTCTAAAGGACCTTTATTCGATAAGACCACTACACAATGATGTCCCTGCTTTTGTAATAAAGTCACGGTTTGTAAAAATATTCTACTTGCCCCATACAAATCTGATGAACTATGTAGTAATAAAAAACGCATTATAAGTGCACTGCTTGTTTAAAAATTTCCAGTAATTGATCGCAGGATTTTTTCCAATTAAAATCTTGTAAACGTTTATTGCCTTTTTGGATTAAATCACTTCTTAAGGAATCATCCTCTATTAAACGTTTTAATTGACAAACTAGGTCTTCCACATCATAGGGATCAAATCCAATAGCTGCATCTCCGGCAACTTCAGGCATACAAGTATTGTTGGCTATTAATAAAGGAAGCTCGAACTTAAACGCTTCCAAAATGGGTAATCCAAAGCCTTCGTTGATAGATGGGAAAACATACATGAATGCATTTTTATACATAGACAACAAATTACCTCTATCTAAATAACCAGTTAGAATTATTTTATCTTTTAATACTGGGTCATTTGCAAGTGCTTTGATTTCCAAAGTGGCATCAGAATTCATTTTTTTATTTGAACTACCTACTAATACCAATTTTAAATCTGAATGACCTTGTTCTACTAATACTTTAAATGCCTTAATTAAAAATGGGATATTTTTTCTTTTATCAAATGTGCCTACATGTAAAATATATTTTCCTTCAACTTTAGGCAAGCTAGGATCTAGTTCATTTAATAAGGCTGTTTGATCTAAAATAATTTTTGGCGCCTCATACACCACTTTAATTTTATCAGTTGGTAATTGATAGCAAGTAGCTACACGTTCAGCGGCATAATGGGTTGGTACCAGAATTGCTTTAGCATTTTTTGCACCCCATAAACCAAAAAAATTGAATAAGCCTAACCAAAGGGGATTGTAGTGTGCAGGATACTCTTTAAAGAAGGCATCATGAAATACCGGTATGGTTACAAACTTAAATCTGCAAATAGGCACAAAATAATCTGTACAAAAAACAATATCACACTGGTGTTGATAGGCTTTAAAGGGCAGGGTAATTTGTTTCCAAATAAAAAAACGGATATGCTCTCTAATTTTTAAAAAAGGATTCCTTCCTAAATAAGGCGCGTAGCTGGTATCAAAAAAGAAAAACTCAAATCCAGGTCTGCCTTTTTTATACTCATGCACCACGGCCTCTAAATAAGTTAGAGAGCCAGTTGTAGCTAATTTTAAATCTCGAATATCAATTGCTACACGAATCATGCGATGTCCTCTGTTTTAGATTGATAAAAATTAACCATTAAGCCCGACAAAAACCAAGTAAGAAAACTTACATAAATATACGCGTCAATATTTGCTGTAAACATAGGAATAAACAAACCTACTTTCAACAAAACCGTAATCAATGCAAGGGTATAAAATTGGCCTTTTGCAAATTTGAGTTGCTTTACCGCCAATACTAATAAAGCAATATAAATTGTTAAATAAGTGAACATAGCAATCACGCCTGCTTGTACGCCAATAATAATTAATTGATTTTCACCTCCTATATTATCACTTGACGCATTGGCTACCCTACCCGACTCTCCCAAGCCCAAACCTAAAGGTTTTTCTATCATTGCCTCAATACCATTTACCCATTCCACAACGTGGCCAATACTAGATGTATTGGTAAAAGTGATTGTATTAATCACATAATCATATAAGTCGCCTTCCACAAAGAAAAAGAAAAGAATGATGGTGGTTAAAGCTATAATATGAAAATACAAAAGTGTTTTTTTCATTTTGGCAATCCACGCGTATACATAGATGACTAAAAAATAACTTACAAAAGCGGCTCTAGACGCTGCAATGAGGATGCAAAAAAAAGTAGCAAACAACGCCATCACTTGGAAGGAATCCATGTAGATGCCCAACTTTTCTTGCTTTCGAGTCATCACCCCTAGTGCAATCGCAAGCGCAACAATAATAGCTGCTGCAAACTCAAGTGGATTTGAAAAGATACTACCAAAACGCTTAGACCCAGACTCTGTTTCGAAAGTCCAACCCAGTCCATACTTCCCAGAAGGTTCGGTATCAAAAAATTTAAGGTTATAATCTGCATAACCCGTAAAAGCATGAAGATGCGTATTTGTGATTTTTTCAATCAATGCCACTGCAAACGCCACAATGATCACAAATAAAATAAATGCATATATTTTATTCAACTGTAATTGCTTAAAATTGACAAACCGTCCAATAAAATAGAGCAAGGGGAAGAAGGCAATATTTTTAAGTGCTATTAATTTAAGATAGACACTATAACTGCCAATGGGAAGGATAAAATAAGCAAGGGTATATAAAAAGAAAAAGATCACTAGTTGATCAATTAAGTGCAATTTTATTTTTTTATATTCCTGTACAGTAAAGGCAATGATGGCACAACTAATGACAACTATAAATTCTTTGAAAAACTGAAGAAAAGGAATTGCCTTAGCTAAACCAAAAGCAAAACTTACAGACATGGTATTGATATAAATGGGCAAGCCAAAAATCAAGAATACCAATAAGCCCTGCATTTTAGACTTTGCTAAATGAAAGAGCCCGTAGATAAAAGCTGAAATGTAAATAAGTGGGAAAAGCAGCAACATCCTTTACATAGATTTAATGCCTAAGGTAAACAAAAAGCTATTTAAATCATTCGGGTTATTAAAACCAAGCCCAGAGGCGTCTGCAGGTTGAGACCATTGATAATTATAAGATCTTTTAATGGCGATACTTGAACTAATCATCCAGCGTTTTATTGGGTGATCTGCCATTAGACGCAAGCCAAAATCTACCCATTTGGTTTTACTTGGGTTGGTGAATGCTAAATTGTCTTCAAAGTAAACCCCATTTTGCGTCACACGCTCCAATTGAATACCGTATTGTTGTAGGCCGTTGAACTTACTCAATCTAAGTATTTGTGCATTCGCACCTTGGCCAATGGGAGCACCCATAATTTCTCCTAAGTGCGTATAACCTTGCACTGCTCCACCATGTACATACCATGAACCACCACTTAACAAAGGCCAAGAGGGTGGTTGCTGCATGCGGGTGTACTCAGAAATAAGTTGCCAATATTTTGTTTTCTGGGAGTTGACGTTAAATAATTTACGCATCCCTAATGTATAAGCCCTTGAGTGATCTAGTCTTTGAATACCATCTCTTAAATTATAGAATGCATCGTTCCTACCCCATTCCATATAAAATTCTGCATTGGCAGGTTGCATTAAATAACGCATAAAAAAGGAAGCGTATTGGTCTGTATTGGCTTCTACAGAATTTAAAAGATAATCTGTAAACTGATTAGGGTCATTAGCTCTTGAGACATTTTTAAAAATGAGATTCCAATTATTAAATACTTTCAAAATAATTTCTGGTTGTTGTACTACCCTCGTTAATCCCACACTTAACCCTTTGATCCATTTAGGTTGATACGCAATGGTGGCACCATTAAAATACCTTCTACTTGGTATTGTTGCTGCATCTACTTCAGCTAATCCTTGGTAAGCTTTGTCCATGGGATCTAAATAGGCTGCAATCCATTGCCACTCGAAACTACCAATTGATGTTTTAAGTGGGCGGGTACTATTAAAAGTTAAATGCATAAACCCAGGCGCATGGCCACTCATTAATAGTGGATTAAATACAGAAGGCCCCCAACTAATATTTTCGGAACTTATACCAATGGATGCAGGACCTGCATTTAAGCGAATGCTTGAATTACCCCAAAATAACTGATTGTAATTATTTGTTTGAATATTATTACTGAAGCTTTTATTCTGCGCATGCACCCACTGAGGTTGCAATTGCACAGTTAATGGACCCAATTTTGCATACACGCCTGCCGATGCCATTACCTGATAGCCACTGCTAGCAAGCATTGGACCATCTAAGGTTTTAAAAGGAATATCTGTTACATATTGTTGGAGCAATTGCACAGGCATTAAATCTACATACCCTAATTTTCCTAAAAAGGAAGTACCTTTTTTTTGTTTTTGATACACCGGGTTGATCAAAAAAGAAACACTTGAATCAAATCTACCAAGTAGCTGTTCTCTTCGTACTAAATCTGTTCTCCATTCTTGGTCTAAAGAAATAGATTGTGCAATTGCAGTTTGATGCAATCCAATGAACTGCATCAATAATATACCAATAAGAAAGGGATACCTAGTTGCCTTGTATCCCTTATTGAAAATGAATTTCAATCTATTATTTTTTATTTTTCCAGAAGCCATAAATACCTTTTTCAACTTCATAGTTGTCCCATGATTTTTGCACACGCAAAGGTTGTTGTTTGGCCCATTGCCACATATCAGTTAATCCCTGCTCTAAACTTGTTTTGTCTTCGTAGTCTAATAGCGTCACACTTAGTTCGTGAGAAGGCAATGCATCTTTTACTTCGTGACGTGCTTGTTCGTGTTTAATCTCGCCATTGCCAATCACTTTTTTCAATACTTCTGCGGCATCTTTGATGGTGTAGTATTTCCAGCTACCAATATTGATGATGCGTTTTTTAGCACGATCATCTGTACCTGCTTTCCATAAAGGCAATAAACAATCGTCAATACTAGAGAACGCTCTTTGTTGATCCCCTTCTCCAAAAATAGTAAAAGGTAAATTGTTGATATGTTGGTACATCCAAATACCTAATACATTGCGATAACGATCCCAAATATTTTGGTTGCGTCCATACACATTGTGCGGACGGATAATACACCATTCTAATCCATGCTGCTCACCTGCAATTTGAATGTCCATTTCACAAGCATATTTTGCTACACCATAAGGATCTATCGGACTGGGTTGGTGGGATTCATTAAAAGGAGGATGGCCATGGCCATAGACTGCCATGCTGGATGTAAATACCAAGCGACCAATATTGTGTTCGATACAAGCGTTCACCACATTCGCAGTCGCCACAAGATTGCTATTGTAATTGTATTTTCTAATAAAAGGACTCAATCCTTCTGCAGCATACGCCGCAAAATGATACACAATATCAGCACCTTCAAATAAAGGGGCAATCGTATCCTTGCTTAAATCCAATTGGTGAAAATCCACACCTGCAGGCACATAATCCTGATAACCTCCAGATAAATCGTCGATACCAATAATGGTACAATTAGGTTGGTTCGCTAAAATCCATTCCGCCATTCTAGAGCCTAATAAACCTGCAACCCCTGTTATAATAATTTTTTTCAAAAAATAATATTTTTAACGCGATCAATACAATTAAACTGAGCTTAGTAATCCGTCTTTTATACCCGATATCCAAGCCTTTAATTTATTAAAGCGCAATCTACTTATAAAATAGAAAGATACCCCTAAATAATAGCAAAATTGGTAAAAAAAAGTGGTTGGAATTGCCCAAAAAGGCGTGTGTGCTTTTAAAAACCAAATTCTATTGCGGCCATTTAAATAATGCACTTTAGGACTCAAAAAGCCCTCTTTTTCCTTTGTCTTTGACTTATGTGCCATTCCGGCAATATGGTAAATGACTGATTCTGGAACATAGTTTAAAGCATATCCCGCTTTTTTAATCCTAAAAGAGAGGTCTACGTCTTCAAAATAAATAAAATAGCGTTCTTTTAGCGTACCTGTCTGTTTTAAAACTTCCGCACGCATCATAAAAGCGCAGCCTGTGATCCAGTCAATCTTTTTTTGCTGCTTTGTTTGTTTACGCAAAGGGTCTTTTCTAAAATACATTAAAGTGAGTGGTAGACCAATCCAAGACAAATATCTGCTTCCAGCATTCCAAATTAAATGACGGTCATGGTGAAAATAAATCAAGGGTTGCACAGCACCAACCGAAGGATATTGATCTAACCTAGCAATCAATGGTTCTAAAAAATTAGGCTCTACTGCCACATCATTGTTTAACATCATGATGTATTCATAGCCATGTTGCAAGGCATAATCCATCCCTAAATTATTTCCTCCGGTAAATCCTTTATTGGAATCAGATGCTATCAAGATAATATTTGGGAACTGCAGTTTTAATGCATGGCCCGAACCATCCACAGAACCATTGTCCACCACTATACAATCATAGTTGGTATAAGTCGTTTGTTGAAGTGACTCCAGAGTTTCCTTGGTCAGTTCAAAACTATTCCAGTTAATGAGTACAATGGCTAATTTTTTAGGTGATTGTGTGGTATTCATTTATAAATGATACGTAAAATTAAGTTGGCCAATGAATTGTTGCTTATCATAACCAGGAATAAAATATTTTGCTTCGGGTTGGAACAATCCCCAATTGTAATTATTCGTTTGAATATAACTTAGTCGCGGACTAAGATCCCATCGACCAAAAGACCAATCTATTTTTAAAGTAGTCGCAAAATCAACATACCATCTTCTAAAATCACCAGAGTTGGTAAAGGAGAACACATAAAAGTCATTGTTATGCAATCTACGTTCTGCAGTCAATCCAATTCTGTTTTTTGCTTTGCGCCAATTGAGTTCAATGGTTTGTGAAGTGGCACCAGGGCCAATGCCAGCTCCTAATAACTGACCATTGTGTGTGTAACCTTGTACCACATCGGCACCTAGGTACCAAGAAGGTGGCGCGCCACTTGAAAATTGTTCGGCTCTTGTTTGTAATTGCAAGTTGGCCATCTCTGCTAAAAATTCCCAATAATGTTTTTGAGTGGTAGGAAATATTTTACTAAATCCAAGTACAGAAGCCAAGCCTTTATCAGGCTGTAATATAAAATTACGTGAAGTCGTTTGGTTTAAATTCCATCCAAACTCACCATATAAAGTGGCATTGGCAGCAGGAAGTTGGTAATTGAAATTAAACGCAGTTAAAATAATTGGTTTGTTAGGCAGGTCATTGGGCAAACGATGTACAATATTTTTGATAGGCACATATTGCATGATGCCAGTCAATTGATTGGTGTATTGAACATAGCTCTGCGCAACACCTAGTGTTAAATTCTTAAACCACTTAGGCGTGTAATTGATATTGAATCCTTGAAACATTCTGCTTGTATCAGGCTTTGACACATACAATTTATTGCCTCTAAATGTTTTAGTAGGTAGAGTCGGTTGCCAATTGCCATTTTTTAAAAGGCCCCAAACAAATTCATAATTGAATGTTCCAATTTTTGTTTGGATTTGTCTTTTATTAGCAATACTTAAATGCGGGAAGCCTCCAGCATTATTGGATAATATTAAAGCATTGCGCTTAGTAGGCCCCCACCATTGGTTTGCGGTTGAAAATGAGATGGAAGTATTTTTAAAATTGTATTTTATAAACGACTGCCCAAAGAACAAATGCGTATACTGTCCTTGGCCAAATTGTTCTGGTTGTTCTATAAAATTTTGGAACCTATAATAATCACGCCATTGAATTTCATCCATGTCTGTACCAAATCCTTCAAAATTTAAATTTTGAGCCGCTACGAATTCAGGTGCAATTTGAAGTTCAAATTGTTTCCATTTTAAATTAAATCCAGCATTCAAATACTGTTGCCAGCCTTTGGCAGGAAGCATCACGCCATCGTTCCAATCGTAGGGATGATCACCCACATATTGTAATTTGTTGACGATAGGTAATAATTTAAACTGTATACTAGTTTTTGCAAGTGTATCGGTTTGAATAGTTTGCCCTATTTGTCCAATAGATAAGGTAACGACCAAGCAAGCCAATACAGTTAAAATAGACTTACCCATTGGAACGGTTGCTTTGAATGATTAAAAAATAAATCACTAAACAAGCGCCTTCAATGATCATTGGATAATACCCCAAAGTATAGTTTGGCAATCCAAGGTATAGGAATAAAATAAACAATACCGCAACCAATAACACAATTAAGCCAGCACCAAAATAAGATTTGAATTTTTTATCCAATATCAGTTCCGCCACATTTAATACATTGAGTGCAATCAATAAAGGTACAACAGCAATTAATTTCAACAGACGCGTTGCTTCCATCATGAATGCAGCATCTACATTTGACTTACCCAATAATAACAAGGATAAAATAAAATGAGGGAAAAAATATAAGACTAAGCCCCCACAAACGCAGGCCAATGCTAAAATTGAATTTTGTTGTTTTTTTAATTTACGCCATTGTTCATTGCCTTGTAAATGCTCTCCAGCTGCCTTAGGCATCACTGCTACACTATAGGCGTTCACCATCATCCTGCAACTAGATATTAATTTATCAATTAAGCCATAGGCCGATAAAAATATTGGGCTTGCAAATGCAGGCAGCGCAAATAAAAATAAAGATTGTTGCAAATGCACTGTTATGCCATTGCCCACAATTAAAGTATGCGTTTTGATTAATGCAAGGATTCTTTTAAAATTTGGCCATAAAGTATGGATATGCGCGGCAAAAAAAGCTTGTCTAAAAAATAAGGCGTTTAATAAAAGTATCCCCAAGCCTGAACTGAATAAAGCAATGAAAATTAATTGATCATTGTTTCTAAAAAAATAAATGATGCCAAGCACCAAAGCTCTAATGATCACATTAATAATACTATATCTACTAATCTTATACTCCGCGGTTAAATAAAACTGAGGATTAATGAACTCTGCAAATAACATAGGAAGCACTGCTAAATAATAGATACCCTTGTCTGTAATGGCCGCTACCCCAACTGTTACAAGGACTGCAATCCATAAAGGATAAAAACGAACAGCCAATGTCTCGACACAAATGATGGCTTTTTCATGTTCGTTATTTGCCCTTCTTAGTTCAACCACCGCTGTTTGAGCACTACCAAAGTTCACTAAGATAGAAGCCAATACACCAAAAGAGAGTGCAATAAAATATACACCCAATTTAATCGGTGTGGCATAATGAATTAAAATAGGAATCACCAATAGCTGAAACACCGCATTGGATACGTTCAGCATTAACAATGCCGCAAACTGACTAATGGTTGGAAAATGAATTTTAAACAACAAGAAAAATTAAGGTAGGTTGATGACTTTAACCACAATGCTCGACATGCTCCATGATTCATCACAGATGGCATTGGGTACATTGGTTTGCACTAAAAAATCTCTAAAATTAAGATGCAGGGTGCTATTGGTATGTGCAATTGTTTTTACGATTCGGTAGGCCGAACTTGTATTGATACCAGAACAATTATCAGCAGTCCCTTCAAAAATTCTAATGGCATCTGTCATTGGTGGATTGTTAACAATCGCGTATTTAACAGGATAGGATTGAAACAAACAATACAAAGGATTACAAGGCGAATTAGAAAAAGTTGAATTCACTAAATCCACCCCATCTGCCTGCATCCTCCAAATATCTGGGCCATCAATTCCACCGTAATTGTTATTGCCATCCCAGCTATTGTGAAAATAAGGAACCACTTCTATTTGGATGGCTTTGTGTTTTGGTAGATTTGCTAAGTTTAAAGTGAATCCACCATTGTTGTACCTGCCAATGATATTGGTACCATTGTATTTGTACAAAATGGCACCGTCCAATCCTGTTTTGTCACCAGTATTAAAATTGCTATTGTACACCACCGCCTCATCATAACCCGACTTAGCGCAGGAAGTAAAAAGCAGGATAAAAAACGCGGTATAAAAGATTGATTTGAACATGTATTGAATTTTATATGGCAAGGCCCTCCTTAGTCACAGTAAATGAATAGGTTACGAGGGCAAATGTTCATATTTAGCCCTTGTAAAGATAAAAAAAATTGTGGGGAGATGGGTATTAATTCACAATAGAAATCACCTTACCATCCAATTGTTGATAGATGCTATTGTTACTGATGTATTCTGGAACGAGTTCCTTCATTTTACCTACCAATAACATTTCGTCGTTGGTGGTGCTTAAAATGGTTTCTAATTCTAAAGTGTTTTGTTTTACCAATTCAAATGATACTTCACGCACTTGAGCAATTAAAATCTTTTCGTGGTAGGTCTGTGTGGTATTTTCTGCATCGTTTAATAATTCCTCGTATAATTTTTCACCAGGACGTAAACCGCTGTAAGTAATGTTTACATCAATATTAGGAATCAACCCATATAAACGAATCATCTTACGTGCTAAATCTGCAATCGCCACTGGCTTACCCATATCAAACACAAATATCTCTCCACCATTCCCCATACTACCAGCTTCCAATACCAATTGACAAGCTTCAGGAATGGTCATAAAATACCTGGTGATATTAGGATGCGTCACCGTCACAGGTCCGCCTTTTTCAATCTGTTCTTTAAAGCGAATGATTACAGAACCATTAGAACCTAGTACATTCCCAAAACGGGTGGTGATGAATTTAGTAGGTAAATCTGATTGATTGGATAAAGCTTGCACATACATCTCGGCCATACGCTTTGAAGCGCCCATTACGTTGGTCGGGTTCACCGCTTTGTCGGTAGAGATCATCACAAAACGTTCTACTTTATGTTGTATGGATAAGTCTGCAATGATTTTTACACCAATCACATTGTTACGCACTGCTTCGGTAGGACAAAGTTCCATCATAGGAACGTGCTTATAGGCAGCAGCATGATACACATATTGAGGTTCAAATTCCTCAAATAGTTTTTGCATCCTTGTTTTGTTGGTGATATCTGCCAAATAACTAATACAATTAATACGCGTGCCGTTTTCTTTTAATTCAAGTTCAAGGTTATGCAGTGGCGTCTCGGCCTGGTCACATAAAATAATCACTTCGGGGCTATAAGGAATCAATTGACGCACAATCTCGGAACCAATAGAACCTGCAGCACCAGTCACTAAAATACGCTTGCCTTTTATCTGTGCTTTAATTTCGTTGTTATTAATTTGAATTGGATCACGCTCCAATAAGTCTTCAATTTTAATAGATTGTAATTGTCTGCTAGAGAACTTACCTTCTGCCCATTTTGAATACGCAGGTACACTCAATACTTTAATGTCATGGTCTAAACAAAAATCAACCAATTCGTTTTTACGTTTGGTAGGCAAAGTATACGTAGCAATAATTAATTCATCCACAGGTCTAATAGCTGCCATCTCTTTAAACTCATTGAAAGAAAGGATGGGTGCACCATTTAAATTTTTGCTGCCCTTTTTTCGGTCATCATCAATAAAAGCAATTACTTGAATATTGGCAAGGCCATCGTTTTCAAGCACACGCTGTGTGGCTACACCAGTGGCTGCTGCGCCAAAAATCACGACCGATTTTTTTTGCATTTTATAATTCTTAGCATATGCAAACAGGTATTTTACCAAAACCCTATAACTAATCAAGAATAAAAAACTAAACGTGGTGTATAATACAATCACCAAAGTAGTGAGTGACAAAATATTACTAATGCCTAATGCTACTGTGTTAATGACTAAAATAATGAAAGAAGATAACCCGACAGCAATCGCAATTCGCAATGCATCTTGCACACCAGTATAACGCACAATGCCCGTATAAGATTTAGTAGTTGTAAAAACTAAAGCATTCACCAATAAAATTAAAAAAGTCGCGTTCAGTACATGCTCCCAATTGGTGACTTCTAATGCCACATTTTGTTGAATCAAAATTGCGATGAATAAGGCAGTCACAGTGGCGCCTAAGTCCAATAACAAAATGACGAACTTTGGAACAATGCTAAAATTGTTAATCTTAAACATATTTGTTTTATGTTCTATCAAAACTTAGGGGGGTTGATTTGTAGAGGTGAATTAAATCTATTACAAAGTTAGGGTTCAAATAGGTTCAAAATACTTGCAAGCATTACAAAATAATGATAAAATATTATATAATTATTGATAATCAACTAATTAGAGGTTACTAGCCTCAATTTTTGCTTTCCAAAGCTTTACTTCATAATTAATAGAGTTCAATGAATGGTCTTTATCAATCCAATGTAAAAAGTTATTTAATAGTATGCCAATTGGGCTAAGGGTATGGGTGACCAAATTTTTACCAATGACACTGCTAATGGTTTCCATTTTATTCCCAAACAAATAGGTGTTTTGGTTTCTAATTAAAAGTGCGTCGTTTAACACATGTTGCATCAGCACATTGCCCGCATTATCTAAAGCCAATGCTAGTTCCAAAAAATAGACGGATAAAGAATGGACTCTTTTTACCAGACTTTGTCGTATCACTGCATACAAAAAACCAATAGGTGCTGTTGTAAAAAATAAAACAAAAGCAATACAAAAAAGCACCAAACTCTTGAATAAAGGCATGCGGCTTGTTTTTATCATAAATTATTTTTTAGAAAATTTTCAATGAGAAAAAAGTAGTGAGCCAAGCTTAGCAAATGTTTGCCACAATGGCTTAGAACTCTTTCTATATAAGCGTTTCATCCACTCCAATAAAAGTAAAAATAAAATTTGGAACAGCCTATTTTAATCCTAGATTTAATCAACCAAACTATTTAAATATGAATAACAAAGCGCTACTCGTTGGCATCAATGCTTATCCAAATCCCAATAATAATTTAAGGGGATGCATTAATGATATTGTAGATATGGAATATTTTATTGCATCAAAAAACAAAATCT
Organism: Chitinophagia bacterium; assembly: GCA_037143275.1. Classification (GTDB taxonomy): domain Bacteria; phylum Bacteroidota; class Bacteroidia; order Chitinophagales; family Chitinophagaceae; genus Sediminibacterium. Next base: position 236,990 of record JBAWZB010000001.1, read on the forward strand.
ATGCAAAAGAAAATATCAAAACACTCACAGATAGTAGAGCCACTAAAAAAAATATATTAGAACATTTAAATTGGTTGTTATTAGGCGCTAGTGCTGGAGAGCAAATACTGTTTCATTATAGTGGACACGGGGCACAGCTTCCAAGCCACAGTCCTGCTTATGAACAAGATGGCTTGGATGAGATTATCTGCCCTTATGACTTTAGTGATGCAGATGCCGCCAAAACGGGCATTACTGATAAGGAATTTGCCAAAATCTTTGCTACTATTCCCAAGGGCGTGCATTTTGTATGGATATCGGATAGTTGCCACTCGGAAGATTTGTCTAGAAAACAACATCTTGCTCCCGATACAAGGTTTAGAAGATTCAATCATGCTCCACAACAAAGCCTAGCTATTCCGACCGCTAGTCTAAGTGCCGAACCTATCCCATTACATGGAGCATTATTAAGTGGTTGTGCTTCGCATCAGTTAAGTGCCGACGCGTATATTAATAACCGGTTTAATGGGGCCTTTACGCATTACTTAATTAAGAACCTAAGCCAATACGGGCAGGATACGAGCATGCAGGATATTGTAAAATACGTGAACATGGATTTAATGGACAATGACTATGATCAAAATCCGCAAAGTGAGGGGTTATTGCGGACGGAGAAATTCTTTGCATCATAATCAACTAAATTCAACAATTAAATAATCATACAAATACTTTATTCATAATTATGAAAATAAATTTAAACACTAGACAACAAAAAAAAATAATGATAGGTTTGGTGACGATACTGGTATTAAACTGCGGGGCTGCGCAAGCGCAGCCCCAACAAGGCCTAATGAGTAGACTCATTGAAATTAAATATACTACCGAATTGTATTTAACCACTCAGATCAAAAATGAAATTAACCCAGCAAAAAAGGATAGCGCACTTGCATTATACAATACCATGCGATGGAAGGTAGATGGATTTGTGTATCAATTAAGTAGTACACTCATCACTAAAAATAGTCCTAAAGCATTTAAACAAATAGATGCATGGTGTTATGCACAAAAAGAATCAACACTCAATGTTGTAAGTAATCAAAATATAGCAGCTCATGTTTCAAGTTTTGCTGAGATTGACGCTTTGTATCAAAATCAAATTGTGCCAACCTTATACAACAAGACCAAATCTCTGAACCTCACTACCAATGTATTTTATTTATTAAAGGACTCCTACTCCATAATTAAAGGGCTGAGTGATCTAAAAGCAAGAAAAACCATGGCGATTGTGGAGCTATTGGATCATGCACGGTTGTTGAGCCCAAGTGAGGTTATGAGGGGAGGGAAATAGGTAGAATTAGTGTGGACCAAGAAAATCACTTCTCGCAATTAATTGATAACCATTGTTTTATAAAATATCACTGACGCGAACAAGGTCGAGAAAATGTTATTTTTAGATCGTGCTTAAATTAGTGTGGCGGATTAGTGTGATTGGGGTTTTAAGCTTGGTGTTTAGCTAATATAATGAAGTGACGGAAATGAAAAATTTTCATCTTTATTTATGTACTTAAATTTAATTTTGGGAAAACTTTTATCTCCATCTGAATTAAATTTAGGATTTAATTCTCTAATTCTATTTTCAATAATTTGTGGTTTTTCATCTTGAATATGAATCTCAGCTGGCCACATTTCATTTAGTATTTGCATGTCAATAATACTATTAAAAGGCGGGAAAGAGTATCCGCAAACAATTAGAATTTTGGTTTGATTCGCAATAGCTTTAACACTATCTAATGTTTTACTATACCCTGTATACTTTTCTTCATCTTCCCATGCGAAATTAAAAAATTTAAATTGAGACACGCTAAGGCTTCGATTGTTAGAAAACATTGACACATATACTAGTAAGGCTTTAGCTATTTTAGATTGCTCGTTTTGATTAGTTTCATCATACATTATATGTGCAATACCATCATCTTTATATCCTAAATGGTCTAAATAAGCGTTACCGTTTAATTTAATAACACAAAAGTTTTCCGTATTGATATTAAATTTACTATCATCATATGTGTTTTGATTAGGATAAATATTATACTCAATTTTTACCTTGGAAATATCCTTATCAGTATGATTTTTAATTGCAAGGTCAATTTGCATATCATAGTTCCATGTTAAAATTTTAATTTTATCATTTAATTTTATATCTCCAAATGAATTCTTAGCAATTTGTGAAACCAAAGAGTCATATCTAGGATCTCTGATCCTTTGAAATTGTAATGGACCTTTAGTACTATTTTTTGAAGGAATATTTATACATTGTTCAAAATAAAAATAAAAGGTAAGTACCATTTTTAACTTATTTAGTAAGTTACTCCTATTGTCATATAATTTTTTTGCATACACGTCTATTGTCTCATATTCCTTAGTTTCATTTATTAACCAATCAATATCATCTACAAGCATTTTAAGTTCAACTTGATGGTTACTTAGATTATAGTCTAACCTACTTAAAGCTCCCTCATTTATTGTTATATAATTATCTTGTAAATAATCTTTCAAGTCACTTAAACGTGCTCTTAATTGGCTTGCTACCGGTATAGCTTGTGCACTTGCACCAGCTCCAAAAAAATAAGTGATATACTTTCTATCAGACATGAATAACTGTTTAATTATATATTTAATATTCAAATACCGTACCAAAGTTTAATATTGTTAATAAGTTACAAAATTTTATTTATAAAATAATTACATAAAAAAAACCACCCGTTTTACCGAGTGGCTCCCTTACTAACCATAACATCCATCTTATACCGTTTATCCAGCCAATTCTAAGCTATGCTCCAAATCAGGTAATAATAGCCCTGTCCTATACATGATGCGTTCCTCAAAGATGAAATAGGGTGAACACCTTAGATATATTGCGCCATCTTCCTCAATGAAGCATTTGAGAAAGTCCGGGAACTGCTTCCTGCACTTAAGCAGGCCTTTTTTGCCATCCTTAATTTGATGAGCATAAATGCTTGGATCGGCATCTTCACCCATAATTTGAAGCTCCTTTTGGATTAAATCCTCTGCATATATAATTTGTGCAGTCCAGGCTACAATGCGTTCAATTATGCGCAACTCACTGTCATTATAACGGTGCGTGCCGCTCATATAAACCTTGTAACCACTTGCCCTAAATTTGTCTAGGTAATCAACCACTGCAGCGTGTGCTTCATGTGAGTTAAATTCCTCAGACGTTATTGCTAACCAAGTAGCAAAATTTAGATCATCAATACTTGTTTTCTTTTTCATATTCTGTTTTGTTTAATTTGTTAATATATAGGGTATGTTACGGTAATATTTTTAGGGTCGTATTGCCCATAGAATTGTAGGTACGATTAATCATCCAATGGATTCTTCTCCCATACTGCATTGGCAGCCATTTCTAAATACTCTTTTGTCTTTAATATAGATTCACTTTCATATAAGCCAACCTTATACATAATGCAATCTTGAAAAAGAAAGTATGGTGCTGTTTTTAGGATGATGTCATCACCATCAAGATAAAAGAAACGAATGCCATCAGGATAATTGACACGGCAATCCATGAGACCGATTTCTGAGTCACTCATGTAACTATAAAACTGATCTAATTCAAGCTCTTCTTCGTCATCAGTCATTTCATAAGTTATAAGCTCGTCTGCTGCTATTAATTGGGTTATCCAAGCAGTAAGCTTGTCTATTACACGCATCTCGTATTCGGTGTAGACGTCAAGTTCATCTCCCTCACTTATGTTATAGCCTTCGCTTTTAAGCGAGTTGATAAACTCACACACTTCTTTATTTGCAGTGTGCATGTATGCATCTTCCGATGTAATAGCGATCATTGTTAATTTGTTTAAATGATCGACTTTTTGATTGATAGTTGCCATATTATTGGTTTTTGTTTTTTTATTTTTTTCGGAATCGCTTTTGTGTAGTCACACTTCGTGTGGCTACACAAAAGATTAAAGCCCCTTTTCTTCGCGTTCTTGCCATATCTTTTCCATCTTGTCGGCAAACTGATCACCAGACACTTTAATGTAACGCATGAACGACTTGTAAGATTTATGACCACTAATAGACATAATTATCATTGGGTCCGTACCTCTTATATATTCATTGGAGCAGAACGAACGGCGCGCAGTATGCGTCATTAGAAACTCATACTTCATCTTCTCAATCTCAACCAGCTCGCGTTTGTATGTAATCTGTTTCGTAAATGGCACATGCAAACTCGGCATCTTCTCTCCCACTGTTTTAATTATTGCATTGAATTCATTATTCCTTGGCACTGGTGGTAATACGTAGTTGTACTTCTGCAAAATCTCATTCACGATTGGGTGGATTGGAATGGTAACCTTCGCGCCTGTTTTTACCTGTATAAAAGAAAGCCTATTATTACGAATGGCGCTCGGATCAAGGACACTGTAGTCTGAAAAGCGCATACCTGTATAACAACCAATCACAAACACATCGCGCACCACTTCTTGCTCCGGTAGGTCAAACTTCTTTATACCATACATCTCCTTAACCTGATCTATTGTTAAGTAAATAGCGTCTGTCTCTTCGCGGCTAGTGTCAAATTTGAGCTCAGTTAATATAGCGGGCGGTAGCTTTTTTAGCTTCACCGCATACTTAAACACCTGCAGCATATCCATCATGAATTTAGCGTGGGTGTTCATAGACCATTCTAAATCAAGTATCAAATGATCACTCAGCATATCAATATGCTCCTGAGTAACCTCCCAAATTTTTAAATCCCAACCCTTTGCATTAAAAAAGGCTGACATCTTTTTACGTGTAGTTTTAAAACTATTAATAGTAGATGGCTTCAGCTTCTTTTTGGTTGGAGACAACCTTACACCTGCTTCACTGTCCTTTATAAAGTAATCGAAAAAATTTAAAAAGGTACCCTCGCCACGCCCTACCCCACTTTTTTTATTCTTATTAAACTTAGTACGTGGATTAATAATTAACTGATTAAGTTTTTCCTCCAGCTCAATAAAAGTGAGTCGTGGCTTACCATATCTATATTGATCTAGGTACTCATATATAGACAGCTCCATTTCTTTGAGCCTCCTACTAATTAAGACGTTTGTGCTTTTACCAGGGTAAGTTTTTACAAAACCTTTCTTAGGGTCCCAATCAGCAATATTAATTTGATAACCAGGGCGAAGTCTTATCCTTGCACCATCAACTGCAATATCAATTATGATTGATGTTTTAGCAGCACTTTTATTTGTTATGAGAAAGGATACACCCATCTTAATTTCTATTACGGTTCATGTAATTGGTTACATTATGCTTGGTTAACTTCCACTTTCGCCCTGGCTTAACGCCAACAATCTCTTCACGCAAAAGCATCTTGGACAGCGTCTGTGTAGATATGCCAATAACCGATGCTGCTTTTTTTAAGGTCCAGATTTCATCTTTGTTTATATCAGGCGGCGGAGCATTTGATGAATGCTTTCTCATCTCATTGTAGATGATTGATTTTATGTAAGCGTCTAATTCAGGGAACATGCCCTCGGGGAAAATTGAGCTCATAGTAAATGTTTTATTTGTTTGAATTATTTTGTCTTTCATCTAACCATCTTAAATATTTGAATAAGGCATAGCCTCCAACTACAGATAAACCAATTATCCAAAATGTTTTATTTGACTTTTTCGGAGCATTGATATTTAAATTGGTTGCTGGCAAGAATGTTGGTGGAGCAACATTAACTACAGGGGGTGTAGGTAGTGTTGGTTGAACAGTTGGGACAATTGCATGGTTTATATCCACTTTTATTGTTGGCGCATTTTTTAATAAATCAGCTAACGCATCGCTGCTTAATTTTGAATTGATCATAACTTGTATATTATTATATTGTTTGGTTTTGAAATTATAAATCCTAAATCTTGAACTTTTGTTCCTGTAATTCCATCTCTTTGAAAAACATCAGGCTTTATTGCCCAGTTAATCCCAAGGAAATTAACTGCATCTAAATCAATCAGCTTTTCATAACCATAATGATCAACGATCCATTTTAATTGTCGATACATAATAATTGATGGATTTGCTGAAGCCTTTAGCTTTTGGTAATTAGCAGCTTCGCGAAGCTTCTTTAATTGCTTTCCGTGTTCATCACAACATGTTGTAGCGTTGCCATGACGCCAAGAGGGTATCTCGTTTTCACACCCTGGTAATTCACAAATTTCTTTTTTCATCTCGCTTTTTTTAATTATTTTTGAAATGGTTTGTCAAACACTTATTAAGTGGTAAATTAGTCAAACTTTGAAGTTAGTGCAAACATAAGTTGTTTTGACTATAACTTCCAAATAATTTTATTATTTAATGAATTTTTATGGAACCACTAACCGATTTATTTAGGTCAACTATCGAAACTTTCCCTAGTATACTACTGGAACACAGGGTAAAACTTGCTGATATTACTAGCGAAAAGGAGGTTTTAGGGCTGACTGACGATGAAATCCTAAAAAGTGACGATATATTCCCTAAAAAGTATGAGTTGGAAACTTTGAGGTACTGGAGGAAAATGGGTCTTCTCCCCTTCTTCGATCAAAGCAAGCATGCTTATATAAGTATCTCCCAACTTATGTGGCTTAGGTTCCAATCTGAACTTAAAAACCTTGGGGCTAGCATTGCCATGTTAAAAGAAGCAAATTACTATTTTATAGAAAGGGGCTACAGGGACGAGGTCGCACGACTTAACTTACTCGAATTGAAAAGAAAACTAATTGAGGAGTTAGCGAAAGATCCAAATAATGCCACTAATATACAGTCATTGAAAAATGTTGAGCATATTCTAAATGACAGACTACTTAAATATTCAATCCAAATTGACTTCAATTATTTTAACCTAAACATAATTGATCATTTAATCAACGGCACTGATGTTCAGTTCGCTGTGACTGCAGAAAGGATATTAAATAAGAAAACTAATGAGTTAGAAAAAAAACAGGCATTCAGTGTAATAAGAAATCATAAATATGACGAGAAATTAAACACAGTTCTAGATATAGAAAAAAATGATTTTTACAACTATGAAGAAAAGGCATTGAAGAAACCTGCAATATTATTTCCTGCAGAGTTTTTCTTAGAAGATGTATTCGGAGATTGTAGTATTTCCGAGAAGGCATTTAACATAATGATCCTTACAAAAACAGAAAAAAATCTGTTTGTACAAATTAGAAACCGAAATGTAAAAGAAGTGGAGTTGTTGTCAGAAAGTGACAATGAAAATAAGAAGCTTTATAGTATGTTGGACACGAATGGTGAACATAATAAAGACAGTATAAAGAAAATAAAAGTACTAATGGGGACAAAAGCTTACGAAAAGGGAATTGGTACATTAAAGAATGGAACTAAATTAGAATTTAGTCCAAAAGCATATGCTGAAGAAAATAGGTAAATCAAACGGATTTAATGGTACTTGAATGATTGGATAGTCAAGCAGTAAATCGTTTTATCAATTAACCACTATATGTTTTTGATACTGAATAAATTGTAATTAATTATAATTTCTTGCGATTTTGCCCTATAAGATTGGGATAAATTTAAATTAGGAATGTATGCCCTTACAAAAGAAATCAGAAGTTATTTAGATAAATAGCAATTACATACCATAACAATTTTATAGACTCCATCATGATCTACCTAGCCAAAATACTACCCAAATTCGTACTTCCTATCATGCTAGTCATTATAGTAAAACTTATACGATTAATCAAGATGTCTTGTCCTAAAATAGCTTTACAACAAACTATTTAGCATGACAGAAAAAAGGCCTAAAAGCTCAAGGTTTATCCACAATTCATAGAAGGCTATTAATCAAAGAGGTATTTTAAATAGAAAAAGCCACATATGTGGCTTTTTCTATTTAAAACAATATAAAGTCTATTTAGTGGCTAACGCCTTTACTAAACAATACGTTTGTAAAAGTCTTTATAATAATTTCAATGTCTAAGAGTATTGATTTTCTATATAAGTAATCTTGCTCTAATTTTACTTTATCAGGAATTGATATTTCGTCGCGACCATTTATTTGTGCCCATCCTGTGATGCCAGGCTTTAATTTAGAAACGCCAGTTGCCACCCTATACGCCATTAAATCATCTTGATTATACAATGCAGGACGAGGTCCAACAAAAACCATTTCACCCTTTACTATATTTATCAAATTGGGCAATTCGTCTAAACTAGTTTTACGAATAAACTTGCCTATTTTAAGCAAGTATTGATCGGGATTTTCTAATAAATGAGTTGCCACATTTGGGGTATTTTTCTTCATACTGCGGAACTTGTAAATATAAAAGAAAGAGTAGTTAATCCCAACACGCTTTTGTGTAAAAAATACTGGTAAACCATCTTCGATTAATATAGCAACAGATATTAAAAAGAAAATGGGAGATAAAAGAATTAAAAGGAAAACTGCGAAAAGTCTACTTAGCATTAGTATTAAATGAATTTAATGTTTTCATTAACCCTTCTTTAGCTGAAAATGGCAATGGTTTATTAATGGCTTTTTTAACTTTATTATTTGAAACAATATAAGTTTCAGTTAACTTATTTAATCTTTCTGTATTTAGTGGCAACTTAATAATATCCCCAATTTTCGAAAATAACTTTATAAGATATACTGGGATATTCCAAATGCGATGCTTTTTCCCTTGACTTTCTGCAATTAATTTAATAAGATCATTGGTTGCGATTGGTTCATCATCAGCTATGTTATAGACACCAGAGGGTATTGAATCGTTTATGATTAACTCATTTATAAGGAAACAAAGGTTATCTATACTACAAAAAGACCTTTTATTTTCAAAAGCTCCTAAAGGCCAAGGAAAACCTTTACTTACAATTTTGAATAATATATTCAGATTTCCTTTATTACCTGTGCCATGTATCATACAAGGCCTTAAAATATAAACTCTCTTTCCTTCTGGGATTGTTTTACTTAAAATATACTGTTCGGCAAACAGTTTACTTTTTCCGTAATGAGTAATGGGGTTAGGAGTATATTCTTCTGTTAATATCGATTCAAGTGAATCTGCCACTGCTTTAACCGAACTTAGAGTGATGAAAACTTTAGCATTTGATATTAAAAAAGAATCAAAAAATATTTTAGTTAGCTCTGTGTTAACTTTATAATATTCGCTAGAATCTGAAACGTTTTTAAAATCGTGAGCTTTGCCTGCAAGATGAATTACAACATCTTCATTAATTTCAAATAGCTGGTTCTTTTTATAACTAACAAAATGATATAGATTTATATTTTTTTCTAAAACACTTTTTCCAACGAAGCCGCTAGAGCCAGAAATGCCTATACTTATCATTTATGAATTGTAATATATTCTAAAATTTTCAAGAAATATTTAGAATATAATTTTAAATAATTTGTACTTAAACCGTTTTCTAAACAAGCTCTTTTTACCTCATGGTTTAACAAAAAAGTACTTTTAAAACCGTTCGTACTAACACCACCTAAATTCATATATACCATTATTGTATTTAATTGATAATATGAAATTTGATGAATTTTAAGAAATCTAATTAATAGTTCATAGTCGGCAGCTATTTTGTAATCTTTTTTATACCCTCCAAATTTATGGAACAGCTCTCTTTTACAATAAAATGAAGGATGCGGTGGCATAAATCCATATTCAAATCTATTGGGCCTCCAACTTTTTGAATTATAAACACGCACAATTTTTTCCTTATCATTAATAAAGGCAATATTGCCAATAATAGAATCTAATTGAGGTTTTTCAATAAAAAGTTTAGCAACATCGGTAATTATATTTTGATTGCTAAATATGTCATCTGAATTTAATATGCCAACTATATCTCCAGTGGATATTGAAATGCCTTTATTTATGGCATCATAGATGCCATCATCTTTTTCTGAAACAAGCTTCTGTATTGAATTTTTGTACTTTTCTATAATTTGAATAGTACTATCTTTGGAGTCACCATCAACTATAATATACTCAATATTGGAATAGTTTTGAGAAAGAACTGAGTTAATTGTCCTTTCAATAGTTTTTTCAGAATTAAAACAAACTGTAATTATTGAGACTTTCAAATTGATGAATAATTAATTTTGTTTTTTATCAAAAACTCTTCAATAGTTCTTATAACACCTTCCTGCAATTCAATTACAGGATTCCATCCGATTTTTTTTATTTTATTTATATCCATTAACTTTCTCGGAGTACCGTCTGGCTTAGTTATATCAAACACAAGTTGTCCTTCATATCCTACCTCATTAACTATTAATTCCGCTAATTCTTTTATTGAAACATCATTACCACAACCAATATTAACTAATCCTTGTTCATTATAATTTTGCAACAAAAAATAACAAGCATCTGCCAAATCATCTACATGTAAAAATTCTCTTCTAGGTGTTCCCGTGCCCCATATAGTTACATTGGGTTCGTTATTCTTTTTTGCTAAAACTATCCTTCTTATCAAAGCAGGTAATACATGAGAATTTTCAGGATGGTAATTATCATTCGTGCCATATAAATTAGTAGGCATTGCTGAAATGAAATTACACCCATACTGTGCTCTATAGCTATCACACATTTCAATACCAGCTATTTTAGCTATTGCATAAGGTTGATTAGTGGGTTCTAAATAACCACTTAATAAGTATTCTTCCTTTAATGGCTGTGGTGCCATCTTAGGATAAATACAAGAGGAACCTAAAAACAACAACTTAGTAACCTTATTCAAATACGCTGCATGAATAATGTTAGCTTCTATCATCAAGTTATCGTAAATGAATTCGGCTCTATAAGTGTTGTTCGCATGAATGCCTCCCACTTTTGCTGCAGCAAGTATTACATATGCAGGTTTTTCTTTTTCAAAGAATTCGTTCACTGCTTGCTGATTTCTTAAATCTAATTCAGCAGATATTCTTGTAACAATATTATTATAACCCTCTTTTCTTAATTTACGTTCTAAGCCAGAACCAACCATACCTCTATGTCCAGCAATGTATATTTTAGCAGTTTGCTCCATCTTTATAATCCACTTTGTTTAATATACAATTCCTTCTTAAATAAAGAAACATCACTTGCTACCATTTCTTTTACTAGTGATGCTAAATCATACTTAGGTTTCCAACCTAATTTGGTCATTGCTTTTGTTGGATCACCAATTAATAAATCCACTTCAGTTGGTCTGTAATATTTGGGATCCACTTTAACTACCACTTTGCCTTCTTCTAATTTGTATTCATTATTGTTCTTAACAATATATCCTTCTTCAGCTTCATCTTTTCCTCTAAATGCTAATTCAATTCCTAATTCAGCAAAACTCATTTTCACAAAATCACGAATTGTTGTAGTTATACCTGTTGCCAAAACAAAGTCCTCAGGTTTTTCTTGTTGAAGAATTAAATACATTCCTTCAATATAATCTTTCGCATGTCCCCAGTCTCTTTTTGCATCTAAGTTTCCCAAGTATAAACAACTATCCATACCTAAAGCAATCTTTGCTGTTGCTCTTGTGATTTTTCTTGTTACAAAAGTTTCTCCTCTTTGTGGAGATTCGTGATTGAACAAAATTCCATTACAGGCATACATGTTGTAAGCTTCTCTATAGTTTACTGTAATCCAATAAGCATATAGTTTAGCAACAGCATAAGGAGAACGAGGATAAAATGGAGTTGTTTCTGATTGAGGAACTGCTTGAACCAAACCATACAATTCTGAGGTAGATGCTTGGTATATTTTTGTTTTCTTGGTTAAACCCAATAATCGAACGGCTTCTAAAATTCTAAGTGTCCCAATCCCATCTGCATTTGCTGTATATTCTGGTTCTTCAAAACTTACATGCACATGACTCATAGCTGCCAAGTTGTAAATTTCATCTGGTTGAACTTCCTGTATAATTCTAATTAGGTTGGTACTGTCAGTTAAATCGCCATAATGTAAATGAAGATGTCTATCTGGAATATGAGGATCCTCATAAATATGATCAATTCTTTGCGTGTTAAACAAAGAGGATCTTCTCTTGATCCCATGCACTTCATATCCTTTATTTAATAAGAACTCTGCCAAATAAGCACCATCTTGCCCTGTTATACCAGTTATAATTGCTTTTTTCATTAATTACTAATTGTTTAATTTGATAAAATCACCTAAATATTCAATTATTTATATAAATAACGTAAGTTCAAAAATATTTTGCATAATCATAAATTCTGTTTTATGAATTCATTAATACTGAACTTATGCAATATTAAATATATTTTAAAATTATAAATAACAGTTATTATATAAACTTTTATTTGATATAAAAACTAATTTTAATTTTTAATAAAATTGAAATAGTAAAATCAATTCTTACCAGCTTGTTTGCTAATCCAGTCTAAAGTGATTTTCACACCAAATTCATGTGTAATTAAACTATCATCATTTAGTAACTTGTTTGTTCGATTTACATCTTCAATGATATTATTTGTTGTCATATTACTATAACGAAAAGAATTAAGTGGAAAATTTTTAATATTCAAAAAAAAATGTAAAAAATCTCCTAGATATGAACCAAATTTTAAAAATAATAATGGTAAAGTTAAAAGTTTTCTCTTTTTTAAAAGCTTGCGAATTAAATCTGCCCAATCTGTTATATTTATTGGCATTTTATCCCCTAAATAAAAATATTTATGAACAACCATTTCAGATTCGGCTATCATAATTGAATAAATTTGTAAACAAGCGTTTTCAACATACCCATATGTTTTAATTGAGGCTTTTGTCTTTGGTATATTGAAATAAAAACCTTTGATAACTAGTCTGAAAAAATTAAAATAAGGCTCTCTAAACCAAGGCCCCCAAATAGATGTTGGTCTTATAATCACCCAGTTATTGCCAAAAGATTTAACTATTTTTTCAGAAAGTACTTTGCTTTCTCCATAGAGATTATTTGGCTGATAATCATCAAATGTATTTGGGATATAACCTGTTTTGCATACTAACATTGAAGATGCAACTATTATTCTATTTAGATTTTTAATTGTTATTGAAACATCCATTAAATTTTGTACACCAGTTATATTTACATCATATCCAGATATATTAATTTTTTCATTAAGATCAGTTCTTGCAGCTAAATGAATTATAAAATTTGGATTATCTAAATTTAATTGAAATGATAATTTTTGTTTATCTAAAATATCTAAATTTATCCAATATTTTAGATGTGATATATTTCTAGGCTCAACAATATCATAATTAATTACTTTGTGATTTTTTTTGATTAAAAATTCCACTAGATTAGTACCTATAAAACCTGAACCGCCTGTTATAACAATTGTCATTCTAGCTGATTCTATTGATGATAAAATTTTCTAAAACTAATACATCCATACTTGTTCTTAAATAGCAATTTAAGGCTTCAATTGGTAAATTCACAATTGGTTCATTTTCATTAAAAGAAGTATTTAATAAAATAGGGACACCGCTTAAATTATAAAACTCTTCAATTAACTTATAATATTTAGGAGAAACAGATTTATCTACTGTTTGAAGCCTTCCAGATCCATCAACATGAGTAACTGCCTTAATTAAATTTTGTTTATCTTTTTTTATTGGAAATACTTTTTCCATGAATGGAACTTCATCAATTATTTCAAAATAATCTGCAACTTTTTCTTTTAAAATAGAAGGTGCAAAAGGTCTAAAACTTTCTCTTCTTTTAATTTTCGAATTAAGTAAATCTTTAGCATCTTCTCTTCTAGGATCAACTAAAATTGATCGACCACCTAAGGCTCTTGGTCCGAATTCTGCACGACCTTGAAACCATCCAACAACTTTACCATCATTTAGATATTTTGCAACTATTTTAGGTAATTCATTATCATTATAATACTCATAGGAAACTCCTTTTTCTTTAAGTAAAATTTCAATTTCATCATTCTTGGCAAAAGTACCTAAATATGGATTTAACATAGGTGGCATTTTATCATTACCTAAAACATGATTATATAAATATAAGGCTGAGCCAATTGAAGTTCCTGCATCATGACCTGCAGGAGGAATGTAGATATTTTTAAAATTTGTATTTCTAGAAATTTTACCATTTGCAACAGAATTTTGTGCGCACCCACCAGCTATTGATAGATTAACACTACCTGTTTTCTCATGCAATCTATTTATTAAGTGGAAGATTACATTTTCGCAATGTTTTTGAATGGAAGAAGCTAGATCTTTATGATATTGTGTTAATTCTTCATTGGGTTTCCTAGAGGGACCCAATAATTTCTCGAACTCACTAGAGTAAAACAAACTTGGTGTTGGGTCATTATTCTCCATTATTTTAGTTTGAACTCCTGTAATGTGATGGGTGAAGAAATCTAAATTTAGTCTGAATAATCCGTCATTGTCAATGATTAATATTTCTGATATTTTATCTAAATATATGGGATTACCATATGGAGCTAATCCCATAACTTTATATTCATCACCATAATAATGAAACCCTAAATATTGAGTACAAGCAGTATAAAATTGTCCAATTGAATGAGGAAAATTCACTTCTTCAAGTTTTGTAATTTTATTTCCTTTCCCATAAGCTAATACAGTTGAAGAAAAGTCACCAAAAGCATCAATTGAAAGTATAGCAGAATCCTCAAAGGGAGACGCAAAAAAAGCACTAGCTAAATGAGACGAATGGTGTTCTACATATTTAATTTTTTTTCGAAATTCTAAGACACTTAAACCAAGTTGTTTTTCAAATTCGTATTCTAAAGTTTGAATCTTGTAGCTGTTTTTAATTCTGTTAAAAGAATTTATTAATAATCTGGGGTTTCTTAAACTGTAAAATATTTTTTTAAAAAGATTATACTTAGGATCTCTAGAAATTGTAATATAGTCTATATCATCTATGGTGCAATTAGCTTCGTTTAAACATTTAATAATAGACTGAACAGGGAATCCAGCCCAATGTTTTATTCTCGTAAATCTTTCTTCTTCAAAAGCGCACACAATTTTTCCGTCAACCAATAAACATGCTGAAGAGTCACCATGATATGCATTTAAACCTAAAATTTTCATTTTTTAACTATTTAATAAATTTATATAAGATTCTTTAATTGTTTCTAAATTGTAATATTTTTTAAAATTTGAATTTAGGTTAAATCTAAAATTATTGTAATCATCTTGATTCATTTTTGCAAATTTTGATAATATATTACAAAACATTTCATTATCAAAAATGTCAATATCATAACCAAAACCATATTTAGAAATATCTTTAAAAGGGGTATTTTTACTTATTATTACTGGTATTGAACAACTTAATGATTCAGCAATAGTATACCCAAAATTTTCACCTTCACTAAGGGAAACAAACAAATGACTTTGTTCGAAATATTGGAATAATTTATCATTATTTATGTATCCTAAATATTGAATATTATATTTTTCATTAAGTATGTTTATTAATTGAAGACATTTATTCCAGTATTGTTGATCTACAATATCACCTATTATATTAAAATTAATTTTTACATCGCCGTTTGAATATGAAGTAAATTGTTTCAAGTTGATTAATATACCATAAAGATTTTTTAAATTATCGATACGGCCAACATAAATCAAATTTATATTGTTAATGTCTTTTGGTGTAGGAAAAAAAAGGGTATTTCTTATTGGTGGAAAATCAGTTGCTATGTGTATATTATTTTTAAAATATTTTCTAACTTCATTATATTCAACACCATCAGTTACATGGAATATCGTTTTATTTGATATACATATTTTGTAGATTCTAATAAGAAAAATCTTTAATGCCTTTTTATTTTCAATTGCCGAAGGTTTTAACATACCTCTTGGACTAATTATACACTTAGATTTGCTTAAGCATCTTGATAAAATAATTGGGATTATACTTGAGCTGAACGAGAAAAAACCGTTAATATAAATTATATTAAACGAGTTGTAAAAAAATAGCTTACATATATTAAAATAGTATAAGAAATTGATTCTGGTTTTGTTATTTAAATCTTTATAAGAATAATAATTTTCTAAATTAAAATTGTTGTGTAAATTATAAAAAAAATATTTTTGAGCAGTCGTAATTCCACCACCTCTATTTGATTTATAACTAAATTTTGTTATAATTAATATTTTTTTCACGTTATTAGTATAACACCCTATTGTAACCTTTATTGAAAAATAGACCCTTATAAGGATCAAAAAGGTCTTTATATGGTGAAATCGATTGAGAAAGCAATAAATAAGAAAAAATAGTTAAAAGAATTATTATTAAATATTTAAAATATAAATCCTTGTATAAAAGAATAATATATGATAATAAAATAGGTTCCATGATATTAAAATAAATACTACCTCTACTTATCATTAGTGGGATTGTATAAGAAAATAATAGGAATAATATAAATCCAATTAAATAGCCGTTTAAAACTATATTAAAAAAAGAAATTTTTTCAGAAAACTTGCTTCTGTTAATTAAAAAATATATGACAATTATTGTTCGCTTTAATAAACCAAATATTGGATAAACAAAAGTGGTTGTTTCTGATTTTTCTAAATATGTAAGCAACTTCATTAAAGTATAACCAGAAGGGAGAAAGGAAAATTCTAAATTAAATACTTTAGGCATTATAAAAAATCCAATTAATGCTGCTGTGGTAAATAATGCCAGTAAATTAAAGATTGATATCTTATTTTTTAGAAAGTAATATATTAAAAATAATATTGCTGATATGTGAAAAAATGAAGCTATAATAATTAATAGTAGATAAGATATATTCCTACTTTTTATTAAAAATCGCAGAGAATAAAAGCCAATAGCTAAAGCTAGAAGCTGTCTATTTGATCCAATTAAACCTAAGTTTAAAGCATAATATAATAATAAACATAAAAATATATTTGGAGTAAAATATTTAAAAGATTTGAAAATTAAAATATAAAATACTATTGAATGAAATACTAAAAAAAATGTATAATTATTTGAAATTAATTTACATGAAAGTACAAATATATTATAGCCAAGTTCGTAAAATCCTTCAGTTGCGTCAGTAAAATTATCTAAATTTATATTAGTAAAATGATTTAAATATGAATTCCAATCTGTGCCCGTCTCCCATCTAAAACCTACCTGAATTACTAAATAAATTAAGAATAGTATAGTTAAAACATTTATAAATAATTTCTCTTTTTTTAAATTAGTCTCAAATAAACTAAGAATAAATAAAATAAATAAAGTGAAATTATAATATAGCATTAAATAAAACTAGAATAATAATTGAAATAATTAATTGAAATTACTTTATTTGAAAATTTTTTCAAATAAAACTCGTTATAATTAAAATTTTTATGTACATCTTTAACGTAAGTTATTTTTTCTAAAATATTATCAGTATTATTACTTATTAAAAAACTTTTATCTATAATTACTTCTGGAATTGCACATTTATTTGATGCTAAAACTGGCCTATTAAACATATATGATTCTATAATTGGCAACCCGAACCCTTCTCCATACTCTGCTAAATTAATCACAAGAAATGTATTATTGTATAATTCAACAAGATTTTCATCTGATACAAAACCAAGAAACTTAATATTGTTGATTTTAAATAAAATTACTTCCTTTTGAAAATAATTTAATAATGGTCCCTTACCAGCAATTGTAAATGTGAAGTTCGAAAGTCGTTTAGCCAAATCTAAAATCAAATCAAATCTAGCTTTTTTTTCTATACTTTTAACTACTAAAATATTATTATTTTCATGTATAGGGGTTATCTCATTTTTTTTAAATTTTTCTAAAGTAGTTGAGTTATATATTATTACATTATTTTTTAAATTTTTATATAATGAATTATTTTTAGTGAATTTAGAAATAAAGTGGACACTTTGTGTTCTGTAATAACTTACTCGTTCAACAATATATAATAAAGGAGATAATTTATTATTTGATAATTTAGCTAAATAAAATAAACCATCATGGACAGTTAGTATTTTAGTTTTTAAAAAAGAAAAGAATGTAAAGAGTGGATTATGTGAGTGGATAATCAATTCCTTTTTATTCTTGTAATATATTTTAAATACTAATAAATTCAATATTATTGGCCAATAATAACAATGTTTTATTGAAATACAAATAATGTTGTTATACTTGTAAGGATAAGTTTTAGATCCCCAATGTAAGTAATATTTTTTTTGAAATGGATATGACTCGGACTGGAATAATATTACATTTTCAACACCTCTTTTGAATTCGTTAAATGAGTTATAGCCAAAATATAGAATATTCATAGAATGACTAAAATTTATTCAAATATTCAATTAGTTGGTCAACTCTCCTGAAATATGTGTGATTTTGCATAACATGTTTATATGCATTAGTCTGTATTTTATCAAAATTTTTTCTATGTAAAATAGAATTAACAATTTCAACCAAGTCGTCCAAATTTTTGTAATAAAAAAGATGTTCTTGATTTATAAAATCATTTTCTAATTCGGGACATAATGATGAAACTTCTATTCCACCCAAAACCGGAATTTCGAAAAACCGCATATTTGCTGCTGGAAAATTTGTATCATCTATTATATTTAAATTAATTCTACTAGACTGAACAACTTTACTAAAATCTTCACCATACAACCCTTTACCTCTTATAGAATTCAATATTTTTTTATTTTTTGATCTTCTTTTCCAATCAGGACCCCAGATATTTACATTTATACCATTAGTGTTATTTAATATATACGAAATTGCCTCTTCTCTTTCAGGTCTCCACTGTCCAATGAATGAAATATCGTATATTAATGGCAAAGGATTTGGGTTACGTTTATGTAAAATCGGGTCGCCAGCAAGAGGCAACCAAAAGACATTAATTCCACCTAATTCAATAAAGGATTTTACAGCACTTTTACTATAAGAAGCAATACAATCAAAAAGTGGTAAAGAAACTATATGCAAGTATCCAAAATTTAATAATGTATCTGGCCATATTAAAATATGTTTTGCAAGTAACATTGATTTTATTTGTGCAATAGCATTAGCTAAAAATCTATTTTGACCGAAATAAATTATAAATTCAGGATTGGTTTTAGTCGCTGTTAAAATCAAATCTCTATTTGCTTTTCTTAGCCAAGCATCAATAGGTATATATTTATTTATTATACTTCCGAATGGCTTAAATCTACAATATTTTTCTTCCGCTTGTACAATATTGAAACATTCTACATTATAACCTTTTTCTATGAATGCATTGTAATAAGAAAGTTCTAGTGATCCTTTAGTAAAATTACCGACAAGTAAAACAGTGCTAATTTTCATTTAATTTTTTAAATTTAATATTTTGGTGGATATTAAAAAATTTAATTCTGCCATTGATTGTTAAAATCAAAAATAAAAATGATAAAAAATAATTAAATGGATAACTTTTAATTTTAAAAAATATGCCTAATTTTTTATTTTTTATAATATGGTATACGTGATTTGATCCAATTGTTTGATTTAAATATAATTTTGCTATTATTTTATCTAAATTAGAATCAATTCTTTCAATTAACTTATTATAAATAATGCGCCTGTCATAAATTAATTGATTAATACCCAATGTTTCACTAGCTTGATCTAAGTGCTTTCTTAATATCATATTTGCATTGGGAATATAAAAGATTTTATATTTTAATGATATTCGTTGCCAGTAATCAAAATCAGAAGCGAATTTTAAGTTTGGATTAAATTGACCAACAGTTGATAATAATTCCCTTTTTATCATAACTGGGGATAGATTACCCGGAATACATCCAAAATTGAGAAATTCCCATTGTAATTTTGAATAATCTAATTTTTCCGGCCATTTAGAAATTACCCTGTGTGCCTTTCTTTTTATAATTTTAGAGTCAGAGTCACACCAGTCTACTTGACAAAACACCATACCTACATCGTTATTTTGACATAATGAACTATAGTTTTCCAAAAGAAAATTATTTTTTAATATATCATCTTGGCAAAGAAATTGAAGATATTCAGAAGTTGAATGTTTAAGCAAATTATTAATATTGCCAAAAATTCCAGTTTGATTATTTTTATTAGGAATATGAATTGCTTCAATTTGATCAAAAGACTTTAGAACTTCCCTAACTACTGATTCTGAAGTTATGTCATCATACCCGATTAATAATCTATAATCTTTGAATATTTGATTATTAAAACTTATAATTAATTCTTCAAAATATTTTTTTGAAACTTTATAAACTGGTAATATAATATCAACCATGTAATATTAAACTAAATATTTTTTGCTATATACACTAACTGTTCTCCGAAAAATCCTTTAGAAATTTTAATTAGTAATAAAAATACTCTCTTTTTTATTTTCAATGGAACCCATTTGAATAGTATACCAAATGGCATCTCTCCAGTAACATACATTGATTTCATATTAAAATGATTTTTTTCTAATAATTCACGCCCAGAATTATAAGTGTACCATTTAAAATGAGTTGAATCCCATATTCCTCCTAGATCTGACGAATGAAAGTTACCCTTTAATAACTCAAGTCGACTCTTGTAATGAAGTAAATTTGGTAAACAAACAATTAATATACCCTTATCAGATAAAATATTTTTAATATCTCGAAGTAAATTAGTGGGATAGCAAATATGTTCTAATACATGTGAGCAAATAATTATATCATATTTTATATCTAATAAATCTATTGGCAAACCATTTTCAAGATTATAGATTAAAACCTTTCTCATTACTTTTCTTGAATTAATTGCTTCTTGTTCAGAAATTGTTATTCCATCAATAATATAATTTAGATTATTTAAATTTCTAGCAACATCGCCGTTTCCACAACCAATATCTAATATTTTAGCACTCGTGTTTTTAAAATTATGTATCTCGTTTAGTACTACTGAATTACCACTATTTTTATATATTCTATTTGAAATGTTTTCCAATGTGATTTATTTATTTTTTTCTAAAATTTGCAATACTTATAATACCATCTTCTACTGAAACTAAATTTCTACTTAATATAGATTTCATTTTGGAAATATCCGGTCTCCTTCTTGTCATATCACCTTCTTTTAAAGGATCCATAAATATTATTTTTGAATTAGATTTTAGAAGTTTAATGGTCAACTTTGCTAAATCTAATATTGAAATTTCAGCATCACTTCCGATGTTTATAATACTATTTGTAAATAATTTCTCCTCCATTATTTTAATTGTAGTATCAATATTATCATCAATATAACAAAATGTTCTTGTCTGTGTTCCATCTCCATATATTGTTATATCTAAATCCTTTAAAGCTAAATCTATAAATTTAGATACAACAAAATCGCTACTTTGATTAGGTCCGTAGGTGTTGAAAAAGCGAAAAATTCCATATTCTAACCCATACTCTTTGTAATAAGATTTTAAAAACGCTTCTCCAACATTTTTTACTATCGCATAGGGTAATCTAGCATTCAATGGCGTTGTTTCTTCCCTTTGTGGCGACTCCACAGGTTCACCATAAACTTCAGAAGATGAAGAGTAAAAAAATCTTTTTACTTTATTTTTTACAGATAAATCAAGTATGTTCCTTATTCCCTCTATATCCTTCAAAACTAATAATGGATTCTCTATTGTTCTTTTAACTCCAACAAGTGCTGCATAATGAAAAACAAAATCAAATGAAATTTTATTCATTAGAGAATAAATTTGATCAAAATTATTCACATCACCTTTAATAAATTCTACGTTACTACTATTGGGTATTTTAAGTAAAGATCCTGTAATTAAGTTATCGAAAACATATACCTTATAATCACTATTCTCTGCTAATTTTTTAGCTAAACTAGATCCAACATTTCCCGCACCTCCTGTTATTAATATATTTATAATCATTATTTATAGTCTTGAATCAATTAAATCTCTACTAAGAAATGACTTAACATCATATACTACAGTATTTTTGTCTTTTTGTAATTTAGTTATCTCTAATGATTTGAAATCATTATGAGAAACTGCTAGGATAATACAATCATATTTTTCTAACTTATTAATAGTTTTTATACCATATTCATGATACAGTTCATCACTATCTACCAATGGATCATAAATGTCAACATTTAAACCAAATAATACTAATTCGTTATAAATATCAATAACTTTTGAATTTCGAATATCTCCACAATTTTCTTTGAAAGTAAAACCAAGAATTAATACCCGGCCACCTTTAATGATTGAATTTTTATTTATCATTAATTTCACTACTTTATTAGCTATAAATAATCCCATATTATCATTAACTCTTCTACCACTTAAAATCACTTGAGGATGATACCCGGCAGCTTGGGCTTTAAATGCTAAATAATAAGGATCTACGCCAATACAATGACCACCAACTAATCCAGGTTTGAAGTTTAAAAAATTCCACTTCGTAGCAGCAGCTTCAAGAACTTCTGTTGTATCAATTCCTAATCGATCAAAAATCAAAGCCAATTCATTTACAAATGAAATATTTAAATCACGTTGTGAATTTTCTATTGCTTTTGATGCTTCTGCAACTTTAATACTTGAGGCTTTATACGTCCCAGCTTCAATAATATTATTATATAATTCATCAACTATATTTGCTATTTCAGGGGTTGAACCAGAAGTTACTTTCTTAATTTTCGTTAAGGTATTGATCTTGTCACCAGGGTTGATTCTTTCCGGAGAATATCCACAAAAGAAATCTTTATTAAAAAATAGACCACTATACTCTTCTAATACTGGAACACAATCTTCTTCGGTACATCCTGGATAAACTGTACTCTCATAGATTACTATGTCATTCTTTTTTAAATATTTTGCAATAGTTTTTGAAGCACTTAACAATAAATTAATATTAGGATTATTATTTTTGTCAATTGGAGTTGGCACTGTTACTATAAATATAGTTGAATCCTTTAGTTCTTCTTCTTCTGATGATAAGTTTAAATATACAGATTCATCTAATTGGTTTTTTGTTGTTTCATTTGTTCTATCTATACCATTTTTCAACTCTGTAATTCTAGATTTATTAATATCATACCCTATAACTTTAAATTTTTTTCCAAATTCAACAGCCAGGGGAAGGCCAACATACCCTAATCCTATAACTGAAATTTTATGTTTATTATTTATCATTTAATATATTTTTTAATTTTTTAATGGATTGTAAATAACTATACCCATTAAGTTTATCAGGTTCTAAATATGCTCCTTCAGACCATTCGTTCCACGCATTGATAAACAAAAATGGTAATTTATTTTTCCGGGATTTAATTAATAATTTTTTTAAATTTTTTTCAAAATTGAAAACAGTACTATTTTTAATAACAATACCTCTTTCTTTCTTACGTGCAGTATTATCCCAGTTTGCAAAAGCACAAAAAAATATTTTTTTTGTGTCTAGATAAAAATTTCTATTTAATATTTTATTCCAAATATATTGGAAATCATAAACTGTTGGCTTGTTTTTAGGCTTAAGTTTTCTCTTAAAATATAAAATAATTCTGTCTATAAAATTATTCTGATGTGCTAAAGTAAACATAGGTTCAAATAATACAGCGCCTTCACTTTTCTCAGAATGTGAGGTTTTTTGAAAAAAATTAAACGTTTCAATTAGATAAATATCATTTAATCCGACTTTATTCAACTCAATGTTCCATATGTCTATCATATTATCAAAATATTGATAATCATTTGTTTGATAAATTAAGAATACAGGTCTATTATCAATTTTAATGTAACGTTCATCTAAAAAAAAATTAATTAGATATCTTATGTGACTAATCCAATCTTCTTTATCTCCATATTCCATTTCAACTAATGATTCATCGGCATCTCCGTCCCAAATTCGTGTCCATTTATGATTTGCCCATGATAAGCAATATGGTATAGTAACATCTTTATTTTCAAGCATCATTTCAATTGGCTTTTCAAGAAGTTTTCTACCTTTAAACCAATAATGATAATAACAAAATCCATCGATTCCATAATTTAAAGCAAGTTTTCCTTGTTCAACTAAAATATCTTTATTAAGTAAGTTATAATAATTATCATTTAATGGCTCTTTTGGCTGATTCTGCCAATTGAAATACTTTTGACCTTTTTTTACTTTAACCCATTCAGTATATCCTTCACCCCACCATTCATCATTCTCTTTTATTCTATGAAATTGTGGTAAAAAGTATGCTAAAATTTTCAAGTTATTCATCATCTATTGAAATTAAATACTATAAGATTTCTTGACCAGCATTAATAGGTATATTAACACCATTAATTTGCTGCGAAGATTTAATTAAAAATTCTACAACGTCAGCTACTTCAGTTGTATCTAATAATTTATTATAAGGATGAGCTTTTGTTATTTGTTCAATTATTCTTTCATCAATATCATTAGTTAAATTAGTAATCATTAGATCTGGTGATATTGAGTTACTTGTTATATTGAATTTATTCAATTCTTTACTCCACACTTTTGACAATTCTAATAAATATGCCTTGTTTGCTACATAAATAGAAGTTCCTAATGGAGGTGCATTTAAAATATATGAACTTAAGATATTAATTATTTTGCCGAATTTCTTAATTTTAAATATTTTAATAGCTTCTTGTGTTATTTTAATTGTCGGAAGAATATTATACAAAAAGCTTTCTTGATAATCAATAGCTTTCGTTTTTATAAAACTATTATTCAATGCTTTACCAACATAAGCATTATTTATTAAAACATCTATATCTAATTTTGAAAGTTTGTTGCAAAGTTCATTTACACTATCTTCATTAGTAAAATCACAAAAGTATGCTTTAGTATTTGAATTACTTTTTTCTAGTGATAATTCATTAGATTTGTTTGAGTTATAGGTATAATAAATTTTGTAGTCTTTATTCAAGGAAAGATTATTGACGATTGCTTTCCCAAGTCCAGAGGAACCACCAGTTATAAGAATTTTCATAATATAATTGAAATAAATATTTTACCGTGTGCTATCTTTAAATTTTTTTCTTTATTGTAGAATTTAAATTTGAATTCTACAGTATTTACTGAATCATATATATTTTCTATTATAGCTTCGAATTGCAAGTTATCTCCTAAAAAAAAAGGTTTACTAAAATTTATTGACTGTGATTGTATAAGAACATTCTTGGTTTCAAGACATTCTCCTATAAAATAAGATATTAGAGCGTTAAGGATATTTCCATGCATTACTTTCCTGGGAAACCCTTTTGAATTAGCAAAAGCATCATCAATATGTAACGGATTCTTATCAGATGAACAAGCTATAAAACCGTTATAGATGCTCTCGTTGATTGTAAATGTTTTATTATATACACTTTCCTTTACAAACATTATTTAACAATTTATCTTTTCTACTATATTTTCTGTCATCTCTCCAACATTTTTCCATGAAACCATTTCTTTGGCTGTAAATTTTATTTTATATTTTTTTTCAATTGCCACGATCAATTGAATGTGTGCAAGAGAGTCCCAATCATCTATATTATCAGAATTACTTTCATAATTTAAAACAATACTTTCATCATCTAATACTTCTTTAAATATTTCATTAACCTCTTGTAATACTTTTGTTGTGTCCATTATTATAAATTTATTTTATTTATGAAAGTTTTCCTCAAATTATATGATTTTAGATTTATTGAATAGCGCTTATTAATTTCAGATGACAATTCTTTAAAACCTAATGTTGTATAAAGATCTTTTACCATTTGATTTTTTGTTGTAGAAACATATTCACCGACTATTTTATTTAAATCTTTACCAATAGCATATTCTATAATTGTATTTAAAATAAAATTTTCCATACCTCTTTTTAAAACTCTGCAACTCATGAACCAGGAGTTAATAAAGAGAGTCTCATCATCAATTTTTTCCAAAATAACTGCTGCTATTAAACCATTATCTCCAAACTTATCTCTTAAGGAAAAAGAAAATGATTTATACTTTTCATCATTGCTTATATTTTGAATATCTGATTCAGTATATCTTATAGTTCGCAAATTAAATTGGTTACTTCTTTGAGATAGTTGAGCTATTCGAGGAATATTAAATTTATTAAATTCGCTGATTTCTGATTCCATATCTAAGCTTTTCAGAAAATCATCCTCATCTACAAAATATTTTTTTTGAACTGCGCGATGTGCTTCTTCTTGATATTGTTTAGTTCTATCTTTATCAGCTTTTGAATACGAAGTTGTTTCAAATATATTTAGTGTGTATAGATATTCAAGATATAAACTTGGATCATCCGGAAGATTAGGAACTAAAATTTCTGGTATATTCTGGGCAACTATTTCCCTCTCAACTGGATTGTCATCTAAAAAAACCATTGAATCAAATCCAATATTTAAAATTGATTGGATATTTCTGATATTGTTTACTTTATTTTCCCAATTTGCTAAAAAAACTGATATGTCATCAAGTTTCAATATCATTTCAGGATGTTTTAAAAAGGGTTCTTTAGCTTTTTCTTCGTCATTTTTTGAACAAATAGCAAGAATTACTCCTCTTTCTTTTAACTTTTTAATCCATTTCTGAAATTCAACAAACATTTTTCCAATACCAATACCATGTCCCAATTGTATGTTTTCAATTCCGTCATCTCCAATTATACCTCCCCATAGCGTATTATCTAAATCAAGAACCAAACATTTTTTAAATTTTCCTTCTAATGAACAGATAATATCAATCGTTCTGGATGCTATAATTGGTAGAGAATCGATAGAAAATACAATTTCAGTATTAGCATATACGCTGGGAGTAAAAATAAAATTTCGTCCAAACTTATTTTGAACAGAAGAAATATCGCAAATGAAAAAATTATTATTTTTTTGACTATAATTCATTAGGTCAAAATTTAATTTTCTAACTTGATAAACAAATGAAGAACTAATTTTATTTGAAAAGCTTCCAAAAATATTATCATCAATTTCTGGATAATTATAGTAAATTATTTTACTACTTACGTTTTCTGAAATAGTTTTAATAAATGAAATTCTTTTTTCTGCTAATGATTCCTGATCGTATATATGATTTGAATATTCTTGTAACAATTTATGTGTAGAATGAAAAATTATTATATAGTCTGGTTTAAATAAATTTAGTTCAGAATTTGGATTTAAAAATTCTTGTTCAACTTGATTAAAATCAGCCTCAAAATAATCTAAAACAAAATTTCTTTCAATTGCTTCTCCAATAATAGCTGTCATTAATAATTGTGTAGATGTATCACCTACTAAAGCAACTCTTAAAGTCGAAAAATTACTCGTGTCTTTTTTTAAATTATTTTTTAAATTATTGAAAGTTTTCATTTATTTAGGTCAAATATTAAAACTTATTGATTTTGCAGGATTTCCAGAAACTAAACTATATGGTTTTATACTTTTGGAAACTATTGTATTAGATGAAATAACCGAGTTGTGACCAATTGTAACTCCAGGCATAATTGTACAATTTTCACCTATATGAACATTATCTTCAATAATAACCGGTCCTCTTGAATACAATTTTCTTGTAAATGCATTTTGTAGGAATACATCAGGAATATTCAAGTTATTATTAAATGTAAAACTTCCAACATTAAAATCACCATGTACATTATCAATTATTAAACATCGTGAGGCAATAGCTACATAATTTCCAATTATAATTTTATTAATACAGCTTAAGTGACAATCTCTTCCGATTAAAGTGTGGCTCCCTATAATAATTCTAGGATTAAAAATTTGATCATTATACTTCTCCCATGCATTCAACCTAGTACCTTTATCAATTGTAGAAGCTAAACCTATTGAAATACAATTTGACCCTAACACATCAATATTTCTATTTAAACGACCCTCACATTTTAAAAATGATTTTTTAAGTCTAAATGTATAAAACAGATCTAAATACCAAGAAATTTTATTTATAAACTTTTGAGGAAATAAAATCATAGAAATAAATGCAAGAATTTTTATAGAAGATTTAAACATATTACTATTCTTTTATTAAACTTATTTTAAAAGTTTTTTGTAAATAGTAAAATCTTCGAGAAAGCCAGTTTTTTTATTTAAGAGATAAATAAAATAAATAAAAATTAAAGTTAAAAGTAAAAAAGAAAAAGAATATGTAAGAGTATTCATCCATATAGTATTTAAAATATACACTATAAAAAGTACTGTTGAACCTATAGCTAATAACTTGAAAAAACTTTTACTCATTGCATAATTGTATTTTTTAGCTATAGTAAAATATACGAGTAAAAAACAAAAAATACTATGAAATATATAAAATAAAGCAATGCCAGATAGCCCATAAAAGTTATAACCGACTATAGAAAATAATAACCAAGATATATTACCAATAACAGAAAGTTTTATAAATGTATTTTTGTCACCTTTTGCAAAAGAAATTAGCCCCATAGAATAACTTGCAGCTTGAAAAAAAAGTCCAATGGACATTAATCTTACAAAATTAGAGATTACAATAAACTGACTCGTAAGTAAAATTTTAATCAAAATAGGGGCGATGATAATTAAACCTATTAGCAACGGAATGATAATTAATAACATTATCTCACTTTGTTGATTTGCAAATTGTTTAACCTTCAAATTATCGCGATTAACTTCAGACAGTCTTGGAAAGTAATCAACAGTCATTGCAGCAAATACTAAACTAATATACTGTGTCGTTAAACTAAGGCCTGCTTGATATAAACCAACATCACTTAATGATCCTTTATTCTTAATAAATGCATTGATCAAAAATGGAACAAGAGTGCTTAGAAGATTAACAAAGACCATCGTAAAGCCAAGTTGAAGCATATCTTTTCCTTCCTCAATTATAACTTTATGGTTAATTTTCTCACCTAAAACTATTCTTTCTCTTGTAAAATAATAATTAATTATAAAAGTTAAAAATGATGATATTACTAATGCTGGAACTATTCCATTTATTCCATAATAAATATATATTGGCAGTGAAATAAAAATACTCAAAGCAGTGCCGATGATTGTTGCTTTTGCAATCGATTTTAATTTACGTGTGCCTTGTAAAATTGACTGCAAACCTCCACTGAAAGTATTAAAAAAAACAAGTAACGAAAGAATAATAAATGACCATATATACTCTTGGTTACCAAAGGCAATCTTACTTAAAATTGGAGAGAAAATGATTAACAAAAACATTCCAAAAATTGAAGAGAATAATATCAATCTCAGAAAGATTGATATTATTCTCTTCAATTTAGACTCATCAGAATGTTCCAAAGACTGCGATATCTCTCTTACTGAACTAAAGTTTAAACCAAGTTCAGAAACTGATTGAACCATAGCAGAAGAAGATACCAATATACCTGAAATCCCCATACCACTAGCTCCAAGATATATGGCTACTATTTTAGATCTAATAATTGTTGCAATTATTTGAAATAATTTAACCCCACCAAATACACCGGCTGATTTAAATATTTTCTTATATGATGATTTTTCAGTCAATTTAAGTGGTAATTATTTTTAATATATTTTTTGTAATTTATCTGCCTGAATTTCAGTTATTTTATTTAAAATTTTATTGCCAATTTTTTCTTTTGTAAATTCTTTTTGAATAAGGTTGAAACCACATAAAGCAATTTTTTCTAGCTCTTCGGCTGAATTTTGATAATATATTATTTTGTTTATTAGATCCTCTATAGTGCCATCATAACCAATATAGTTAATTCCATTAATTAAGCCAAGGTCAGAATACATTTTACATTCTTTGCCAATGAAAGCAGTTCCGCATTTCATTCCTTCTACAAAACCAATTCCAGGTAATCCACTAATTTCTTCAGGTACTATAAACATCATATATTCATTATACTTTTGTACAATATCAAAAGAAAAATATTTTTTTTGGCTGTCTGATTGTTTGTTTTTGTCCTTTTCTATTATGGGTGAAATAAAAGAATCAATATAATTATATAATTTTTCTTTTTGTTCAAAAATTAAAGTTCGCATAGGATGTAAATCAGAATGCCCAAAGAAATTTATGAAATCCTGATCCATAGGTAAGGTTATTGTACCTGTAGCAACTGCTTTATTTTTTCTTTTAAAAAATGGTGTGATAATTCTAAATCTTTCTTTCGGAACGAATGGTACAACTAAGAAATCCTTATTAAACCAATTAAAATAATGTTGAAAGTATTGACTATTTTCAAGTAAATTATTTTCTGCAATAATTAAATCAAAATTTACTAATCTTAAATTTTGTGATGCATATTTGGAATTATAATTAAAATGTGAAAAATGAATAACTTTAAATGCAGCTATTTTCGAAAAATCATTATTAAGTAACAATCTGTGATCGGATAAGTTTCCATTTTGACATGTAAAATTTAAATATAAAAAAGTGAAAAGTACATCGCTATTTTTAATATCTGAAGCTTTAGTAATTACCTTTATTCTTAGTGGATTTATTTTATTTGCCAAAGCCCAAATATAAAAACCAAATAATCTTGGTAAGATTTTTTTTATACCAACCCTAGGCTTATGATTGTAAGAATCTACATATGAATAAATTATTCCATCCTTTTGCAAAAAGAAATCAATTAAGTGCGAATACTTTTCTACACTTTTTTTTCTTCTCTTATAAAAATCAAGAGGAGTTTTATACATATTTGATTCATGTGGATTGTGAAATATGAATCTCATGTTATTTAGTCTGTTCTGTATCTAAATATGCAGTAATCGATATGATTTTTTTATTTGCATCAAAAACTATGATATCTACTACATTAATTATATTTAAATCGAACTGGATCTCAAGTTCCGCAATTAATGTATCTGAAAAATAATCAACAAATAATTTTTTATTCTTTATGGAAATTTTTTCAGAAGACTTAAATATTTCAATATTAGCTAATAATACATCTTCAATACCTACTACACTTTTAACAATTGGATCAAATAATTTAATTTCTTTACTAAAAAGTTTTCTTAAAGAATTAATATCCTTTTTTTCAAAATAAAGAAAATATTGCTCTCCTATTTCTAAAATTTCATTTTTAATCATAAAAATTATTTATTTGAATTCCAATTTCCGGATCCTTTTGTAAAATCTAATTTATGAACGTCAAACTTTTCTTTAAATATTTTTTCTATTATATAGATAACTGCCTCAGCTACTGCACCTTCTCCACCTTTCGAGTCTGTGACAAATTTTGCGTATTTTTTTGTATTGTAAAAGGCATTTGCAGGTGCAATACTAAAACCTACATGCTCAAAAACAAGTGGATCATATATTCCATCGCCCATATAAATAGTCTCTAAGGGGTTAAATCTATCTCTAATCCATTGGATCCTTTCAAATGTACTTACAAGGCTAACTGCATAACCCATATCGTCCTGTATTCTTTTTTTTGTGATAGGAAATCCTCTCTTATCCCCAGAAACCATTTCAATATGTAGCTTGTTCTTTATCATAGAAAGTGCATCATTATCTGCATCTCCAAAAATTTTAAAAACTTTCCCGTCAGCACTATAGTGAAATTTTCCATCTGTAAATACTCCATCTACATCTAGAATAAAATTTTTAAACATCATTATTGAGATTCTTTATTTCTTTATACAAATTATATTTACCAAAATAATATAAGAATAAATCAAAAGGATGATGATGAAGCGGTGACATGTTCAACCAAATTATGGCCCTTAGCAATCTCACTTTTTTAACATCAATACCTTTTTTCTGCAAATATCTAAAGTAAAAGTTTTCACATTCAACTAGTGTTTGATGTCTATGAATGTTAACTGTAATGGAATTATTTTGATTTACATTAATTATAAAATTATCATTATCAATAATTTCATGATTTACTACTAAATTATGAGCAAGTTTTGCTAAATCATAATACTGATCACCGGCTTCTATTTCTCCTCCAAAATCCTGCCTCCAATCAATAAGCTTGAATTGGAATTTGTTTTGAGAAATAATATTATCTAAAATAAAATCACCATGAAATGTTGTTGGCGAGTTTTGGCTTAGTTTAATAAAATCAACACTTTTTAATAAGTCTTCAATGGATGGAATTACAAATCCATTAATCTCCTCTTCTTTATCTTTAATCCCTCTTGACTTTTGAAATTCACTAATTCTTTTTAGCGTTTTATTATAATAAAAATCATAAGAAGTCTTCTCAAATGATTTTTTATTAATGCTTTCAACTGGCTTCCACAAATTTTCAAAAGCCCATTCTAAAAAGAAATTAAAATTTGACAGATTAGCGATGTTTGCAAACAATTCTCCCTCTACAAAAGGGTATTTATAAAAATTAGGACGGCTTTCGGTTATCATTGGAACAGCGCCCTTTAAGTAGGTAGTTCTTTTTACTCTATTTTGGCATATTACATCATCAAAGAAAAATTTAATTATATTGCCTTCTACATTATAAATTGATTCTGTAACCTTATCTAAAACATGAAATTTCGCATCTGAAAAGTATGACTTTGCTTCCTTGATTTTTTCTACATTTCCAATATCAAACCAGGTTTTACATTCATTTAATAAAACGCTTTCTGATTTAATAAATCTTTTTAAAACATCAACATCTGATAAGCTATTATTGAAATTATTTTCTTTTAAAGTCGCATCAGCTAGTTCCCAAAAGAGTCCATAATTATTGATACCAACAATACCTATATGTAAATAATCTGGTGAAATATTCCCCTTTTCATAAAACACATTTACATTGCTTCCACTTACATCAAAGGATGTATAATGTGATGACCCAGAACCTGCAAATCCAGCATTCCAGTTGTAATCAGGTATCGGAAGGGTATCCTGAACTATTGTATCTGATGCATGAAAGATAAAGGGGATTTGCAACTTATCTTTAGCACAAGTCATTGAATACAATAAGCTACTTCCTTCTCCTTGAAAATTGTCAACTTCAACAAATTCGAAATTTCTATTTGGATATGCGAGTTCCAAATAATTTTTTACTTGTTCGCCAAAATATCCAATTGTAATTACAAAAGGGGTTTCAATTGGATACCCTTCAATTATATGAGAGATAACGG
Organism: Chitinophagia bacterium; assembly: GCA_037143275.1. Classification (GTDB taxonomy): domain Bacteria; phylum Bacteroidota; class Bacteroidia; order Chitinophagales; family Chitinophagaceae; genus Sediminibacterium. The sequence goes on from JBAWZB010000001.1 coordinate 270,073, forward strand.
GCTTTTTACCGACTCTTAATAATGTTTTATTTGTATACTTTGTATACTCTCCAAGTCTTGAACCAATTCCAGATGTTGTTATTAATACTTTAAATTTCATTTAAATTATTTAAAAGTTTCTCTAAATGCTTTTATTTTATTTGAAATTGTATCCTCTTGGGGTCTATATATCGTTCCAGTTCCACAAACTAAAATATCAGCACCTGCCTCTATCATTGTTTTGCCAGATTCAAATGTGACTCCCCCATCAATTTGAATTAAAAGATCTTTATTTCCATTTTCATTTGCAAATTTTCTTAAATCTCTGATTTTATCTATCATATTAGGGATTAATTTATGACCTACTATTCCTGGATTAATTGCCATCAAAACCACCATTTTAATATCACTTATAATATAATTTAAAGTTGTTAAAGATGTTGCAGGATTTAGTGCAACTCCAGGTTTCATTCCAGATTTTTCTACTTTCTTTATTATCCTATGAGCGTGAGCAGTGGATTCAATATGAAAATTATAATATTCAGCGCCTGCAATTTTAAAGTCATCTATAAAATCTTCAGGATTTTCGACCATCATATGAACATCAACTGGTATGTCGCATTTTTTTTTCAATGAAGTTAAAATTTCTGGATAAAGTCCATATCTAGGAACAAATTGTCCATCCATTACATCAAAATGAATATAATCTGACTTCCCAATTATAAGTTCATTAATGTCAGAATTTAAATCTAATGGATTTGAACATATTAATGAAGCAGCGATTAGTGGTTGTTTTGGCATATTTAAATTATTAATGATTAAATTATTCTAAGTTTGAATGTCTTGCCCACATCGTATCATGATTTTCTCCCATTTTATCCATCAACTTTAAGGATACTGCATCAAAAAAAAGACCCAAACATTGTTCATTTAATGTAGTCATTGGTTGAATTGAAACAAAACCTTCAACTGCTTTTGTTTTCGATGGTGCTGTTATTTTTACAACTGTATTAGCTAACTTTCCGATTCTAGAGTCAGGGTTTCCTGTTATCGCAGCTATCCTACATTTATTTTTTGAAGCTATCGCTACTAAGTCAAAAATTGTTTGTGTTTCACCTGAACCTGAAGCAACAATAAGTAAGTCATTTTCAGCTATTCCTGGTACTGTTGAGTCACCAAGTGTGTAAGCATTTAATCCTAAGTGTCCTAGTCTCATACCAAATCCACGAATTGCCATCCCAACTCTACCTGCACCACACACAACAATACGTTTTGCATTTAATATTTCACTAATTAAATTATCTACCTCAGAATCGTTAACTTTTGAAAGGACAATTTGAATTTCTTCTAAAATTGATTGAATTTTACTTTTCATTGTTATTTATTTTATTTTTTTTATTGTGTTTTTTTGAAAAAAGATACTCATTTCCCACTTTTTTAGAAAAACGGTACATTCTTTTGTCCTGAAATTTTGGTTATAATTATTAACTTTCATATATTATTCTACAAAATAATACGCACAAAACTGCGCACATTTAACCTATTTTTCAACCTTTTTGTGTAACCTATAAATAAAAAATCAAACATGTAAAGTGCTTGATTTTCAGCTTATTAATGATTTATAACTATCTACAAATACCCAATATTAGTGTGGACCACACTAATCCAAACCCTAAGCAACCATCTTCCTATACAACTGACCAAACACCAAATACAACACCGTTAAAAATCCTGCTAAAAAGCCTCCTAAAACCAGTGATTTTAATCTTCCTACTTTATCTTTTTCTAAAGGCAAAATTGGACGGTCTATTAATTGTACCAGTGGGGTTTCTTTTCTTAAACTAACTTTTGATAATTCCAATTGAGCCACCAATTGAGTGAGTATAGCTGTATTGGCTTGAACGTCTACCTGGCGTCTAGTGCTTGGTGTGCGTTTTACATTAAACGCTGGGTTCAAATTGTATACATTATCACTAGCTGTTGCTACACCTGTTATGGCACCATTCAATTCAGCTCTAATACTATCTGCCTGGCGTTGTAAAATATCTACATTCAACCTCGATTTTTTACTTTTAGTTTCAATGTAGAAATCAGAGGTTTCTTTTAGCAATTGCTCACAAAACAATTTAGAAAATAATTCACTTTCGGTTTTAACCGTCAAACTTATAATGCTTACTTTTTTATCCTTCTGAGCAATGACTAAATTGTTTTTTGTTAACCCGGCAGAAATAGTTTGCAAAATAGAATCCTGCTGCAAACTAAACTTTGTTCTATCTGCATTTGCAGGAAAACTGATATTCGCTAGTGCTGGCTTTTTTGCCCAGCCTTCTTTTAATTCATTTATTTGAATATAATAATCTGCTAAACTAATTTCTTTGCCTGCTATTTGTACTGGGTTAAGCAATGTTTTTTCTACCACCAAACGGCTCTTCATTAGTTCAATGATATTTGAACTCGTAAATAAACCTCCGCCTCCGCCACCTAAGTCAAAGCCAAAACTACTTGCTAGGCCCATTGCACCGCCTAATCCGCCACCGCCTTTATCTTCCTCCAATACAAAAGTAGTTGTAGCTAAATAAGTTGGTTTTTGAAAACTCGCATAAACAAATCCAATAATGCCTCCTAAGGCTGCAATACCAATAATGAGTTTCCACTGCGTTTTTAAATACTGGATCCACTCCTGTATTTTTTGAATCAATTCCTTTAAAGAAATTTCATCATTCTCTGTTTGCTGTTGTTGTTCTCTTAATTCAGTCATGATGTTATCTATTTAAAATAGCTAATGTGGCTAATACGGATCCTATTTGTGCAAGCACAGTTGTAAACTGTATAATGCTTGTCAATGCTTTTTCTTTTTTCACATCCGTTTCAGGCAATACAACTTCAGCGCCTGGCTTGATGGTTGGATTGATTCTAAAAACACCAAAGTGCATGGTTCTTTTACTTTTACCATTGGCATATATCACATAAGCCCTGCCTCTTCTGGCATATTCACTTATGCCACCTGCTGCACTGATACATTCACCAATACTTAATCCATCTCTGTAAACAATATTGGTTGGTCTTAAAACACCCCCACTAATTTTTACACGGTTATCTGTTTTTGGAATCACTATTTCATCTTTGTCTCTCAATACCAAGTCAAGTTCTGAACCTGGCTTCTCCATAATTTGATTAATATCTATGGCAATTTGATAATAATCATTTTCTAATTCTTTAAATAATAAGTCTAAACTATCCTTTAAAGTTTTCTTGCCTTGTTTTTGTGCATCTACTAAACCATTCTCGTCGTTCAGGCCTGATTTAATTTCTGCAGTTGCAGCTAATTGTTGTGACTTAAACTTTCTAATATAAGCTTGCTCTACCGAAGTCTTTGATTCGTCCGATCTTAAAGTGTCAATATTAAACCTGCTTCTTTTTATAAAAGCACCTTCTCCATAAGCTTGTCCAATTAGTCCACCTGCACGTTTTACAATATCACTCACACGCTCTACACGACTACTCAATGTATATTTACCTACGCTTTGCACTTGACCTGTGATGCTTACGACTTCTGGATTGGTGTAGCCTACCTTTTTTGTGATGGTAACCACATCCATTGGCTGTAACACAAAATTTTCTTGACCTGGATTAAAACTTAAATCACCATTCACCACAGTGGTTAAAATAGTGGCTACTTTATTATTGGTAACGGCACCATCGTTTTGAATTAATCTCGCGACTTCTATTTGCTTACTCGCTTCGTATTTAAATCCACCTGCCATTAAAATCAAATCCTTCACTGTCATACTATCTACATAATTAAAGCGGCCCTGGCTTCTCACTTCTCCCAATAAGTCTACGGTTAAGGAATCTCTTAAATCAACAATAGAATTAATATACAGTTCGTCCTCTCTTTGTAAATAAATATTTTCTTCGGATCCTTTTTGCAAGGCCTTGCCTAAGTTGATACTTACTAATTCTTTTAATAAGTTTGGTTTTAAGCGGATGAGTTGCGCACGTCCAACATACGCATCTTCTTTTAAACCATCTGCTTTTTGGATCAAGTCACTAATGCGCATGCCTTCTGTTAATTCATAAAAATCTGGTCTAAAAACTGCACCAGACAATTTAACCCTATTCTGAAAGCGATCTAATATTTTTGATATTTGAATGATATCGCCGCCCTGTGGTACATAACTTGCAAATTCCTTTGCACCTAAATCCTTCACCACTTTTTCTTTCTCATTTTTTTGAATCACTTTTACCCAAGCAGTATAAGCTGTATCATCAAATCCTCCTGCGTATTGTAAAAACTGATTGAAGTTTTCTGTGCTGCTGTTGATCTCAAATATGCCAGGGCGTTTTACCTGGCCTTTAATTTCTACTCTACCTTTATATGCTGGTACACGAATCACATCACGATCCTTTAAGCCCATATTTTGTGATTGATCTCCGTTTTGCATGAATGCATAGAGGTCAATTTTTTTGAACAACTTATTGTTTCTAATGAGTTCAATATTTCTGTAAGATCCAATCTCACTTGGACCACCTGCTTCTGTTAAAGCATTTAAAATAGTAGATAAAGAAGATACATTGTAGTTGCCACTTCTTTGTGCACCAATGATAGTCACTTGGATGGTTCTAGTATCACCCACCGTTAATGCCAATTTGGATTCGCCACTTCTTAAACTTGGATACGCCGTGTTGGCCATTTGTTGTCTGATTCTTGTAGTAGCTGCTTCTATCGATAATCCTGCTACTTTCACTCGGCCTACATTGTCTATTAATACAGAGCCTTCTTTACTTACTTCTAAATCCGAACTATATTCCTGCACACCATACACCACTAATTTTAATACATCGTTAGTGCCCACTTCGTAGTTCAATGGCGTAGCGATATTTTGATTTTCTCCAAAGCCATTTTCATTGGCAAATAATTCAGAACCATAAATCAATGGATTGATTTTATTTTCTGGTCTTGTGCGTGTACTATCTTTTTCGTACACCATCTTATTGCTCTGTGTTTTTTTGATGAGTGGGGATTTTGATTTGCTTCCTGGTTTAGAGGATGCCAATCTTGCTTTTAATTTAGCAAACTCTGCTGGGCTCATCCCTTTTGCAATCGCTTGCGCTTCCACCATATCAATACTCACACCAGATTGCTTTAACTGCGCTTGTATTTGTGCGATTTCTGCATCTGTTAAGGCATCCACTTTGATGGTACTTAAATCCTTTCCGCTTAGTAAATTTTGCGCATTGGTTTGAATGCTCATCGCAAAAATACTCAGACTAAATAAGGCGATTCTAATCCATTTCATAAGTCAAATTTTGTTTGGGTTTTGGCAGCTTCGTATGGCTCTGCCAATCTTAGTCCCATTATAGGCCTAAGTTGTTCATTTAGAGTGCATAAGACACACTGTTAATATACGACAAAAATACAAATTTGTATCTTTTTCCATATTATTTTAACAGTATAAAGCTGTTAATTTTTACAATAAACTTTGGGGGGAAGTTGAGGTGCGAAAGTAGCCTTTCAATAGCTAAAAATCTAATTTTAAATGGAGTATTTTATAAATGGATTTTCAGAGTTTAAGGCTGTTTATTATAAACGGATTTTTATATCAATTATTGCTCAATTTCAAGCCCCTATCTACTCAATCTATAAATCGTCAAAGCCGCTCTTTTGATCAAAAATGGAAGTTGATTTAGGTGGATGGTTTCACCCGGCGCGTGCGCGCCTCGTCCTGAAGCCCCCAATCCATCAATACAGTCTACATAGGCCGCTACATAGGAAATATCCCCTGCACCGCGAGATCCTGGGTCGCCCGCCACGGTGGCGCCGACGCCCATATTCATTGATATTGAATTGATTACGCTTAAAACTTGGTTATTCCCCTCGGTCGGCGCCATACTTGGGATGCCGTCCACAAAACTGATTTTGGCACTGGTTTGGGCTAGGTTTTGGGCCACAATTTCCTTCATTTTAACTCTGGCGCGGTCTTTTTGGTCTTCGGTCAAGAACCTTAAGTCCCCAGTCACTGTCACCGCAGGTGAAATAATATTGGTTTTAGCAATCGCAGCACCTTTTGAGGTGGCTTCATCGTATGCTATGTCCGATCCGCCAATGATAATGCCCGGATTAAAAGTCAAATATTTCTCGGTGCTTAGGGTTTCTCTAAACTGATTCAAGATTCTCGCAGCCTCATAAATGGCGCCATAACCAGCTCCTGGCGTGAATACCCCCGAACTATGTCCTGTTTTTCCGGTCACATCCAGTCTCCATCCACTCGCGCCCCTTCTTCCTGTAGCCACTGAGTTGAGACCATTCGCCCCCTCAAATGCCAATGCGATATCCGCCTGCTTAGCCCTGTTAATAAAATCGCCTCGAGTCACCTCTCTTGGATAACCAGCATGCTCCTCGTCCCCTGTAAAATAAGCGGTGATGTCTGTGTTTTTTAATAAGCCCGCCTGCTCCAATGCTTGCAATGCCATGATCACCACCACGTCTCCGCCCTTCATATCGTTCACCCCTTGGCCCGTTGCAGTAGAATCGTTCAACATGGTAAATGGATTGGCTGGCATGTCTGGTTCAAAGACCGTATCTAAATGTCCGATGAGGAAAAGGCGTTTTCCTTTTTTAGAAGAAGATGAGTTGGAGGATGCGCCGGCGCCTGGGCGACGACTCGCCACTAAATGCCCAGCGCGTTTGATAGAGTCAGGCATCGCAACCCACTCCGTTGCAAATCCTGCTTTTTCAAATTCCTTCGCAAACAAGGCACCTACTTTTTTTACACCGTCTATATTTAAAGTTCCACTATTGATATTCACAGATGCTTTGAGCATCTCAATTGCCTGCGGCATATGCGCATCAATCCACGCCATCACTTGCTGTTCTTCTTTGGTTAAACCTTGCGCTGCATTCGCTGCAGGGGTTTTCACTTTCTGCGCAATACTTGTCATGGCAATGAGGATAGATAATAAAATGAAGGATGTTTTTTTCATAGTGCTAATTTTTAACGGCAATAAATTACCTCACACAATTTAATAAAAAAAGGCCCAGTTAGAACTAGGCCTTTAATATTTTATTGAATCAATCATTAATTCCCAATCGGAATATTCAACTTGAAACTAAAATTGCGTCCCATATTAAATACACCCATCCTTCCGGTAAATTCATTCACTGGACCATACTTTAAACGATTCAAGTGATGTTGATAAGCCACATCGGTGATATTTTGTCCCACCAAGGAAACACTCAATAAGGTTTTATTGCGATGTTGAATTTGAGTACTATAACCCATATTCAATAAAGTATAAGCCGGAGTTTGCGTTTCGGTGTTATATCCCGTAAAAGGATTATTCTGTGCAAACACATTATCTAACTGCAAATTGATGAAACTGTTTTTGATTGCTTTGGATTTTTTAAACAATTCAATCCTGATTTCAGATAACCATCTTGCACTTGGAATACCTGGTAAATTTTTAGAGCCATCTAAAGCTTGTTTAAATTGTCCGCGAATCAAGCTCACACTATTCTCTACATGCAACCAATCCAACGGGTGTGGATGAAAATCGATATTGAATTCGGCACCATACAAGTGTGCATTGCTTTGCTTAAATGCATAAGCAAAGAGTTTATCTCCCGCTAAATTATTTGTATAATCTATGATCACGGAGTCTCCCCCTCTTTTAGCTGATAATTTTTGGTAAAAGATATAATCCGTCACATTGTTATAAAATACATTGCCTGTAATACTTATATGTTCATTGCTCCATTCTAATGTGGCATCTAACTGTAAACTTTTTTCTGATTTTAATAATTCATTGCCGTACTCAAATCGGTTGGTGCCCTGATGCGCGCCATAAGAAGCCAGCTCTGCCATATTGGGTGCGCGGTATCCGCGTGCGATATTCAATTTCAAAGTCAACTGCTCACTTAAATCATGCGCCATACCTATTGCGCCTGTAAAATTATTGAACTGTTGATTACTCTCTACAGGATTGTATAAAGCATTGCAAACTATGCCTGGAGGACAAATAAATTGTGCGGGATTGATATAGTTCATGTGCTTTTGATCGTAGCGCAATCCGCCAGTCCAACTTGTTTTATCCGTTCTTTTTTGCGTGTAGTAAAATGCCCCAATATCAAAATTGGTATAGTCTGGTATCAAAGCTGTTAAGCCCTTATTGGTATTGTGTTGGCGCATCCCATTGACGCCAAAAGTATTTTTCCAGTTATTTTTTTCTGCTTGTAAATATTGTACTGCGTAGTTGAATGTTTTTAAATCAAAAAACAATTCTTTTTCACCTAGGTCTAAAACATTACCAAATTCCATTCTTTGGTTTTGTTGTAAACCAAATGTGGCTTTTAATCTGTCATTGCCTATTTTAATATTATTATCTAATGTGTATTTAGTGTGTTGGATTTTTTGCATCGGTGCTCGAGGTGTAAATCTTTTTTCCTCTGCAGCATCCACAACCACTTCCTTTGCGATACCACCCACATCCTTAAACATCAAAAATCGTCCATCTGCTGCGCGTGCACCTTCTACTACACCTAAGTTTTGTGAAAAATTACTGAATGACAATTGCGCATAGCCCCAGTTTTTTTCAATGCCTATGTATCCTCCACCATTACGTTCTAAAAACCTTGAATTAAATACACTACCGTCAAATTTATTTTTATAATCGCCTGAATTTTTTGCACTATAATTTACGCCCCAAATAAATCCATTATGATTGCCTGCAAGGTCAAAGTGATTGCCCATCATGTGATTATTACTTTGATAATTGGAAAAAATATTTCCCTTTATCACCCCTTCGCTCACGGGCACATTGGAGATAATATTAATCACGCCCGCTAAGGCATCCGACCCGTAAATCAAGGAGGCAGGCACTTTCAGCACTTCTGTTCTGCTCACATTGTATTCATCAATTTCAATGCCGTGCTCATCGCCCCATTGTTGTCCCTCTTGTCTAATACCGTCGTGCATCACCACCACTCGGTTAGAACTCAATCCACGAATGACTGGTTTTGAAATCGCTGGACCTGTTGAAATTTGGGAAACACCCGGCACTTTAGATAAGGCATCAATTAAATTACTTGCTACGCCACGGAATAGTTCCTCCTTTTTAATAATAGTCACTGGTGTGGGTGTGCGCTTTGTAGAAGTGGCTCTTAAAAAACTTGTGACAATGACATTACCACCTTCTAATACCGAACTATTTAAATAAAAATTTTGCGTTGTGTTTTTTTCCAGCTTGATATTTTCTACATCTGTCGCATAACCCACATAACTTATCTCCAACAAATGTGAGCCTTGTTCTATATTGATTGTAAAGACGCCTTCTTTATTGGTAACAGTTCCTTTTTTAATTTCTGAGATATACACACTTGCGCCGATTAAAGTTTTACCTGTGGCTTTATCAAAGACTTTTCCTGTTAAGGTAAATTGTTGCGCAATTATTGCGTTGGAGAAACCTGCAAACAAGCTCAATAAGAATAAAAAATAAACGTATTTTTTCATAAAGAATCAATGGTGCTAAGTACAATAGCATCTAAGTATTTGATTACTAGCATTTCTACGGCGTGAATTTACCTAGATGTAGTACTAAATAGCATTACATAAAGTTACTCGATTTAAACTATTTCATATTGCGATTGTTTAGGACTAGGACCTTCCTTTGGTTCAATTAATATTTGGCCATGTCAGTTAATTAGACTAACTTTGATGTTCAAACATTGAATTAATTATAAAACAATATATCATGAGTTTATTAGACAGCCTTAAATGGCGCTACGCAGTAAAGAAAATGAATGGCAACAAGATTCCAGAAGCCACAATGAACACGATTTTGGAAGCAACTAAATTAGCACCTAGCTCTTTTGGTTTAACGCCTTACAATATTATAGTGGTGGAAGATGATGAAGCTAGAAAAAAATTACAACCACATTTTTACAATCAATCACAAGTAGGCGATTCCTCTGCATTGGTGATTTTTGCTACTTGGAATAGCATTACCGAAAAAGAAGTAGCACAGTATATGCAAGAAATTGCAGAAGAAAGAGGTGTGCCTGTTGAGTCATTGAATGATTTTGCAAATTATATCAACGGGTCTATCAAAAATTTAACCCCAGAGCAATTGCAAATTTGGGCAGCTAAGCAAACCTATATTGCGCTTGGCTTTGCACTAGTTGCTGCAGCTACAGAGGAAATTGATACAACACCAATGGAAGGATTTATGCCTGACGCTGTGGATGAAGCATTAGGTTTAAAAGCATTAGGTTTACACAGTGCAGTTGCCGTGACTTTAGGGTACAGAGATGCTGCAAATGATTATTTATCAGGCGCTAAGAAAGTAAGAAGAGCATCTGACAAATTGATTATCAGAAAGTAGTTTTTAAGTAAGTATTCGATCGAAACGGCTCCTAATTAGGGGCCGTTTTTAATTCATTTAAAATATAGTATATGCGCATAATTTAAAATAATGCGTATATTTGTATTCTTATTAAACTCATACATCATGAAAGCAAGATTGAATATAACAATTGATGAAACTGTGTTACGTAATGTAAAGTATCTCGCAGAAGACCAAAATACAAGCGTCTCAGAAATTGTTGAAACCTACTTTAAGACTATTGTAAAGCCAAAAAATAAAAAACAGTCTTTAACTAGCTTGATTGAATCTCTTCCTAAGCCAAAACTTGACAAAAATTTCAATTGGAAAGAAGAGTATATGAAAGCAAAAAAAGAAAAATATGGCTTATAAAGTATTTTTAGATGTGAATGTTCTTTTAGATTTTACACTTAAGCGAGAAAACTATGTTGATTGTAAAAATTTAATAAAAAGTATTGAAGATGGATTTCACAATGGATATATTACAAGCGCAACCTTACATACACTATCCTACTTTTTAACAAAAGAACTAGGTATGAAAGTAGCTAAAGAAGTCTTATTGAATCTATTATCTACATTTTCAATAATTGATGCTAAAAAAGAAACAATTAAGAACGCTCTTCATGCAAAATTTAGTGATATTGAAGATGCATTACAAGTATATACTGCATTATCATTTAAAATGGATTTCTTTTTAACAAGTGATAAAAAATTAAAAAAAGAAACCTCAACAACTTTACCTATACTTACAGCTCGTGAATTTGTACTAGAATATCTTTAAATTCTAATTCATCAGATCCTTGCTGCTCTAATGATATCTGCAAAAACGCCTGAGGCCGTAACGTCTGCGCCTGCGCCTGCACCTTTGATTACCAGAGGCTGTTCAGGATATCGATTCGTATAAAAGAGGACTAAATTGTCCTTGCCATATAGATGGTAAAAATCTGAATTTGGTTGGATATGTTGCAATCCAACTTTTGCAGTGGCCTTCTCATTCATTTTTCCATTTGCATTACTTTCGAACTTTGCAATGAATTTTAATTTGCATCCCGCTGCTATAGCTGCATCGTATAATTGTTTAAAATGCGGTTCTTGTTTTTCAAGTTCAATATAAAAATCGGCAACGGATCCATTAAAACATGTAGCTGGTAAGAAGGACTCGTTGACGATGTCCTCCATTTCTAATGGATATCCCGCTTCTCTTGCCAAGATTAATATTTTTCGCATCACATCTGTTCCACCTAAATCCAATCTTGGATCTGGTTCTGTATAACCGGCGTCCTGCGCTTGCTTCACCACTTGTGCAAATGTTTTTCCGTCCGTACCTCCTGCATAATGATTGAATACAAAATTCAAAGTGCCCGATAATACCGCTTCAATTTTATGGATTGTATCTCCGCTAAGTATTAAATCATTTAAGGTATTTACAATCGGTAAGCCTGCGCCTACATTGGTTTCAAATAAAAAAGCTGCATGATGGTTTTGAGCCAGTGATTTTAATCTTGCATAATGCGCATAAGGCGATGAACATGCAATTTTATTACAAGCCACCACGGATATCCCCTTAATTAATAGTTGCGCATAACTGTCTGCCACAGCAGCATTTGCAGTAACATCTACAAAAATTGAGTTCGGTAAATTATGATCTAAGATAGCAGCTACATAATCTTGAATAGCACCAGCATGTGTATTTCCAGAGGATGCCGCAGCCAATTGATCGCTCCAATCTTGCGCATGACTAGAATGACTGTTATTAGAACCACTCAAATTATAATGACCTAAGTCAATGCCTTTTAAATTGATCAAATGCTTTTTACTATTGGCAATCCCCACAATATTAATTTGTAATCTTAAGGTAGATTGCAAATTGGTCGCTTGCAGTTTGATTTGCTCGATTAATTTACTGCCTACATTGCCCACACCAGCAATATATACATTGACTTGCTTATGAGCCGTCTCAAAAAATGCTTCATGCAATAAGTTCATTGCCTTATGCACATCCTGTGCTTCTATTACTGCGGTAATATTTTTTTCTGAGGACCCTTGTGCAATCGCTCTAATATTGATTCCATTGGCGCCCAATACAGTAAACATTTTTCCACTCACGCCGGGGTGATTGCGCATTTGCTCACCCACTAATGCAATGATAGATAATTCTTTTTCTATGATCAATGGCTCAAGCAACTGTGTATTAATCTCTTCCTCAAACTCTGCATCTACTGCAATTTTTGCCAAGTGTGTGTCCTGGATACTTACACCCACAGATATTGAATGCTCCGATGAACTTTGTGTAATGATAATAATACCGATTTGTTTTTTTGCCAATGCATCAAATAATCTTTTTGTAAATCCTGGTATACCCACCATACCAGCGCCCTCTAAACTCAATAAACAAATGTCTTTGATGCTAGAGATACCACGAACAGCATTGTCGTCTTTAGGTGATGCGTTTTCAATCAAGGTGCCTGGATGCTCCGGCTCAAAAGTATTCTTGATCCAAACTGGTATGTGCGCGTGCATCACCGGTTGAATCGTTGGCGGATAAATAATCTTAGCACCAAAATGTGATAGCTCCATGGCTTCTTGGTAAGAAATTGTTGGAATGGCTTTAGCATGAGCTACGATTCTTGGATCTGCCGTCATCATCCCACTCACATCTGTCCATATTTCTAAAATAGAAGGACTTAAAGCTGCAGCATAAATCGCTGCTGTGTAATCCGATCCGCCTCTTCCTAATGTAGTGGTGTGGCCTGCTGCATTGGATGCAATAAAACCTGGCGCCATATACAAAGCATGTTGATGAGACCCATTTGAAAAGTATTGCTGAATAGCTTTATTGGTAGCATCATGATCTACAACAGTATTAAAATAAGTACTATTAGTTTTAATCATGGCTCTTGAATCCAACCATACTTGATCAATACCTTCTGCCTCAAATGCTGCTGCAATAATTTTTGAAGATAACATTTCTCCATAGCTCATTAAACAATCCTGCATGCGCATGGTCAACAAGCTTTCATTAAATATAATTGAACAATTGGATTCAAGTTCTTGAATCAATTGTTTCACCATGGTCATCGCGCTAGTAGATTGGGTAGTTGGCAATAAAGCATGCACTGCATTTTCATGCTTTTGTGCCAGGCTTTGTAACATTGTTATATATGCCTGATTGCCTTGTGCAGCAGTTTGTCCTAATAAAATTAATTGATCGGTTACACCACTCATGGCAGACACCACAACAATAGTGGGCGTTGTTTGAACGCGCGCTTTCACAATAGCAATGACTTTCGAAATAGCATCTGTTGTACCTACCGAACTTCCTCCAAACTTTAAAACCTGCATATCGTTTTTCTTTCTACTTTTTTACTTGATGTGTTATCAAGTCAAATGATTGACCGCTGTACATCATTTTAAATGGCTTGAGTACTTTGCCATAGGTTGCTTTTTGATTGGCCCAATCTTTTGCATCATAAATCATCACATAGGAATTACCCCATACTTTAAATTGATTGCCCTCCACAATGATTGCGGTGGACTCGTCTATTCCCACACCTAAATGTGCAGGATATTTTTCGATCACAGGAATCAAATCAAATTGTCTATTGCGCACCAATACATGTTGGTCGATGTCTACATTTTGTATAAAGGAGAATGCAGGTTGAAAAGGAAAACTTTTAGTAAGGTCTTTTCTTGCATCTCCACCTACTAATAAGGCGCCCATAATAGTCGCACCTGCAGAAGTGCCCATAATCACACCACCTCTATCTAATAAAGCAAGCATCTCTAGATACAATTGTGTATTGCCATAGGCTGCTGCAATTAAATCCTGATCGCCTCCACCAAAGAAAATACCTTTCGCTTTTCGCATAAGCGCAATATTTTCTGGCGCGTCTGCTTTCGCCTTATCCCTTGTATGAATGGTCGATAAATTGGTAAAACCCCTGGAAGTAAATTTTTCTAAATGTCCTCCTTCCTGGATATACTTTTCGTCTGATGTAGCAGTTGGAATATACACAATCGGTTGGTCTTTGCCACCGCAATGTGCTGCAAAAAATTCAAATAAAGAATCAGGAATAGTTCCGCCACCAATAATTATTAACTTACCCTTGTAATTAAAATAAGGATTCTTGGTAGACTGTGCGTTTACATGAAAGACAGCTAAAAAAAGCATGCCACTTAGTAAAATTATTTTTTTCATAAATCGAGCTTTAATCTGATTCGTTCAATCAATTATTAATTCAATAGACTTGACAAAACTATTTCAAACTTATCCTTGGTACATTTGGTCTATCTCTTTTTCAAAATTCGCGAGTACTTGCTTTCGGCGTATACTTAGTTTTGGCGTCATCTCTCCTTGGTCTATGCTAAACTCTCTTGGTATTAAAGTAAATTTTTTTACCTGCTCTACTTGATTGAAAAATTGATTGTATTCAGCTACCACAGTTTCAAAAAGTGCATGCACTTTTTCATCTTGAATAATGGACTCATTGCTGGTATAATCAACACCATGTTGTTTTGCCCACTCTCTTAGTTTTGAAAAACCTGGCACAATCAATGCACTCACCATTTTTTTATTGTCCCCAATTAAAACAATTTGTTCGATGAAAGGACTTTCCTTCATCTTGTTTTCGATTGGTTGAGGTGCGACATATTTACCACCACTTGTTTTAAATAATTCTTTTTTACGATCTGTGATTTTTAAAAACTTGCCATCCTCAATCACACCAATATCTCCAGTATGCAACCAGCCATCAATGATGGTTTCTGCAGTTAATTCTGGTAATTTATAATAACCCTTCATCACGCTTGGTCCTGCAACACAAATTTCTCCATCTTCCTCTAATTTCATTTGAACACCTTGTATTGGCATGCCCACTGTTCCAAATTTCATATCCCCTGGTGTTCTAAAATTGATACTAATAATAGGACTGTTCTCGGTTGGACCATATCCTTCATACACCGGTATTTGTGCTGCATTAAAAATGCGTAATAATTTTACTTGACATGCTGCACCACCTGTTACAATGAATTTTACATTACCGCCTAATCCTTCTCTCCACTTACTAAAGATAATTTTATTGGCCAGCTTCAATTGGAATTGATACCAAGCAGAGCCTGGATTTAAATTATCATACTGCTCTGCTAAAGCAACTGCCCAGAAAAATAATTTTCGTTTAAGGCCAGTCAACTCCTCACCCTTGAGCATAATTTTTTCGAATACTTTTTCCAATAATCTTGGTACAGTAGAAAATCCATCAGGTGCTACTTCTTTTAAGTTTTCTCCAATAGTTTCCATAGATTCTGCATAGTAGACACTCATCCCGCTATACAAATAAATATAAGAAGCTACTTTTTCAAAAATATGATTCAATGGCAAAAAGCTTAATACTTTTTGATTGGGTGCGTCTGGAAATGGAAAACTTTGTTTACCTGATTGTAAGTTGAAATAAATATTTTGATGCGTTAACATCACACCCTTTGGTGTACCCGTTGTTCCACTGGTATAAATAAAGGTAGCCACTTGTTCTACTGGAATGGTTTTTTTAATCACATCCACTTGTTGCAATAGGTCTGCATCTTGTAAACATAACTCTGACCAATGCTTTGCTCCCTCGATATGATCAAAAGTATAAACCTCCTTTAAGCATGGAACATTGTCTTTGATAGACATCACTTTATTGTATAATTCTTGATTGCTCGCAAAAATGTATTGTACAGATGCGTCATTCAAAATAAAAGTCAATTCTAATGGATTGGTTGTTGGATATACTGGCACCCAGATGACGCCAATTTGTTGCGTGGCCATATCCGATATCAACCATTCTGGTCGATTGTTACTAATGATGGCAATTTTATCCGATCCCTCTGGCGTAAAATCATTTCCTGATAAGCCAAGGCTTAATAAGCCTGCGCTCAAAGCATTCACTGTTGTAGCCACTTCTGTTGTGGAATAAGTTCTCCAACCTCCATTTTCTTTGGCAGCCAACATCACTTCTTGAGGAAATTTTGTTAACTGATGTTCGATGCAATCAAAGAGTCTTTTAGATTCCATATATCAAGTGATTTGTCCAACAAAATACAAAAAAAACCAGTCTTTTGACTGGTTTTAGAAAGGAATTAATTGTTTGAATCGTAAATCAAATGGGTCAATAAACCATCTCTTAATTTTGGCTCAAACCAAGTGCTTTTTGGTGGCATGACTTCACCCGCATCTGCAATATTGAATAATTGGTCAATCGTCACTGGATACAAACTAATTGCTAAGGTCATTTCGCCGCTATCTACTCTTGCTACAAGTGCTTCCATACCACGAATCCCGCCCACAAAATCTATTCTTTTATCTACGCGTTGGTCTTTGATACCTAATAATTTATCTAAAATATTGTTGGATAAAATGGTGACATCTAAAACACCAATTGGATCTGCATCATTGTAGGTGCCTGGTTTTGCAGTCAATGCATACCATTGATGCTGCATGTACAATCCAAAACGATGTAACGCATCTGGTTTAAATACAGCATCTACTGCTTGAACATCAAAATCTTGGGCCAAGGCATTTAAAAATGCTGCTGCTTCATGTCCATTCAAATCCTTCACCACTCTATTATAATCCATGATCGCCAATTGGTTAGATGGAAATAAAGTGGTTAAGAAATAGTCTGCACTTGTATTTTGTTTACCAATAGCTGTTCTCACTTTAGCTGCAGAGGCCGCTCTGTGGTGTCCGTCTGCGATATAAGTACAAGGCACTTCTTTATCAAATAATTCGGTGATTTGTGCAATAGTATCGGTATCACTCACAGCCCAAACAGTGTGCTGGATGCCGTCTTCAGCAGTAAAATCATAGACTGCATTTTTGGTCTTTTTCCATTTTTCTATCAAGGTATCAATGGCAGCCTGATTGCGATACGCTAAAAAAACATTGCCCGTTTGAGCACCTGTTGTTTTAATATGATTGATTCTATCTTGTTCTTTTTCGGGACGTGTAAACTCGTGCTTTTTGATGATCCCGTTTTCATAATCATCTACACTACTTACACATACCAATCCAGTTTGTGCGCGACCGTCCATGATCAATTGATAAATATAATAACATGGTTTGGACTCTTTAAACAACACATCTCTTTGCATGAATGCGTTTAAATTATCCAATGCAATATCATACACTTGTTGACTGTGGATGTCTACGGTTTCTGGTAAATCAATTTCACTCTTAGTGATATGTAAAAAAGAATAAGCGTTGCCAACCGCTTCTGCTTTTGCTTCTGCGCTATTTAAAACATCGTAAGGTTTACTTGCAACTTGCTTCGCTAATTGTGGCTGAGGACGCAATGCTTCGAAAGGACTAATTTTTGCCATGGTGGCAAATATCGTTCATTTTGTCGAATATAATTGACTTGATGGCCATTGGTTCGTTAAAAAATTTAAAAAAATAATTGAACGAATATTTAATTAAACGCTTTTATTAAATCGCAAAATGCAACGACACTTGACATAGGCATGGCATTGTACATACTTACTCTAATTCCACCCACTGTTCTATAACCTTTTACACCAATCATCCCCTTTTCCTTACACAAATTTAAAAAATCGGCTTCTTTTGTTTGATCTTTTAAAAAGAATACAGCATTCATAAAACTTCTGTCCTCTTTTGCAATAGGACAATAAAAATGTTCAGATGCGTCGATGGTTTCGTACAAGAATTTTGCTTTTGCAGTATTTCTTTTTTCCATTTCTACTAGTCCACCTTCTTTTTCGATCCATCTTAATGTGAGCAAGCTTACATAAATTGAAAAAACTGGAGGCGTGTTTAATAAAGAGCCTGCTTCGATGTGTTTTTGATAATCTAAAATAGCTGGAATATTTCTGTTAGTTTTTCCTAGGATGGATTTTTTTACCACCACCATGGTCACGCCCGCAGCACCCATATTTTTTTGTGCACCTGCATAAATTAAATCAAACTGATGAAAGGGTGTTGGTCTAGAAAAAATATCCGAACTCATATCACCTACTAATGGCACATGCACCTGTGGGTAGCTATGCCATTGGGTTCCCTCCACCGTATTATTGGTCGTAATGTGTAAATAACTCGTATTTGCGGGTAATTCAAGGGCCTTATTGATATGCGTATGCTTATCTACTGTTGTATCGGATACCACTTTCACTGGGCCGAAAATTTGTGCTTCTTTGACTGCTTTATGTCCCCAAATACCATTGTCACATATTGCGGCTAATCCGTTTTCATCTAATAAATTCATGGGCACTTGCATAAACTGCATCGTCGCACCGCCTTGTAAAAACAACACTTCATAATCGTCGCCTAGATCCATCAATCGTTTTACAATTTGTTTTGCTTCTTCTACTACTTCCACAAAATGCGTAGTTCGATGTCCAATTTCTAAAATGGATAATCCTGTTCCATTAAAATTATGAATAGCTACGGCTGCTTGGTCCAATACTTCTTTAGGTAAGATAGAAGGCCCGGAATTAAAATTGTGTAATTGCATTTACTTTTTTTATATTAATCTTTGCTTTCCATCGAAAGATGCACTGCATCTTTCTCTTCCTTCACTTCTTCATCAATAGTGGATGTAACACCACCTGATATCGCATATTTCATGGCTTCTGCAGCATTCATATGCTTTGGTAATTTTTTTGTATTGGCCAATGGTACCATAAATGAAATTCCAGAAATAGCATAAGAATGTGGCACATATACCGTCACATGATCTTTTAATCCTAAGTGCTCACAATTTTCTTGCGTGATAAATCCAATACGCCATATGTCATTTCCATCTATCGACACCAAAATTGGTTTATCAAATTTTTTATTGTTACCTGCAAACGCTTCTAAAAAATCTTTCACCGAAGAGTATATAATTTTAACACCTGGCGTGCGTTCCAATAACTTATCAAATATGGAGACCATCCTTTCTACAAAAAACAAGGACGATAACCAGCCTACAATCAATACTAATAACAGGGCGACTAAAAATCCCAATCCAGTCACTTTTGGAATTTGCCCGTTGACTGCAGCAAATCGAATTGGAAATAAGGCGTTCAATAAATTAGGTAAGAAATTGTCGACCCAATTGAATAAAGTCACTATAATCCAAAGGGTCACCCCAATGGGGGCCAATGCAATAATGCCTTGAAAAAAGAATCTTGCTAAGTGGCTTAAAAGTTGTTTTCTTTTAAAATTTTGCCCGAAAATGGCCATTTTTTAGTGATTTAGATACAAATTTCACTCATTTTGGCCATTTATCAAGAATTAATACATAATTCATCTTGGAAACTTTGTAAACGTATAAAGTTTTCGTAGTTTTGCGCCTTCAACTGAAACTATGGAAGAAAGAATATTATTAAAGGCAAGGGATTTAATGCTCCAATCTGGTCTAAGACAGGTGACCATGGACGAATTGGCCCAACAGTTGGGTATGAGCAAGAAGACCATTTATCAGTACTATAAGGATAAGGACGATTTAGTGAAAGCAGTGGTGAACCTGGAATTAAAAAACCACGAAATTTCTTGTGAAGCATGTGGGACCAATGCCGAAAATGCCATTCACGAAATGTTTTTAGTAATGGAGAACATGAAAGTAATGACACAAACTATGAATCCCAATTCCATGATGGAACTCGAGAAACATTTTCCTTCTGCATTTGAAATCATTAAAAATCATAAGGATGAATTTTTATTCTCCTTGATCAAACAAAATTTAACCAAGGGTATTGAGGAAGGATGTTATAGAAACGATCTAGATATTGATATCCTTTCAAAATTTCGATTAGAAACTGTTTTTATTCCTTTTAATCTTCGATTATTTCCTTTAGATAAATTTAACTCCCTAGAAGTGCATACACAATTGATGGAACATTTTGTGTATGGCCTTATGACCATCAAAGGTCATGAACTAATGGATCAATATAAAAAATTAAGTAAACAAGCAATTTAAATATACACATGAAAAAAAATCTCTTATTTGTAACGGTATTTTTTGCTACTGCAGCCTTGGCGCAAGAACAAAAAACGGTACATGCTTTTTCACTAGCAGAAACGGTTAGTTATGCGCAAAAAAATAATGTTCAAGTAAAAAATAGCTTACTGGATATTGACATTCAGATACAAACCAATAAAGAAATTGCCTCTGCGGCATTGCCTAATATTGGAAGCAGCGTAGGTGGAACAGATTTTCTAACAATCCCTACTTCATTGTTGCCTGGACAAATATTTGGTGGCGCTCCTGGAACCTTTATCCCTGTGCAGTTTGGTACAAAATTCAATGCAAACTATGGTGCTAATTTTAATCAAATATTATTTGATGGTCAAGTATTCATTGCCTTACAAGCAAGAGCAACTTCCTTAGAATGGAAAAGAAAAAATGCAGCTTTGACTGAAGAAAATATCAAAGCAAATATTTATAAAATATACTACCAGTTATCTGCAAGTAAAACACAACTCAATATTTTAGACGCCAACATTGAACGTTTACAAAAATTAGCCAATGATGCTGCGATTATGTATAAAAACGGTTTTGCTGAAAAATTAGATGTAGATAAAGTTAATGTGCAATTAAACAATTTACAAACAGAGAAATTAAAAGCCAACAATAGTGTGACAATTGGCTTTATGGGTTTAAAAATGTTAATGGGTATGCCTGTAAAAGACAGCTTGGTATTAACAGATATCATTAACGAGTCTAACTTAAGTACAGATGTGTTATACGAAGACAATTTTGAATATGGCATTCGCAAAGATTTTCAGTATTTGACCACAGTCAAAAAATTAAGTGAATTCAATATCAAACGCTATCAATTGAGTTTTTTACCAACCATTACAATGAACGGTTCCTATACAAAGAATGCGCAAAGAACAAAGTTTGACTTTTTTGACAGCAATGGCAATTGGTTTAAAACTTCTTTAATTGGATTAAACATCAACCTTCCTATATTCAACGGAGGTGCCAGGGTGGCTAAAATCAATAAGGCAAAACTTGAATTACAGCAGGTAGACAACCAGATGGCTGCTTTGAAAAACAATATTGACAATGAGTTGAGTCAAGCCAAATTAAACTATATGTCTTCTGTAGCGACTGTAAACTTTCAAAAAAAGAATATGCAATTAGCAGAAAACGTGTACAGCCAAACTAAAAAGAAATTCGAAGCGGGTACTGGTTCTAATACCGAGATCTCTGCTGCGCAGGCAGATTTAGTAGCTGCACAAAACAATTTCATGAATGCCCTATATGCTGCCTTAATCGCTAAAGTAGATTTATTAAAAGCAAGCGGTAAACTATAATTAAACAAATACAAATCAATATTAAATTTAGATACAATGAAATCATTTACAACTTATTTATCCCTTAGCTTACTGTTGCTCTTAACTGCCTGTGGCGGAAGTGATAACACGGTGGAAGCAAAACAAAAATCTTTGGCTGGCTTAAAAAAGCAAGCCCTTGAATTGAATGCAAAAATTGTGGCATTAGAAAAAGAAGTAGAAAAAGCAGGAGGTGCGAGTGCTGCTAAAGCCATCTTGGTTGCGACAGATACCATCCAGTCAGAAACATTTACACACTACATAGAACTACAAGGTAAAGTAGAGTCTGAGAGTGTTTCTTATATCACGCCTCGTGCAGGTGGTGGTCAAGTGAGAGCAGTGTATATTAAAAGAGGTGATAGGGTAAAAAAAGGTCAATTGATTTTACAATTGGACAATACTTTAATTAAGCAAAGTGCTGCAGCAGCTACTCAAAATATTGAGACTTTAAAATCTCAAGCAGCTCTAGCAAAATCTGTATACGAAAAACAAAAGAACCTTTGGGAGCAAAATATTGGTAGTGAAATTCAGTTAATGACTGCTAAAACAAATGCAGATGCATTGGCTAGCCAATTAAGAGCAGCAAATGAACAACTTGGTATGGTAAAGGATCAATTGGCTTTTACAAGTATCTATAGTGATGTAGATGGTGTGGCAGAGGAAGTGAATGTGAAAGTAGGTGAATTGTTCATGGGTCCTGGTCAAATTAAAATAGTGAATACCACTAAACTTAAATTAACTGCGCAAGTTCCAGAGAACTATGCAGGTAAAGTAAAAGTAGGTTCTGAATTAACTTTAACCTTCCCTGATATTCAAAAGACAATCAACAATAAAGTAAATGTATTGGGTAACGTGATTGACCCATTGAGCAGAAGTTTTTATATAGAATCTAAATTGCCAGTGGATAACAACTTTAGACCAAATTTATTAGCAGAAGTTAAAATCAAAGACTACGAAAAGAAAAACGCAATTAGTATCCCAGTAAACTTATTACAAAACGACGAGAAGGGTAAATTCGTTTATGTGGCTGTGATGGAAGCTGGTAAAATGGTTGCACGTAAAAAAATGATTACTGCGGGTGAATTTTATGGTAACAATGTAGAAGTTTTAGACGGCCTAGCTGCTGGTGAAATTTTGATTACAGAAGGATATCAATCTATCTATGATGGTCAATTGATCACTACTAGCATTAAATAATTCATAAAAGCACAACCGATCCATATGTCGACACTTAATAAAATAAAAGAAAAGTTTAAAGAATTTAAACCAACTTCTTGGAGTATCACCAACAAAACATCTATCTATTTATTGATGTTGTTTATTAGTCTTGGTGGTATCTATCAATTTTTGACCCTTCCTAAAGAACAGTTTCCTGAGATTGTGATTCCGACCATGTACGTGCAAACGATCTATGTAGGTAACTCACCAAAGGACATTGAAAACTTAGTAACACGTCCTTTAGAAAAACAAATCAAAGCCATCACAGGTGTAAAGATCAGTAAATTCACCTCGGTGTCTCAACAAGATTTTTCTGCCATCACCGTTGAATTTAATACCAGCGTGAAGCCTGATATTGCATTACAAAAAGTAAAAGATGCGGTGGACAAAGCAAAGAATGACTTACCGAATGATTTAACGCAACAACCTCGTGTGATTGAAGTAAACTTTAGTGAGCAGCCGATTATGTATGTGAACATTAGCGGTAATTACAGTTCGGTACAATTAAAGAAATACGCAGACGACTTAAAAGATAAATTAGAAAATATCACCCAAGTGAACCGTGTTGATTTAGTGGGTGCACCTGAACGTGAGTTTCAAATTAATGTAGATAATTTTAGAATGCAAAGCTCAGGCATTACTTTCGACGATATCACTTATGCCATTCAAAGAGAGAACCTTGATTTATCAGGTGGATTGCTAGAAGTAGGTAGCATGCAAAGAAACGTTCAATTAAAAGGGCAGTTAAAAAATGCCAATGACATTGGTAATATTATTGTTCGTAATACTAGTGGTGCGCCTATTTATTTGAAAGATGTGGCAAGTATTAAAGACACAGTTAAAAAAAATGAAAGCTATGCGCGTTTGGATGGAAAAAATGTATTGACTTTAAATATCATTAAGCGTAGTGGTGAAAACTTAATAGAAACTTCTGATGCCGTTAAAAAAATTGTAGATGAAGCCAAGTTAACGAGTTTACCAAAAGACCTAAAAACAGTGATTACTGGTGACCAAAGTATTAAAACAAGATCCTCTTTCACAGAATTAGTAAACTCAATTGTGATTGGCTTTATCTTAGTATTGATTGTACTGATGTTCTTTATGGGCGTGACCAATGCCTTCTTTGTAGCCTTATCTGTTCCATTGAGTATGTTTGTTGCCTTTGTGTTTTTACCAGCAGGTAACTTATTAATTGGTACCAACATTACCTTGAACTTTATGGTGCTATTTGCCCTCTTATTTGGTTTAGGTATTATTGTGGATGACGCCATTGTGGTGATTGAAAATACCCACCGTATTTTTGTGCAAGGCAAGGGTAAATTAACCGCGACCACTTCGGCTAAGATGGCTGCAGGTGAAGTATTTGTGCCTGTATTAGCGGGAACAATCACTACTTTAGCACCATTTTTCCCATTGTTGTTCTGGCCTGGTATCATTGGTAAATTCATGGTTTACTTACCTGCAATGTTAATTTTTACATTGACAGCATCCTTAGTGGTAGCCTTTATCATGAACCCTGTTTTTGCAGTGGACTTTATGAACCACGAGGAGCATGATAGCAATGAACCAAAATCTGCCATCTTTAGGAAAAAGAATTTCTGGATTCCAATTGGTTTTGGCATTGTATTAGATATCATGGGTGCTACCTTCTTGGGTAACTTAGTCATCTTCTTTATGGTCTTAGTGGTAGCGAATAAATATTTTATTGCAGCTGCCATCAAGCACTTCCAAGAAACCACTTTGCCAAACATGATGGATTTATATGAGCGTATTTTAAGAAGATCTTTAACAGGATGGAGACCGGTAAAATTATTATTTGCCACTTTTGGATTATTAATTTTATCCTTTATATTATTTGGTATTAGTGTAGGTACAGGAAGAACAGGGATTGAATTTTTCCCACAAGCAGACCCTAACCAAATTTATGTGTACTTGAAATTGCCTGTAGGTTCTGAAGTGAAGCACACAGATTCTATTACTAAAATATTAGAAGCAAAAGTGACCAAAGTTTTAGGTACCGATAATGGTAAAAAGAATCCGTTGGTAGAATCTATTATTTCCAATATCGCAGTAGGCGCGGGTGATCCAATGACTGGAGATAGAAGTACAAGATCTGAATTGGGTCGTATTCAAGTGAATTTTGTAGAATTTGAAAAACGCGATGGTGTATCTACTTTACCATATTTAGAAGCAGTACGTAAAGAGATGAAAGGCATACCTGGTGCGGAAATTACAGTGACTCAGGAGTCTAATGGTCCGCCAACAGAACCTCCAGTGAACATAGAAATTCAGGGCGAAGATTTTGATAAATTAATCAAAACTTCTGTTGGATTAAAAAACTATTTAGATGCTGCACAGATTCCTGGTATCGAGGAATTAAAGATGGATGTAGATTTACAAAATCCAGAATTAACATTAACAATAGACAGAGATCGTGCATTGAGTGCAGGTGTATCTTCTGCACAAGTGGGAATGCAAATTCGTACAGCTTTATTTGGTAAAGAAATTTCTAAAATCAAAGACGGTAAAGACGAGTATAAGATTCAATTGCGTAACGAAGAGATGCAACGTAAAAATTTAGTAGACTTATTAAATATGCGTTTGTCTTTCCGTGATATGGCAGCTGGAGGAATGGTAAAAAATATCCCAATCAGTTCTTTGGTGAAAGTAGAACCTACCAGTACTTTGGGAAGCGTAAAAAGAAAAAATCAAAAAAGACAAATTCAATTACGTTCAAATGTATTGACAAACGAGGGGTATAACCCAACTGCAGTGAATGCTGTGCTTTCTGAATACATTAATAACTATAAGGGGATTTCTGAAGGTGTAACAGTTAAACAAACTGGTGAGAATGAACAACAATTAGAAACGGTTGCATTCCTTGGCAAAGCTTTAATTATTGCATTGATGTTAATCTTATTCACTTTAGTGTTACAGTTTAACTCTGTCTCTAAGTCTGTAATTATCTTAACAGAGATTTTATTTAGTATCATTGGTGTTTTATTAGGATTTGCATTAACGGGCATGAAAGTATCTGGTATCATGACTGGTCTTGGTATTGTTGGACTAGCAGGTATCGTTGTTAAAAACGGTATCCTTGTCATAGAGTTCGCAGATGAATTAAGAAGCCGTGGCTATAAAACAAGAGAAGCGGTGATTCAAGCAGGTAGAACAAGAATTATTCCGGTAATGTTAACTGCACTTGCTGCAATACTTGGTTTCATTCCAATTGCAGTTGGATTCAATATCAACTTTGTAACATTATTTAGTGAACTCAATCCACATATTTTCTTTGGTGGTGATAACGTAGCATTCTGGAAGCCATTAAGCTGGACCATTATCTTTGGATTGGCGTTTGCATTCTTTATGACATTGTTTATTGTTCCTGCCATGTATTTAATTGCAGAAAGATTACGTCGCCCAATGCGTCGTCAATTTGGTGGCAAGTGGATTAGCATGTTGGGTATCCCTCCTTTAACTTTTGTATTCATTCCATTGATGTTTGTAAGTACATGGATTCACAATAGACAAGTGAAAAGAAGGATTGCAAAAAACAACGCCAACGGCGATACGACCTTTAACGGATCCTGGTTTTAAATAGTAGATTTGGTGAATAAAAAGGGCGCATGGAGATGCGCCCTTTTTTTATTGCTCTAAGCTATTACGCTAAAGTGTACGTTTAAAAAATCAATTGATTGGATAAACGCTTTAATTCGATCTCTGCAATTTTTGCACTGAATCTTAAACTTGTTAATCTAAAACCTGCAGTTTCAAAACTTTGTTGCGCTTGTTTTACATCTACAATTGTAGCTTGTCCTAGTTTAAATTTTTCTAACACTAAAGCTAATAGGGCTTCTGACATAGCATAGTTCTGAATTTCTATAGGTGTTTGCTTTAAACTATTTTGATAGTTCTGATAAGTTTTAAATAATTCGGTTGCTAGATCTTGTGCAGTGTTGTCATACTGTATTTTTGCACTCAAAGTATTGATCTGTGCATTTTTATACGAGCGTTTACTAGTACTACCTGCATAAATTGGAATACTTAAATTAAAGCCCAAAAATGGACCATAACTTTCATTTAGTAAAATGAAGCCCGCTGCTGATTTATTACTATTATAATTGTAACCCGCATTGGCTCTTAAAGTTGGATAAGTCAATGCCTTCGTTTCTTTTTCTAAAAACTGATTGACATTGATCAATTGCTGCGCAGATTGTAATAAAGGATGCGCTTTCATTTTTGATTCAATATCAGACAAGCTCAATTGTTGGTCTACCAGAATGCTATCCGTAAAAACATAATTTGAATTAGCTGGCACGACCATGCTATTATATAAATCTGCTTTGACTTGATCCAATACAACCAGTTGATTTTGCTTGGCTTGTAATAAGGCATTTAAATCTAAGCTAGATTGTAAAAAATCTGTTTGATTGGCAACACCTATCTCTTGTCTTGTTTTAACTATTGCAACTCTTTGTTCAGAAGCTTCTATAGATTTTTCGATCGTTTTTAAAAACGCAGCCTGTCTAATTACATTATAGTATTGTTGCATTACCGTCGAACTCGTGTTCAGCATTTGTGTTTGCAATGCTGCTTCTGTTTGTTTTTCGATACTCGCTAAACGCTCTTTGGTAGCAGCAATTCTGTAGCCATTGAACAAAATCATTGATGCAGAAAGTCCACCATTTAAAGTAGATCCATCCACACCACTTCTTGTTGTATTTCTTGTGGCATCCGGAAAGGTTTGATGGATGGTGGTGAGGGTGTTATTATTAGTACCTGTGGCTGTAACAGTTGGTAATCCTCCAGCCACACCATAGTTATTATTATTCTTGGCAATAGACGCAGTGTTTTCCACCAACTTGATGTCATAACTATTTTGAAGGGCAATAGTCACTGCCTCTTTTAAACTTAAATTATTTTGAGCAGCTATTTTTTCTTGTGAAAATAAAAGTGCCAATAATAAAACGATGAAACTAATTTTTTGCATACTATAAATTTACTCCACCAATTGTAAAAAATACTATTTGACTTTGTTTTTTACATCAACGGCGAATTGATCCTATTTTAAAAACTACTTAACCAAGGTTCCTACCGATTCACCCTGTACAATCTTCATTAAATTACCTGGCTGATTCATATCAAAGACAATGATTGGTAATTTGTTTTCCATACATAATGTAAATGCCGTCATATCCATGACTTTCAAGTTCTTTGAGATACAGTCTTGGAAACTGATGGTCTCGAATTTTTTTGCAGTTGGATTTTTTTCTGGATCTGCATCATAGACACCGTCTACTCTTGTGCCTTTTAAAATCACATCCGCCTTCATCTCAATGGCTCTTAATGATCCAGCTGTATCTGTTGTGAAATATGGATTGCCTGTACCTGCACCAAAAATTACAACACGTCCTTTTTCTAAATGTCTTAAAGCTTTTCTTCTGATATAGGGTTCTGCCACCTGTTCCATATTGATTGCAGATTGCAGTCTTGTATAGACGCCTATTTTTTCTAACATGGCTTGAATCGCCATAGCGTTTATGACAGTTGCTAGCATGCCCATATAATCTCCATGCGCTCTTTCAATACCGCTATCGGCCTCATTCATCCCTCTGTAAATATTCCCTCCACCAATCACAATCGCTACTTCAATACCTAAGTCCACCAATTGTTTGATTTCGTTTGCGTACTGCTCTATAATTTTTGGGTTAAACGGATCGCCATTTCTTTCATTTCCCAATAAGGCTTCTCCGGATAACTTTAACAAGATGCGTTTGTACTTTGGCTCCATAGTCGTTGAGATTTATACTTGCAAGATAAGAATTTTGGAGCAACAAAAAAGGGTCCCCCATTGTATTGGAGGACCCTTTTTATACTATTATGCTAGTTCATTACTACTTAGGTATTTGAACCATTTGGATTTTTTGCATGAAGCACAGTTCACTTGCACTACAAAGCCCCCATAAATGGGGGCTTTGATAAATCTATAGACTTAAAGAATAAAAAAATAAATTCTTTAATTTTTTTATTCTTAACCCAATGCTACACGCTTGAATTCAGTCACTTTAATATCTGCACCTACGCTCTTAACGTGGTCACCCACTGTTTTAGAACCGTCTTTAACAAAAGACTGTGCTAATAAAGTTTGCTCCTTAAAGAAAGCTGCAATCTTACCTTCGGCAATTTTTGCAATCATTTCCTCTGGCTTTCCTGCCATTTTAGGATCTTCTTTCATGGTATCAATGATGATGGCTCTTTCACGATCTACTGTTTCAACAGGTACTGATTCAGCATCTACTGCTACAGGATTCATTGCAGCAATTTGCATTGCCAAGTCTCTACCTAATTCAGCTGCTTCGGTAGATAAACCTACCAACACACCCATTCTGTATGAACCGTGAATATAAGAAGCCACGAATGGCGCATCTACTCTTTCTAATTTAGCAGCAATTTTTTCACCAATAGATGCTAATTTATCATTGATCATATCGGCAACTGTTGTACCATTAATGCTCACTGCATTTAATTCATCCACTGTTTTTACATTGTTTGCAACCGCAGCATCAGCAATTGTTTGCGCGAATGCAACGAACTCTGCATTCTTAGAAACGAAATCTGTTTCACAAGAAATACATACTATAAAACCTGTTTTGTTATCAGCAGAAGTTTGTGCAATAATCACACCTTCTTTTGCTTCACGATCGCTACGCTTAGCAGCCACTTTTTGACCTTGTTTACGTAACCAATCAATCGCAGCTTCAAAATCTCCGTTTGTTTCTGTCAAAGCTTTTCTACAGTCCATCATTCCAGCACCTGTAGCTTGACGTAATTTATTAATCTCTGCAGCAGTTATTGCACTCATAAAATTTTTTTTAAAAATAATGAAAATTCAATTTTTATTTCGTTGGTTAACCTAATGATAACAAATCCATTTAATTGAATTTGGTATACATAAATTAAATACAATTGGGTCATTAGTACCACTAGGATACCAATAACCCAATTGGGATCGTTAATTATTTTCTTACTGGACCACGAGAACCAGTCGTCGTGCGACGCTTAGGAGCACCTGGAGCTGAAGGAGCAGCACCCGCGCCACGCTTAGCTCTTCCGCCTTCTGCGTTTGCTTCTGCTTCCATTCTCTTAGCCTTCGCTTCTAATTCGTTTGCACTTTCATCTGTTGTTTCTTCGTCATCTTTAGAAGCTTGACGCTCGGCCAAACCTTCTGCGATTGCAGCAGTGATGTAGTTTGTGATGATTGCAATTGATTTTGTAGCATCATCATTTGCAGGAATAGAGAAATCTACTTTGTTTGGATCACAGTTGGTATCCACCATGCCAAAAGTTTGAATTCCTAAACGCTTCGCTTCTGCTAATGCGATATGCTCATGTCCGATATCTACTAAGAATAAAGCTGCTGGTAAACGACCCAATTGAGCGATACCACCTAATACTTTTTCCATTTTATCTTTATCACGACCTAATGTCAAACGCTCTTTTTTAGTTAAGCTTTCAGCACTTCCGTCGCCCAACATCTTCTCGATGCTTTGCATTTTCTTAACGCTCTTACGAACGGTGTTGAAGTTAGTCAACATACCACCTAACCAACGCTCTGTAGCGTAAGGCATGTTTACTTTCTTAGCACACTCGCTAACGATTTCTTTTGCTTGCTTTTTTGTAGCGACAAACATGATCTTTTTACCACTCTTAGCAATTTGCTTTAAAGCAGCAGCAGTCTCTTGTAAGTGCTCTACAGTTTTGTTCAAGTCAATGATGTGAATACCTTTCTTTTCAGCGAAAATGTAAGGTAACATTTTTGGATTCCACTTCTTTTTAAGGTGACCAAAGTGTACGCCAGCTTCCAAAAGTTGCTGTTGAAGTGAAGTATTATTTTCCATTTGTATAAATTGTAATAATGAATTAAAAATTTGAATCGATTAACGCTTGCTAAATTGGAAGCTTCTACGTGCCTTCTTGTGACCGAACTTCTTACGTTCAACACTTCTTGGATCACGCTTCAATTGACCAGCCGCTTTTAACGTTGGACGAACTTCAGGGTTTAACTCTACCAATACACGAGCAATACCTAATTTGGCTGCTTCTGCTTGACCTTTCATACCACCACCTGTTGCGTTAATTACGATATCGTATTTACCTTCAACACCAGCAGCTTTTAAAGGCGCTTCTACTTGATTTTGTAAGTATACTAAAGGAAAGTATGCTTTGTAATCTTTGTCATTCACAGTGATCTTACCAGAACCTTTGCTGACGAAGACGCGTGTTACCGCTTCCTTACGACGACCTACTGCATTTGTTTGCTTTTCCATTTATTTAGATTTGGAATTAATTAAAATTTAAATTCTTTAGGCTGTTGTGCAGCATGAGGATGGTTCGCACCAGCATACACAAATAATTTTTTGATCATCTTACGACCTAAACGGTTTTTAGGTAACATCCCTTTTACCGCTCTTTCCATAATCACTTCTGGACGACGCTTGATTAAATCTTCAGCAGCTTCTTCCTTCTTACCACCTGGGTAACCAGAATAGTTCAAGTAAACTTTATCGTGGAATTTGTTTCCAGTCAATTGTACTTTTTCTGCATTAATGATGATTACATAATCTCCACAATCAACGTGAGGAGTGTAATAAGCTTTGTTCTTACCACGTAGAACAGCTGCGATTTTTGAAGCAATACGTCCTACGGTTTGATTAGTACCATCAACAATGTACCAGCCATGTTTAACGGTAGCCGCGTTGGCGTGCTTCGTGGTGAAATGTAGTTTACTCATAATTCTTTGTTTTAATGAGGCTGCGCTATCCCGTCAGCCAAAAAATATCCCCTTTTATAAGGGAGGGCAAAGTTAAGGAGGGATTGGAAGTATTTACTAGTTTTTACGTATTATTTTTAATCGTAGCTTTATAAAACATTGATTATCAATAATAATTTTGTATCGTGAAATAAATGATATTAAATAGATGCTGATTATCAATTAGTTATGAAACAACATTTTTGTGAAAATATCTATTAAATGGCCTTCAAAGTGCTATTTGGGTTCATTTTGGATGTGAATAGTCTTAATTTTGACCCATACTTATATATATATGTATCAAAAATTCCAAGCAACACAACTTTTTTCCGGAACCGAGCTTTTGGAGGACCAACTGGTTTTAATCACCCAAAAAGATGGGACCATTGAAGACATTGTTGGGATAGAGGATGCAGGAGATGGAGTGCAAAATTTCGAGGGGATAATTACACCTGGTTTTATCAATGCACATTGTCATTTGGAATTATCGCATATGAAGGGGATGATTCCTGCGCATACTGGCTTACAAGAATTTGTAAAACAAATTGTGGCCTTGCGACAAGTGGAACCCGATGTGATTCAAGAAGCAATTGTATCGGCCGAATCAGAAATGATGGGGAATGGTATTGTGGCAGTGGGAGATATTTCAAATACGTTAGATACATTAAAGCAAAAAGCAAAACACCATCTTGCCTATTATAGTTTTGTAGAATTGTATGATTTAGATCCGACACGAGCAGCAGATAAAATTTTAGAAGGACTAGAAATTCAAAAAATATTTCAAGAAAATTGTGTGCGTGCTTCCCTTGTACCACATTCACCTTATTCGGTGACAAACCATTTATGGGATTTATTAAGTGTGCATTTTGGTATCCATACCATTAGCATGCACAATCAAGAAACGTCAGATGAGAATGATTTTTTTAAAACTAAGTCTGGTAGTTTTTTAGGGATGTATGAAAGAACAAAAGTAAACTTAGATTTTTTTGAACCCACTGGATTAAGTTCATTGAAATCTATCCTACCTATTTTCAAAAAAGCACATCATGGAATTTTAGTACACAATAGTTTTACATCTGCCGAAGATATACAAGCAGTGCATGCTTCTATGGCCAATGCCTTTTGGTGTTTGTGCCCTAACGCGAATCAGTACATTGAACAAACCATGCCGCCTGTTGAATTACTCCGTTCAGAAAATGCAAACATCGTTATTGGCACCGATAGTTATGCAAGTAACTGGAGCCTTAGTGTATTGGATGAATTAAAAACAATTCAACAACATCATCCTGCTATTCCAGTTTCAGAAATGCTTGGATGGGCCACACTCAATGGTGCGCGTGCATTACAGATGGACAAGCATTTAGGTAGTTTTGAGAAAGGCAAAAAACCAGGCGTAGTATTGATAGAGCATGTGGTAGGAGATAATAATTTATCGAAGGCGGCTTCGAGAAGAATTATATAGTCCTAAAATTAATTAGAGGTATTACTTCCCTATCAAGTTTGGATAATCCGTAATCAATCCATCTACACCCATTGCAATCAACGCATCTATTTCTTTTTTTGTATTGACTGTCCAAGGAATAATTTTCATATTGTGTGCATGACAATAATCTACGGTTTCCTTGGTGACATATTTAAATTCAGGACTATAAATAGTTGGCGTAAATCCCAATAATTCAATTTGCTTTTGCGCATCACTACAGCCTGCTCCATAAACTAAATAGGCTGTTGCTATCTCGGGATATTTTTGATGCAACACTTTGAGTGGTCTCAAATCAAAGCTTTGAATAGAGGTTCTTTCAACTACCCTTTTTTGCTTAATTAAATTCACTACCAGGTCTACAAATTCATCTGGAGCTGGATGTTCCATACCATCTTTGCCATCCACCGATTTAATTTCGATATTGTACAACATTTTACGTCTAATGTTTTTACTCTTTAATTCCACACTGTCTATTAAACTAGCAAGGGTTGGAATAGCTGCTGTCAATTTCTTTTGATTTGTAAAACCTGGATGCGGCTTTAAACCCACATCAAATTTTTGAAGCGCTTCATAATTCATTTGATAAATGATGTATTGATTGACTTCATTGGTTTTTATAAAACTGCCATCAGGTTTAGTCGTAATGATTGGATTTAATACAGGATCATGCGAAACCACTACTTGCTTATCCTTAGTGATTGCTACATCCATTTCAAGGGTGGTTACTTTTTCATTGTCCATCACCGCTAACATAGCAGGAATAGTATTCTCAGGCATTAAGCCTCTGCCTCCACGATGTGCTTGATAATCCATTTTATTTTGATTAGTTAATGTGGGCTTGATGGTTGAACAGCTTATGCATGTCCCAAACATTAAAGCAACAATTATAATTAGATTTATTTTCATAAAAGAGTATAGCATAAAGCTATTTAATTTTAATAAATGCTACTATTAAATTATCTCAAAACTTCTTGTAAAATAGGTAGCGACTTAATCTCACTAAATTTTTTATAGTGCCAGCTTAAAGAGAGCTGAAACAGTTCCAATATTTTTTTTCTTTGTACGCCATTTAAATGGATCGTTTCCAATTCATTGTATAATTGTAGGCTTAAAAAAGTAGAGGCTGTTTGCGCTTCTAGTCCTTCTAAAAAGTAGGGATGAAGGGGCTTATTGGCAACAAAATTGCCTTCGTGCACATCTAGTATCGGTGTGTCATTTGCATACTCGCCTTGCAATCCAAAGCCCAAAGTTTGACTTAAATGAATCAAAAAATAAATGGGCAGATTACTCACTAATCCAGCGCCTCCTTTATCCAATTGCTTAAAGGTGTCCTCGATTAAATAAAATAATTCAGGGTGGGGTTCGGGTTCTAATGTTTGTTGTAAAATCTCTACAATATAGGTAGCCACTGCATTACGTAAGACATCCGAATACACATTTTGATATACATAGGACCAATTGACTTCCTTGATCATCTGCATACTCTTCATTGGAGCATAATATGCTTCCATTTGCAGGATAGCACCGGGTTGATAAAACACCCCCTTGCTTGCGCCTTTTTTACTAATGGTTCTAACACCTTTTACAATGTATTGTTGTAAGCCAAAAAGTTCTGTATAGATAGAAGCGATGACACTTGTATCGCCGTATTTGGTCACGCGTAAAACAATACCCTTGGTGTTATGTAACATAGATGATTAAATCACGGTGTCCCTATACACTTTTAAATTGTTGTAAGAACCTAATATCGTTTTGTGAATACAAACGTAAGTCGTTCACTTGATATTTTAATTGTGCAATTCTTTCTACTCCCATACCAAAGGCAAAGCCAGTATACTTTTCAGGGTCGATACCAAAATTCTCTAGCACTTTTGGATGCACCATACCTGATCCTAAAATTTCTACCCAACCTGTATGTTTACAAATATTACAGCCCTTGCCTGCACAAATTTGACAACTGATATCCATCTCGGCACTAGGCTCTGTAAATGGAAAATAGCTTGGGCGAAAACGTACTTTCACTTCTTTACCAAACATCTCTTGTACGAAAAAATAAAGGGTTTGTTTTAAATCTGCAAAGCTGACATTTTCATCGATATACAATCCTTCTACCTGATGGAAAAAGCAATGCGCTCTTGCAGAAATGGTTTCGTTTCTGTACACACGTCCTGGACAGATCACACGAATAGGAGGCTTCTGTGATTCCATCACGCGTGCTTGCGTACTGGATGTATGTGTTCTTAATAACCATGCAGAATGGTCTGCAGTTTTTTCTTCTACATAAAACGTGTCTTGCATATCACGCGCAGGATGATCTTCGGGCAAGTTCATGGCGCCAAAATTATGCCAGTCATCTTCAATCTCTGGTCCTTCTGCAACTGCAAATCCCAATCGCTTAAAAATAGAAACCATTTGATTGCGCACTAGGTTCAGCGGATGTCTTGTGCCAACCGGTGTTGGGTCACCTGGTAAACTAAAGTCCATGCCCGTATCTGTCTCTGCACTATCTCCTAATCCTGCTTGTAAGGCTTCAAATTTTTCTTCCGCCACAATTTTAAAGGCATTTAAAATTTGCCCAAATTCCTTTTTTTGCTCATTGGGTACATTTTTCATCTCCCCCATGATTTGTTTCACCAAACCCTTGGTTCCCAAGTATTTAATTCTAAACTCCTCTAAAGCGGCTGCATTGGCTGCTTCTGCGGCAGTGATTTCCTTTTTAATGTCTTCAATTTGCTTTAATAGTTGCTCCATGCTACGAAGATAAGAAGAAGGCACGAAAGCACCCGAGGTACGGAATATTTTATACCGTAAAAAACCTTACATTTGTTATTCGTTGAAGTAATAAATACATGGAGTACAATACAGCAAGAAGCATCATGGGGATGAGAGAGTATGGCCGTCACGTTCAGAGGATGGTAGATCATCTATTAACCATTGAGGATAGCGCAAAAAGATTAGAACAAGCAAAAGTCGTAATTGAGTTGATGGGATTTCTGAATCCACAACTAAAGAATATCGAAGATTACAAACATAAATTATGGGATCACTTATTCTTTATGAGTGGTTTTAAATTAGATGTAGAAAGTCCTTATCCGATTCCTACAAAGGAAACCTATAAACAAAAGCCCGATCCTTTACCATACCCTCAACGCAAAATCAAATATGCGCACCTTGGTAAAAATTTGGAATTGGTGATTGATAAAGCCATGGCCGAGCAAGATCCTGAAAAGAAAACAGGCTTTGCTCACACCATTGCGCATTACATGAAATTAGCTTATAGCAATTGGCATAAAGAATTGGTTCAAGACGATGCCATTCGTAGCGAGTTAAATGCCATCACTGGTGGAGAATTAGAATTTAGCAACACCCCTTATATCAAACACCGCAATCAAAATTTTGAACGTGAAGATTATCGTCCAGCTGGTGGTCGTTGGCAGAACAACCGCAATAGACCTAATTCAGGCGGTGGTGGTGGAAGAAATAACAATAACCGCAATTTTAAAAAGCGATTCTAATATTTATAAAGACACTAAAAAAATCCCATCCGTTTTACGTGATGGGATTTTTTGTAACTACTTATTGATTGTAGGATAGGGTAAATTTCCCTTGGCATAAAACCAAATGATTTTATTCATGGTATCATCCTTTCCTCCATCCACTTCATTAAAGACTTCATTTTTAGATTGCAAAGCCATTTGTTTTGCTACACCACTTAAAGCTTTAAATGGTTTATTCATTTCGTTCAATGCAATATTGGATGGCAAGGCTGTATAATTTGATGCATTTGTTTTATCTGTAAAACAATCTGTCATCAATCTACTCGTAGCATCCATCGTATTCATTGGAGGTAAGCCTAATATTTGTTCAATGGTGCGCAACATAGAGACTTGATTGTATTTTGTATGCACCGTATTGTTTTTTGAGTAGGCACTTGCTACTAAGCCCACTGTTCGATAAGCAGATACATGGTCCCATCCTCCTTGTGAATCGTCTTGTGTCACAAAGATGGCTGTGTTTTCCCATGATTTACTTTTGCTAATTTTTTCAATGATTCTACCAAGTGCTAAATCATTGTCTGCCACCATTGCGTTGGGTGTTGGAAAATCAGGAGATGTACCTGCAGAGTGATCATTGGGTAAAGAAAGCACCATTAAATTTGGAAGACTATTTTTTTGCTCCATGGCATCCCAGTCTTGAATAAAAAGATCGGCTCTTTGTTGATCACTAAATGCAATATT
This sequence comes from Chitinophagia bacterium, assembly GCA_037143275.1. GTDB lineage: Bacteria > Bacteroidota > Bacteroidia > Chitinophagales > Chitinophagaceae > Sediminibacterium. The sequence goes on from JBAWZB010000001.1 coordinate 307,497, forward strand.
ATCACAATCAGGAAAAGTGGGATGAATAATTGGATTTAAATTATCTATCGTAGTGGTATTATTCCAATTAGGTTTTACACCACTTGTATATTGCTTATATAAATCGGACCATTGTAATTTTTTATCATAAATGGTTTCACAAGCTTCTCCATAAACTTTTACAGTCTTTCCGTAACTCAAAGCATGGTTCCAAATAAATCCAGCTTTATTATACACTAACGCATCCTCTTGTCTATGTGGATAGCTCCTAAACCAAGCGCGCACATTTTTTTCTACATAATCAGAGACCATGCCAGCATCTGTCCATTGATGCCCTTCTGCCGAAGATTTACCAGATGCATAATAATTATCCATTAACCCAAACTGCTTTGTAAGTGCATGCATATTGGGTGTGATTCTTTTTCCAAAAACAGTTAAGCTGCTATCCCCATTGGCACCTGGTACATCCCCCAGCACTTGGTCATAGGTTTTATTTTCTTTAATGATATACACCACGTGTTTAAATACAGAAGGCTCTCCAAGTCGCTCTGGCACTGGGACTGGTTGAATATTTATTCTTGCAGGAAGGGTCCATTGTGCAACTTTATGTAAAAAGTTTTGTCTTTTAACTTGAGCTGTATAAGCATTTAATTGAACTTGATTTGGTATTGGAATGATGCTTACTGAAGCTAGCTCTTGGTGAATTGATCTTGCTTTTTTTGCGCTGTCTATTACATTTGCGCCATCTGATTCTAGATTTGCCACAATTAAATAATTGTTCTTAATCATTAATCCCGCAGGAAATGCTTCTGTTGGAATGAATCCTTCTGCTTTGTTTTTTATTAAATCATAGACTACAACAGCATTGTCTAAACCATTAGAAACAAATAATTTTTTACCATCATTAGAAAGATGTAAAGCATTGGGTGTACTACCTTGTAAATCTTGTCCTAGAATACCTACTGGGATATTTTTAATCAATTTATTTTCTTGTATATTAATCACAGAAATTACATCGCTAGATCCATTGGCAACATAAATCAAATTTTTAGATGGTGCTGCAATAATTGCATTTGGATGCAATCCCACTTTTATTTCTTTGATCCATTTGCCTGCTGTTGAAAAAACAGAGACCGTTCCATTATTGGTCGCACCAGTCAACGCATCTGTATAAGCTAATCCCCATGGAACACCCGCTGTAGATTTGGTAGAATCAATGACTGTAGTGCCTGCCCAATTGGTTACAAACACTTTTTGATGCGCTATAGCTAATCCGTATGGCGCCACACCTGTAGCCTTTTCCCATACAAGTTGCTTTGTAGAAAAATTGAATTTAACAATTTCATTATTGCCATTGAGTACAGTATAAATAAAATAGTCATTGCCTTCTTTTGATACGACTATTTGATTGGGTAAGGCGTTGGAAGCAGGTGCTTTTTTATTGATTGCAATGGATTCAATTTTTTTGATACCCTTATCCCATTCAATCATCATAATAGCAGATTGTTCCCCACCCGCTGCTGAAAATAAAATATACTCTTTGCCATTGATAACGGTTGTAGTGATACCAGAATAAACAGTCATCAATTTACTATAAGCCGGCTGCTCTCTAAATCTAAAATGATCTACCACTTTTTTTTGAACGATATCCAATACAAAAAATCCATAACGTTCTTGCACAACTACTAAATTAGGATCCGATAAATTAGCCACATCCATCGCATGATTTTCTAGATCTGGCATGCCATATCGCACAACAGTGCCTGCAGATTGAATGATTCTATTGTATGGAAGTTCATGTAATGCGGTATTTCTTTGAACAATAAAATCGGCTAGGTCATTGATTTTATCTGTATTGATAAAGTCCACACCCCATTGCATAAATTGTTCCCATGCAGCTGGTTGATCTGGGCTGGCCCATAAACGAACAGGCTTTCCTAATTGGTGAACCTGCTGGATAAACTGTTTAGCCTTATTAATAGAAGCACTATCTAGGGGCCAAATAGGCTTATAACCAATCACTTTATAGTAATCTTCGCTTATTAAAGCAACTCTAGCCAATTGCTCTTGTGCATATTGAATAGATAACCTTCCGTCAAACCAAATAAAATTGGGATAAGTGTCAAATAATTCTGGCGCCACGGTGTTGCCTGAAATAACAATTTTAATATTTTTATTACCGCTAATGCTCGGGTATTTATGGAGCAACACCACCAGTTGATCTAGTGTTTGTTTTGCATCTGTTTTAATATCAATCAACAATTGCAATTTTCTATCTGGTTGATTATAAGCAACTAATGGTTTAAGGTATAAATTTTCTAAGGTGTTGGAAGTTTTTAAGTCCTTCGCATCATGACCAACTAGGATTTCATTATGCACTAAATGGATATCCGCTTCTATAGAACCAAAACCTTCGTTATAGGCTAAATGAAATACTTTTTGCTGTGCATAGTCATTGTGAGAATGCGCGTTTTGGGCAGTATACACTTGTCCAATGACTTGATTTACAAGCAAGCATAAAAAAAGAATAGATACAATATTTTTCATGATTAAATGTACAAATTATAATAGGATTTGAATTTGATTGATTGAAAAAATATAATTAAAAAAATCCTTTACAATAAGTTAATACTAGAAAGGCCTAACATTAACCTTTCATTAAAATGAAAGTTCTAATTTGTATTCAAAATATATATTATGCCAGTATTCAACGATTTAAGCTTAGATAAGCAATACCTTATCAATGAATTTGATGGAGATCAAGTTTTATTAGTAGAGCCGATTATGAAAACGGAATCTTGTGTATTAATTTTGATTCACGAAGATGTGGAAACATTTCAGTGGAAAAAATTAAGTGATGATATTTTTGATATCATCGAAGAATTATCTGAGGAGAAATCAGATGAATTTGAAGCTTTGTTTGAAGAAGACGAAGATGATTTCGAAGATTTCGAAGACTAAAATAAAATTTATGAAAAAAATATTTTTACTAATTGTACTTGCTAGTACAATTGGGTTAGCAGCTATTGCTCAAAATGCAGACCACTCTCACGCTTTAGGAACAAGTATGGATTTTCCAAATATACTTGGCTACAAGACTTTAAAATGTGATTTTCACCAGCATACGGTGTTTTCGGACGGAGATGTTTGGCCTAGTATTCGTGTTCGTGAATCTTTGATGGATAATTTAGATGCTATTTCACTCACAGAGCATATTGAGTATCAGCCACATTTAGGAGATATCCCGCACAAAGACAGAAATAGGTCTTATCAAATTGCTTTGAAAGAAGCGAAAGATCACAATTTAATTATTGTAAGAGGTTCTGAAATCACAAGAGCCATGCCTCCTGGCCATAGCAATGCCATCTTTATAGAGGATGCTAACAAGTTGCTTGCAAACGATTATAAAGATGCTTATAGAGAAGCGAATCGTCAAAAAGCTTTTGTGTTTTGGAATCATCCTTATGAGACCCCTAAAAATGATAATATCAGTTTTTTATACGAGGCTAATAAGCTATTAATGGACAGCAATTATATTCATGGGATTGAAGTAGTCAATACACATACCTATTCTACCGAAGCCCTTCAAATTGCTTATGATAAAAACCTGACCCTAATGGGAACAAGTGATGTACACGGTTTAATAGATTGGGATTATAAAAATGGACCAAAGGGTCACAGACCTATCACTTTGGTTTTTTCAAAAGATAGAAGTCAAGAAAGTATTAAAGAAGCTTTATTCGATCATAGAACAGTCGTTCACTTTGACAATACTTTAATTGGTCGTGATAGCTTTCTAGTTCCATTGATTCAAGAATGCTTAGTGATTAAAAAAGCATTTTACGAACCTAAGTCTTTGGTTTTATCTGTTGAGGTAGAAAATGTATCTTCTTGTAATTTTATTTTACAAAATCAAAGTCCTTATAGTTTAATTGAAAGTTCTGACATGATTGAGATAGAAGGAAAATCAACAATGACTTTACATTTTAGAACAAAAGAGAAAATCAATCAATTGAAATGGAGTTTCAATGTTTTAAATGCAGTCAATGCACCTAATAAACATCCTTTGGTAATCAAAGAGATTGTAGTTAAGTAACAATTAATAAGGTATATTTTTTGCCTACATGCCTGAACAAAAAAATCCCATCTGTTTTACCAGATGGGATTTTTTATATCAATACAATGTGATTACCATTTTCCTAAAAGGATTCTTGTTTTTGATGAATTAAAAGTTCTGATCTCTTTTTGTAAACTCATCATTTCTGCATAACCTTTTATACTTTGAGGATCATCTTTAAACTTAGTTGTAAAATCCTTAAAACTTCTTACAACATAGTGTGTAGTTTTTTCCTCATTAAGTGTTATTACGCTACCAAATGAAATTCTTGTATTTGCTGGAATATTTTTACTCCAAAAAGCGTCAAATCTTGATTTAAAAAGTTCTTGATCTTTTACGTTGATATAGTAAACATCTTGAACTGGATAAATCGCGCTGCTAGTATCACCAAAGTTTGAGCCTCTTCTTCCCTCTGCAGATCTCACACCTTTACAATATTTTGAAAGTTCAGTTTGAAATAGTGCCCATGCATCTGATCCTTTTGAATCATAAGCTGCGCCCATTACTTCTGCAGTACCTGAAAAAACAACTTCATGTGTAGCAACATCATTTGCTCTAAAATGATTTTCATATAAAGTAACTGTAATGCCTTTTACTAAATTTTCTTTTTTACTAAAATAATCCTTGTACAGTTGCAATACTGTATTTTGGTCTTTTGGCTCTACATTAAAAGTGTAAGAACTAAAAATAGATTGTGCATTGATGCTTGAAAATGCTGCAAACATAATGATTGCAAGGAGCGTTAATTTTTTCATGATTTTTAAATTTGTAATAAATATAAGTATCGAAAGGATACTAATAAAATATATTTTTTATTTAATATATTGTTAATATTAAATATGATTTTAACGATTTAAAGTATTGGAAATAATTAGATGAATTGATGTTTAAACTATAATTTTGTAGATAGTAAATGATAAAAAATAAAACAAATATTACAGCAGAATTTAGATCGCTTTGTCCAGTCGCAACAGGATTAGACATCTTGGGCGATAAATGGACCTTGTTAATTCTTAGAGATATGATTTGGGGACATAAATGCCTTTTTAGTGAATTTAAGGAGTCTCCTGAGCATATGCCTAACAAAATGCTGTCTAATCGTTTAAAGAAATTAGAAGCGCTTGGATTCATTTCCAAAAAAGAAGGTATCACCAATAAAAAGAATGTCTATTACTTAATGGAAGAAAAGGGTATGGATGCCTTTCCAATTATGATCGAGATGGCTATTTTTACATCGAAACACTTTTTTGATTATTTGGGAACAACCTATACCAAAGAGTCTCGTGGTATCATGATTAAAAATAAAAAAGAATACATTGCTGATCTTGTGAAGCAATACAAGCGTTTTAAAAAAAATATTGCAATTTAAGCTAAGCTACTAATCTAAGTAGCTAAAAAAAGCCCCGATAAATTATCGGGGCTTTTTTACGACACTTATTTTTTACAATCTAACTATTTATACTTGGCAGGCTTTCCAAGTATAAAAAATTAGGGGTCGTAATTTTGAAAAAACGACCTCTAATTTTTACAATTTAATTATTAAAACTTGGCAGGCGTGCCAAGTTTTGGAATACTGTTTTTTATAAACACCCTTAAGTGCTCATTGCTAGTTGACAAGTCTTCTTTTCTTAAGTACATCATGTGTCCACTGCGGTAGCCTTCCCAGAACATCCTATCCTGAATTTTTCCTGCAGGATCCATCTGCCACATATTGTATTTCGCATTAAAATAATCACAAGCACCATCGTAATAGCCCGATTGCACCAATAAATTTAAATATGGATTTTCCATCATCGCCATTCGCAAATCCTCTCCTGTATTGTTATTGTTATTATCCCATGGCCCTATTGGACCAAAAATATAATAATTTAAATCTGTCTTATAGCCTAGCTCGTCTCTCAAGTACATATTGATTGCTGGTGTGAATGAATGCTCCCATGACAACAACTCCGAATTGTAATCTGGTTTTTGTCCTGCATCTTTTTTATCCATACCAATATACCTTGAATCCAATCTTCCAACAGTTTTTCCCTGATCACGCAATAACTCTTTCCAGAAATAATCAAATGGCACTTCCATATTTTGTTCTGCCACTACCTTTTCATTTAAGCCAATATAGCCTGCAATTTTTTTCACCATAGCTTTGCGTTTATCTGCTGGCAATGCACCACCTTGAGCCAATGCGGGCATCAGTTCATTGATTGCAAATGCTTCTACTTCTGGTAAATATTTTTCTAATTCTTTGGACTGAAATGGTGCAGCTAATTTTTTATGGTGCCATGCAGTAGCTGCCATGTAAGGAATACGCAATGCTGCACTTGATACTGCATCACGCTTTAATCCAAGATCGGTTGGTGAAACTAAAATGACGCCATTCAAAAACATCCAGTGTCTATTCTGTAATTCCAATGACAACCCTGATACACGAGCAGTACCATAACTTTCTCCAATTAAAAACTTTGGAGATGCCCAACGCTTTTGTCTTCCAACAAAAGTATTGATCCAGTCTGCTAAATATTTAATGTCCGCATTGACACCAAAAAATTTTGAACCAGGTGTGGCTTTATCCAAAATTCTAGAAAAGCCTGTATTCACTGGGTCTATGTATACAATATCAGCAACATCTAATAAGGATTGCGGATTGTCCTCGAACCCATAAGGTTGAATCGGATAGCCTTCGTCGTCAATTTTTAATTTTTTAGGCCCTGTATAACCCAAGTGCATCCAAACACTTGCTGTGCCTGGACCACCGTTAAAAGAAATCACCAATGGTCTTGTTGCTTTATTGGTGACATCGGTACGTTCATAGTACACATAAAATAAAGCGGCGATAGCCTTCCCTTCTTCATCCCATACTGGTTGGGTAGTGGCTGTTACTTTATAAGGCACTTTTTGTCCTTTAATAGTGACTTCGCCCGTTTTTTCGGCTTTTTGGTCTAAGTTAAGTGCTCTATTAAAAGCGCCTGATTTAGATGCTACTTCTTCTGCTGGTTTTTGCGCAATAGCAAATAAGGAACTAGCAAGTAATAAATAAGTGAAAAGTTGTTTTTGCATAAATCGATTATTAAATAAATATGAGATGTGGATGCTTAAAAATTGTCCTTTAAATATACAACCAATTTAGGTTTTCTATTTCTTCTTTATTATGATTTATTTAGATGGTATTTGCTTAATTTAGTCCTATGTCTGAACAACACAAAAAAGCCATCATTTTGACTGCTCCTTCTGGTGCTGGCAAAACTTCCATCACGCAATTTTTATTGGCAAATTTTCCTCAACTGGCTTTTTCGGTATCTGCCACTACAAGAGCACCTAGGGGGGCTGAACAAGATGGTGTTGACTATCATTTTATTAGCCCAGCAGCCTTTGAAGGGCATATCTACCAAAACGATTTTTTAGAATATGAAATGGTTTATGAAGGTTTGTATTATGGCACTTTAAAATCTGAATTAGACCGCATTTGGGCCGAAGGTAAAATGCCTGTATTGGATATTGATGTAAAGGGTGCCATTGCCATTCAAAAACAATTAGGAGATCAAGCATTGTCCATTTTTATTTTGCCCCCATCTATTGAAGTATTGAAAGAAAGACTTGTAAATAGAAATACAGAGTCTGCAAAAAAAATGCAAATGCGTTTGGATAAAGCAGCCTACGAAATAAGTTTTAGTGATCAATTTAATGCGGTTGTAAAAAATGAAGTATTGGATACCGCTTGTAAAGAAACGGCTGCATTCATTCAAGGATTTATCTCAAAATAATTTCGTTCTTAAAATTCATAAAACATAAATAATATGTCTGACAAAACACTTCTAGGTAAAACAGTTTTTATCACTGGCGGAAGCAGAGGAATTGGTAAAGCCATTGCACTTAAATTAGCTGCAGCTGGCGCCAATATTGTGATTGCGGCAAAGTCAGTTGAGGAAGATCCAAGACTTGGTGGGACAATTTACTCTGCTGCTGCAGAAGTTGAAGCATTGGGCGTAAATGCTTTAGCAGTGCAAGTAGATATCAGAGACGAAGCACAAATTGCAAATGCGATTCAACAAACAGTAGAGCGATTTGGTGGTATTGATATTGTAATCAACAACGCCTCTGCGATTCAATTAACAGATACAGAACATACCCCTAGTAAAAGATTTGACTTGATGCAAAGCATCAATGTGCGTGGTACTTTTTTAGTGGTGCAACACGCGCTTCCTTATTTGAGAAAATCTACCCATGCACATATTTTAACTTTATCGCCTCCAATTAATTTAGCACCAAAATGGTTGGGTCCACACGTGGCTTACACCATTACTAAATACAATATGAGTATGATGACGCTTGGATGGGCAGAAGAATTTAAAGACGATCAAATTTCAGTGAATGCTTTATGGCCGCGCACGACGATTGATACTGCAGCTGTTAGAAATTTATTGGGTGGCGAAGCGCTTGCCAACATGAGTCGTACGCCTGCGATCCTTGCTGATGCTGCTTATGCGATTGTGACTAAAAAACCTTTGGTCTATACTGGTCAAACATTTATTGACGAAGGCGTTTTAGCAGCAGAGGGTATCACAGACCTAGCACACTATTCGGTTGTACCAGGTGGACATTTATATACCGACTTATTTTTATAATGCTTTAAAAAAAGACAAGATGAAAAAACTATTCCTTGGTGCGATGTTATTATTATCCTTTGGTGCTTGGGCACAAAAGAAAGTAAAATTGGATCCTGCCACTGCTCAAATCAATGCCAATAAAGAAACTGCACTTGCTGCATTGAATAATGCTTACGATGCAGACAAGAAAACTGCATTACAAATTTGGGATTTTGCAGAAGTAGGTTACAAAGAAGTAAAGAGCGCTGCATTGCATATTCAACATTTAAGAGATGCTGGTTTCACTGTTGAAACGGGCGTTGCTGGCATTCCAACTGCATTTGTGGCAACTTATGGTACAGGCAGTCCTGCCATTGGTATTTTAGCCGAGTATGATGCCTTGCCAGGTATCAATCAATCTGCATCTGCAGAAAGAGACCCGATTGCAGGAAAAAATGCGGGCCATGCTTGTGGTCACCATTTATTTGGCACAGCAAGTGTATCTGCGGGTATTGCCATTAAAGAATTAATTGCTGCTGGTAAATTAAAGGGCACCATCAAAGTTTTTGGAACACCTGCAGAAGAAGGTGGAAGCGGTAAAGTGTTTTTAGTAAGAGAAGGCTTGTTCAATAATTTAGATGCAGTGATTCACTGGCATCCAGATGATGTGAATGCTGTTACGACAACAAGTGCTTTAGCGAATAAATCGGCTAAGTTTAAATTTTATGGTATTTCAGCACATGCTGCTGCTGCTCCAGACCAGGGCAGGTCTGCATTAGATGCAGTGGAAGCGATGGACAATATGGTGAACATGATGCGTGAACATATTCCTCAAGAAACTAGAATTCATTATGTGATTACCAATGGCGGTAAAGCGCCTAACGTGATTCCTGATTTTGCAGAAGTGTACTACTATGTGCGTCATCCGAGAAGAAAAGACGTTGTAGAAATTTTTGATAGAGTGGTGAAAGCAGCAGAGGGCGCCGCTTTAGGAACTGGTACAAAATTTAGTTATGATATCATTGGTGGCACGCACGACTTATTAATTAATAAAACCCTTGCAGAAACAATGCAAGCCAACTTAGATAAAGTTGGAGGTGTTACTTATACAGAAGCAGAAATTGCTTTTGCTAAAAAAATTCAACCAACAATGGTGTCTCCTGTTGATATGGCAACTGCTTCTAAAATAAAACCCCTCACTTATATCAATGAAGGCAATAGTGGTTCAACAGATGTAGGTGATGTGAGTTATTCAAAACCAACAGTGGGCTTACGCGCTGCTACATGGGTTCCAGGCACTGCAGCGCATAGCTGGCAAGCAGTTGCTTCTGGTGGAACAGAGATTGGTACAAAGGGGATGTTAGTGGCTAGTAAAACAATGGCATTGACTGCAATTGATTTAATGAGCAATCCTGAATTGATTAAAAAAGCAACAGAAGAATTTAATAAATCTATTGGTGATTATAAATACAAAGCATTACTTGGTGATATCAAACCTGCATTGAATTACCGTGACTAGTGTTAGTAAAAATAAGTATAAAAAAAAATCAAGGCACCCGTTTATGGGGTGCCTTGAAAAAATCATAAGAGACGTAATGAATAAAAGCTTACATTTCTTTAAGCTTTTATTCATAGTTCTCGGGGCGCATCTGCGGGAAGAACAACACATCTTGTATAGATGGTTGATTCAACATCATCATACATAAACGATCTATCCCAATACCAATACCTGAAGTAGGAGGCATGCCATATTCTAATGCTCTCAAAAAGTCATGGTCAATGAACATGGCTTCATCATCGCCTCTTTCCATTAAAGCCAATTGATCTTCGAATCGCTTGCGTTGCTCAATTGGATCATTTAACTCTGTATAGGCATTGGCTAATTCTTTTCCGTTCACCATTAATTCAAAACGCTCTACCAATCCTTCTTTTGTTCTATGCTTCTTTGTCAAAGGACTCATCTCTACCGGATAGTCGATGATAAAAGTTGGTTGGGTATAGGTATGCTCGCTTGTCGCGCCAAATAATTCGTCAATCAATTTACCCTTGCCTATTGTTGGTGGAACATCTATTTTTAATTGCTTACACACATCTCTTAAGCCAACTTCATCCATCCCGCTAATATCGATGCCCGTATTTTCCTTAATGGCATCTAAGATGCTGATGCGCTTAAATGGTGCTTTAAAGTTGATCGTCTTGTCACCTACTTGTAATTCAGTTTTGCCGTGTAATGTCAATGCGATTTTTTCAAACAACTGCTCTGTAATTTCCATCATCCATAAATAATCTTTGTAAGCAGTATACCATTCTAAAACAGTAAACTCAGGATTATGTGTGCGGTCCATCCCCTCGTTACGGAAATTTCTACTAAACTCATACACCCAATCAAAACCGCCCACAATCAAACGCTTTAAATACAATTCATTCGCAATACGTAAATAAAATGGGACATCTAGTGCGTTATGATGCGTCACAAATGGTCTAGCAGCAGCGCCACCCGGGATAGATTGCAATACAGGTGTATCCACTTCCAATGCACCACGTTCGTTTAAGAATTGGCGGATGGTATTCATTAAAATAGTCCTCTTAGTGAAAGTATCTTTTACTTCGGGATTGATGATTAAATCAGCATAGCGTTGACGGTACCTGAACTCTGGATCGGTCACCGCATCAAATACTTGTCCCGACTCGTCTCTTTTTACAACAGGCAATGGCTTCAATGATTTTGCCAATAAGGTTAAGGTAGATGCGTGTAAAGATGTTTCTCCTGTTTTTGTGGTAAATACATAACCAGTTGCACCAATGATATCTCCTAAGTCCAATCCATTTTTAGTGATGATATCCCAATAAGACTTGTCTTCGTCTGGACAGATCTCGTCTCTCTTAACATATAATTGAAAAATACCTTGATCGTCTTGAATCTTTACAAATAATACCTTGCCCTTATCATTCACACTCATGATACGTCCTGCAACACAAACAGCAGCAAATTGTTCCTTAGTTTCTTCGGTGAAATGCGATTTGATGTCTTGTGATAAATGTGTGACAGGGTATAAAGGCGCAGGATATGGATCGATCCCTGCGGCTTCTAAAGCTTGTAGCTTTTCTCTTCTAATAATTTCCTGCTCTGATAAATGACTCATTATAATCGGTTGATATTTTATTGGATTACTGCAAAAGTAAAACTTAGCAGTCAATTAGCGAAAGAAGCCTTCCTGAACTTCCGATGCCGTTAAAGAAAGGCAATCCCCAGGTTGCATATCTTGAATACTATAGTTGCCCAGTTTTGCCCTAATTAAACGCAAAACCGGAAAACCAACTTGTGCAAACATTTTTCGAACCTGACGATTCTTGCCTTCGGTGATTTGTATCGCTACCCAACTTGTTGGGATGCTTTTTCTAAACCGAATAGGAGGATTACGATCTGGTACTGCTATCGAATCTGGTAAGTGTTCCAATTTTGCCGGCTTAGTTTGATAAATTTTACCCTCCACATTAATCATTACGCCCTTGCTTAATTGTGTTAATGCTGCATCTGTTATGGCACCGTCTACTTGTACCCAATAAGTGCGTTGATGCGCATACATTGGATCCAATAATTGTTGATTGATACTTTTATCATTGGTGATCAACAATAAGCCTTCACTATCATAATCTAATCTACCAACTGGATACACATCTGTGGGTACATGTAAGATATCTTTTAAGCACAATTTACCTTCTGTTGAAGTGAATTGAGAAAGCACTTGGAAAGGTTTGTAGATTAAAAAATACTCCATGAATTGGTACTTGTTTAAGCGGCTTAAAAAACAAAGTCCCACATCAGTGGGACCTCGTATATAGATGGGTTAGTAAGTACGGGAATTGAATTCCCTTCACAATATTAAATATACTTTGTTCTAATTACAAAAAAAATGTAAACAAATTTTAGAGGTTATCCACAAATTGGCTTTAGTAGGGACAATTTTAAAAAATTAAAAATAAATAATTAGCGGCATAAAAATTGATTTTATTTCCTTTTATAAAAAATTGAAATCGATGAAACACTCGTAAACAAAGGCTTTCATTTAATGCTATTTTTTAATTAAACAACTTCAAGTAAACATTGATGATCCATTTTAACAAAAATAATTGCCATGATGCTGCAAGTATTTTTGTTAAAAAAAACTTTTATAAAAAAGGCGCATTATCTTTGATTTAGCCCAAAATCACGCATATGAAGCTTTCCACACCCGTTTCGGTACAATGGTTATCTGAATTTATACATGCAGAAATCATTGGTAATGATCAAAATTTTATCACTGGAATCAATGAAATTCATCAAGTAGAAACTGGTGATATTGTCTTTGTAGATCATCCAAAATATTATGCTACTTGTATCAATAGTGCTGCTACTTGCATTATCATTAATAGCAAGGATGTGGAACTACCTAAAGGAAAAACTTTATTGTATTGCGATGCACCATTTGATGCCTATTCGAAGTTGGTACATCATTTTAAACCATTTAAAATAAGCACAGAATCAATTAGTTCTGACTTAAAAATTGGTGCAAATACTATGGTGATGCCAAATGTTTTTATTGGTGCGAATGTGCAAATTGGAGACCATTGCATCATTCATCCTGGAGTAATTATTTTAGCAGATACGGTGATTGGAGACCATGTGATTATTCAATCCAATACGGTCATTGGATCAGATGCATTTTATTATAACACTAAAAAAAATAGACCCGCTTGGTACGTAAAAATGCCAAGTTGTGGACGTGTTATAATTGAAGATATGGCCGAAATTGGAGCAAATTGCACCATTGACCGTGGCGTGAGCGGTGATACTATAATTGGTATGGGATCTAAGTTGGATAATATGGTACATATTGGTCATGATACTCAATTGGAGGCCAATTGCTTAATTGCAGCTCAAGTAGGCGTTGCTGGTGGGGTAAAGATTAAAGCGGGGGTGACCCTTTGGGGGCAGGTGGGTGTCAATAAGACCTTGACCATTGGTGAAAATGCAGTGGTATTGGGTGGATCGGGTGTGGTAAGCACAATTGAAGGCAATAAAACATACTTAGGCTTTCCTGCAGAAGATGCAAGTGTAAAACGTAGAGAATACGTTTGGATTAAAAGAATCCCTGCACTTTGGAAAAAAATGATGGAAGATTAAGGAAGCTGGTGGATGGCTTTTAACTCCTTAGCAACTCTTATAATCGTATCCTCTACTTTCCTGTATTGAAAGTTAGGAAATGCATTCAAGAACTTTTGATTGTTAAATCTTACAGTGGCCTGCGCTGTTGCTGCAGTTTCCTTCGTTAATAATGGTGCTTTACCTGTAATCAAACCCTTGATGGCCTCTAGTCTCCAAACAATATTTGCTAAAAATGGAGTCACTTTTTTATGCGGCTGTTTTTTATTAAACGCATTTGCAATGGTATTAAAAATGTTTCTATAGGGTATGTTTTCTGCACTCAAGACATAGCGTTGTCCTGTCACATCGCTTTCCATTAATAGTTGCATGGCATCTACCACATCTAATACATCCACAAAACCACTCATACCGCCCGTATACCAAGGGAACTCATTGTAGGCCGATTTAAAAATGCCAGAAGAACCATTGTTCCAATCTCCTGCACCTAATATAATCACAGGATTCACAATCGCCATAGGTAGTCCTTCTTCCATGGCTCTCCAAACTTCTAATTCGGCTAAATATTTTGATTGGCCGTACACGCTATTACTTGTGGCTGGTGTCCAGTGCATCGATTCATCGATCGCTTCGTTTTCTCTTATTCTTCCTAATGCAGCAACTGAACTTACAAAAATTAATTTTTTTATTTTTTGTACCAAACAGGCATTCACCACATTCGCCGTTCCATCTACATTAGATTGCAACATTTTAGCAGCAGCGCCTGGTGCAAAAGATACAATCGCCGCACAATGATAGACATAGTCTACACCTTCCAATGCAGCAGTTAAACCAATAGGGTCTAGAATATCTCCTTGGATCCATTCACATTGTTCGGATCCCGCAAAGACAGGCACAGCTTGACGATACAGCGCGCGCACTTTTTTTCCTTTACTTAATAAAGATTGTATTAAATGTGATCCCACTAAACCGCTTGCGCCTGTAACAAAAATCATTTTAATGTATTTATTCTTTCATCAATCTAGCAATATCCACTTTTAATTGTTCTACTTCTAAGGTCTTTAGTCCATCATAAATTTTTCCGCGCACTTTACCATTTCTATCCACTAAAGCAAAAAACTGCGTATGGATAAATTGATCTTCTATTTTTACCACATTGTTTTTTGGATCATCTAATAAATAAGACCCTCTGGCCATTTGGTAAAGACTATCTTTTCGGCCTGTTAAGAAAATCCATTGCGCGGTGTTCACCTGTAAAGAATCCGCATAGTGTTTTAATACAGGCACAGAGTCTGTTTCTGGATTACAAGTATGAGAGAGGATTTGAAAATCTGGCTTGTCTTTATAGATCAAATAAATCTCTTTCATGTTTTTATTCAGCTTAGGGCAGATACCCTTGCATGTTGTAAAAAAGTATTCTACGACGGTGATTTTGTTTTGTAATACTTTTTCTGTCACTTTTTGCCCATCCTGATTGGTAAAAGAAAAGGGTTGTACATAACTTAAAACAGGCATTTTTACTTTCCAGTTGTCGGTTCCTCTGAATAGAAAATAATAAAATCCTGAAAGCAGGACTACAAAAAATGTTAGGTAAATAAGTGATTTCTTTGACATCTGTGTTGGCTTTAAATGCGTCACAAAGTTACTATAATTTTCAGGGTATTGGCTTAGCTTTGCACTATGTTTAAAAACTGGAATTGGGACGCAATTGGAATTGGAACCTCATTGGCTTGTGCCATTCACTGTGCTTTACTGCCCTTATTTTTTAGCACCCTTCCATTATTAGGTATCAATGTGCTGCACAATCCAAATTTTGAGTTTGGGATGATCTTGCTTTCTTTTGGTATTGGCGCCTATTCTTTATACCATGGTTACAAAAAACACCATCACAGCTTTAAGCCGATTATCTTATTTAGTATTGGAATAGGATTGATGTTTTGTAGAATGGTTTTTAGAGAAGCAGAATTATACTTATTGTTCCCTGCTGCATTTTTTATCATCATCGCGCATATCAACAACCACAATAGTTGCAGAATGCATAATCATGCGCATGAGGATGACTGCGATCATTAGAAAGTATAACTGATGCTTCCGTCCTTCTCATCCTTTAGCTGGATGCCCATCTCAGCTAATTGAAGCCTGATTTTATCACTGGTCGCAAAATCTTTATTGGCCTTTGCTTCTTTTCTTATTTCAATCAATAATTCCACCACGCCATTCAGTTGTTGACGATTCGCTCCCTTATCTACTTTTAATCCTAAAATGGCTTCTACAAATAATTTTAATTGCGTTTGAACGCTTGCCCAAACAGATCCAGCCACTGCATCTGCTGCAATATGCTTATCTTTTAAAGCATTGATGTTTGGAAGAATCTCAAATAAATTCGCCACCACTTTTGCAGTGTTGATATCGTCGTCCATGAAGATTTCTAATTCGTTGATCCAAGTCGTTAACTGAGTTGCAAGTGCTTCGTCTTTAGATACAGTTTCATTTCCAAAACTTTGAGCTTGTAACCACTCGTATCCCTCCATGAACCTGCGCAATGCTTTTTCTGAAGCTTGTAATGCTTCATTACTAAAATCCAATGTGCCGCGGTATTGACTTTGTAAAATAAAGAATCGAACGGTCATTGGGGAATAAGCTTGTGTGAGTTCGGCATGATTGCCATCGAACAATTCACTTAACTTAATCACATTATTATAGCTCTTTCCCATCTTACGACCATTGATGGTAATCATATTATTATGCATCCAATAACGCGCAGGCATTTGATGATTACAAACTGTACTTTGGGCAATCTCACACTCGTGGTGTGGAAATTGTAAATCCATGCCACCGCCATGAATATCAAATTGTTTTCCTAAATATTTTGTGGCCATAGCAGAACATTCAATATGCCATCCCGGAAAGCCTTCTCCCCATGGACTTTGCCAGCGCATGATATGTTCAACAGGTGCTTTTTTCCATAAAGCAAAATCTACTTTATTTTTTTTCTCTTCCTGATTTTCTAAATCTCTTGTAGTATCTAACTGCTCTTCGATATTGCGTCCACTTAGAATCCCATAGGGTTGATTCTTTTTAGAATAATCGTCATTGTATTTTACCACATCAAAATAAATAGAACCATTGGATTCGTAAGCATATCCATCGGCCATGATTTTTTTAATCATTTCTATCTGCTCTACTATATGTCCTGTGGCTGTGGGCTCTATACTTGGAGGCAAATTGTTAAATTGGGTCATGGCCCAGTGGTAAAGATTGGTGTACTTCTGCACCAACTCCATAGGTTCTAATTTTTCTAAAATGGCTTTGCTCGAAATTTTATCTTCTGCTATTTTTCCCTCTTCTTCAAAATGCCCAGCATCTGTAATGTTTCTAACGTATCGTACTTTATACCCCTTATGTAAAAGGTACCTGTAGACCACATCGAAAGTAATAAAAGGCCTTGCATGTCCTAAATGACTTTCACCACTTACTGTTGGACCACAAACATACATACCTACATAAGGTGCATTAATGGGTTCAAAAACTTCTTTTTGACGGGTAAGTGAGTTGTATATTTTTAGTGGCATAGTAGGCCTCAAAGATAATTTTATTTTACCTAAAAGAATGCCTAATTCTTGACCAATTCAAGGTCCGCCATAATCATGTGATGGTCGCTTAGGTTCTCATCCAAAGACTCCCAGCCCTTTACTTGCCATCTATTATCTGCCATGATATAATCTATTCTTAAAGTGGGGGATAAGTTCATATAGGTGGCTCCAATGCCAAAACCCTTTGCTAAAAAGGCATCCTGCATCGCTCCTTTAATTTGTTTGTACGTATAGGAACTTGGTACATCATTGAAATCTCCAGTGATGAGGGTGGCATAAGGACTTTTAGCAAGTTGCGCTTGAATGATAGACGCCTGAACCGCTCGGATCATAAATGCATTTTTCATTTTACGCATGACACCATATTTTGCTTTTAATGCTGCTTGGTTCGCATCGGCTGCATCGTCAATCGCCTCGAAATCATTTTGCTTAAATTTAAAAGAAGCCAAGTGTGTGGTGAAGACCCTTATGGTATCATCTCCTTTTAATAAGTCCACATAAATCAAGCTTTCTTGATTGGTAAACGGCACCCTTTCGGCGTAAAGGATTTTATATTTTGAATAAATGATATTGCCTGCAAAATAATTTGCTTCATTGATTTGATGGTCTTTAGAAAAAAAAGAATACGGATACCTTTGATCAAAGTAGTTTGCATGGTTCGCAATATCATTCTTGAGTTCTTTAGTATTGTATTCCTGCATACAAATAATATCAGGATCCCATTTTTGAATAGACGCTGCAATATCTTCTGTTCTTAATTTTTGACCGATTGGCTGATTTGTATTGCCATTAAATTCCTTCACATTAAAACTAGTAATGCGTAAAGTATTGTCTTTCTTTTTTTGCGCGAAAGCTGTACCTGGATGCCAAGCAAATAAAACCAATATGGTTGGATAAGCAATGGCAAGTGTTGCCACAGAAATCAGTGATAGTATGGGTTTGGCTACTAGCCAGATAAATAAAAATAAGAGGTGTAATACAATAATATATGGAGCCAATAAACTTAAGAAGCCATTTACCCAGATAAATCCAAGTGGCATAAAAAATTGAGGATATAAAAGCAAAAACACAAGTATAAGATGCACTGACAATAGCAGTCCTTTACCAAAAATTCTTATACGTGATTTTTTTGCCATCTTCGATTTCAATTTTTATTGTGCGTCTTTTGGCGCCATCAATTCATTGGATTTTTTTACAATAACGTGCATCCAATTACCTAGATCAATTTTCTTTTTCAATAAATACATATACAATACGCCTACTAATCCTCCAACACTTAAAATGAAAAAGAATACTGGTGTGCCCGATACATGTGTAGCTACTTGTATCACAAAATACACTGTAAAAATAATCCAAACAGGGATGCCTCCTGCGTCATTTAATTTTAGTTGATAGGTTGGATTCAGGCTCAATGCAGCTGTAGCTATTGCCATAATACTTAGTTCTGCGCTCATAAAAGAAATACCAGCGCCCATAACAATAAAAGCAATTGCACCAAGGATACCACTGTATAAATAAATAGGAAATAAGTGCTTGTTGGCTTTTTGATTTTGTAAAATAGAACCAAAAACTGTTAGCCAAATCATATCGCCACAAAGTGTCCAAAAATCATCATGTGACCAATTGTAAATAAAAAAGGTCCAAGGTTTTTCTAGGGCTTCCTGATAATAAGGCGATAGCATAAAATGGTGTACCACTTCGTCATAAAACTGAGCCATTGGGAAGCCTTCTAAAAAATAGACCATCCTTGTCATAGCATAGGTCACAGCAACTACTAAATTCACAGACACTATGGCTACTAATGCATTGTTGTCTGCACCAAATAATGGTTTTGATTGTTCTGTTGATTGCATAGGTTCTGTTATTTTATTGTTAGCTCCATCTATTGTTGCGTTCCTTTTTGGACCAAAGATAAACCAATACAAATCCTACGATGGCACCACCCACATGCGCCCATCTTGCCACATTGTCTCCTGCCGAATTGCGCAAGGCAAAAAATAATTCGTAAGAAAAATAGATGATCCCCAGCCATTTAGCCTTAATGGGAAAGAAGAAATAAATATAGATATAGGTATTTGGAAATAAATAAACAAAAGCCATAATGATACCAAAAACTGCACCACTTGCACCTAAAGTAGCAGTATTAAGGGTCCTGTTATAATAGGTTGTTAATAGCTCCATGATTTCCTTACGAATACCAGGTGTAGCAAGGCTTACATTGTTTTCACTCAATATTCTTGTTAACTGAATATTGTGTGCTTTTGCGTATTCCAATACGGCATTGTTAAAATCTGGTGATCCTGATACACTCATTTGACTAAGGCGCATCAGGTCAGAAGCCATTGGAACAAACTCGTAAGAAAGAATTAATAAATGCAACACCGATGCGCCCACACCACATAAAATATAAAACAATAAAAATCGCTTAGGGCCCCATACATTTTCTAAGACAGATCCAAACATCCATAGCGCAAACATATTCCCTAAAATATGTCCAAAATCTCCGTGCAAGAACATATGTGTAAGCATCTGCCATGGCTGAAACAATTTGCTTTGCCAAGCGTGTAATGCAAAATAATCCTCGAATGAAAAGGAGCTAGTGGGTCCAGCAAAGGTATTTTGTGCCAAAAACACTAGCGCATTAATAATGATTAAATTTTTAATGATGGTTGGTAAAATATCAAATCTTGTGGGCCTAAATTCTCTCATAAATTATGCGTTTAATAAATCTGTTCTTTTTAATTGTACCACATTTTCTATATGCAAAGTATGTGGAAACATGTCTACAGGCTGTATTTTAGTGACTGTATACTTGGCGTGTAGCAATGCTAGGTCTCTTGCCTGTGTTGCTGGATTGCAACTTACATACACAATAGTTGGGGCTTCCATTTCTAATAATTTTTGCACTAATTTTTCGTGCATCCCTGCTCTTGGGGGATCGGTGATAATGACATCTGGCTTGCCATGCGCTTCAAAAAAAGCATCCTCACAAACCTTAATCACATCTCCTGCAAAAAATACTGTTTCTGTTAATCCGTTTAAAGCTGCATTTAATTTTGCATCCTCAATGGCCTCTTCGACAAACTCTACACCAATAATTTTCTTAGCTTGATCGCTGCAAAAAATACCAATGCTTCCAGTGCCACAATATAAATCATAGACAATTTCTTTTCCAGTCAATTCGGCAAAGTCACGAGTAACTTGATACAAGACTTCAGCTTGTTTTGAATTGGTTTGGAAAAAAGATTTTGGACTTATTTTAAATTCAAACTTTTCTAATTTTTCTGTGATATAACCATTCCCATAATACACTTTCGGCTCCAGGTCCTGCATGCTATCATTGCGTTTGGTATTGATGGTGTACAAGAGCGTCGTGATTTGTGGGAATTGTTTTAACAATAAATCCAACAAGGCTTTTCTTTTTGTTTCGTCCTCATAACCAAGAATCAAATTGATCATCCACTCGCCCTTGGTCGTATTTCTTACAAACATATTTCTTAACCAACCCTGATGTTGTTTGATATTGTAAAAAGGCATCTTATTTTCTAAAGCAAACTGCACCACTGCTTTGCGCATTAAATTGGTGGGCTCTTCTTGTAAATAACAAGTATCGATTGGTACAATTTTTTCAAAAAATCCTCTCGCATGAAAACCACCATCACCTGGGCTTTTAACCGGTTCTTTGCCAGAAGCCTTCATCTCCCTAAATGCTTCAAATGACATATAGATTTCTGTAGCAAAAGTATATTCTACTTTATTACGATAACCCTCGGTTTGTTTGGCACCCAAAATAGCTGGAATAGCTGGCAAAGGAATCTTGGCGATCCTTGTTAAATTGTCTACCACTTGTTGTTGCTTATAAATCAACTGTTGTGCATAGGGTAACATCTGCCACTGGCATCCACCGCATACTCCAAAATGACTACAAAATGGTTGCACCCTATTGTCGGAATAACTATGAAATTTTTTAGCAAAACCTTCTGCCCAATCGGTTTTGTTTTTTTGTAGTTGAATATCCACCACATCTCCAGGGACTGCACCCTCCACAAAAATTACTTTTCCATCCACTCTTGCTAAGGACTTGCCCTCTGCTGCATAATCCTCAATAAGGACCTTTTCTAAAATGATTGCTGGTTTTGACTTTCTCACAGTAACAAAGGTACAATCAAGCTACTAGAATCTACCATTCCACCCATTTAAATTAAACCCAAATCTGTTTTTTATTTTTTACTTTTATGTACTTAATTTGTCTATTAAACGCTTTTATATGCTTCAGAAAATGATTGGTTTATATTGTTTTAGTTTGGTGCTTTTGTCTACCAACTTTGTACAAGCTCAGGGTGTCAAAAAACCAACTACGCCCAACACTAAGCCATTTGGGCACAATATTGAAATCACACTTAAGCCTTATAAAAACACGAAAATCTATCTAGGCACCAACTATGGTCAAAGTCGAGTATTAGCAGATTCTGCTATGTTGGATGATGCAAGCATGGGTTATTTTAAAGGCAAAGAAAAACTCACACCAGGTATTTATTTTATTGTTTCTCCTAGGTATAGTATTCTATTTGAGTTTTTAGTAGATGAGGGTCAGCAATTTAAAATCATTGCGGACACATTGAATTTAGGAGACCATCAAATAATTGGTTCCAAAGACAATGCTATTTTTAGTGCTTATTCCAAAAGCATGAACCAGCTTGGTACGCAAAGAAGCCAGCTGGAGCAAGCTTATAGCCGTGCAGCAACAGCAAGCGATTCTGTAAAATACTTGCAGGCCTTAAAAAAGATGGACACTAGCTTTAAACAAGAGCGTCAAAAAATCATTACATCGGCACCTAATTCTATGATGCGTTTTTTCTTAGACGTATTACAAAGACCAGAAGCGCCTGCAATCCCCATCATCAATGGTAAAGCAGATTCAACCTATCCTTTTTATTATGTAAAAAATCATTTTTGGGATAATGTGGTGTTCAATGACAACCGTTTATTAAGAACACCTTTTTTTGAAGCGAAGCTAGATGAGTATTTTAGAGACTATGTTTCGCGCGAGTCAGATTCTATTATCGAAGAAGTGCAATACATGTTGACTGTGGCAAAAACAGGGAAAGAGATTTATCCTTTTTTACTTTTTAAATTTACCAATAAATACATAAGTCCAGAATTTATGGGTCAGGATAAAGTGTTTTTACATATTTTTCAAAACTTTTTTAGCAAGGGGGACACGGTCTTGTTAAACAATGAATCTAAAAAAGCAATCACTGAACGTGCCTATAGTATCATGGCCAATTTAATTGGCAATCCCGCTCCACCATTGGATTTGAATACAATCGACGATAAATCATTTTCATTATACAACAGTCCTTCAAAATATACATTCATTGCATTTTGGGATCCAACATGTAGTCACTGTAAAGTTGAAATGCCAAGGGTAGATTCTTTTTATACCAATAACTGGAAGCAATTAGGTGTACAAATGATTGGTGTCAATACGAATATAAAAGAATTAGCTGCTTGGAAACAATTTATTACAGCGCAACATTTTGATGCTGGATGGAAGCATATTTATCAAACGGAAGCGGCATTGAATGCAGAAATAAATGCAGGAAAAGCCACCACCATCAGACAGTTGTATGATGTTTTTAAAACGCCTACCTTTTATTTATTAGATAAAGACAAAAAGATCATTGCAAAGAATTTAACGGTCGATCAGTTCCACGATTTCTTGCAATCTCAACAAAAAAAATAAGTTAAAACACAGCCGAAACAACGTCTCTGATGACCTTAGGTTTTCCTAAAGTATAATAGTGTAACACAGGTACGCCAGCTGCTTTTAACTCCCTACTTTGTTGAATCAACCACTCGGTCCCCACTTGCTCACATTCCGCGTCTGTCTTGCATTTGTTAATGGCGTTAGATAAATCTGTTGGGATGTCTACATGGAATATTCTTGGTAAAATTGTCAATTGCTTTTTATTAGTAATGGGCTTTAATCCTGGAATAATTGGCACGGTAATACCCATATCACGACAGGCTTGCACATAGTCCATAAATTTTTGATTATTAAAAAACATTTGGGTCATGATATAGTCTGCACCTGCATCCACCTTCTCCTTGGTTTTGATTAAATCGATTTCAAAATTTGGAGATTCAAAATGCTTTTCTGGATAGCCAGCTACGCCCATACAAAAATCGGTCTTGCCGCCATTTAAAATATCTTCGTCTAAATAAATCCCTTGGTTCAATTGTCCTACTTGCTTTAATAAGTCAATCGCATATCTATTTCCACCTGGCTCTGGCTCAAAGCTAGACTCATTCTTAGCCGCATCGCCTCTTAAAATTAAGGCGTTGTCAATGCCCAAAAACTGTAAGTCAATTAAGGCATCTTCTGTTTCTCTTTTTGTAAAACCACCACAAATAATATGCGGTACTGCATCGATATTATAATGGTTCATAATCGCAGCGCAAATACCCACCGTACCTGGTCGTTTACGCACATCTACTTTTTCAAAAGTGCCATCTGTTTTTTTCTTAAACATGGTTTCACTTCTGTGGTAAGTCACATTGATCCATGATGGGTTAAACTCCATCAAAGGATCCAAATGATCATAGATAGACGTAATTGTTTTACCCTTTAATGGTGGCAGGATCTCAAAGGAGACCAATGTGTCTTTGGCTTTTGCTAAATGTGCTGTTACGTGCATAGAATACAAAAATAGTTAATATTATTTGACTAGGTTCAAATAGGCCTTTTTAACCTTATTTTTGTACAAAACATTCAACGTGATACTAACGATACATACCGATAAGCTCATTAAACAGTACAAAGGCCGCAAGGTGGTGGACGAGGTGAGTGTCTCTGTAAAACAAGGTGAAATTGTTGGATTATTAGGACCCAATGGCGCCGGTAAAACAACCACTTTTTATATGGTGGTTGGCTTGATTGCTCCAGACCAGGGCCGGGTGTTTTTAAACGAGGAGGATATCACCCATTTACCTATGTATAAGCGCGCGCAAATGGGCTTGGGTTATTTACCGCAAGAAGCGAGTGTGTTTAGGAAATTATCTGTCGCAGATAATATTATGGCCATTTTAGAAATGACAAAATTGACTAAGGGCGAGCGTTTACATAAAATGGAAACCCTTTTAGATGAATTTAATTTACAAAAAGTAAGAAACAATAACGGTGATAGTTTGAGTGGTGGGGAAAGAAGAAGAACAGAGATTGCAAGAGCATTAGCCGTAGATCCTAAATTTATTTTATTGGATGAACCCTTTGCTGGCGTGGATCCTATCGCAGTAGAAGATATACAATCGGTGGTAGCTAGATTAAAATTAAAAGACATTGGTATTTTAATTACCGATCACAATGTGAATGAAACTTTGTCTATTTGTGATAGGGCCTATCTTTTAATTGAAGGAAAAATATTTAAACACGGCACTGCAGAAGAATTAGCAGAGGATGAACATGTAAGACGATTATACCTTGGTACCAACTTTGAGTTAAAGCGCAAGGATTGGATCATCGAAATGGGTCAAAAATAGCCTATGAAGATTTTTAGCCCTGCATTATCAAGATTAGCGAGGTTGCGCTATTGGCGTGTCGAACATTGGGTAAAAGATCCGGTTGCAGCGCAACGTGAAGTATTGCAGGACCTCATAACCCATGGTCAATACACGCAGATCGGAAGAAAGTACCAGTTTAGTAGCGTTTTCAATATTAGAAAGTTCAAAGAAGTTGTTCCTATACAAGCTTACGAAGACCTTAAGCCATATATTGACGAGGTCATGCAAGGCGAGGAAGATGTGTTATGGAATACCCCTATTGCATGGTTTGCAAAAAGTAGTGGCACCACAAGCGACAAGAGTAAGTTCATTCCACTCAGCCAAGATAGCATCGAAGACAATCATTTTCAAGGATCAAAAGATGTACTTAGCATTTACTATAATGCCTTTCCAGACAGTGATCTTTTAACAGGCAAGATGCTAATCATTGGGGGAAGCCACCAAGTGCATCCTATTCAAGAAGGCATTCAATATGGCGACCTGAGTGCAGTGTTATTGCAGAACGCGCCCATCTGGTCTGGTTTAGTTAGGGTTCCAGAATTATCCATTGCATTGATGGATGAGTGGGAGTCAAAAATTGAAATGCTTGCACAAAGTACCATCCAAGAGCCTGTGACTTCTATTGCTGGTGTGCCTACATGGACAATGGTCTTATTAAAAAGAATTTTAGCAATCACTGGCAAAAAAACAATTAAAGAAGTTTGGCCTGATTTTGAATTGTATATACATGGTGGAGTTTCATTTACACCGTATGAAGCAGAATTTAAAAAGATGATTGGTGGAAATTGTAATTATGTAGAGATCTATAATGCGAGTGAAGGATTTTTTGCTGCACAAGATCGTGTGAACGAAGAAGGCATGTTGCTTTTTTTAGACCATGGTATTTTTTATGAATTCATGCCAGTGGAATCCTACGGAAAAGAACATCCTACCACCATTGGATTAGATAAAGTTGAGTTAGGAAAAAATTATGCCATCGTCATCAGCACCAATGGTGGACTATGGCGATATCTTGTTGGCGACACTGTTCAATTTGTAACACTCAACCCTTTTAGAATTAAAGTGAGTGGAAGATTAAAACAATATATCAATGCATTTGGAGAAGAGCTGATTGCAGACAATAGTGATAAGGCGATTAGCCTGACCTGTGCAAGTATGAATGTCGTGATGAAAGAGTACACTGCTGCACCAATCTATATGTCAGAGCAAGGTTCCGGCGCTCACGAGTGGTTGATTGAATTTGAAAATGCGCCAACAGATATGCAGGCGTTTACTGTTGAGCTAGATAAAAATTTACAATCGGTGAACAGTGACTATGAAGCTAAAAGGTATAAAGACATTGCATTAGGCTTACCACAAATTACTGCAGTCAAAAAAGATTGTTTTCACGAATGGTTAAAAAGAAAAGGCAAACTAGGTGGACAACATAAAATACCTAGATTGTCCAATGAGCGTAAATTTTTAGAGGAATTAAAATTAATTCATCAAGAAGGATAATAAAACTGATTAAAATGATTGAAGCCTTAGGCTGGATAGCAACTGCTGTGGTGGTGGGTTCCTTTGCAATACAAGATGTAAGAAAACTAAGGTTCATCAATATGATTGGAAGTATGCTTTGGATTGCATACGGTTTTTTAAAACAGGATAATCCTATTATATTTGTGAATATTAGTATTATATTAATGCATACTTATTGGTTTATTAAAAATAAAAAGTAATGAAATTATTAGCAGGAAAAGTAGCGATTGTTACAGGTGCAGCAAGAGGCATTGGCGCAGCGATCGCTTTAAAATTAGCAGAGCAAGGTGCCCATATTGCATTCACTTATGTGAGTGATAGTAGCGCTGACAAAGCAAACCAGCTTGTTGCTGAAATAGAAAAATTAGGCGTTCAAGCAAAAGCATACCAAGCCAATGCAGGTGATTTTGCAGCATGTGAAACATTTGTAAATGATGTAGTAGCTACATTTGGCACGGTAGATATTTGTGTGAACAATGCAGGTATCTCTAAAGACAATTTATTGTTGCGAATGACACCAGAACAATGGGACGATGTCATGGAAACCAATTTAAAGAGCGTCTTTAATATGACTAAGCAGGTGATACGTCCAATGATGAAAGCACGCAGTGGTAGCATCATCAATATGAGTTCTATCATTGGCATTCGTGGTAATGCAGGTCAAAGTAGTTATGCCGCTAGCAAAGCCGGTATTATAGGATTTACAAAATCGATTGCAGCCGAAATTGGTAGTCGCAATATTCGTTGTAATGCCATTGCGCCAGGATTCATTGAAACCGATATGACGCATTATTTAAATGAAGGCGAAGCAGGAAAAGCATTTTTAGATAAAATTCCTTTGGGTCGATTTGGTAAGGCAGATGAAATTGCCAACACGACTTTATTTTTAGCAAGCGATATGAGTAGTTATATAACTGGTCAAGTGATTAGCGCCTGCGGCGGTTTGAATATCTAGTCATAAAAATATTTGACACAAAAAAGGATCAACAATTGTTGATCCTTTTTTTATACACTACGTATTAAATTAACTGATTCTTATGTCTATCTCTGTTTTTAAATCTGCATAGATAGATTCCACTGTACCTTCGCCATTCACTGAAACTACTTTATTAAATTGTGCGTAATAAGTGGCCACAGCGGTGGTCTTATCATTGTACTCTTGAATTCTTGCACGGATAATGCTTTCGTTGGTATCGTCCGATCTGCCAGATGTTAAACCTCTTCCTAATAATCTTTTCACTAACTCTTCTTCGCTTACTTCTAAAGCAAGCACCACGTTTATTTCGTTTGATTTATTTTTCAATAAAGCATCTAATGCAATACACTGTGCTGTTGTTCTTGGAAAGCCATCAAATAAAAACCCTTTCGCCTCTGGATGTGCATTGATAAAATTATCTACCATACCTATCACCACTTCGTCTGGCACCAATTGTCCCTGGTCCATGATGCTCTTGGCTTTCAATCCTAAAGTGGTTTGACCAGCAATCTCGCTACGTAATAAATTACCTGTAGACAAATGCTGTAAACCATAGGCTGCGATAATATTTTCACTTTGTGTGCCTTTACCGCTACCTGGAGGACCAAATAAGATTAAATTGAACATGGGATACTGTTGATAAGTGACAAAGATAACAAACTCGGGTAAATTTTTTTAACCTAAGATTGTAAATTATCAAACAAATAATAGTAATACTTGTTGTTATTTTACATAGAAATCAACACCATGTATAAAATACTTTGTTTTTGCCTTTTAATCAGCCAAACTGCTTGTAGTCAGGCGACTATCAAACAATCCAATAAATCGAATGCCATGCCAACAAAAGAAAATACCTATTATTCTAGAACTAGTAAGGAAGCTGTTATTGTTCCTGATAGCGTTTGGAAACAGATCTTAAGTCCTGAGGTATATGCTGTTGCAAGGGAAAAAGGAACCGAGCGTCCTTTTACGAGCGCCTTTGAAACTTCTAAGGCCATAGGAACTTATCATTGTAAAGCATGCGGTAATCCGTTGTTTAAAAGCGATACCAAATTTGATAGTGGTTGTGGTTGGCCTAGTTTTTATGAGCCTGTTACCAAACAATCCATCATTTATACCCCTGATAATACCCATGGAATGAAAAGAACCGAAGTACAGTGTGGTAAATGCAAGGCACATTTAGGGCACGTGTTTGAAGATGGCCCTCCTCCTACAGGATTACGCTATTGTATCAATGGCGTTATTCTTGATTTTGATGCAAAATAATACATGGCGTAAGCCGTAATAAAAAGGCCCACAAAAGATAAAATCATGACGCTTTCTGCAAAGAAAGCTGTCCATGCTATTTTTAAAGTCATGCCTTCTTTTACCAACATCACGGTTACACTTCCCACATAACCAATCGCATCCGCTAGATAAATAAAGAACCCTGCATTGCCTTTTATAGAGTAGGCTGCAATTAAGCGGTCAAAATAGATTGAGTTAAAAGGGATATACACCAGGTATAAGCCTAAGCCCACCAAAAGCATCCACCAAAATGGATCTAATAGTTTTTGTGTGAAAAAGTAAGTAGATAATCCCGCAACTACGAAACCGAATAAAATAAATACATGCGCGATCATGAATGCTTTAAAACTATTTTTGACTGCAACAACAGCGCCAATTAAGATTAAAATAAAAATGGTGATAGGGATTTCTGTTTCAGAAAAAGTAGAAGGCTTTGCCATATAGCCCATTTCCTTCCACATGTCTGCCGAAAAATTATCTCGAATATCTCTAAATATAGTGGCAAATAAATAGATGGCTACAAAGGCAATTACACCTGGTAAATATTGTTTTAAAATTAGTTTTCGGTCTGCTGCTGTCATCGGAATTCTCTTTGCCCTCAAGGCTTCATCTTCTTTTGATGGTGGTGGCACTTTCTCTAAGCCCCAAACACATAATACCAATGGCAATGCAAAAACCAGTCCGGTACAAAAGGGCACCCAGGTTTCTGTGATATGAAAATCTTGTATCAACCAAGCGCCTACTGACTTCACCCAACCTGCAGAAAAAATAAAACTCACAGCGAGTGCTGCACCTATGAAATCTGTGCTGCGTCTACCTTCTACATAAGAAAAGACAACACCCCATAACATCCCCAGTGGAAAACCATTGATGAATAAAAATAAAATACTATAAGGCGCAGGCACAATAGCGAATAACAACCAAGCTGCCCATGCGATACCCGTTAGTAAAAAAATAATTTTATACCGATGATTTTTTTCTAGCCCAGAAATAAATTTAATACCATAAAACTTGGCCATTAAATAACCCAACATTTGACTGATGACCATGGCGGTTTTAAATGCAATGGGACCAAAAGTCATGCCTTCAAAAGTGCAAACTGTAAATGATTTTCTAAATCCAAAAATAAAAACATAGGTTCCAAAGGAAACTAAGGCAGCATACAATGCAACTGTTTTTTCTTTTGTAATAAATGACATGCCTAACTCTTTTAATGAAAACAATTTTTTGGAATCGTCCTTTTAAAGATAGGGTAATTCAACTAATTTTTATGGTAAGCAAAGACAAAGGGCTTCTCGGGATTGTCTTTTAAAATACGCTTTACTAAATGCGGCTTTTGAATGATTTTTCTTTTGTTTAAATCCATCACTTCAATGTTCTGGTAAAACTGTTCTACTTGTTCAATCTGAAACAACATGGTATGTATTTCCAATAATAATATCAATTGCTTTTGTTTTTTTAAAACATCGTTGTTCGCAAGATATATATGGCTTCTTAACATGGATACAAAACTACAATTTTTTACAAGTATATTTGAATAAGATTTAACTATTCATGCGACAAAAAAAGGTACTCATTGCGCCCTTAGATTGGGGGCTTGGTCATGCAACAAGATGTATCCCAGTGATTACTGCGTTTATTGAACTTGGCTATGATGTAACAATAGCTACAGAAGGACCACACGAAATGATTTTAAGAGAAGCCTTTCCTGGTTTGACTTTCCTTAGATTAAAAGGATATCATATTCGTTATTCAAAAAATGCAAATGGTTTTGTATTTAAAATGATTGTTCAAATTCCTCGTATTTTGTACAACATCTTAAGGGAGTTTTGGTGGTTATATGCAACAAACAAGCACCAACAATTTGATTTAATTGTTTCAGATAATCGACTTGGTTTTTTCCACTTAAAAACGCCCTCTGTATTTATAACGCATCAGCTCAATATACAGACTCCTTTTAACTGGTCAACAAACTTGATACAGTCGATGCTTTATAACTGGCTTAAGCTTTTTTATGATATGGTTTGGGTACCCGATATGGAAGGCGAACAAAATCTTTCTGGCATTTTGGGCAATCCAATATTAAAACCATCTATCCCTATTTGGTATATGAATTGCCTGTCAAGGTTAGCAATATTTGCCAACCATCAGGTGGATGAAAAGCAACCTGACAACCTGTTTTTAGGTATTCTGTCAGGACCAGAACCTCAAAGAAGCATTTTTCAGGAAATCTTATGGGCAGAGGGCAATCAGCTGCAACAACCTTTTAAACTCATTGCTGGCACAGCTGGTCAAGCCAATAACCATGCTGTTTCTGAATTTGGCTCCATTGTGCCTCATTTAGGCGGTCCAGATTTGGTCAAAGCGATTGAAAACGCAAAGTATATTATTAGCCGAGGTGGTTATACCAGCCTAATGGAATTCATTCCCCTCCATAAGCCCCTCATTTTAGTGCCCACACCTGGACAAACAGAACAAGTCTATTTGGCTAAAAGATGGCAAGAAAAAGGTTGGGCCATTGCCTATGATCAAAGCGAATTTCATCTTAAAACTGCCTTGAAAGCTGCTGCCAATTTTAATTTCCAACCTATCCCTTTTAAAAGCTTTACCAAAGAAGCATTGCAAGCAACATTAAAGCAAGTAAATTTGTAATATGGCTGTACAGAAAACAGGAGAAGGGATTTTTGAAAACTTATCCAACTATTTAATCATTGATGTTCGAAGTCCCGGAGAATATGTACATGCGCATATCCCAAATGCTTTTTCATTGCCCCTTTTTTCCGATGAAGAGCGTGCGCAAATTGGCACCACTTATAAACAAGAAAGTAGAGCAGCAGCGATTAAATTAGGGCTTCCGTTTTTTGGGACGAAGATGCAAAACATGATTGAGCAGGTAGAAGGATGGGTTGCTCATTACGAAAAAACAAATGGCACTAAGCCAACTATTTTAGTACACTGTTGGAGAGGAGGAATGCGCAGTGCTGCTGTTGCTTGGCTATTAGATTTATATGGTTTCAAAACCGAACAGCTTACTGGAGGCTATAAGGCTTATCGCAATTGGGTTTTAGCGCAGTTCGAAAAAGATTATGCGATGAAAGTGTTGGGTGGATATACGGGATCGGGTAAAACAGAAATACTTTTACAACTACAAAAAAGTAAATTACCTGTCATTGATTTAGAAGGATTGGCCAATCATAAAGGATCAGCATTTGGTGCACTAGGACAACATGAACAAGCCAGTCAAGAACAATTTGAAAATAATTTAGCAGAAGCATTGTTGAATACCTGTGCTGCTCATCCTTATTTTTGGATAGAAGACGAAAGCCAAAGAATAGGAACAAATATGTTACCCATTACTTTTTTTAAAAGTATGCGCAATAGCATTTGTTATTTTATTGATATCCCTTTTGATGCGCGTCTTCAATTTATAGTTCAAGCTTATGGTAAGTTTGCTGTAGCTGATTTAATCGCAGCCACTTTAAGAATTCAAAAAAGATTGGGAGGATTAGAAACAAAGACAGCAGTGAATTTCTTTGTTGAAAACAATATCGAAGGCGCATTTTCTATTTTATTGAAATATTATGATAAGGTCTATTTAAAAAATATTGAAGCCGCTGCCATTCCGAAGTTTAAAACAGAAAAAATAGTAGCTTCAGAGGTCAATCCTATTGAGAACGCAAGCCTAATCATGCATCTTTAATTTAAGCATATGTTTCAGCAATTTTTATCGTGGTGGTTTTTTACAGTGAGGGGATGGAGAACAGAAGGTCAGTTTCCTTATGCCTTAAAGCAGTCTGTAATCATTGCGGGGCCCCATACCCATGGAGTGGATTTTTTTCTTGGTTTAGCGGTACGCCAAAAAATGCATTTTAAATTTGTACATTTTTTAGGTAAAAAAGAACTCTTTAACCCCATTACTGGATGGTTTTTTAGACTTTTAGGGGGGCATCCGGTGGATAGAAGCAAAAAGAACAATATGGTGGAACAGGTGGTGGCCTTATACCGCAAAAATGAACGTTTTCATATTGCCATTTCCCCCGAAGGCACTCGAACAAAGGTCCTTAAGTTTAAAACAGGCTTTTACCATATCGCTAAAAATGCAGGGGTGCCCATTTTAATGGTGGGTTTTGATTTTGGCAAAAGACGCGTGGTTTTTGCAGAACCTTTCTATACAAGCGATAATGAATCTACTGATCTGCGCTCCATTGTCAATTTTTTTAAACAATTTGAGGGCTATATTCCAGAAAATGGCATCACTGATGATATAGTTTGTTAAAAACAAGTGATTTTTTATATTTGTATTATTCCTATGCCGTAGTTTCCTATTTTTGTCACAGCAATAACTTGATTATTCATATACTAAAAACAGACTTAACATGAAAAGTAAAATTTTTTTAGCGCTTGCTCTTATAAGCTTAGGTGCTTTCTCTTGCGTTAGCCCTAAAAAATTACAAGAAGCAGAAGCTAAATATGGTCAATTGAATGGCGCATATGCAGATCTTCAAAGCAAATACCGTGATGCACAAGACGCAACTTCAAAAGCAAAGAACGATGCAGATAAAATTGCTGCTGAAAGAAAAGCTTTAGAAAATCAAGTGAGTGATTTAAATAAGCAAATTGACTTTTTAAAACAAAATAACAATGTAGTCTTAAGTCAATTGAAGGACATGTCTGTTGTGACTGGTGCACAAGCAGAAAGTATCAAGAAGTCTTTAGAAAATATTGGTGCAAAAGATAATTATATCCAAGGCTTACAAAGTTCAATGGCTCGCAAGGATTCAATTAATATGAACTTGGTTATGAACTTGAAAGGCGTATTAGGCGACTTGAACGACGAAGACGTAAATGTGAAAGTGGATAAGGGTGTGGTATACGTTGATATTTCTGATAAATTATTATTCAAAAGCGGAAGCTTTAACATCACTGACAAGGCTAAAACGGTATTGGGTAAAGTAGCTAAAGTATTAGCAGCTCAACCAACTATTGAATTCATGGTAGAAGGCCATACAGATTCTAAGCAATTAATAGACAATGGTTCTGCATTGGAAGACAACTGGGATTTATCTGTAAAGCGTGCCACAACTGTAGTGCGTATTTTACAAGATACTTATGGTTTAGATCCTAAACGTATGACTGCAGCAGGTAGAGGTGAATATGCACCATTGGCTGGAAATGATAATGCAGAAAACAGAGCAAAAAATAGAAGAACAAGAATCGTGATCTTACCTCAATTAGATCAATTCTTTAAATTATTAGAAAACAAATAGTCGTTAGAACAATCATTCTCTTTTATTAGATTGATTTAACTTTCTATCAAAATTTTTCAGGGCACCCAGCAAAGGGTGCCCTTCTTTTTTTACACCCTTATTTTTAAAAGTCCCTTTTATGATTTTTAGTTTTCCACTTAGTTTTTAATTGCAGCAAGTACACGTATCTTCGCTAGATGCAACAAGCGTATTTAAACGGATTAAATGAGCAACAAAAAGAGGCCGTACTGCACCTTAAAGGCCCCTTGATGATTATTGCTGGAGCAGGAAGTGGAAAAACAAAAGTATTGACTTCCCGTATTGCGCACTTAATGCATAGTGGTGTGGATTCCTTCAATATCTTAGCGCTTACTTTTACCAATAAGGCTGCTGCCGAAATGAAAGAAAGGGTAGAAAAAGCCCTTGGCAACACCGAAGCCCGTAATTTATATATTGGTACTTTCCACAGTGTATTTGCGCGCATATTAAGAGCAGAAGCTGCCAAAATTGGCTATCCACAGAGCTTTACCATCTACGATACCGATGATTCTAGATCTGTTTTGAAGCAGGTGATCAATGACATGGGCTTGGAAGATAAATTGTACAAGCCCAATGTAGTGCACAATCGTATCTCGTCTGCTAAAAATGCGTTAGTTGGTCCAAGTGAATATGCGATGGACAATTTTTTGAAGCAGGAAGATGCAAGATCCAATCGTCCTCAAATTGCAGAAATTTATGCAAGTTATGTAGCGCGTTGTTTTAAAAGCGGTGCTATGGATTTTGATGATTTACTTTTTAAGATGCATGAGCTCTTACGCGACTTTCCAGAAGTACTGCACAAGTACCAACATAAGTTTAAATATATTTTAATTGATGAGTATCAGGATACCAATCCAGTACAGTATCAAATTGCAAAACTACTCGCAGCCGTTCACGAAAATCTTTGTGTGGTGGGTGATGATGCACAAAGTATTTATAGCTTTCGTGGTGCCACCATCGAAAACATTTTACAATTTCAAAAAGATTATGACGACGTTAAGTTGGTCAAGCTAGAACAAAATTATAGAAGTAGTAAGTCCATCATTGAAGTGGCGAACTATGTGATTAAAAATAATAAAGGTCAAATTCCAAAAGAACTTTGGACCGATAATGACGAAGGAGACAAGATTAAGTTGGTGCGCACCATGACCGACAACGATGAAGGAAAATTTGTGGCAGATAGTATCCAAGAAAATAAATTAAGAAATCATTTTTACAATAAAGACTTTGCAATTTTATACAGGACCAATGCCCAGTCAAGGTCCTTTGAGGAAAGTTTAAGAAGAACAGGCATTGCTTATAAGATCTATGGTGGGCTTAGCTTCTATCAAAGAAAGGAAGTGAAAGATTTTATTGCTTACTTACGCATCATTACGAATACCAAAGACGAAGAAGGATTAAAAAGAATTATCAATTACCCTGTTAGAGGCATTGGTAAAACCACAGTTGAAAAATGTTTGGTCATTGCAAGTGAACAAAATATTACTTTTTTTGAAGTACTAGAAAAAGCAAAAGGATTTGGTTTTAAAGCAGGCACACTCAATTCGATCGAAGAGTTTGTGACCATGATAAAATATTTTCAAAATCTCTTAACAAAAAACAATGCCTACGATGTGGCAGTGCAAGTTGGTAAGAGTACAAATATGATCAAGGAGCTTTTCAACGACAAGTCTACCGAAGGATTAGCTCGTTACGAAAACGTACAAGAATTATTGAACTCTATTAAAGAGTGGACAGAAAGCCCTAGCAATGACGATGGGGAATTAGGAGATAAAAGCTTGGGTTCTTATTTACAACAAATTACTTTAATTACCGATGCAGATAACGACAATGGCAACGAAGACACCGTAAAATTAATGACGGTGCACGCGGCAAAAGGTTTGGAATTTGATTGTGTGTTTGTAGTAGGATTAGAAGAAACATTATTCCCAAGTGGAATGAGTGTGAATACAAGAGAAGAATTGGAAGAAGAGCGTAGACTTTTTTATGTGGCCGTAACACGCGCAAAAAAACATTTATGGCTGAGCTATGCCAATTCAAGATATCGCTTTGGTCAACTGGTACAAAATGATCCAAGTAGGTTCATTGAGGAAATGCCAGAAGAAAAATTGGACAAGTCAAGTGCAAGGGGTGGCGCAAGAAACCAATCAAGCGGATGGGGCAGCGCCTACGACAGAATGCACGGCGGTAATAAGGCTGGATATGACAAGCCTTCGTCAACAAGCGGTGTTGCAAGCAGTAAACCTAGCTACTTACCGGTGACGCCACCAAGCACTTTGAATAAAAATCATATTCCTTCGGCCAATTTCGTAGCCGCAGACCCAACTGCACTAGAAGCGGGCATGAAAGTTGAGCATCAAAAATTTGGATTTGGTATCATTCAAACCATTGAAGGTTCCGCACATAACCCTATTGCCAATATCCTTTTTGATCTCAATGGAGAGAAAAAGATCATGCTGAACTATGCTAAATTAATGATCATCAATAGCTAGATCATCGAGGGCTTTCGGTATAAATTTTTAATACCAGACGGAAATTGATCTTTCGATATCGGAAAAATAAAGCCATTATCCCCCTTCTAAGGCTATCAAGCCATTCATTTTGATTATTTTTGTAATGGACTGAATAAAAAACAGAATATGATTACAACAGGCAATACCATCGTGAGCATTTATACAGAAATGACACCCAATCCAGAAACAATGAAGTTTGTGGCCAACAAACTATTGTATCCAGGCAAAAGTTTAGATGTAGCAGAAGAAGCTTTGGCGACTGCGTCTCCTTTGGCAAAAGAATTATTTAGCTTCCCGTTTATCAAAAGTGTGTTCATAGCGAGCAATTTTGTGACACTTACAAAAACAACTGATACTGAAGATTGGCAGGATGTGATCCCTACGATCAAAACATTTTTGAAAGAATATTTAGAAGCTGGTGGTGTTGTAGTGAATGAAGATGAAGTTGCCAAGATGAAACAAGAAGCAACCAATGTGGTGTCTGCTGATGACGATGATGTAGTAAAGCGAGTGAAAGAATTATTAGAAAACTATGTAAAGCCAGCAGTTGAAATGGATGGCGGAGCAATACAATTTAAAAGTTATAAAGAAGGTATCGTTAATTTGATGCTACAAGGCTCTTGCAGTGGATGTCCATCAAGCATGGTCACGCTCAAAGCAGGTATCGAAGGCATGATGAAGCGTATGATTCCTGAAGTAAAAGAAGTAGTTGCAGAGGCCGAGTAAGCTTAAGCATCCATTATACTATAAAAAAAGGCCTTAATAAATTAAGGCCTTTTTTTATACACGCTTTTCACTTTACAACTTTCCGTAAAGCGCTCTCAATTTTTCTCGGGTCATAATTTGCTCCCAATCTTTTCCTAATGCATTCTCCCATAATGGCTTCATACCTAGAGATACATTGATCATTGCATCAAATTGTTCTTGTGATAAATTCGCACAAATACCTACTGGAATATCAATATTGTTTTTAGCCACCATGTGCTTAAACTCTTTCACACCGGCTGGATAATATTCCTCTAGGTGATTCATCACGATGCAGTTTCCAATACCATGTTTTGTTCCTAATAAATAACTTAAACCATAACTTACTGCATGCGCGACGCCCACTTGGCTATAGGCAATACTCATTCCGCCTGCATAAGAGGCCATCATTAATTGATCATCGCATTCATCGTCCCAGTTATTTTTTTCTACAAACACTTTTCTGCATAGTTCCAATGCTTTTTCGCCATAGCTTTTACTAAACTCATTTAAGAAAGTACCTTCTAAACTTTCAATGCAATGGATATAACAATCCATCCCTGTATAAAAACGTTGATTCGCAGGTGCATCTTTTGTTAATTCAGGATCCAATACAATTTGATCAAATGGTGTAAAGTCAGAATTCATGCCAAGCTTACGCGTTGGTCCTGTAAGTACTGTTGTACGACTCACTTCGGCACCCGTGCCACTTAATGTTGGAATACCTACTTTATAGACCCCAGCTTGTTTAACTAAATCCCATCCTTGGTAGTCTGCAGAAGAGCCAGGATTTTTCATCATTAAGGCAACCGCTTTTGCTAAATCTAAAGTTGATCCGCCACCAATACCTATGATACCGCTCACTTCACCAAATTCTGCTTTTAAACTTGCCGCTAAAGCATCTACCTGTGTTGTCTTTGGCTCATAAGTCACATCCACAAAAACAATTTTGTCTTTACCTCTTAAAGGCACTCTACTAGCCAAAGGTTTTCCTTCAAAAAAATGATCTAGAAAAAATATCATTGGAAAATCGCCCTTACGATGTGGGGCAATGATTTCATCTACTTGATTAAAAGCACCACGTCCATACACCACATAATCAACCATTTTAAAATTACGAAACTGCATAATTATTTTTTTACTCGTTTCAAAGTTACAATCTTATTCATAAAAAAGCGACCCGTTGGAGTCGCTTTTAGTTTACTGTGCTAATTTCTTTTGTAGTGCTTCTAGGGATACGCCTTTTGTTTCTGGCACTTTCGTTAAAATCCAAACTAATTGTAATGCCATCATCACGGTAAAGAAAGCAAATATGGGCCAAGGATTGTCTTTGAAGATGCCGCTTTCGCTATCCAAGAATACAGGTGTGACCAAAGTAATCAACGCTGCAAACACCCAGTGTATGCTAGCACCAAAGGCTTGACCCTTGGCTCTAATTTGAGTAGGAAAGATTTCGGATATCAATACCCAAATCACTGCACCTTGTCCAATCGCATGAGCTGCTATAAATAATAATAAGAAGCTAAGCATAAATTCTGGTGCGCTATGATTAATAAAACCGTAAGCCACCATGGACAAACTAATAATATATCCAAATGATCCTATAATCAATAATGTCTTACGACCAATGCGGTCGATTAACCAAAGACCCACAAATGTAAATACCAGGTTCATTAAACCTAAAGAGATTGAGCTTAATAAAGAATTGTTCTTTGCAAAACCTGCTTCTTCTAAAATTCTAGGTGCATAATATAAAAGAAAATTAATACCCGATGCCTGATTAAAAAAAGCAACAAAAAAAGCAATAGATAATATTTTTCCGTGGTGCTTAGTAAATAGCTGAATACTGCCTTGCGCTTTTTCTTCCACATAGGCAGTGCTTATTTCTTGAATCTCTTCCTCTATATTTTCAACGCCCACAATAGCTAAATTTGCTCTGGCACCAGCCTCGTCGTTTTTAACAGAAAATAACCATCTTGGACTTTCAGGTAAGCCGAGTGTCATTAATGTATAAATGACAGAAGGGATTAATAAAACGGCCAACATCCAACGCCAATCATTCGCACCACCAAAACCAGCTAAAAAATAATTAGATAAATAAGCAATTAAAATTCCAAATACAATATTGAACTGGTACATGCCCACTAATTTTCCTCTATTATTTTTATTTGAAATTTCAGAAATATACGTTGGTGCTGCTACAGAGGATACGCCTATGGCAATACCTCCAATCAATCTAAAGAACGAAAAAGTATAAGGGTCTTGTGCCAATGCCGAACCAATAGCAGATGCAATAAACATAACACCTAGCCATATCAATACTTTTTTACGGCCATATTTTTCTGTTGGTGCGCCCGCAAATACAGAACCTATAACGGTTCCCCACAAGGCCATGGACATAATAAAAAAACCATGAAATAAAGGCGTTGTATGCCAAAGCGCTTGAATAGGTTTATCTGCTCCAGAGATGACCACCATATCAAAGCCAAAAATAAATCCAGCTAAGGCAGCTACGATGGTTGATTGAAATAATTTTCCTTTGTTCATTTGTAATTCAATTTTTGAGCACCGATTTAAAATATTCGGTTAGCTATGGTAAAATACTACTTATAATAAAGTGGCTGCTTTGATTAAATCTTCGGGCGTATCTATTTCTACACCCATATAATTGGTGACCGCCATTTTAATGGATACACCATTTTCTAAATAACGTAAACACTCAATTTTTTCTGCAGCTTCTAATGGAGACATCGGCCAGTTGGTAAAATCAATTAAAGCTTGTTTTTTAAAAGCATATACACCTACATGTTCATAATAGGTCATCGCCATATCCGTGGTCCTTGGATAAGGAATCACACTGCGTGAAAAAAACAAAGCATTCCAATTTTTATCAACTGCTACTTTTACATAGTTAGGATCTTCGATGGATGCGGGATTGGTTAATACTTGCATTAATGAAGCAACCTGTACATTTATATCCTCAAAGCAAGCCAATACTTTTTCCAATGGTTCGCGCTTCACAAAGGGCTCATCGCCTTGTACATTCACTACAATATCAATATCTAAATTTTCTACTGCTTCTGCAATTCTATCAGATCCACTTTCGTGTTGTTTTATACTCATAATGGCCTTACCACCATTATCAATTATTTCATTGAAAATAATATCACTGTCAGTCACTACATACACTTCGTCAAATAAGCCAGTTGCTTTTGTATTATCATAAGTATGTCGGATGACAGACTTAGCACCAAGCATTTGCATCAGCTTTGCTGGAAACCTTGTAGCTGCATACCTGGCTGGTATAAATGCCCCAACTTTATTCATGATTCGTTTTAATTTATACAAATGTAAAGCGATGCCTTAATAATCCGACTTGATAGATTTATTAAATGGCGCTTTTAATTGATAAGACAGTGAACCATCTTGTGCATTGTCTAAAACATCTAAACCATATACAATCTGATCCATCGGTGTATCATTGTAAGTACCTAAAAGACGATCCCAGAAAGAAAAAATATTTCCATAGTTACTATCTGTTTGAGGACGGGTAATATGATGGTGTACTCGGTGCATATTTGGAGAGACAATAATGTAACCAAAAGTTTTATCAAACCATGTTGGAATACGAATATTCGCATGATTGAACTGTGTTAGGACCACACTTAAACTTTGATATAACATGACCATCCACATGGGTGTACCCAAAATAAAAACTGCGAGAATAGCGAAAACAGCCCTAACCACTGACTCTCCTGGGTGATGTCTATTTCCTGTTGTGGTATCCACCATTGTATCTGCATGGTGCACCATATGAAATTTCCATAAAAATTTTACTTTATGTTCAATCATGTGTACCAAGTAAGCGCCAATAAAATCTAATAGTAAAAGTCCTGCAATCGCTTCCACCCATGGATTTAAATGAACAATCTGTAGTAGTCCAAAATGTTGTTGCACCGTCCAATCGCTCGCCTTTACCATGATCAATGCAAATGCAAAATTGATCACAATAGTTGTAAAAGTGAAAAAGAAATTAAGCCCCGCATGTTTCATTTTATTGTACTTAAAATTAAATAAGGGAACCGCAAATTCTATTAACCAAAAAGAAGTAATGCCACCTGCTAATAACAATGCACGGTGCAAACTTGGAATAGTTTCAAAATAGTTTTTTATCGCCTCTAACATAGCAATTTGTTTTATGCATAAATGTAAATAAAAAACCCGATGTTCTGAAGTCAGATACAACGGGTTCTTTAAAGTCTTGTAGAAGACTTTGTATAGGATAGGGATTAACTATTTAACATTAACGGCATCACCAACATCAATAAGTCCTCTCCTGGAGCTTGTTCTGAAGGCTTGATCAAACCAGCCTTGCTTGGTGTAGACAATTCAATAAAGACCTCATCGGTATCAGCTGCATTCAACATCTCAATCAAAAACTTTGCATTGAAAGCAATTTGTATATCTTCTCCTTGGTATTCACAGCTCATGCGCTCATTACCTTCGAAACTGAAATCAATATCTTGAGCAGCCATCTGCAATTCATTGCCTGTGATATTTAAAGCCACCTGATTGGTACTTTTATTACTAAATACA
Source organism: Chitinophagia bacterium (assembly GCA_037143275.1). Classification (GTDB taxonomy): domain Bacteria; phylum Bacteroidota; class Bacteroidia; order Chitinophagales; family Chitinophagaceae; genus Sediminibacterium. Next base: position 349,391 of record JBAWZB010000001.1, read on the forward strand.
TTCACGCGGCGCAATGCATTTTGGAAGTCGTGCTTATTCACTGTTAAACGATAAGGATTGTCCGCAGGAATTACCACTTTATAGTCTGGAAATCTTGCGTCAATCAATCGACAGATTAATTGTGTAGACCCATGTGCTACAAATAAATGATTGTTATTAAAGCTAACAGTAATTGCGTCATCATTATCTGGTAAAGCGTTCTTTAATAAGTTAAGTGGCTTTTTAGGCACGATGAAAGAAGCATTTTGAGTGGCTTTCACATCTGTTCTTTTATACCTTACCAAACGGTGCGCATCAGTGGCCACAAATTGAACGCTCTCCTTTGTTAGTTCAAAGAAGACCCCTGTCATAGCTGGACGTAAATCGTCGCCGCTCACAGCAAATAATGTTTTGTTGATTGCCGTTAACAAACCACCACTGGTCATGTTAAAGCCTGTTGTATCGTCTGCTGTAGGCTCTTTAGGAAAGTTGTCCGGATTTTCACCCATCACTTTATACTTTCCATTATCGCTTGTAATTTCTACAGCATAGTTCTTATCAATATTAAAAGTCAGCGGTTGGTCTGCAATATTTTTTAAAGAATCAATTAAAATTTTTGCAGGAATACAAACGCGTCCGTTCACTTTACTTTCTACTTCCATTTGAACGCGCATCACCGTTTCTAAATCGGTCGCTACGATGTTCAATTTTTTATCTTCTATTTCGAATAAAAAATCTTCCAAGATAGGCAATACCGTATTGGTATTAATGACACCAGAAATTTGTTGAAGGTGTTTTAATAAAGAAGAAGAAGATACAATAAACTTCATGCGTTCGATTTTTGATTTTTTAAGGTGGCTATTTTCCCCTTGAATAACTATGACGAAACTAAAGTAAAATCTTAAGATTAAAAAGCTATTTTAGCAATTCTTATTGACATTATGAAGAAAGTTCGAATTGGTAAGGAGCAAGCTATACAAAGGATACGGCACTATTGTGCCTATCAAGAAAGGGCCCAACAAGAAGTGCGTGATAAGCTATACGAACTGGGTATGACTATGGACGAAGTCGAAGAAATTATGTCGGACCTGATTGCCGAAAATTTCTTAAACGAAGAACGATTTGCGATTCAATTTGCGGGGGGGCATTTTAGAATTAAGGGATGGGGTAAGGTCAAAATTCAACACGCTTTACAACAAAAAAGGGTCAGTAGCTACAATATTAAAATTGGTTTAAAAGCCATTGACGAGGAGGCCTATCTCAAAACCTTACAACAATTAGCCACCAAAAAATGGAACAGTTTAAAAGGTGAAAGAGGGCTTAGTCGCATGGCCAAAACATATGCATTCCTTCACCAGCGTGGATTTGAGCCAATATTATACCAGCCCATTGTGCAAAAGCTATATAAGGCTTAGGTGATTTTCCCGCTTTTTATTAAGCTTCTTTTCCAAAAGCGTTCCATCCTTGTGCAGTAATATCAAATAGGTTATTTCCTTTTGTAATTAATTTGGTGCCCTCGGACGCATCACACATATATCCAATCACGCTAATTTCTTCTTGCATCGTCATTTTATCATAGTCTGCTTGCTTCATGGTAAACAACAATTCATAATCTTCTCCGCCGTTCAATGCACAAACAGTGGCATCTAATCCAAACTTAAACGCAGCAGCCTTACTCGCTTCGTTGATTGGGATTTTTTCTTCATAAAGTCGACAACCTAATTCAGATTGTTTGCACAAATGCAATACATCCGAACTCAAGCCATCGCTCACATCCATCATAGCCGTTGGTTTGATTTCTAATTTTTCTAGTAATTCTATGATATCTTTTCTTGCTTCTGGCTTTAACAATCTTCCTACAATGTAGTCTTCGTTTTCTAAATTGGGTTGTATCTGTGGATTTTCTAAAAAGATTTGTTTTTCGCGTTCCATCAACGTCAATCCCAAAAATGCAGCGCCCAAATCTCCGGATACACAAATTAAATCCCCCGACTCGGCCGTGCTTCTTTTAATATATTGATCTGGTGCCACTTCGCCCAGTGCGGTAACAGAAACAATCAAACCTTTTTGTGATGTAGACGTATCTCCGCCAATTAAATCCACACCATATTTATCACATGCAATAGCGACGCCTTCGTAAAATTCTTCGAGTGCTTCTAAACTAAAACGATTGCTAAAAGCCACGCTCATGGTGATTTGTGTGGGTTGCGCATTCATTGCATAAATATCACTTAGGTTCACTACCACCGATTTATATCCAAGATGTTTTAATGGGGTATACATTAAATCAAAATGCACGCCTTCTATTAGCAAGTCGGTGGTGATCACTGTTTGTTTTCCAAAATGATCTATTACTGCTGCATCATCACCTATAGACAATACAGTGGAGGCGTTGAGTGTTTCAAAATTTTGTGTTAATCGATCTATCAATCCAAACTCGCCTAGTTTTTCTATCTCTGTTCTTTCTGTTGACATAAATTAATTTTTATAAATTTCCACCATTCACCACCGATAGTAGTTGGTCGTGAATAAAACCATTGGTTGCTATAATGCCCGGCTGGTATGGGTTATACGCATTGCCGGTTAAGTCTGTTACTTTTCCTCCTGCTTCCTCTACCATTAAAAAACCAGCAGCACTATCCCATGGTTGAAGTTTGTGTTCGTAAAATCCATCAAACCTTCCAGCAGCGGTCCAACATAAATCCAATGCTGCACTTCCTAGTCTTCGAACCGGTATCGCTTTTCGTACTAATTTTTCAAAAACTTGCAAAGGCCCGTTTTCACTATCTAGATATTGATAGGGAAATCCCGTCACCAAGCAACTATGTAAAATAGAGTCCTTATTGCTCACCTGAATTGGTCTGCCGTTTAATGTTGCACCTTGTCCTTTTTCTGCAAAAAATAATTCATTCATAAATGGATTATACACCGAACCTAAAATCATTTCTCCCTTATGTTCAACACCAATGCTTACACAACAAATAGGGATGCCATTGGCAAAATTAATGGTACCATCAATGGGATCAATGATCCATTTAGTGTCCGATAAGGAGGCCATCTCACCTGTTTCTTCGCTAAGAATAAAATGGTCTGGAAATTGGGATTGTATTAGGCCAATGATTGCTTTTTCTGAAGCATGGTCTGCCTCGGTGACTAGGTCATTGATAGAAGATTTACTAGCAATTGTAAAGGTGCCGTTAAAAAAACGTGTCAACTCTTTTGCACCCACTTCTACTGCCTGAATTAGCGTATTTTTAATCATGGAACAAAAGTAGGTTCGTTTGCTCGAATAACATTCGTATTTTTGTTGCTATTTCATAAAAGTAAAACCCGATTTTATAGATGGCCCTATTTGAATTTAATTTACCAAAAAGCCTTTCTAAAGCACTTGGTCTTCCAACAAAAAGTCCTAGAACCGCGCAAATGCGTGTTTTAAAAAAATTGCTTAAAAGAGCCCAATACACTGCTTTTGGTCAAAAATTTAAGTTTGAGGAGATTTTAAAACACCATCATATTGGTAAAAATTTCCAAGAAACAGTTCCAAGTTATAATTACAATAAGATCTATAAGGACTGGTGGCATTTAACCCTAGAAGGCGAGTCCGATATTTGTTGGCCAGGAAAGATCAACTATTTTGCGCTAAGCAGCGGCACCAGTGAGGCTGCCAGTAAATATATACCTATTACAAATGATTTATTAAGGGGTAATAAGATAGTCATGATCAAGCAGCTTATAAGCTTATTTAAGTATCGTGAGATCCCTTTAACTGCACTTGGTAAAGGTTGGCTTACTTTAGGAGGTAGTACCGATTTACAAAAGGGTGCGGGTTATTATGCAGGCGACCTAAGTGGGATCACTGCAAAAAAATCACCTTTTTGGTTTCAGCCTTTTTACAAGCCTGGTAAAAAAATTGCCAAGGAGCGGGATTGGAATAAAAAGCTAAAAGAGATTGTAGAAAAAGCCCCGGACTGGGATATTAGTTTTGTGGTGGGCGTTCCGGCTTGGATTCAAATGTGTTTAGAAATGGTGATAGAGCGTTATCAACTAAACAATATCCACGAAATTTGGCCCAACCTTACCTTATTCGTACATGGTGGGGTAAGCTTTGAACCCTACAAGCACGGATTTGAAAAATTATTAGGCAAGCCCATTGAATATGTAGAAACTTATTTAGCAAGTGAGGGTTTCTTAGCTTGGCAGGATAAGCAAAACGCTGTTGGTATGCGCCTAACCTTTGACCAACATATCTTTTTTGAATTTGTTCCTTTTGATGAAATAAATTTTGATGAAAATGGAGAAATGATTGAAAATCCCGCAGCTTTCATGATTCACGAAGTTGAAGAGGGAAAAGATTATGCCATTTTAATTAGCACACCTGCTGGTGCTTGGCGTTATTTAATTGGAGACACTGTTCGTTTTGTTGACAAGGCCAATGCAGAGATTATCATCACCGGAAGGACTAAACACTTTTTAAGTTTAGTTGGTGAGCACTTGAGTGTGGACAATATGAATAAGGCTATTCAGTTGGTGAGCGAAGAATTAAATTTATCTATTCCCGAGTTTACTGTAACCGGTGAGCCTGATGGAAGTTTTTTTGGACACCATTGGTATGTGGCATGTGATCAGGTTATTGACGAAAAATTATTAGCAGAAAAAATTGATGAAAAATTAATTCAACTCAACGACGATTATGAGATTGAAAGAAAAAATGCACTTAAGTCCATTCGTGTTTCTGTATTGAAAGAAAGTTTTTTTATGGGCTTCATGGAAAGCAAAGGAAAAATTGGAGGGCAACATAAGTTTCCTAGGGTTTTAAAAGGAACGATGCTGGAAGACTGGAAATTATATATAAAAAATCAAGGCTAATGTTCGTTGAACCGCTTTTAAAAGGTTTGCTGTTAGGTTTGATTTTAAGCCTTTCTATTGGCCCTGTTATATTCGCAATTGTAAAGCAAAGCTTAACCAATGGCAAACGTTCTGGTTATGCTTTTGTAGCAGGGGTTTCGAGCAGTGACATGGTTTTACTTTTTATTTGTAATGTATTTACTTCTTTATTTAATTTGGTACTCAACCATAAATCAAGCATCGCATTAGCAGGTGCTGGGTTTTTATTGTTGATGGGATTGTACACGCTGTTCTTTAAAAAACTGAAATTAGAAAATTTGGGGATAGATGGCGTCAACAAAACCATAAGCATCAAAAATTTAATCTCTTCTTATTTTTCTGGATTCTTAATGAACACGTTGAACCCAAGTGTGTTTTTATTTTGGTTTGCTTGGACTGCGGCCATTAATAATAGTGCCGACGACAAGCCTAATCCAATTCAATATAAATTGGTTGTATTTGGAACCTGTCTTGGGTTTGTATTATTATCTGATTTAATCAAAGTTTTTTTAGCTGGAAAACTTAGACCAAGATTAACTGAAAAAAATCTACTTTGGATCAATCGCATTTCTGGAATGATCATTTTAATCTTTAGTGCTGTGTTGCTTTATAGTGCGTTATTGATCTATTAGATCTGGTTCCTATTTCTTTCACAAACATTTAAGCTATTTTAGTGCTTTTTAGTTGTCTTTATTGTAATTTGGACTTGTGAAAAAAATGATCCTTCTGTTTTTTTGTATTTGCCTATTGGCAAAATCAAATTGTGTGCATGCACAATCTGGAAATGTACTCGTCTTAAAAGATCGGGGCATAACCATCAAAACTTTTACAAAAGATAGTTATATTGAATTTGAATTTAGCAACCGTCAATGGATTACGGGTCAAATTCAGTGGGTCAAAAACGACTCCATTCAATTGAAACAATACGCCCTTCAAACGGGCATGACAGCTTATGGTACTTATGGCCAAGACACTTTAAGATTAGGCATGCTCACATTGCATATCAACGAGATTAGGGCATTTGCAAAGGATAAGAGTCGTTACCAAAGCGTGTTTGCAAATGGTACATTTTTAAAATTTGGAGGCGCTTTATACAGTGGATTAAATGTTACCAATTCAATTATCAATAAAGAGGCTGTCTTTAGTTCAAAAAACATCCCCTCTATCGCAGGTGGGCTTACTGCGTATTTGATTGGAAGATGGATGGCTAAAAAAAATCCCCCTTACAGACCAATTGGTAAAAGGTTTAGTGTAGCAATTTTATAGGCATTCAGCATATTTTAATAGGTGCAAATTGATTCAATTTTAATTGAGGTATATTTTGATAAAAAAAATTACACGCATTATTTGGTATTTATTTATTAGCTCATTGCTCTATGTCGTTATTTTGCGTTTTCTATTTCCACCCATTACCATAACCCAATGCACCAATGCATTTGGCTTGGGATTAAAAAGGGATTATGTAAGCTGGGAGGACCTTTCATATAATATTAAACTTGCTGCAATAGCTAGTGAGGATCAAGCTTTCACAGATCATATCGGAGTAGACTGGGAGGCCATGGAAAGAAGCTTCAAAACAAAAAAGAAAAGAAAAAAATCAAGGATTCCACTTGGTGGTGGTGCAAGTACGATTACGCAACAAGTTGCTAAAAATGTATTCTTGTGGCAAGGGGGGCGATATGATAAGTATATTCGAAAACTACCGGAATTTTATTTTACTTTTTTAATTGAACTCATTTGGGGTAAAAAAAGAATTTTAGAAATGTATTTAAATGTGATTGAAACTGGACCGGGTTGCTTTGGTATGGAGGCAGCTGCACAACACTACTTTAAAAAGTCAGCAAAAAATTTATCCCGTGCCGAAGCTGCTATGATTATTGCTGGGCTACCTAATCCCAAGAAATTCACAGCAAATCCAATGTCAAAAAGAGTTGCTTGGCGTTATCCACAAATACTTAGAGAAATGAACAATTTGGAAGGGGACGAGGATGTTCGTGCTTTAATTCGTTAAATATTGCTCAATTAAATGAATCGCATTAGTTGTGCGTTGCTCACCTATCCCAGAAACAATACCCCAAGGAGTTTTTTGATTGATCAAAAGCTCCTTATAAATCGTAAATAATTCAATTCTAGGACCAGCATCTGGGTATTCACGCATTTCGTCTGCGGCCCATGGTAGGTCTATATCACAGAGCAGGTACAAATCATAATTACGCTCATTGATTTGTTCTAAAATATAGTGGTGACAATTGTTAAATACATACTCACACCATACTTTCATCACATACATATCTGTATCAACAATTAATTTATTTGTTGCAAGTCCTTTTTTATCTAGATTTTTTTGAGCTAATAATTCAATTGATTGTTCTTCATTTTTGATTTGTCCCTTTGCGATGGTTAATAAATCATCATAACTATATTTTGTGCCATATTCTGATAAATACGCTCTTGCATATTCTGGTGTCCAAATAGTTTGATAATGTGCCGCAAGTGCTGCACATAATGTTGACTTGCCTGTTGACTCTGGACCTAGTACAACTATTTTTTGTAATGGTATCATTGTTTCGCTTTTTTATGCCAAGTCATTAAGCCTGCAATTGCTAAAATTAATAATACTATGAATTGAAAACTAGTAAATGCGTACCCTTTGATAAAATAAAGCGGTATCGATGTAACATTGGTGATGATCCACCAAATCCAGCTCTCTACCTTCTTCTTAGCCATCAACCACATCGCTGTATAAGCAGATGCACTTGCTAATGCGTCTGCCCATGGAATTGCATCTGGAGCAAAATTATTTTTTAAAAATACTAATACAAAATATAAAATGGCATAAAACCCCATAAACACCAACACCTGTTGTAGTCTTTGTGTTGCATTGCTATTGGTAATTTGAAGGGCAATGGTAAACTGATCTTCTTTTTTTCTTGACCACCAATACCAGCCATAGACACTCATTACAGTATAATACAAGTTCACACTTGCCTCTCCTAATAAATGTCCTTTAAAGCTTAAATAAATGTACAGTGTCGTATTAATAATCCCTGTTGGAAAAACTAAAATATTTTCTTTACGGCTGTACCATACCGAAACAATACCCATGATCACAGCAATCGCTTCTATCCATGTAGTTTGTATTAGTCCATTGTATACAGCTATAAAAAAATCATTCATAGGTTAGGATGCTTTCATTTTTTCTAATTGTAATTCCATTCTAAACATTTCGTCACGCAGTTTTGCAGCTTCCATAAAATCCATGGCCTTGGCCATTTTTTCCATTTGTTTTTTTGTTTGCAAAATCGCTTTTTCCATTTGAGGTATGGTTTCGTATTGACTATTTGGTTCGGCTACCATATTGAGTCCATCTGTTGTTCTAATATTGATATTGTCTTGACTAAATCCTTTAATATCCAATACTGCCGTTTGTTTCATCACCTGTTCTATAGATTTTACAATCGTTGTGGGTGTAATATTGTGTTCACTGTTGTACAAAATCTGTTTGGCTCTTCGACGATTGGTTTCGTCAATCGTACGTTGCATACTCATGGTAATTTTATCACCATAAAATATAACACGACCACGCACATTTCTTGCAGCACGACCCGATGTTTGGGTTAAAGATTTTTCATTTCTTAAAAAGCCTTCTTTATCTGCATCTAAAACCACTACTAAAGATACCTCAGGTAAATCTAGACCCTCTCTTAATAAATTCACACCCACCAAAACATCAATGACACCAAGACGAAGTTCTCTTAAGATCTCCACGCGCTCCAGCGCATCAATATCACTGTGGATGTATTTTGATTTGATATTGATTTTGGATAAATAGCGATCCATTTCTTCTGCCATTTTTTTAGTTAGGGTAGTCACTAAAACACGATCACCCATTGCTACTTGCATAGCTATTTCATCTAACAAATCATCAATCTGATTCTTAGTAGGACGCACTTCGATTGGGGGATCCAATAAACCAGTAGGACGCACAACCTGCTCTACAATTAAACCATCTGTTTTTTCTAGTTCGTAATCTCCAGGAGTTGCACTCACAAATATTGTTTGTCCAATCACTTGCTCAAACTCATTAAAATTAAGCGGCCTATTATCAATGGCGCTTGGAAGCCTAAAACCAAATTCAACTAAATTCATTTTTCTACTTCTATCCCCACCATACATCCCCGAAATTTGTGGTATTGTGACATGGCTTTCATCTATCACGCATAAAAAGTCTTTTGGGAAATAATCCAATAAGCAGAATGGTCTTGTTCCTGGCTTGCGTCGATCAAAAAATCTGGAATAGTTTTCTATCCCCGTACAATAGCCCAACTCTCTTATCATCTCTATATCATATTCTACTCTTTCTTTAATCCTTGCAGCCTCTTGATGTTTTCCCACAGATTTAAAATAGTCCACTTGGGCGCGCAACTCATCCTGTATTTCTATGATGATCTCTTGTAGCATTTCTTTTGGCGCCATATATAAATTTGCAGGAAAAATAGCTGCATTCTCCATTGGCTCTATTCTTTTTCCAGACTCTATTTCTATACTTTCTATCGCTTCTATCTCATCACCAAAAAAAGTGATGCGGTATCCATAGTCAACATAAGGCAGGCGAATATCGACAGTATCTCCATTCACTCTAAATGCACCACGATCAAATTCGGTGACCGATCGATGGTATAAACTATTCACAAGTGCGTGTAAAAAAGCCTGGCGTGATAAAATTTGTCCCTGATGAATTCGAATGATTCCGTTTTCATACTCTGTAGGATTACCTATACCATAAATACAACTAACACTGGCAACAATCACGATATCTCTTCGACCGCTTAACAATTGTGCGGTTGCTTGAAGTCTTAGTTTATCTAGCTCTTCGTTAATGCTTAAATCTTTTTCAATATAGACACCAGATGTTGGTAAGTACGCTTCTGGTTGATAGTAATCATAATAAGAGACAAAATAGCCTACCGCATTGTCTGGAAAGAATTGTTTAAACTCTCCATACAATTGAGCAACGAGGGTCTTGTTGTGTGTAAGGACTAGGGTTGGACGTTGTATATTTTGTATTAGGTTAGCAATGGTAAAAGTTTTACCAGAACCTGTGACGCCCAAGAGGGTTTGTTGTGGATCTCCATTGAGCACGCCCTCTGTCAATTGCGCAATAGCAGTAGGTTGATCGCCTGAGGGAATGTAATTGGACTGGAGTTTAAAAGGCATATACAAAGGTAAGTGCAATCCTTAAATATGTTTCGTTTAAAGCGGATTTACAATTTCCTATTTAAATAATTCACATAATCAGGAAGCGCATATTCGTATTCCCCTTGCATAAACGGAGAGGTGACTAAAAAATCTGCCGTGGTCCTATCACAAGCCATTGGAAGGTTCCAGGCAACGGCTAGTCTTAAAAGGGCTTTTACATCACTATCATGTGGTTGTGCTTCCATAGGGTCAAAAAAGAAAAAAACCATATCTATATCACCTGTCGCAATCATGGCGCCAATTTGTTGGTCACCACCCAGCGGACCACTTAGTAGTTTAACTACTGGCTGATCTAACGCCTCTTCGATTAAACGACCGGTTGTACCTGTTGCAATTAAACTATGTTTAGATAAGACAATTTTATTATGCACCGCCCATTCAATGATGTCCTTTTTTTTATTATCGTGCGCAATTAATGCGATTTTTTTTCTTCTGTCTAGTTTTCTGATGGATGCCATTGTTATAATTTAATAATTATTCTTGAACCCTTTTTGCCATAATGGGTAATGCAACTAAGATAAGGAATATTACAGTGGTAGGGATCTTAAATAATTTAAGTAAAAAAAACAAGCCTATTAATAAAAGGGGGTAACTAAAAAGAAGTATGGAAAATAATACGGAATCAAAAAATACGGTATTTTTTGTTTTTTTGCCGGCGAAGTTTTTTATTTTATTGTAAAAAGGATAATGTAGTTTATATAATAAATGGTTTTTATTAAACTTAGTGGTGGTGGTTGGAACTATTATATTTTCTTTTAATTGTTCAAAAACCAATTGATTAAAAACCACTCGATCTCTATTATTTTGAATTTGTGGAACGATTGTCATTTCGGAAACCACTAAATTAATTATTTTACCAATCCCCCTAAATTGATTGTATGCAATACCTGCAAGATGGATCTTTGGTTGAATGTTTAATTTTTGAATGCCTTCTAAAATTCTTGCAGTTCCTTTTTTAAATGGTTGTAAATTATTACTGTTAATACAAATGCCTTCAATAAAAACAAGTACAGCATAACCTTTGTTAAGTAAATCAATAGACTTATTAAATGCATAAGCATTTAAATGTAAATAGGCTTTTCCCTCTCTTAATCTATATACAGGAATCATGTTAAGCGACTCTAAAATAAATCGGTGAATGGGTTTTTTAAAGGCGTCTCCTCTTGCTAAAAAATACACCCTTCTTTTATAATAAGAGCCAATTATTATTGCGTCTAAAAAAGAATTAGGGTGATTTGCAATAATTAATAAAGGGCCCTTTGTTTTAAATAACTGTTTATTTTTAAGATGAATCTTATTACAGAATAACCATAATCCTGCTTGTATTAATATTTTCAACAAATGCACCACCCTATAAATATAAAAAAACCGCATCACAAATGATGCGGTCATTACCTACTAACCTTAAAAAAACACGTTTATTTATATTATTTTGATGCAGCTTCTTCTACTTTAGCTGCTATTTTAGCTCTAATTTTAGTTTCAATTTCATTAGCCATTTCTGGATTATCATGAAGAATTGTTTTTACAGAATCGCGTCCTTGGCCTAGTTTATTTCCTTCATAGCTAAACCAGCTACCGCTTTTATTAATAATTTCTAATTCAACACCCATATCAATAATTTCTCCAATTTTACTAATCCCTTCTCCAAAAATTATTTCAAATTCTGCTGCTCTAAATGGAGGTGCTACTTTATTTTTAACCACTTTTACTTTTACTCTATTACCTATAGCTTCATCACCATCTTTAATTTGTGCCATTCTTCTAATATCTAAACGAACAGAAGCATAGAATTTTAAAGCATTACCGCCTGTTGTTGTTTCTGGGTTACCAAACATCACGCCTATTTTTTCACGTAACTGATTAATAAAAATACAAACGGTACCTGTTTTATTAATTGTTGCTGTTAATTTTCTCAATGCTTGAGACATTAATCTTGCATGTAATCCCATTTTAGAATCACCCATTTCTCCTTCTAATTCGCTCTTAGGCACTAATGCAGCAACTGAATCAATCACAACAACATCAATAGCGCCTGATAATATCAATCGATCGGCAATTTCTAAAGCTTGCTCACCATAATCTGGTTGAGATACTAAAAGATTGTCTACATCGACACCTAAGCGTTTTGCATAAGCACTATCAAAAGCATGTTCAGCATCGATTATAGCACACATTCCTCCTTTTTTTTGTGCTTCGGCTATCACATGTATAGCGACTGTTGTTTTACCAGAAGATTCAGGACCATAAATTTCAATAATTCTTCCTTTTGGTAAACCACCAATTCCTAACGCAGTGTCTAAACCAATTGACCCTGTTGAAATAACTTCCTGAGGCTCTTGGCTGCGCTCATTCATCATCATGACACTTCCTTTACCATAATCCTTATCGATTTTATCGATAGTTAATTTTAGGGCTTTTAATTTTTCTGCGTTACTCATAGCTTGTCGTTTTATGTTTTCGTTTTAATAGAATGTGAAGATAGGGATAAATTGTTAATAAACTAAAATATTTAGTATTTTTTTACTAATTTGATTAGTTATTTATTTAGGTCTACCTTTTTATTCATATAAAACATTGATTTATAATTATTTATGATTATTTTTATTTTAGTAATAAATTTAGTATTTATTAGTTTATGATAATAAAGTATTTATTTTCTATATAAAAGGGGTATTTCATAGTATCCAATAAAAGTAGTTTATTTTTAAATAATCGTTCCTAAACCAAATGTGTATTACTACCGTAGTATTCTTTAATAATACATTTATATAAATCAACTAATACTATTACGGCTGTGGATATCTTAATAACTAAGTTATTCACTTCTTGACTTTTATAAAGATCACAATAATTATGAACTTATAAATACGGCTCTATATTCACTGGTCTAGTATTTAGATATAATATTTAAAATATTATTTATATATAAATCTTATTTGTATTTAAATAAACACAGCTTATCCACTGTTAATTAACGGGTATAAGTCTCCTTTAAAAATGATTAAAATCTACTTATTTGGTTTTCCAAATCAGGTTATTCCAATTTTATACCCAATATTTTAATTAAAAAAGGGTCTTATCCACTGATTTTTTATTTATCCACCTATGCTTTGTGTATTTTAATATAGATACAAATGTATTTCGTTCATATAATATACTAAATTTGCTGCCTATATAATTATAAGCTACATATGTCTATTATTCAGAACATTCGTGATAAAGGTGCTTGGATCATCTTTACAATTATTGTAATCGCTTTGATTGCTTTTGTATTACAAGATGGAATTGGAAAAAAGGGTAATACCATGGTTTCCGAACTAGGTACCGTAAACGGCATCACTATTAGTAAAACTAATTTTGAAGAAAAATTAGAAATCCAGGTACAAAATTATGCTTCTCAGGGGATTAAGCGTGAACAGTTAATTGGTTTCCTTTGGAATCAAGAAGTGGATCGTGCTCTATTTACGACAGAGGAAAAAAAGTTAGGTATTACAGTTGGTACAAAAGAACTTTCTGATGTTTTATTTGGTACAGAGTCACCATTCAAACAAGAGTTTACAGACCCTAAAACGGGAGAGTTTAAAGTAAACGATGCAAAGCAAGCAGTGGCTCAGGTGAAAAAAAGTAAAAATCAAGAACAAATCAAACAAATAGAAAAGGTATATATCGAACCTGCTATTGAAAACAGATTAAGAAATAAATACCAAGCACTTGTTGTAAAGGGAGTTCAGGTTCCTTCCTGGATGGTTCAAAAACAATACAGCGAGAGTAATAGCATCGCAAATATTAATATTGTTGGAATTCCATATGCTAGTATATCTGATAGTACAATTAAAGTATCAGATGATGAGATCGCTACTTATATCAAAGAAAACGCCGCAGCATTCCAAGTAGAAGAAGCAACAAAATCAATTAATTTTGTAGGTTTTTCTGCCGCTCCAACTTCTGTTGATTCAACCGCAGTATTCAATACAATTTCTGCTTTGAAGGCAGATTTTCAAGCAGCACAAGATCCAGCAGTATTTTTAAATAAAGTAGGCTCCGATTTACCATTTTATAATAGTTATATAAGTAGTAAATCCTTACAGATTCCTAACAAAGACGCAATTATTGCTGCCGGTATAGGAAACGCTTATGGTCCTTATGTAGATGGTAAAAATTATACTATTGCAAAAGTAATTGGTGTAAAACAATGGCCAGACAGCGCAAGCGTTAGACACATTTTAGTAGCAACTGCTGGACAAAACGGACAGATTGTTCGTGATGATAGTAGTGCTAAAAAATTAATTGATAGCATAAAATCTGCTATTGCAGGAGGAGCATCATTTGAAGAGATGGTTCAAAAATATTCTGATGACGCAGGTAGCAAGGAAAAGGGTGGAAAATATGAAATGTTTCCACAAGCACAAATGGTAGGGCCATTTAATGATTTTTCTTTTGATAATACCGTAGGATCGAAGGGTGTTGTAAAAACTGATTTTGGATACCATTATATAGAAGTATTAAAACAAACACCAAGAAACCCTGCTTATAAAATTGCTTATTTATCAAAGGCAATTCTACCAAGTAGCGAAACAATTGGCGCAGCTTCTGCTGCCGCTGCTGCTTTTGCAAGTGCAAGTAAAAATATAAAATCATTCAATCAAGAAGCGGTTAAACTAAATAAACAAACCTTCCCTGCTTCTGGTATTAAGTCAATGGACTATGAAATACCAGGAATTGGTGAATCAAGAACTTTAGTACGTTGGATTTATGAAAAAGAAGTGAATGCTGTTTCAGAGCCAACCGAAGTTGGTGATAGTTATTTTGTAGCAATCATTACTGGAGAAGATAAAGTTGGTCTAGCATCTATTGCTTCTGTTAAATCACAAGTAGAACCAATTTTGAGAGATCAAAAGAAAGCAATCCAAATCAAACAAAATTTTAAGGGTAATACCATAGAAGAGATTGCCGCTAGTGCAAAAACCATCATCCAACCTGCGGATAGTATTAATTTTAATTATTCAATGATTCCTGGTATTGGTAACGAACCAAAATTAGTAGGTGCTGCTTTCAATAAAGCTTTTTTAAATAAACCAAGTGCTCCAATTGCAGGAAATGCCGGTGTCTTTGTAATAAGTGTAAAAAACCAAGGCGCTAAAGCTGCGACACAAGATTTAACAAGTTTTGAAGCAGACTTGATCAACAGAACAAGATCGGTGATTTATAGAACCAATCTTGGACTCAAAAAAGTGGCAAAGATTAAAGACAATCGTATGAAAGTGTATTAGTCTTGAAATAAAATTTTTTATAAACCCTCGAATATTTCGGGGGTTTTTTATTCGCTTTTCGAAACAAGAATCTGCCCTGGTTTCTAAAAAACAATCTAATTTTGCATTATGTCAGAACCCTTTGTAAATAAAGTTGCGGAGAGCGGTTTAATTAGTTTGGACCTTGCTCAATATATCCCCAATAACGATATTGTTATTTTTGATATCAAACCATATTTATTTATGGAACTAATTCTTAAAGAAAAAGATTTTCGCGCAAGTTTAGCAGCAATCGATTGGACAGAATATGAAAATAAAATTGTGGGTATTTTTTGTAGTGCAGATGCAATTATTCCTATGTGGGCGAATATGCTAATAGTAGCCAACTTGACGCCTTATGCTAAATCTATCTATTTTGGTGATGAAAATAAAACAAGAGAGTTGGTGTTATTTGAAGCAATTCAAAATTTAGATTCTTCTTCTTTCATTGACCAACGTGTAGTGGTTAAAGGCTGTGGTGACACACCTATTGGAGAATCTGCCTTCATTGCCATTACGCAAAAATTAACTCCAGTTGTAAAAAGCATTATGTACGGGGAGCCATGTTCTACAGTGCCTGTTTATAAAAAGAAATAATTAGAGAGGGTTTGACTTTTAGAGCTTCTCTTATAAATTATCTTTATCATCAGTCGTTTTAACGACTTCTTCTTTAAAATAATTACATCTTTCTATTTCTAGTCTTACATCTTCTGGCACAAGATATCTTATTGTAATGCCCTCTTTGCAATTATTGCGAATTAGTGTTGCTGATAGTTCCAACATCGGCGCTTCAAGGTATTGCATTTTCGCACCATAATCATCAACAATATCAAACCCTGGTCTTCTATAAACAATGAATTGATAATTTTTTACAAGGGCCTCAAAGTTTTTCCATTTAGGTAAATTTTGAAAACTATCTCCCCCCATGATGACAAAAAATTGATGCTGAGGATATTTTTCTTGTAAATAGGTTAAGGTATCAATGGTGTAGGAAGGCTTTGGAAGTTTAAATTCAATATCACTTACCTTAATTTGATTGTCATTTTCAATTGCCAATTGCGCTAAGTGCAGGCGATCATATTCATTCAATAAACTAGACTTCGTTTTGTGCGGATTTTGAGGGGAAACCACGAGCCAAATTTGTTGCAAATCGGTATGATTGGCAATATAACTAGCCACCATTAAATGGCCGTGATGTATGGGATTAAAGGAACCGAAAAATAAACCAATTTTCATCTCAATATATTGATATTCAGTTAGTTATGCTCTGTTTAAGTAATAATAATACCCTCAGCTTCGTCGTTCCTTAAACTTAATTGATATCCAGCTACAGAAATCGAAATCGGATCTCCAAGCGGTGCAATTTGTTCTACCCTAATGGTTTCTCCAGGGATACAACCCATTTCCATCAACTTTAAAAATATTTCATCATTTTCAAAGGAGTGAATGACACCCGTTTCACCAATTTTTAAATCCGATAATTTCCTCATAATAGAACACAAAGATACCATAGTTTATATTTAAGTCTTTACGAAATATGGAGCATTAAAATTCGTTATAAATACAACCAGATTAAATGCTTTATGGAAAGGACTATTTTTTTCAACAATGCGGATAAGGGCACTAGCCTTAGGTTTCGGACAGCGTTAAAAAACTTTATTAAAAAGCAATGTCATAAAGAGGGTGTTAAAATAGAGGCGCTTCAATACGTGTTTTGTTCAGATAACTATCTTTTAGACATCAATAAACAATTTCTGAACCACGATTATTATACAGATATCATCAGCTTTGATCTTTCTGACAAGAAAGGGGTTTTAAAAGGAGAAGTGTATATAAGCATTGATCGTGTGAAGGACAATGCCAAGACAGAAGGCAATTTGTATATGCATGAGTTATTAAGGGTGATTTTTCATGGAGCATTGCATTTTTGTGGCTACAAGGACAAAAAACCATCTGACGCAAAGTTGATGCGCTTAATGGAGGACAAATGGCTGAAAGCGTATTTAAATGTTCCACGTGGAACATTTAAATAATTATAGGAATATCAAACTGAAGCGTTTTCTCGTGGAAAACTTGCTCTTAAAATGGCTAGATTAGAAAAAATACCGAAATATTCGTCTCTCTGCTCGCGTTGCTCGAAAGTTCGTCGAATATTTGTATTATTTTCTAATTTTTTTATTTGAGACAATAAACGCCATAATAAATCTTAACTATTATAAACAGTAAGTAATTGAGAATAATATACTATTCCGTAGCGAAACTTCGAGCGAAGCGAGCGTAGAGCCTAGGGATAGGTATATTTTCTCTATCTAAACAATGTAGAAGTACAATTACAGACAACACTTAATAATAAAGGAAAAAATACAAAGCGTTCCACAAGAAAACACGAAGTGTTTGATAATCCATATAAATTAATGACGTTCCACGTGGAACGTCATTAATTTAGTAAATCCATCTTATCTTTGCATCCTTATGTTTCCAAAATACAATGTCATAGTAGTAGGAGCGGGCCACGCGGGTTCTGAAGCAGCGGCCGCCGCGGCCAATATGGGCTCCAAAGTCCTATTGATCACTATGAACATGCAGACCATTGCGCAAATGAGTTGCAATCCTGCGATGGGTGGAATCGCCAAGGGTCAAATTGTGAGAGAGATAGATGCACTGGGAGGGTACAGCGGAATTGTGTCCGATTTAAGTACGATTCAGTTTAGAATGTTGAATAAAAGTAAGGGTCCTGCAATGTGGAGCCCGAGGGCACAAAACGATCGACACTTGTTTGCTAGTAAGTGGAGAGAAATGTTGGAGCTTACACCCAATGTTGATTTTTACCAAGATTCTGTAAATGAACTGGTTATAAAAAATGGAAAAGCATGTGGTGTGAAAACCAGCATGGGGCACGAGATCTTAGCCGACGCAGTGGTGATCACAAGCGGCACTTTCCTAAATGGTATCATGCACATTGGTGAAAAGCAAATGGCTGGTGGACGTGTGGCAGAAAGAGCAGCAACTGGCATTACAGAACAGCTTGTCTCATTCGGCCTAGAATCAGATAGACTAAAGACAGGAACACCTCCAAGAGTGGACGGAAGAAGCCTGGATTATAGCAAAATGGAAGAACAAAAGGGTGACGAAGAAGTTGTTGGCTTTAGCTATATGGATGTTCCTAGGGTTAAACCAACAGATCAGCGCTCTTGTTGGATTACATATACTGATCCAATTGTACATGATATTTTAAAAACAGGATTTGATAGAAGCCCAATGTACCAAGGGCGTATAGAAGGCGTGGGTCCAAGATACTGCCCTAGTATAGAAGACAAGATCAATCGTTTTGCAGATAGAGAAAGGCATCAATTATTTGTTGAACCAGAAGGCTGGAATACGGTAGAGGTTTATGTGAATGGTTTTAGCACAAGTTTACCAGAAGAGGTTCAGTATCAAGCACTTAGAAAGGTTCCCGGCTTTGAAAATGCAAGAATGTTCCGTCCTGGCTATGCGATTGAGTATGATTTTTTCCAACCGACTCAATTAAAGTATACCCTAGAAACAAAGGCGATTGATAACCTTTACTTTGCTGGACAAATTAACGGTACAACAGGTTATGAAGAAGCCGCATGTCAGGGTATGATGGCTGGGATGAATGCACATTTAAAAATCAACGAAAAAGCGCCATTTATTTTACAAAGAAGCGATGCGTATATTGGTGTACTAATAGATGACTTAATTAGCAAAGGAACCAATGAGCCCTATAGAATGTTTACATCTAGAGCAGAGTTCAGAACCCTGTTACGTCAGGACAATGCTGATTTAAGATTAACAGAAATTTCCTACAATTTAGGCTTAGCAAGTATTGAGCGCATGCGCAAGGTGCAAGATAAAAATAACTACGTTGCAGAGATAAAAAACACCTTGAATACGCATTCCATCGAACCACACGAAATCAATGCTTTCCTTGGTACCATTGACTCTGCGGCGATGACCGAAAAACAAAAAGCAGCTAAATTAGTGCTAAGACCTAATATTAGTTTACAACAATTAATGGACCACTCGTTGTCATTAAATGAAAAACTTCAAGGAAACGAACCTGATTATTTAGAGCAAGCAGAGATTCAGGTGAAGTATGAAAGATACATAGAGAAAGAAAAAGAAATTGTAGAACGCATGTCTGCCTTGGAAAACAAGGTTATTCCAGATAGCTTTGATTATGACAAATTGCCTGCACTATCTATAGAAGCAATGCAGAAGTTTAAAAAAATAAGACCAATCACAATTGGACAGGCAAGTAGAATTAGTGGCGTGAACCCAAGTGACATTCAAATTTTGATGGTGTACATGGGTCGATAATCATCCGATTTTTCAAATCACCATTTATCAAAAAAAATAAAATTCCCTTCAATTGAATCGTTGTTTTTAGTAGCTTTAGAAAGACGAGTTTCCATCATTACCCAAAAGTATTTTGGAGTAAAACTGGGACCTTATTTTTTTATTTAAAACTAAAATCAACCGCGTATGAGGAGGCTTATTTTATCTCTTCTTTTACTTGTAATTGGAGCAACTGCATTTTCGCAGGAGACTTTTCCAATTAACGGAGTAAGAGACATGAGAACAGGCGTGTATGCATTTACCAATGCAACCATCATTCAAAACGAAAAAACTAAAATTGAAAAAGCAACACTTGTAATTAAGCAAGGTAAAATTGTTGCCGTGGGTGCAACAGTGGAGATTCCTAAAGAAGCAATTGTTGTTGATTGTAATGGTAAATACATCTACCCAAGTTTTGTGGATCCATTAACGGACTATGGCGCAAATACGCCAAAGCGTTCTGCTGCAGGTTTTAACTTTGGCGCACCATCACAGTTCCTTTCTAATAAGACTGGAGCTTATAACTGGAACCAAGCGATTAAGCCAGAAGTGAATGCAGTAGAGTCTTTCAGCATTGATGAGGCAATGGCTGTTGGTTTTAGAAATAATGGGTATGGTACTGTGATGACACATGTGAAAGATGGTATAGCGAGAGGAACAGCTGCAGTAGTTACTTTGGGAGGAATCAATGAAAATCAAAGTATTTTAAAATCAAAAGCGGCACAAGTTTTTTCTTTTGATAAAGGAACTTCTACACAAACTTATCCAAGTAGCTTAATGGGTAGCATTGCATTGCTGCGTCAAACTTATTTAGATGCAAAATGGTATGCCACTAAACCAGCTTCTGAGGGTGTGAATTTATCGCTCGAAGCATTTAATGCCAACGCGAGTTTACCACAAATATTTGTAGCTGACGATAAGTGGTCTACTTTAAGAGCAGATCGTATTGCAAAAGAATTTGGCACACAATATATTATTAGAGGTGGAGATAATGGTTACCAAAGAATAGATGAATTGGCTAAAATAAAAGCTTCTTATATTTTAGGTCTTGATTTTCCAGTTGCATTGGATGTAGAAGATGCGAACGATGCAAGATTTGTTGCCTTATCAGAAATGAAACATTGGGAATTAGCACCAACCAATCCTGCTGCATTTGAAAAAGCGGGAATTAACTTTAGTATCAGCATGGCTGATATGAAAGACGGAAAGCAGTTTTTGACAAACCTTAGAAAAGCAGTTCAGTATGGCCTTTCTGAGACCAAAGCATTAGAAGCTTTAACTAAAGCACCAGCACAACAAGTTGGTGTTTACGATCAGGTGGGCTCTTTAGAAGTAGGTAAATTGGCTAACTTCTTAATTACGACAGAATCTATTTTTAATAGCAATGCAAAAATCATTGAAAACTGGATCCAAGGAACCAAGTATGACGTGAATGCGTCAGAGTGGAACAACTTTGCTGGAAAATATAAATTGATCGTTAACAACGCTGGTACAAAAACAGAGTACACCGTTGAAGTTAAAAAAGATTTATCAGCGAATATCATTGGAACAGATACATTAACTGCAAAAATTGCAGTGAGCGAGACTTTGGTGAAGATTAGCTTTCCAGAAAAAAAGGGTCGTGGTGTGGAAAGCATTCGCTTAAGCGGTGTGATTGCTAGTGGTGGTTGGAATGGATTTGGTACGGATGCAAAGGGCGGAAAATTGACTTGGTCTGCAAGTCTTGTTGCTCCTGCTAATGCGGTTGCAGAAGATAAGAAAGCAGCAGAGCCGGTGAAATTAATTTCAAAAGTGACATATCCTTTTGTTGGATTGGGTAACGAAGTGGTGCCACAACAAGAAACCATCTTGATCAAAAACGCAACAGTTTTGACAAATGAAAAAGAAGGGACTTTACAAAATACTGATGTCTTATTAAAGGCAGGTAAAATTGCTAAAATTGGAAAAGGATTAACAGAAACGGGCGCAAGAGTTTTAGATGGTACCGGTAAATTTTTAAGTGCTGGTATTATCGACGAACACTCACATATTGCTGCTTTGTCTATTAACGAAGGTGCACAATCTACCACTGCTGAAGTAAGGGTTGGTGATAATTTAAATTCAGAGGACATTAATATTTATCGTCAATTAAGTGGTGGTGTGACTTCTTCTCATATCCTTCATGGTAGCGCGAACACGATTGGTGGTCAAACACAAATGATTAAATTAAGATGGGGTACAACAGACGAAGGATTAAAGTTTGTTGGCGCAGACCCTTTCATCAAATTTGCTTTAGGTGAAAACGTAAAACGTACGACATCTACCAATAACAATCGTTTTCCTGATACGAGAATGGGTGTCGAAGAGGTTTTGACGGATGCATTTGATAAAGCGGTTGATTATCAAAAAGCAATGAAAGCAAATCCAACTACGACCAGAAGAGATTTAGAATTAGAAGCTTTGTCCGAAATCATGAATAAAAAGCGTTTTATCACTTGTCACTCTTATGTACAAACAGAAATCACCTATGCAATGCGCGCGATTGAAAAGTTCAAAGCACAAGGGTATGATTTTAATATCAACACGTTTACGCATATTTTAGAAGGCTATAAAGTCGCAGATAAAATGAAATTACATGGTGCTAGCGCTGCAACTTTCTCTGATTGGTTTGCATATAAAACAGAAGTAATTGACGCAATCGCATATAATGCTGCAATTATGCACAATGTAGGTGTGAATACGGTGATTAATTCTGATGATGCAGAAATGGCACGCAGATTGAATCAAGAAGCAGGAAAAGTTGTCAAATACGGTGGCGTATCTGAAGATGAGGCGTTTAAGATGGTTACTTTAAATCCAGCTAAAGCACTACATATCGATAACAAAGTAGGAAGTATCAAGGTGGGTAAAGACGCTGACGTGGTATTATGGAGCGAGCATCCATTAAGCATCTATGCAAAATCTTTATACACGATTGTAGATGGTACTGTTTATTTTGATCGTGAAAAAGACGCTGAGCGCAGCAAGCAAGTCACTGCAGAAAGAACAAAGCTGATCCAAAAGATGTTGGGCGATAAAAAAGCCGGCATGCCAACAAGACCAGCTACACCAAGTACACAAATATTATTAGAGTGTGGAGACCACGATCATTTAGAAGGTCTTAACACTATTTACGAATCTCAAAAAAACTAAACCATGCAAAAGAAATATTTAAGCATTTTTGCTCTTGCGTTGTTAGGTTTAACTGCAACCGCACAAGATAATGTGTATCCAGCTTTACCACAAAAAGGGGTAACAGTGATCACACATACTACAGTTCATATTGGAAACGGAACAACCTTGACAGACGCTTCTGTAGCGTTTGAGAATGGAAAAATTATTGGTGTGGGTAATGTGGCTGTTCCAGCTGGTGCCACAGTCATTGACGGAACAGGCAAACAGGTTTATCCTGGTTTGATCTTACCAACTTCTGATTTAGGATTAAGAGAAATTAGTTCTGGCGTTCGTGGTAGTAATGACTTCGCAGAAATTGGTGAAAACAACGCAAACATCCGATCTATCGTAGCATACAATACAGACTCAAAAATTATTGGTGTGTTACGCGAGAATGGTATTTTACTAGCAGGGGTTGCACCAGAAGGTGAATTGATAGAGGGCCAAGCGAGTGTGGTACAATTAGATGCATGGAATTATGAAGATGCTGCATATAAAATGGACAATGGATTGTATATTAATATGCCAAGCTTGATGCCACGTCGCGGCGGTCGTTCTGCTTATATGCGTCCAGGTCCTGGAGGTGATCCAATTAAAGCGGCGATGGAAAAGATCGAAACCATTAAAACATTTTTTACGGATGCTAAAGCCTATTTCCAAGAAAAAACACATGCTGCAAATAATTTAAAGTTAGAGGCAGTACGTGGCTTATTTGATGGCAAACAAAAATTATTTGTACGTGCAAATGAAGTAAAGCAAATTTTATTGGCCATGGACCTTGCAAAATCTTTTGGATTTCAATTGGTGATTGTAGGAGGAACAGAAGCCTATCAAATTGCAGACCTATTAGCCGAAAATAATGTTCCAGTGATTTTAGATCGCCAACATTCCTTACCAACTATGGAAGATGATGATGTGGATCAACCATACAAAACACCAGCAGCTTTACAAAAAGCAGGTGTCTTATTTTGTTTGAATGATACACACGATCAAAGTCGCTTTCGTAATCTTGCCTTTAATGCTGGAACAGCTGCTACTTATGGTTTAACTAAGGAACAAGCACTTTCTGCTGTGACTTTAAATGCTGCTAAAATTTTAGGCATCGAAGATAAAACGGGCACGATTGAATCTGGTAAAGACGCTAACCTTTTAATTGTGAATGGTGATTTATTAGATATGAAGTCTAGTGTGATTGCGCATGCTTTTATCCAAGGTCGTCATGTATCATTGGACAATAAAGGCAAACAATTATACGAGCGTTATAAGCAAAAGTATCAATTGAAATAGATCGAAATCCAAATGTTTACAGTGCTATTTAAAACGGTATTGTAATCGTGGAAAAATAAGTTTCCTCCCAGCTCGGTAAATCTGAACTGGGAGGATTTTTTTTGGCTAACTTAGCGTCATGTCTAAAAAACTCTATCTACTAGATGCTTTGGCCTTAATTTATAGGGCTTATTATGCACTCATCCGCACCCCAAGAATCACAAGCACTGGCATCAATACCAATGCGCAGTTTGGTTTTACCAATACCTTGTTAGAGATTATAAAAAAGGAAAACCCTTCCCATATTGCCGTATGTTTTGATACGCATGCACCTACAGAAAGACATACCGATTTCACAGATTATAAAGCCAACAGAGAAGCTGCTCCAGAAGATTTATTGAGCTCACTACCTCATATTAAAGCGATTATAGAAGGATTTAATATTCCAGTGGTAGAATGCGATGGCTACGAGGCTGATGATGTGATTGGCACTTTGGCTTGGCAGGCTGCAGACATGGGCTATGAAGTGTATATGGTTACGCCGGATAAAGACTACGGTCAATTATTGGTGAAAGACAATGTATATATGTGGAAGCCGCCTGCATTTGGCAATGAAAGAGAAATATTAGATGCAGAAAAGATAAAAGCTAAATGGGATATCGCTCGAGTAGACCAAGTCGTAGACATGTTAGGTTTAATGGGTGATGCAGCAGATAATATTCCTGGCATACCGGGCGTGGGAGAAAAAACTGCAGCTAAATTATTAAAAGAGTATGACACACTAGAGGGTGTGTTGGCGAATGCAGATAAGATAAAAGGCGCGATGGGAGAAAAAGTGAGAGCGGGAAAAGATTCTGCGATTATGAGTAAAAAATTGGCCACCATCATTACCAATGTACCGGTGCAGTTTCATGAAGAAGATTATAAATTATCCGAAAAAAATATTCCAGCATTAACAGAGATTTTTAATTTACTAGAATTCAAGACCCTTGGCAAACGCATATTGGGTGGTGACTTTGAAGTCGTGGTGGCGCAAGATCCCGAAGTACAAACAGATTTGTTTGGCAACGAAGTGAAATCTAAAAAGCCTACTGTAAAAACAAAAACGATTTTGCTTGATTCTGAAACAGGCACACAGTCTGTATTAGAACCGAATGACGAACCAGGCAATCCTGGTTACGATGATGAGGAAGAAGCTGAATCAGATTTGCCAAAATTAATTGCAAATAAAAATATTGAGAATACGCCGCATGAATACGAGATGATTCTTGGCGATCAAGCGATTGAGGATTTTATAAAAAAGATCAGTGCTAAAAAGGAAATTTGTATTGATACAGAAACAACAGGCATTGACGCCAACAATGTGCAACTAGTTGGATTAAGTTTTTCAAATACGACGCATACAGGCTATTATTTACCTGTTGCGAACGAGGGTGAAGGAACTGATGGGGCTAAACATATTTTAGAAAAGCTCAAGCCTTTGTTTGAAGATGCAACCATTACATGGATTGGACAAAATTTGAAATATGATTTCCTGGTTTTAAAATGGTATGGTATAATCTTAAAAGGTAAAACTTTTGATACCATGCTAGCGCACTATGTGATTGAGCCAGAAGGTAGACGTAGCATGGATATACTGAGTGAGCAGTTTTTAGGCTATGCTCCAGTGAGTATCGAAAACCTAATTGGTAAAAAAGGAAAAAATCAAGGCACGATGCGCGATGTTCCTTTGGATCAAATCACAGAATATGCTGCAGAAGATGCAGATATTACTTTGCAATTAAAAGAATGCTTTGAACCCTTATTGACAAAGCGCGAAGTAAAACGTGTTTTTGAAGAAGTAGAAAATCCTTTGATGCAAGTGTTGGTGGATATGGAATTTGAAGGGATTAAAGTAGATGAACAATTTTTAAATGAGTATAGCAAGGTATTAGAGGCGGATATTAAAATAAGCGAAGAGCGTGTATTTGATCAAGCGGGTGTGCGTTTTAATCTTGCCTCTCCAAAACAATTAGGTGAGGTCTTGTTTGATATTTTAAAAATTGATCCAAAAGCAAAGAAAACAAAAACTGGTCAATATGCTACTGGAGAAGATGTGTTAGCGAAGTTGGCAGCAAAACATAAAATTGTTGACGATATTTTAAACTTTAGAGAACTAAGTAAATTAAAATCTACTTATGTGGATGCATTGCCTGCCATTGTGAATCCTAAAACCGGAAGAATCCATACCAGCTATGCACAAGCTGTTGCTGTGACAGGAAGGTTAAGTAGCACCAATCCAAACTTGCAAAATATTCCAATTCGTTCAGAGCGCGGTAAAGAAGTTCGTAAAGCCTTTATCCCAAGAGACCCGTCTCGTATTTTAGTGAGTGCGGATTATTCCCAAATAGAATTAAGGGTGGTTGCCGCCATGAGTGGTGATCCAAATATGTGTGATGCGTTTAAACAAGGTAAAGACATCCATACCGCAACCGCTGCAAAAGTATATGGAATCGCAGAAACCGAAGTAACAAAAGAACAACGCTATAAAGCAAAGAGCGTCAACTTTGGTATCATCTACGGACAAGGTGCTTTTGGTTTAGCAGAAAATTTAGGTATTTCAAGAACAGAAGCAAAAGAGATCATTGATAATTACAAAAAAGAATTTCCCAATATTCAATTGTACATGGATCAACAAATCAATAAGGCCAAAGAACAAGGCTTTGTTGAAACCTTAATGGGACGTAAACGTTGGTTAAGAGATATCAACTCTTCAAATTTTACCGTGCGTGGATTTGCTGAGCGCAACGCCATCAACTCCCCTATTCAAGGCTCTGCAGCAGATATGATTAAGCTAGCGATGATCAAGATCCATCAAGAAATGAAAAAGCAACATTGGGAATCAAAAATGATTTTACAAGTACACGATGAATTGGTATTTGATGCAGTGGAATCTGAATTACCCGCACTCAAAGCATTGATCTTATCTTGTATGACCACTGCAATGGAATTACCAAATGGCGTGCCAGTAGAAGCAGAAATTGGACAAGGAAAGAATTGGCTCGAAGCGCATTAATTACCTATTCATGCTGGCTAAAAACTCTTCGTTGTCTTTAGTACCACGCATGCGTTTTAATAATTCGTTCATTGCTTCATCGGTGTTCATATCGTTCAAGAACAAACGAAGAATATTCATTCTTTGTAATACATCTTTGTCTAATAATAAATCATCACGACGCGTGCTTGATCCAGTTAAATCAATCGCAGGGAAAATACGCTTGTTCGCTAAACGACGATCTAATACCAATTCCATATTACCCGTTCCTTTGAATTCTTCAAAAATGACTTCGTCCATTTTAGAACCGGTATCAACTAGTGCTGTTGCAATAATAGTCAACGATCCACCGTTTTCAATTTTACGCGCAGCACCAAAAAATTGTTTTGGTTTTTGCATCGCATTGGCTTCCACCCCACCTGATAATACTTTACCAGAGCTTGGTGCCACGGTATTGTGTGCACGTGCTAAACGGGTAATTGAATCTAATAATATCACCACATCATGCCCACACTCTACTAAACGTTTTGCTTTTTGTAAAGCCATGGTAGACACTTTAACGTGTTTTTCTGCAGGCTCATCAAATGTAGATGCAATTACTTCTGCTTTTACAGAACGCTCTACATCGGTTACTTCCTCTGGACGCTCATCTACCAATACCACCATCAAATAACATTCTGGGTGATTTGCAGCAATTGCGTTGGCAACTTCTTTCAACAACATGGTCTTACCTACTTTTGGTTGTGCAACCAATAATCCACGTTGACCTTTACCAATAGGTGTAAACAAATCCATGATACGCGTACTATAATTATTAGCCGTAGTATATAAATTTAATTTCTCGTAAGGAAATAAAGGTGTTAAATAATCAAAAGGAATACGGTCACGAATTTCGTCTGGCTTTTTACCGTTGACAAAATCTACTTTCGTTAAAGCAAAATATTTTTCCCCTTCTTTTGGAGGACGCACCGTTCCTTGAACCGTATCTCCTGTTTTTAAACCAAATAATTTTATTTGTGAAGGAGAAACGTATACATCATCTGGAGAAGACAAATAATTATAATCAGAACTTCTTAAAAAACCATAGCCATCGGGCATCATTTCCAATACACCTTCTGAAGCGATGGCACCGTCAAATTCTACATTGAAAACGGGTTCTTTTTTCGGCAGATGTCTGTTTTGGTGCTGGTGTTGTCCCTGACCAGGTCCCCTTTGCCCACGGTGTTCTCCACCTTGAGTTTGTGGATTGGATGTGCCAGCCTCTGTCTCTTGGCCTGTTTGATCGCCTTGAGCTGCAGAGGTTAGTTCTGGATTTTCTTCTGGTGCTGGCGTTTGGCTTGCAGCAGACTCATCACCAAATAAGGCAGCAGCAATTTTAGAAGCTTTATCATCCTCTGATGGGTCTTTTGAAAGTTTTACTGGAGTTGCTGTTCTGCGCTTTGTTTCTTCTACAGGCGTTGCCGATTTTTTTGCAATAGGTTTACGCTCTGTTTTTGATGCAGTTGCATCTGCTTTAGCTGTTGGAGCAGGCGCAGCAGCAGGCTTGCGTCGGCTCTTTGGTTTGTCGTCTTTGTCTTGCACAGTAAATGAAGGGTTTTATAAATCGAATTGAGATCGTGGAATGTTTGAAGAAATCTAGTTGAATTTGGCCAAGATTTGACCGGTAATGAAAGAAGTGTGAAAAATGCACCTGAGCGTTTTGCTCGTTTCTATCACAAAGTAAAGCAGTTTTTGCATAAAAAAACAATTTTTTATGGGTTATCTTTGAACCTCGAAATAATTTATATGTTCAACCAAAGAGTCAAAATCAAGCAATTGTTAAGCGGATCCGATGCGCAATCAGCTGTCGGAACCGAAGTCGTAGTCATGGGATGGGTACGTACCTTCCGAAACAACCAGTTCATTGCATTAAACGACGGTAGCACCAATAACAATGTGCAGGTAGTGGCAAGTTTGGGTGAATTTGATGAAGCTTTGTTAAAACGCATCACCACAGGCGCTTCTTTAAAAGTAAAAGGTGTGGTGGTAGAAAGCCAAGGAAAAGGGCAAAGCGTTGAGGTAAAAGCAACAACAATTGAAATTTTAGGAGACAGCGATGCAGAAAAATATCCATTACAACCCAAAAAACATTCTTTAGAATTTTTAAGAGAAAAAGCACATTTACGTTTTAGAACCAATACGTTCGGATCCGTATTTCGCATTCGTCATTCCCTAGCATTTGCGGTGCACCAATTTTTTAATGATCGTGGTTTTTTATATTTAAACACACCCATCATTACTTCAAGTGATGCAGAAGGTGCTGGTGAAATGTTTCGTGTGACCACACTTCCAATGGAAGGAGCGCCAAAAAACGAAGCAGGTGAAATTGATTTTACCGAAGATTTTTTTGGCAAGAGCACGAACTTAACTGTGAGTGGTCAACTAGAAGGAGAGCTAGGCGCCATGGCGTTTTCAGACATTTACACTTTTGGTCCAACCTTCCGTGCCGAGAACTCTAACACCACAAGACATTTGGCAGAGTTCTGGATGATCGAACCAGAAGTGGCATTCAATGATCTTGAAGACAATATGAATTTAGCAGAAGATTTCATGAAGCATTTAATTGCTTATGTGATGGAACACAATGCAGATGATTTAGCATTTTTAGATGCGCGTTTAGCAGAAGAAGAAAAACAATTACCTACCGAAAAAAGAAGCGGATTGGGATTAATTGAAAAATTAAAACTTGTGGTTGAAAATAGTTTTGAAAGAATTACCTACACCGAAGCCATTGATATTTTATTAAATAGCAATCACTATAAGAAAAAGAAATTCTCTTACGATGTAAAATGGGGCATTGACTTACAAAGTGAACACGAAAGATTTTTAGTAGAGCAACATTTTAAAAAACCAGTGATTGTAACAAATTATCCTGCTGTTATTAAAGCGTTTTATATGCGCATGGATGATGGTTGTGAGGCGGGCAAAGAAACCGTAGCAGCAATGGATATTTTAGCACCAGGCATTGGAGAAATTGTGGGCGGGTCACAAAGAGAAGAAAGATTAGATAAGTTGGAAGCTAGAATGAACGAGATGCATATTCCTTTAACCGAGATGAGCTATTATTTAGATACAAGACGTTTTGGTACGGTGCCTCACGCCGGATTTGGATTAGGATTTGAGCGTATGGTGCAGTTTGTTACAGGGATGACCAATATTAGAGATGTCATTCCTTTTGCAAGAACACCAAAAAACTGCGAGTATTAATTTTTGAAAGCGTATCACCCCCATTTTCAATAAAGAAGCCCAATTTTTTGCTATTTAAAGCGGGCTAACCTATATTTGCTCCCCGAACAAAGCAATTTGAAAGGATGGATTTACTTCCGATGGCGCTGTAGCTCAGTTGGTAGAGCAAAGGACTGAAAATCCTTGTGTCCCCGGTTCGAGCCCGGGTGGTGCCACAATCATTTATCAGCCCTCAACGAAAGTTGGGGGTTTTTTAATCTTATTAATTCAATTTACCATGCGCTTATTTTTATTTGTCCTTTGTACCCTAATGGTACAATTTGCTTCTGCTCAGTACGCTAACCCTCCAATGATTCGCACCGAGCAGATTAATATCGCCAGAGATAGTTTTGGTGTGCCGCATATTTTTGCACCAACCGATCCCGAAGTTGCATACGGCCTTGCATGGGCACATGCAGAAGATGATTTTGAAACAATGCAAATGTTAATCTTAACAGGTAAAGGGAACGTAGCAACGCATTTAGGAAAAAAAGGAGCACCGATAGATTTTGTTTTTGGTTTATTAAATACAAAAGCAACCGTTCAAGCTCAGATGAATCAGTTTGATCCTAAGTTTATACAATTGGTAAAAGGCTATTTATTGGGATTAGAAGCTTATGCCAAAGCACATCCTGATCAAGTGTTGAATAAACATGTCTTCCCAATTACGATCGAAGAATATTTAGCCTCTGCTGCATTTTCGGTAGCGATATTTTGCGGCGTAGACAAAGCCTTGCCAAAAATTTTAAATGGCACTATTCTAAAACTAGAAGGTTTCACAGGAGAAGGTAGCAATGCATTTGCGATCAATGCTAATAAATCTTCATCAAACGAAACCATGCTAGTGATCAATGCGCATCAGCCTATCGAAGGGCCTACTGCATTTTATGAAGCGCATGTACAAAGTGAAGAAGGCTGGAACATACTAGGTGGTTTGTTTCCAGGGGCGCCATTAATTTTTCATGGTGTGACGCCAAATTTAGCTTGGGCACATACGGTTAATTTTCAAGATAAAATAGACATCTATCAATTAGAAACCAGCAAGGCGCATCCGGGTGAATATAAAGTGGATGGCAATTGGTTGAAATTAGAAAAGCGAAAAATTAAATTAAGTATCAAAGGCATTCCTTTTCCAATTTATAAAACAGCCTATCAGTCTATCTATGGCCCAACAGTGGCCACACCTAAAGGCGATTACTTTTCGATGCGATTACCAGCATTAATGGATGCAGGTGCATTGCAGCAATGGTATGCCATGAACAAGTCAACTAATTTCAAAGAATTTAAAGGCGCATTAGAGCAAAATCATTTGCCTATGTTCAATATCATGTATGCAGATAAAGCAGATAATATTTTTTATATTTCTAATGGTAAAATGCCTTATCGAAATCCAGATACAAGTTATCATTGGAGCAGTACATTGCCTGGAAATACTAAGGCTACTTTGTGGAATACATTTAAGCCATTAAGTGCTTTACCACAAATGTTAAATCCTAAAAGTGGTTATTTATTCAATGCCAATCACTCACCTTTTTTAGCAAGTAGTGAATCGGACAATTTGAATCCAAAAAATTTCGATGTGAATGATGGCTATGAAACCTATCATGATAATAGAAGTAGACGCGCCAAAGACTTAATCGATCAATTAGATAAAATTAGTTACGAAGACATTAAGCGCATAAAGTTTGATCGTCAATTACCGAATCCAATTTTGTTTCCATATGGATTTGCAGCAGATTCTATGTTTATGGTAGATGAAAATAAATATCCTCAACTAGCTTCTATCATCACCACTTTGAAAAAATGGGACCACAATGCAGTGGTAGATAGCAAAGGCGCATTGATTTATAATTTGGCGTATTACAATGTACCGGTGGTGATGGAAGGTCGTAAGAACGACAACTTAACCATCGCCGAAGCGGTGAAAGTGTATCAAATCATCTATGACTTTTTACAAAGCAATTATGGCCGCACAGATTTAACATTAGGGGATGTGCAAAGATTGGTTAGAGGAAAAGAAAATTGGCCACAGGGCGGTATGCCAGATGTATTAGCCGCAGTGATGTCCGAGCCTTTTGGAAAAGACAAAAGAAAAATGAATAGCGGAGACGCGTATATTAATTTTGTAAGATTCCCTAAAAATGGTGGGTTGCCTTTGATAGAAACTGTCAATACTTTTGGAGCAAGTTTTCATGAGGGAGATGCACATTATAACGACCAAAGAGCAATGTATCAAGCGCAACAACTTAAAAGAATGACTTTAGATAAAACCGAAGTACTTCAAAAAGCAGTAAGACAGTATCATCCGGGGATGTAAAAGGAATTTTATTATTTTGCAATACATCAATCTTGTCAATCATGAAAAAAAGCCTACTATTTTTAAGCATATTGCTTTTGGTAAATTTGAGCCCAATCAATGCGCAGTTACCTGCTCCATTCAATGCCATTTTGCTTACCATTCAAGATAGCATTGCTAAAAAAGTACTAGCTAGTCCAAAAACGTATCGATACCAATTGGTCTATACACAGATTGATAGAGATCAAAATGGCGTTCCTCATTTTACAAATCATACATTATATGCCGATGCGGATCATTATTTTAATCCAGCTTCGATGGTTAAAATGCCCCTTGCATTTTTAGCGATGGAAAAATTAAATGAATTGAAACAACCTGGTGTCAACAAATTCACTAGCATGCAATATGATAGCAACTATCAAAGACAAGTGTCCATGGTTGCAGATTTAAGTGCACAAAATCAAAAGCCATCGATCGCGCATTTTATTAAGCGTGCGTTTTTGATTTCCGAGAACGATCCCTACAATCGATTATACCAATTCATGGGCCAGGGGCCAGCCAACCAAAAACTACTTGAAAAAGGGTATAGCAGTTCAAAAATCACAAGACAGTTTATGGGTTTTACAGAGGATCAAAATAGACATACCAATGGCATTGATTTTGTCGATGAAAAAGGTGTACCAATTTTAAAGCTCGCCCCACAATACAATACAGACAGCTTTCAATTTGGAGCGCCTATTTTAATTGGTGATGCGCACTGGAATAGCAAGGATGAAGTAGTGAATGCCCCTTTTGATTTCACGCGCCATAATAATATTTCATTAATGGATATGCAAAAAATGTTGCAGTCGGTTATATTTCCAGCCTCCGTACCAAAACAAAATAGATTCAATATAGCCGAAGCAGACAGATTATTTTTATTACAATATTTATCTCAGTATCCATCGGAGACCAATTATCCTAAATATGACAGCGTACATTTTTATGATAGTTATGTCAAATTCTTTTTTCAAGACAGTACTCATAAGATGCCTAAGCATATTAGGGTATTCAATAAAGTGGGATGGGCTTATGGTTTCTTAACAGATGTGTCTTATGTGTTGGATACCAAAAACAATATCGACTACATGCTTTCCGCTACGGTATATGTGAATAGTGACGGCGTTGTGAATGATTCAAAATATGACGAAGCAACAGTCGGCTTTCCTTTTTTAAATCAAATTGGAAATGCGTTTTATCAATATGATTTAAAACGTCCTAGAAAATATCAACCAAAATTGATCAACCAGGTGAAGCAATACGAAAAACGCAACCCAAAAGATACTAGGCCTAGCATTTTAAATGCCGACAACTAAGCTCTTTTGAATTGCGTCTAGATTATAAATCTAATTGGGTCTACCAGATAGCACCCAATCCTAAATCCCACAATTGTTTGTTGAATGCAGGAATAGCTTCATTTTTTAATTTTAGTCCTCTTGCTTTTAACTTTTCCCATTCAGCAGTGTATTCTTTTAATAAATCTAAATTCGGTTGATTCACTTGAGGAATATCACTCTCTGTTTGATTCATTAAGAACATATAGTTGGCTGTGAATTTATTTGGAAAATTTTCCACATCATCATATGCCGTAGATTTTCTTTGAATCATGTCTTCGTCCCATGCTTTTAAATTTGCAATCAAGGCAGCAGCATTTTGTTTTAAGCTTGCATATTGTGCACCGCCATAATTAGCGTCAGACTTTAATTTTTTAAGCAATGCTTCAACATGACTGCTATTGTCTTTTAGTTGATTGACCATTTGGTGCATTTCGGTTA
This sequence comes from Chitinophagia bacterium, assembly GCA_037143275.1. Taxonomy (GTDB): domain Bacteria; phylum Bacteroidota; class Bacteroidia; order Chitinophagales; family Chitinophagaceae; genus Sediminibacterium. The sequence continues at coordinate 384,029 of JBAWZB010000001.1, forward strand.
CTGTATTTTCCATCAAACGCATTACACCATCATATTGCAGGTATTCGCTTGCTGTAGTGGTAAAGTTTGGATTGGCTTCAATCACACCTGTTGTAGTTCCTACAACTTTGTTTCCAGCCATCAATCGAATCGTATAATTTCCTGGGATGGCTTTGTGGCCACTAAAGCTACTTTCAATATATACATTTGGTATAGCAGTAGTTGTTGCGTGGCGTAGGTTCCAAACAAAACGATTCAATCCTTTGTCCTTACTTAATGTTGGCTCTCTTCTTGGTGCGCCGTCATAACGCTTATAGTTTTCGTCCGCCTTTGAACTAAAGCGTCTTACTAATTTACCATAAGCATCACTAATTTCCATACTCAGTTCCACTGAATCTGCGATACTAGGTAACTGATAATATAGCACCATTCCTGTTGCAGGATTGACCCCGGCTTTTGATTTAGCACCTGTAAAGTCTGCGTCATTGTCATCCAACTCGCTAGATCCCATGACTGTTAATGTGGCATCAGGGGTGTATATTTTTACATTCGTTGAGTCCGCTTTGTATGCTCGAATTAAATTTAAATCATCTAAAATCCAAAAGGCTCTACCCGAAGTTGAAGCTATTAAATTATTTTGGTGCACACGTAAATCTGTAATTGGCGCGATAGGTAAATTTAATTGGAATGGATTCCAGCTTTTACCGCCATTGTTAGATAAATACAATCCTAATTCAGTACCTGCAAATAATAAATCTTTAATGACATTGTCCTCACGCACCACTCTCGTAAATGCATTGTTTGCAATACCCGTATTTATTTTAGTCCAAGTAGTGCCATAGTCAGTGGATTTATATAAACCAGGTGTGTGGTCGTTGAACTTATACCTTGTGGTTGCAATATACACTGTTGCCTTGTCGTGTGGCGACACTTCTATTGAATTAATCAAGCATTCTGCCAAACCAGCTGGAGTAATATTTTTCCAACTTGCACCTCCGTCTTTTGTTAAGTAAACATAACCATCATCGCTACCTGTATAGATCACACCCTTCTCATGCATTGATTCCATCACATAGGCTAGTGTGCCATAATTTTCTGCACCTACGGCTTCGTTTGTATAAGGCACACCAGGTTTGCCTTGTTTTGATTTTTCGTTGCGTGTTAAATCAGGAGAAACTTCTTTCCATGTTTTACCCATGTCCGAAGTTTTCAATAAATATTGTGATCCATGATAATAAGTATTGGGTTCATGTTGACTCCAAATGATTGGCGCATTCCAGTTGTATCGATACTTAATATCTTTTGCATCTCTTCCTAAATATTGAATTGGTGCAGCCATGATATTGGTACTACCTTTTGTTTTTGTATCTAACACTTCAATCGTGCCTTGATAAGAACCGCCTAAAACATATCTTGGATTGTTTGGATCAAATGCCAAGAAAGCGCTCTCCCCTCCTGCAGATGCAGACCAACTTCTTTCATCTATGCCGCCAGCACCAATTGCACGACTTGCAATTTTAACCGAAGTGTTGTCTTGTTGGCCACCATAAATATTATAAGGCACTTCGTTGTCTACATTGATTCTATAAAATTGTCCAGTGGGCAAATTATTCAAACTGCTCCAAGACTTACCACCATCATGTGTTATAGCAGCACCTCCATCATCGGCCATCACCATGTTTTTACCATTGCTAGGATGAATCCATAAATCATGGTAATCACCATGTGTGCGCGCAAAGTCTGTAAAAGTTTTACCGCCATCAATTGATTTTAAAGAAGGGGCACTCATTACATACACGGTATTTTCGTTGGTAGGATCTGGAAATAGTTCAATGTAATACCATGCGCGCTGAATCAAGCGATGGCTTTTATTAATTTGTGACCAGTTGGCACCCGCATCATCAGACACATATAAACCACCTGCATCTTTACTAAAATCACTTTCAATCAATGCGTAAACTTTTTCTGAATTGGCTCTTGATACAGCAATTGACATTTTACCCATTTCTTTTGGCAATCCCTTTTCCATTTTCTCCCAGTTGTTGCCGCCGTCTGTTGATTTATACAAGCCACTTCCTGGACCGCCACTAATGACTTGCCAAGGCAAACGACCATGCTCCCACATGGCAGCATACAAAATTGATGGGTTATGCATGTCCATAGATAATTCTGCACAACCTGTTTTATCATCTACATACAAAACTTTTTTCCATGTCGTTCCACCATCTATGGATTTAAAAATTCCGCGCTCTGTTGACTTACTATATAAGGCACCTTGTGCTGCAATAAAAACGATGTTTGGATTTTTTGGATCAATTGCAATCCTTGAAATATGTTGTGTAGCATCTAATCCCATTTTTTTCCATGTCTTGCCGGCATCCGTACTTTTATAGACACCATCTCCTTGATGTGTCATGACACCTCTTACTGCGTGTTCGCCCATGCCCACATAAATAATATTGGCATCACTTTCTGCAACAGCAACTGCGCCTACAGATCCCGTTTTAAAAAAACCATCAGAAATATTATTCCAACTGATGCCGCTGTTCTCTGTTTTCCATAAACCACCACCAGTGGTTCCCATATAATACACATCACTATTATTGATAACGCCTGCTGCCATATTGGACCTGCCTCCCCTAAACGGACCAATGCTTCTCCATTTTAGTGGAGATAGTTCTTTGTTGATATCCTGCGTAAAACCCAATTGAGTGCATACGATGAAGCTTAATAAAGCAATAATTTTTTTGATCATAAAGTTGTTTTAGATAGCTAAATTTAAGAAAAAAAAAGACCCATTGTGCAATGGGTCTTATATCTTTTATAATGGAGTTGATTTATACGCGGTAAAAATCTGCTTTCCAGTTTTGAATAGACTGCTTGATTTCTTTTCCAGATAAATTGGCTGTTGAAGCTTTTTCTACTAATGCAGGGAATTCAGCATCTGGCGCAAAACGCAATGCAACCACTTGACCGACTCTTAAACTAGAAGGAAGCAATTTTCCTGTTAATACAAAATGGCGTAAATTTTCTTCTGCACGGATAGCTCTATCCTGTGCCTTTAAAGCAAAAGTTCTTGCAAAAGTAAAAAGCATGATTAATATAAAGCTGGTTAACACCAATAAGAAAGCGAGGTATTTATTTTCTGGACTTGCTTTTAATGCATAATTGATAGATCCACCAAGTAGCGCAAGAATTGCAGGCGCTGTGATATAGTGGTAACCTGTAACCATTTGAGCGTGATTGCTAAAATTTTGTTCTTTCATTTTTGTATATTTTGTAGTCGCAAGATAATTACTTTGTTTAGTTTTAGCTTTATGAATTTTCAGTACGCATCCGATTTGCACCTAGAATTAGCCCAAAATAAAAAAGCATTGATTAAAAATCCGCTTTTGCCTACTGCTGATATTTTAATACTTGCTGGTGACATCCTTCCAATTGCTGACTTAGAACAGCATCAAGATTTTTTGAATTACTTATCCGACCATTTTCAAATGACCTATTGGATTCCTGGCAATCATGAGTTTTATGGGTCAGACTTGGCGACAATGCCCAATAGTTTTGAGGAAACTATTCGACCTAATGTTCTGCTGCTCAATAATATTGTAAAGGAAGTAGCTGACCCAAAGGGTCCCATTGAGCTTATTTTTTCGACTTTATGGTCGGATATACCCGCTCATTTGACCGAAATAGTGTCAAAAAGAGTGCAAGACTTTAACCAGATACAGTGGAATGGTGGTCAAATGACGCCCAAGGTATACAATCAGTTACACCAAAATGCCTTAGATTTTTTAGCACCTGCGCTGGCATCAAAAACCACTCGAAAAGTGGTCGTTTCCCACCATGTACCCAGTTTTTTGAATTATCCTAAAAAACACCAAAATGACCCAATAAATGCCTGTTTTGCATCAAATTTGGACGATTTTATGCAAAAAACAGCTCCAAATGCCTGGATTTTTGGACACCATCATGCCAATATTTCTCCATTTTTGATAGGTCAAACTAGGCTCTATACGAACCAATTGGGGTATGTAAAATTTAAGGAAGGAGCCGGATTTGATCGATCAGCTACCATCCTGATCTAATTGACCTGATCTAAGCGCCAGCCACTTGTCTTTAAAAATCTAAAAAGTATAAATTTTCTGACAATATTTTCTTTTTGAATACTAATAAGCGTTAACTTAACGTTAACAAAAGGGTTACACCTTAGTTTATTATTCACCAAAGATTATTATTTATGCAAACCAAAAGTTTATGGAGTTTGTTATTGGTACTTTTCGCAAGTATTTCAATAGCGAACGCGCAACAAAGATTGGTAACTGGTAAGGTTATCGGTTTCGACAAGTTGCCATTGTCCAATGTTTCGGTCCTTGTTAAAGGATCAAGAGTAGCAACAAGTACCGATAATGCAGGTGCTTTTTCTATTTCTGTTGCTAACAATCAAGTATTAACTTTTTCATCGGTTGGATTTGAGTCCAAAGAGGTAAGAGTGGGCAATGCCAATACAATTGAAGTGCGCCTTGCACCTAAAGACAATACTTTAGAAGAAGTAGTTGTGACTGCAATGGACATCAAGCGTAATCCAAAAGAATTAGGTTACTCTGTTCAAAAAGTAAAAGGTAGCGAAATTGCTGAAACACAACGTAATAACTTTGTAAACGGATTACAAGGACGTATTGCAGGTTTAACCATCAATCCTACAAGTGGATTAGCTGGAGCAAGTTCTCAAATTGTATTAAGAGGTTTTAACTCTTTGTCTTTAGATAACTCTCCTTTATTTATTATTGATGGTGTTATTGTAGATAACTCATCAGTACAAGAAAATAACAGAAACACTGGATTGGTTGTAAAACCAACAAGTGCGAATGTTGTTTCTGAAAACAGATCCAACGACTATTCTAATCGTATTGCAGATATCAATCCAAATGATATTGAAAACGTAACGGTTTTGAAAGGTCCAGAAGCAACTGCGCTTTATGGTAGCCAAGCTAGTTCTGGTGCAATTGTGATTACGACCAAAAAAGGTGGTGATAGCGATGGTAAAGTAAAAGTGAATTATGACAACAGTTTTAGATTATCTACTTATACTAGGTATCCAGAAATGATGACAGAATATGGTTCAGGATTAAATGGTGTTGCACAAAATATATTCTCTTATTTTGGGCCACAATTACCTTATCCAACAAGTGGAGATAAGAATGCAATACGTTATGATAACCTGCATAATTTTTTTCAAACTAGTTTTTCAAATACACATAATCTGTCATTAGAATACGGTAAAGGCAATCATACTGTGCGTATGTCCGGTTCTTATATAGATGAGAACTCTCCTGTTCCAACGAATAATTTTAAAAAATACAATTTCAGAATCGTATCCAATCATAAAATTGGTAAAACATTGGAAATTTCTCCAAGCATAAGTTATATCACAAGCTCAAACGACAAGCCTTTAAGAGGTGTCAAGGGTTACGTATTGAGTTTACTATCTTGGCCTGTAAATAACGATGCATCAGATTGGACCACTGGAAGTAGCACGAAGAAGGTATTGTTTGCAGCTGATCCAACTGATGAATTAGACAATCCTTATTTTAATGTGTATAAAAATAGAAGCCGTGACGAAATTACAAGAACAGTGGCTACGCTTTCTGTAAATTATACGCCAACAAAATGGTTAAGCATCAATGGAAGAGTAGGTTATGATACTTACAAACAAAATGGTTACACAAAGTGGGATTCTCTTTCTAACTTCTTAAGCCGTTCACAAAAAGGTGCTTTAGAAAACTATTATCGTAATTATTATGGATACAACCATACAGTAACTGCTACAGCAAAGAAAAGCTTTGGTAAGATTAATACAAGATTAATGATTGGTAATATGTGGCAGGATTATGAAACACAAACCACTTCCATCTTTGGTAACAATTTAACAGATGCCAGCAGAACAGATAGTGCGAATACTGCAGTTGCTTCGAGAATTCGCAATAGTAACATGAATCGTTTTGGTTTACCAAATTATAATATCAGTCGTCAAGCGGCTTATTTTGGCGAGGCAGCTGTGAACTATGACAACAAAATATTCTTTACTTATTCTCACCGATTTGAAGAGTCTTCTATCTTCCCTACTTCAAGCAGGGCTTATGATTACCCGGCAGGAAGTGTGAGTGTGATTATGTCAGACATCTTCCCTATTGTAAAACAAGTTGCTAGCTATTGGAAATTAAGAGGATCATTAGCAAGCACTGCGCGTTCAAGTGCACCTTACGCGAACCAATCTATCTTAAACTTTAATACTGGAAGTGGTGGAGGATACTTTTATGATTTCACGAACGCAAATCCTTACTTAACGCCAGAGCGTCAAAAGACAATGGAATTTGGTACTGAATTGAAGTTTTTAAATGGCAGACTAAGTACAGAAGCAACTTACTATAAAACTGAAAACAAAGATTTGATCGCTGAAAATTTTAGAGCAAGTTATGCTACTGGTTTCGTTTTAAATACTTTAAACGTAGGTTCAAATGAGAATAAAGGTCTTGAGATAGCAATAGACTACTTAGTAGTTAACAAAAAGAATTTTTCTTGGAACACACGTTTTAATTTTAATAGAATGCGCAATAAAGTCACTTCTTTACCTGCGAATGTACCTGAATTTTATATCTCTGATACATGGGTTTATGGTAATGCTAGAGGTGGTTTAAAAAATGGAGGACCAACAACAACAATTACTTCTTATGGTTATTTAAGAAACGATGCTGGTCAAATCTTAATCAGTCCAACCACTGGATTGCCATTGATTGACGCCAACTTTAGAGTTAGAGGCGATCGTAACCCAGACTTTACATTGGGTTGGTTAAACAATATCACTTACAAAAATTTAAGAGTCTCTTTCTTATGGGATATTAAAGTGGGCGGTGATATCTTTAATGCAACTGAAAAATACTTAACCGCAATTGGTAGAAGCTCAATCACTAAAGATAGAGACATTGCAAGAGTGGTGCCTGGTATTTTAAAAGATGGAAAGGAGAATACAACTGCTCCAACTCCAAACAATATTTTAATCACGCCAGCAACCAATTCTTTGTATTACACGACCATGCCAGAAGAAGCCTTTATCGAAAAAAATGTAAACTGGTTTAGATTAAGAGATCTTTCTTTTAACTATAATGTAAAGAAATTGTTAAAGGGAGACGTTGATAAGTTAGCAAAAACATTGAATGTATTTTTAACAATTAATGACTTGATTCTTATTTCCAACTACAGAGGAGCTGATCCTGCAGTAGGCGCAACAAGTTCTGCTAGCCGTGGGGTGAGTGGATTTGGATTTGACTATGGAAACATGGGCGCTCCAGTTAGTTTCAATTTTGGATTTAGAGCTTCTTTTTAATCAATAAAAACTTTTATTTATGAAATATAATTTTAAACATCTTTTAGTGCTAAGCGCCTTGATTGTATTAGTGGCTGCTTGTTCTAAAAAAATAGATGAAGCCTACAAAAACCCGAACTATGATGTGAAGGTGGCTCCAGAAACTTTGCTGCCTCAGATTGTTTCTTCAATGGCTGGCAACTATGGAGGAAACGGTCCTATGAATGACATTAGATACATTGGTGCATACGTTCAAAACTTTGCATTTGCTGGAACGCAAAGTAATTTCGATAAAATGGGTTATACCAATACGGATGTAGCACAGTCTTTCTGGCGCTCTCATTATTATGATATTGGACAAAACAATGTTAAAATGATTGAGTGGGCATTGGAAAACAAGCAATGGGAAATAGCTGGTGTGGGAAAAGCAATTTTCGCATGGAGTTGGTTAACTTTAACCGATGACTATGGTGAAGTGATTTTAAAAGAGGCTTTTAATACAGACTTAATTACATTCAAATATGACACACAAGAAGAAGTGTATATGAATGCTAGAAAATTATGTTTTGAAGCCCTAGATTTATTGAATAAAACAGGCGAGAATGGAAGTCAAGCAGCATTGGCAACAGGGGATGCTTTTTTATATGCCGGTAATGTAGCTAAATGGAAGAAGTTTGTTTATGGAGTATTGGCTAGAACGCATAGTCACTTATCAAATAAAGCAATTTATAAAGCAGATTCAGTATTGTATTATACGAATCTTGCTATGAAAGAAACTTCAGACGATGCTTTGGTTAAATTTTCTGCAACTTCTCTTACATCAACTAATAATTTCTTTGGACCTTTTAGAAATAATCTTAGCGGTGGTACAATTATATCACCAACCGCCATTAGACAATCTGCATTTATCGCTGATTTAATGAGTGGTTTAAACCCAACCTTTAGTGGTGTGGCAGATCCAAGAGCAATTTACTTATTAAGAAAAAATAGCAATGGTACTTTTAAAGGGGTTGAACCAGTGAAAGGACAACTTGTATTGGCTGGAGCAGATCGTCCAGAAAGTTTTCATGGTTTATCTCAAGCTACTGGAACTGTGAACACTGCACCAACAACAGACGTGAACTGCCGATTTATCTTTAGAAACAGTGCACCTTTTCCGGTAATGACCGCGAGTGAAATGGCGTTTATCCGTTCAGAAGCTGCATTCATCAAAGGTGATAAGGCAACCGCATTAGCGGCTTATAAAGATGGCATTGCTAAGCACTTTGATTTATTGATGGCGAATTACAATACCAATGTACCAACTGCAGATTTGTTAACAACGGCTACAAGAGATGCTTTCTTAGCAAATACAGCGGTCGTTCCTGCAAGCGCAAACAGTTTAACATTACCAATGATCATGTTACAAAAATACATTGCGCTTTGGGGCCATGGTACTTTTGAAACTTGGGTAGATATGCGTAGATACCATTACACAGACAAGGATGCAAACGGGGTACAAGTATTTACAGGCTTTACAGTGCCTTCGGCTACAGATTTATTCCCAGATAATGGGGGTAAATTGGTATACAGAATGCGTCCAAGATTTAACTCTGAGTATGTTTGGAACATCAATGAATTAGGAAGAATTGGTGCAACTACAATAGATTACCATACTAAAGAAATGTGGTTCTCTACAAAGTAGTCAACGAATCCGTTTAGTAAGATTTGAATACAAGGCCTCCCAGTAATGGGAGGCCTTTTTGTATGGGTCCATTTTTTAAATAGAACCCTTAACTTTAGGGAGCTATTTTTAGATCCAAACACGCCTATTCAATCTACTATGAAATTCAGTCAATCAATTTTACATCCTGCATTTATTTCCATTTTGTTTTGCTTATCCATTTTAGCAATGCCAACAACGGCGCAACAGATAGCGTGGAAAAATGTGTCAACAGATTTTGATGTAAAGACCAATGCCATTCAGGTCTATGCATCCACATCTACTACCTTAAATGATAGTGCATTTAAAGCCTATTATGTACTCATCAATACCAAGGACCCCAATCTCCAATTGGGCGTGGATACGACTTTATATAGACGCTTAACGCCATCTGCATTTTATGAAAGATTAGCCCAACCAATGGTTGTAATGAATGCCTCTTTTTTTGAATTTAAAAACAATACCAATTTAAATGTGTTGGTCCATCGTGGTAATTTATTGGCATTGAACAAACAAGACATCGATGGAAAAGGAAAAGATACTTTAACCTACACGCATGTATTGTCCTCGGCGTTTGGCATGCAAAAAAACGGTAAGATGGATATAGCATATACCTATACAGATTCGAATAGCAAGCAGGTGTTATACCAACAAAATCCAATGTCGCCTATTAAAGATAAAAATGCAACCTTATCATTAAAAGAAGACGCACTATCTAATTTGAAAAAATGGAAATTAAATTGGGCCGTTGGGGGTGGTCCAGTCTTAGTAAATGACGGCGCCATATTTATTTCAAATAATGAAGAAAAAAAGTTTGCTGGCAAAGCCATTGCAGATCATCATCCGCGCACCGCAATGGGTTATACGAAAGATGGCTATTTAATTTTATTAGTCGTTCAAGGTCGCATGAAAAATATTGCAGTGGGAACTACATTAACAGAGACCGCTCAAATATTTATAGACCTTGGCGCAGTCGAAGCTATTAATTTAGATGGAGGCGGTAGCAGTTGTTTATTAATCAATGGAAAAGAAACCATTAAGCCTTCCGATCCTACAGGACAAAGACCAGTGCCTGCCGTATTTTTTGTGAAATAAGCCCCAATTATATAGAATATCTTCTAATTCTAAGATGCTTTACAGCATTGATTATTATCCTATTTTCTAAGATAAAATATATTTTTTTAGCTGCTCTATTTGAACGTATTTTTACGCTGTAAAGCAGTTCATAGATTTTTTATTTTAATGCTATCTACTTACACAATTCAGTGTAAGTAAAAATAAAATAGCATGAAAAAATCAACAGTACTTGTAGGAATTTTTTTTCTATCATGGATATTTCTGAACGCTTGTTCAAAAAAAGAACAGCTAAGACCAGTGAATGATCCTCCAGAACAAAATCAACCTGCGCCTTTATCTGCTCCGCTCTTTGACGAATTGAATGAAACGATTGCGAGATTCGATCCTTTGTATTTACAAATAGTATATAAAGACAAAAGATCAAAATCAGAGATCAACGATGAAGCTTCAAGATTGTTGGTTGCCATCAATCAAAATCCAACAAGCTTAGAGATTCAAAAAAAGTTAATCGAATTCTATCATTTTAAAAGCTTTGCTGATTTACAAAATGCATCCAATATCATTAGTAATAATGCAGGTGCATTAAAAAAAAGTTTTCTTGGTCAGGATACGGTGCTTTCAAAAGCAAAAATGCATCAGTTGAATGAAGCAAGAAAAACATTTATAAAAAATAAAATTAGTACGCTCGAAAAAGCCAGTCAAAGAAGTAGTACAGGACTCTGGCAAGACAATGCAGCTTGGATTTTAGATGAGTTTCATTATTATTCGCAAATTGGAAATTTAGAAGTGGGATTAGATGAGATAGAAGATTTGGGTGGTGCAGGATCAGGCCCTGGATGCAATGAGTCTTGTTGTTTAGAATATGTGGCTTGTCAACAAAAAGCCAAACAAAGCTATTATATGAGTATAATTGTATTCACATTTATGAGTGTAGAATATCTTACTACGATAACTAGTAAACTAACAGTAAATAATCCAGCTTTCAATCCTACTGCTTCATTAGTAGGATTTTCGATTGGATTTGCAGGTGCTACTTTATTAGCTAACGAGTTTTATAAAATGGAACTTAATACATGCATCATCAATTACAAAGCGTGCATTTTGAAAAAAAATGGAAATTAATTTTTATGACCAAATTTAGAAACTACATTCAAAATTTAAACAAGAAGAAATTATACATATTTAAGGTATTAGCTTACATGAGTTGGCTGATCGGCTTTTTTTATAGAAATCATAATTTTGAAAATGGGTATCATTTTTTCTTCACCTTCTTTTCAATTTTACCAATAATTATATTTGGTATAATTATGATGCTTCGAATGCTATACCAATTGGAAGGCCCCCCTAGAAGCCCCCTTCACTTATTAAAATATTCTTATTATTTTATAATTCTACTATTCTCCAGTGCACCATTCCTTTACCTTTGGGGTATGCGGGATGTCATTAGTCATTTGAAGTGGTAAGTATATAATTTAATGTTAATTGCAAAAACGAACCGAATTTTATTCGGTTCGTTTTTATTTAATTTGTATCTTTGTTCCATCATCAAGAAGCCTTCAATGGCTGCCAACCGAGAGAGTCGAACTCCGCGGTGGTAAAATCGATGAGGACTTACTGTCAAACTCAAAACGTAATCTCCTTTATCCTTTTTCTTGGTTTGATTTAACGAGTGAATTAAAATTAATCATGCCATGGCTGTATCGAATCAAAATATAGAAAAACAAGCGAATAAGCCTATTAAGGTTAATAGTAGTAAAGTCAATACCGGTGCTTCTAATGACTTGCAGTTATTTGTAGAATCAAGCTCTGCCTTAAAAGTAAAAGGTAAATTGCAACTGAGTTACTTGAATGAACAGTTTGAAGGCAGTTTTATCGCAACCCCTGACTTAATTAAATTAAAAACCATTCAACCATTTAAGGGTATGGTGGCTGCAGTAGGATTGGAACCGGGTAGTTTAACCCCATTTTTACAAAGTAATGGTGGCTTGAGTAAAGCAGGCCAGCAACAGATGTATTTTCTTGTATTTGATCTTTTTCATTTGTACAATTTATTCCGCCTAAAGCCACAAGCATTATTGGCATTGTATCAGGAAGCATTGACTATTTTAAAAACCAAAGGTGAAACGGTTGAATTTGGAAAAATAAATCCTAATTCAGATTTAGGCCATACCATAGCAACTTGGTTGCATAGCCAAGTGAAGCAACAATTTAAACACAGTTATTGTTCCCCTAAAGGTTTGCTCTATAGCTTTCAAAATTTGTTGAAGTTGTTTCCGGAAGATTTTAACTTATAATTTGCTAGGCGTTCAATTAGAGTAAAGCATTTGCGCAAAAAAATTAACTTAAATCGTAATCATATTTATGGCTTATTCGCTATTTTGTACGCGCTATGAAAGGATTTCAATTTACTCCATTTAAAGAAGGCGAAAATAAAAAAAGCATGTTTGAGCAAATGCTCGACTTGTTTACAGAATTATTGAATTATACCAATGGGGATGCAACAGAAGCATTGGACTGGCTCAATCAACTAGACCGAAAACATAAATTCACCAATAACGATTATGGGATGGGTGATTTCATCGAAGACCTAAAGGAAAATGGCTACTTGAAGGAGAATGGACCTGACGGGACATTTAAAATTACTTCAAAAACAGAACAGACCATTCGTAAAAAGAGTCTGGAGGATATTTTCGGTAAATTAAAAAAGGGATCCAAGGGCAACCACCAAACCAATAAAACTGGACCTAGTGCAGAACTTAGTCCAGATACAAGGGCCTATCAATTTGGTGATAATATTGATCAAGTAGATTTTACAGAAAGTATCCGTAACGCTCAAATTAATCATGGCGTTGAAAATTTCACAATGCATGAAAACGATTTACTGATTCGTGAAAGTGATTTTAAAACACAGACTTCTACGGTGTTGATGATTGACATCTCTCATTCCATGATATTATATGGCGAGGATCGAATTACACCAGCAAAGAAAGTGGCCATGGCGTTATGTGAATTAATTACCACTAAATACCCTAAAGACACCATCGATATTGTTGTTTTTGGTAACGATGCATGGAGTATTGAAATTAAAGACCTTCCTTATTTACAAGTGGGTCCTTATCATACCAATACAGTTGCAGGATTAGAATTAGCAATGGATTTATTGCGTCGACGTAAAAATCCTAACAAACAAATTTTTATGATCACCGACGGTAAACCAACTTGTTTAAAGATTGGCTCTAAATACTATAAGAACAGTTTTGGATTAGACCGAAAAGTAGTGAATCGTTGTTTAAATTTGGCGGCGCAGTGTAAGAAGTTAAAAATTCCAGTGACTACCTTCATGATTGCATCCGATCCTTATTTACAAAAATTTGTGGAAGAGTTTACCGAGATGAATCACGGTAAAGCATTCTTCGCATCTTTAGATAAACTTGGTAGTTTTATATTCAATGATTTTGAAAGTGGAAAGCGAAAAACAGTATACTAAAAACAAAAAAGAAATGGCTAATAAAAAAGCAACTGAAAACAAAAAATTAACAGGCATAGAAAAAATCAATACGCTTGGACAATTGATTCAATCTGGTTACCAGTCTAAGTCCATTAAAGAAGAAGTGCGTGATAATCTGGTTACCTGCTTACAAAATAAAGAAAATCCTTTTACAGGTATTTTAGGTTATGAGGACACGGTGATACCTGATACGGAGCGTGCACTATTGAGCAGACATAATATTTTATTTTTAGGATTACGTGGTCAAGCTAAAACAAGGATGGCGCGTCAAATGACAGACTTGTTAGACGAATACATTCCTGTCATCATGGGTAGCGAAGTCAATGATGATCCATTGAAACCATTAAGCAAGTTTGCCAAAGACTTGATTGCGGAACATGGAGATGATACGCCAATCCATTGGCTTCATAGGTCTGAGCGTTATGGAGAAAAATTGGCTACACCAGATGTAAGTGTTGCAGATTTAATTGGTGATATTGATCCTATCAAAGCAGCCAATTTGAAATTGAGTTTCTCCGATGAAAAAGTGATTCATTATGGTATTATACCAAGAAGCAATCGTTGCATTTTTGTAATCAATGAATTACCAGATTTACAAGCAAGAATCCAGGTGTCTTTATTCAATATTCTACAAGAAGGTGATATCCAAATACGTGGCTTTAAATTGCGTATGCCATTGGATATTTTATTTGTCTTTACTGCGAACCCAGAAGATTACACCAATAGAGGCAGTATTGTTACACCATTAAAAGACAGAATTGAAAGTCAAATATTAACGCACTATCCAAAAACTTTAGAAACCTCATTAGCGATTACAGAACAAGAGGCAGATATTTTAGAAGTTCAAAAACAAAGAGTGGATATTAGTGATTTAATCAAGCGATTGATTGAACAAGTTTCTTTTGAAGCAAGATCCAATGAATTTGTTGACAAAAAAAGTGGTGTGAGTGCGCGTTTAACTATTGCCGCATTTGAAAATGCTATTAGCTCTGCAGAGCGTCGTGCAATCATCCACAACGAAAAACATACTTATGTTTGGATTAGTGATTTAATGGGTATCATTCCATCTATCACTGGAAAGATTGAATTGGTTTATGAAGGCGAGCAAGAAGGTCCTTATGAAGTAGCGCTGAATTTATTGAATAAGTCCATTCGAACTCAGTTTATTGAATATTTCCCCAACCCTGAGTTGTTGAAGAAGAAAAAAATGGTCAATAAAAAGGGAGAGGAAAAGGCGCTTGACAATCCTTATAAGTCCATTACGACTTGGTTTGATGGTGGCAATCATTTGAACCTATTATTAGACATGAAAGACGCTGATAAAGTAGTTGCCTTATATAAGGTAGATGGATTATTTGGTTTGGTAAAGAAACACTACCCACATGCCAATGAAAAAGAAAGCGCTCTGTTAATGGAATTTGTCTTGCATGGTTTAGCTGCATTTTCGCTGATTAATAAAAAAATGATTGATGGCAAAATCGAATTCAACGATTTAATGAGCAGTATGATGAATTTAGGAAGTTTTGGCGAAGAGGATGATTTCAATGAATCTGATTACCAATAAAAAGTAGGTATTCGTTTAAATCGAAAATCAACTGTCCAACTATTCAGACTTATCCAATTTAATTTTGGTAAATACCTGTAAATGAGGCAGGGCAAGCACTGCAATGCCAATAAATAAAAGTGGCAAGACTTCTTTAATGCTCCAAGACTTCATTGAAAAATAAATAAAAATAATTATGCCAGTCCATGCTACGACTGCATAAGGTATGGCCTTAGTAAGTAATTTTTTCCATCCATTAAAACTATTTTCCATTTCAAACTCTTGTCTTATTTTATCAAAAGACAAAATGGAATGCCATAGCCCAAAATAAAAACTAAAACATAACCAAAGTGGTAATAGCATATTTAAAATCGTCAGACAGCCAATTTGTATCACTGCAAAAAAGAATTGTTTGGTATCTGAGAAAAAATATTTGTGTGAAAAAAATAAAACGATGTGAATGCACACAAGTGTTGCTTGAGAAATAGGCAAAATGATGGTTGCATAATGGATATACTCCTCTGCCTGCATTTTAGATTGTCCCAGTAAAACAAAAACATCAATTGCTACGTGGATGTTTTTACTGAGTAGAAACAAAATCCAACTTAGCCCTAAAATACTGTAGCATAATTTATGAAAACCGGTATAGCTTTTACCTAGCCAATCTATTTCTCCAAAATGAAAAGCCGTTAATCCGATGAATATAAGGATGGCAATCGTTGGCAAAAAATACCATACCATACCATATGCCAACATATTTAATAGGTATTTTAATAAAAATACATAACCGTGTTTTTTATCAGCCCCTGTATTAATTTTTTGGTCAATATAAAAATCTAAGGCACCGTGGGGAATACCCAAAGTAAACAAGGTAACAAATAAAACCCCTAATTGCTGGCTTGTAGACAATGGAAAGTAGGCATGTAATAAGGCTAAACCGAATCCAATGACCAAAAGTAGTTGTCTGAGCTTTATCTGCATATAGTAGGCATAAAAAAAGGGGCGAGTTATGCACTCGCCCCTTAAAGATAGTTAGAATTATGCAGCTTTTCTGCTCAATGCATATATAACAAGACCGAATCCGATTTTATTTACAGCATCACCGATGTTGTAAACAATATCCATATTCAAGCCAATATTTGCAAATCCTGCATACCATTGTCCATCAGCAGTTCCGATTAAATATCCTAATGGATAGATAGCCCAACCAACTAAGATGAACCAACCTAATGCTTTGTTTGCAGAAGCAATAGCAGTACCAGCGTTTGTTGCTAATTTCTTAACATCGCCCATCCATACTTCATACACAATGTAGAAGTAAGCAAGCGCACTCACTGTACCCCAAACTGTAGCACTACCTAATCCAGCTTCACCCATGTAACCTGTTACCAACATTACAACAGAAGCTAAAATCATTTTCCATAATAAACTTGTTGTACCACCAGCTTTTTTTGTGATTAAGTAGAACTCAACACACATCAAAGGCACAGTTAACAACCAATCTACGTAACGGAAGAAGGTTGGAGAATCATGCGTTTCAGCATAATAACCACGCATGTAGTAATAGTGAACAGCAGCAATAAAAGTGATCAAACCCGATACTAATACCGAAGTGCGCCACTCTTGACTTGTGTTGTTCAATTCAAAGAAGAAAAAAACCGAAGCGGCCATCATAGCCATTGTGCCTACAAAGAAAGTAAACGAAACGTAGTCCGTTTTTGCAATCGTTGTCATAGCGTCTAATAAAAATAAAGAATCCATATTGTGGAGATTTGGTGAACGTGTTTGTAACTGCCGTTAGTTAGAACATGAATTTAAATAAATTGTTTGAAAAATTAAAAAAAAAATTAAACAAAATCAGGCTTTTTTATCAATGTTGCATCATTGAATATTAAAAAAAATCTCATAATCAATAGGTTATACAATTTTTTTATTTTATCTGAAATTTTTAATGATATTTTTTATTATTATTTATTGAATTGATATTCAATTATTTAAAATATATTTAAAGATTTAACCCTTTTTTACAGCGTTTTTCTAATTGATTTTCCACTTTTTAATGGCAATTGTACCGCTTCATCTATACTCAAAACGCCATTTACCCAGATGTATTTAAATCCTTTTGCATATTGATGTGAGTCTTCAAATGTAGCCATGTCTGAAACCTCATCTGCATCAAACACAACGATGTCTGCATAATAGCCTTCTTGTAAAATCCCTCGCTTTGCAATATTGAATTTATTCGCAGGTAAGGATGTCATCCTTCTAATGGCTTCTTCTAAACTCAATACGCCCATTGTTCTAACATATCTTCCTAATACGCGTGAATTGGTACCATATGCTCTTGGATGTGGTTTGCCGTAACCTTTCATTGCGATACCGGCATCACTTGCAAACATATTGAAAGGATACTGCATGATTGCTTTGACATCCGATTCGGTCATACCATGGTAAATCATTTGTGCACCCCCCTGTTCCATCATTTGAATAATGGTTTCTGCTTCATCTAATGCTTTATTTTTATTGCCTCTTAATAAATTAATGGCCTCGATATCTTTTCCATTATAGCTACTGTCTGCTTTGTAATTAGCCACTACCGCATAAGTAAAATGCTTGATCCCTCTTTCTTTTAAAATACCAATAATTTCGTTCGCTACTTTTTTTCGAATGGTCGGATTTTTTAATCTTGCGAAAATAGAGTCTTGCCCATCTGATAAAACCCAATCTGGTAATAACACACTTAATTGTGTACTACTCGCCGTATAAGGATATTGGTCAATGGTCACATCAATGCCCTCTTTTCTTGCATTTACAACCAATGGAATTGTTTCTTTGCTTCGACCCCAATTATTTTGTCCACTAATTTTAAAGTGTGAAATTTCAACGGGTATCGTAGCGGCCCTTCCAATTTGAATGGCTTCGTTCACTGCATCTACTACTTGATTTTCTTCGTTTCGAATATGAGAGGCATACACGCCTCCTTTTGTTGCAACGACTTTAGCCAGTCTTACAATTTCCTCTGTAGGCGCATAGGTGCCAGGGATATATATTAATCCAGTGGACATACCTACTGCACCGTCTTGCATGGCTTGGGCTGCCAATTTTTCCATTTGTTGCATCTCTTCTTCTGTAGCATGTCTATTTGCAGTGCCCATTACTTGCTTGCGAATGGTATTGTGTCCAATCAAGGATGCAATATTAATGGACATACCAATGGAGTCTAGCTGATTAAAATACGAGTTCAAGTTATCTGCTGATCCACCGCAATTACCTGTGATCACTGTAGTTACACCATCATATAAAAAATTACTAGCCAATGGGTTTCTCAATTCCCCGCCTTCCAAATGTCCATGAACATCAATAAAACCGGGTGCTACAATCAATCCTTTGGCATCCACTTCTCTTGTCGCTTTCCAATTTTTCAAATTACCTATTGCAATAATTTGGTTTCCTTTGATGGCCACATCTTTATATTGCCACTGATTCCCCGTGCCATCGATTAGTTTTCCGTTTCGGATAATATAATCTGCAGTCTGCGCTTTTGTTTGCAGCATGGTAAAAAGAAAGGCAAAGAGTAGTAGGCTATTTTTCATAAAACTATTTTTATCTACTCAATTTACTAAATACGCATCTATTTGTCATTCATTTTTATTTATTTAACCTAAAAAATGTATTTTCATTGGATCAATTATGAACCTATGAAAAATTTTATTTTATGCTTTGTTGTCACATTGATTTGTGCAACAAACTCGAAAGCACAACAAACTCAAAAACCACCTCTACATGGTAAAGATTGGGTAGCTATTACAGGTAAACCTTTAGCAGCTACTGCCGGATCGATGGTGTTTCAAAAAGGGGGCAATGCTGTAGATGCTGCAATTGCAATGCTTGCAGCCACTTGTACCATGTGGGATGTGTTAAGTTGGGGTGGTGAGACACAGGCCTTGATCTACAATCCAAATACAAAAAAAGTGATTGCCATTAGTGCCATGGGATTTGCACCAACTGGCGCTACGCCGGAATTTTTCAAAGGCAAAGGTTTTAATTACCCACCAGAATATGGTCCATTAGCAGCAACTACACCTGGTACACCAGGAGGTATTTGTTTGATGTTGGCGAACTATGGCTCTATGAGTTTAAAAGAAGTTTTGGCGCCAGCCATGAATTTAGCTGCAGGCTATCCAATTGATGCACAAACTGCAAACAGCATTGAGCGCGGTAAAGCATTGATTAAAACATGGCCTTACAGTAAGAAAGTATTGTTACCACACTTAGGAGAAAAACGTGAAGCACCAGAAGCTGGAGAAATATTTGTACAAAAAGATTTATTGAACACTTTACAAAAAATGGTGGATGCCGAGCAGGATGCATTGAAACAAGGCAAGTCTCGTAAAGAGGCTATCTGGGCTGCTTATGACCGTTTTTACAAGGGAGATATTGCAGATGAATTTGTAAGAGGGGTGCAAGAGCAAGGTGGGTTGATTACTAAAGAAGATTTAAAAAACTGGAGACCAACAGAAGAAGCGCCATCCATGGCCAACTATAAAGGAATTGATGTGTATAAACTTCAATCATGGACGCAAGGACCTTCTTTATTACAAGCTTTAAATATTCTAGAAAATTTTGACTTGAAAAAAATGGGCTATAATTCTGCCGATTATATGCATACGATTTATCAAGCAATGAATTTAAGTTTTGCAGATCGTGATTTTTATTATGGTGATCCAAAATTTGCAACCAATCAACCAATGACTGGGCTGTTAAGCAAGGCTTATGCAAAACAAAGAGCAGGAGAAATTAATATGGCCATGAACAATGCCAATGCAGGTCCTGGAGATCCTTATCCTTTTGAAGGAAAAACAAATCCTTTTTTAGATTTAATTAAAGCAAAAGGATTTCAACCTTCAGTAGATACCGGAAAAAGTAAAAAAGGATTTGCCCCAGCACATGATTTAAGAACTGTTGCATCATTGAATTCAAATGAAAAATTACCAATAGATGCTGACTACATGGATCGTTTATGGAGAGGGACTACCACAGTTGAAGCAGCAGATAAAGAAGGATGGGTCGTGTCTATCACGCCAAGTGGTGGATGGTTGCCAGCGACTATTGCGGGAAATACTGGTGTAGGTATGAGTCAACGTATGCAAAGTTTTGTGTTGGATTCTGCACAAAGTCCTTTCAATGTAGTTGCGCCAGGTAAAAGACCTAGAGTCACTTTAACACCAAGTATTGCAATTAAAGACGGCAAGCCTTTTATGGCTTTTGGTGTACAAGGTGGGGACACACAGGATCAAAACTTATTGCAGTTTTTTTTAAATATGGTTGAGTTTGGGATGACTGTTCAAGAAGCGACAGAAGCAGCGAATATCAATACCAATCAACTTTGGCTTTCTTTAGGCGGCACTAAAACTGCAGACAGAAAACCAAGACCAGGAAGCATATTATTACATGATGATGTTTCTGAGTGGGTTCGAAAAGACTTAAGAGCTAGAGGATACAATTTAACTTTTGATGATCGCACAAGTGGTCCTATCAACGCCATTTTGTTTGATTGGAAACATGGATCTATGTGGGGTGGTAGTTCTAATCATGGAGAGGATTATGGCATCGCATGGTAGGATACATAAAATGATAATTGAATAAATAAAAAATACAATGAGTCAGAATAGAAGAAAATTTTTAAGTACAGCTTTTTTGACCGCAGGCACATTAGGATTAGGCGGTAAGGTTTTAGCAAATGATGCTGCTGGCAAGTATGCTATCAGTTTGCCTAAATCTATTGAAGACTTAGTGCCAATGAAAGAGGGTGTTGTACCTATTACAGTAGATGAGCGTAAGCAAAGAATTGCAAAGGCACAATCCATTATGGAAAAAGAAAAAATAGATGCAATTTTTTTAGAAGGCACTGCCTCTTGTTTTTATTTCACTGGAATGCGATGGGGACAAAGTGAAAGAACTTTTGGCGTAGTCATTCCAGCTAAAGGGCCTATTGCTTATGTCTGTCCAAAGTTCGAAGAAGATCGGGCGATGGAATTATTGAATCCTGTATTTGGTGATGAAGTAAGATGTTGGGAAGAACACGAAAGTCCTTATGCCTTAATTTTTAATATCATTAAAGACCGTGGTGTAAAGTATAAAAAAATTGGGATGGAAGAACGTGTTCGTTTTTTCATTGCTGACGGCGTTAAAAAATTAGCGACAGGTTTTGAGATTGTAGATGCAACGCCTGTTACTGCTGGTTGCAGAATGTATAAGACAAAAGCTGAATTAGATTTGATGCAGTATGCAAGTGATATCACTATTAAAGCATATCAAGCAGCATTTGCAACCATTCGCCCAGAAATGTCTCAGTCAGAATTTAGCGCTAATATTAGTGCGGCATTTAGAAAGCTAGGCTATAGTGGAAGCGCTTCGGTACAAGTAGGTAAATATTCGGCATTGCCGCATGGAAGCATCACACCTCAAGTGATTCACGAAGGTGATATTGTTATGGTAGATGGAGGCACCAGTGTAGAGGGTTATGCTTCAGATATCACAAGAACGATTGTAGTGGGTAAACCATCTCAAAGACAAATTGATGTTTGGAATACAGAATTGGAAGCACAAAATGCAGCTTTTGCTGCCATCAAAATTGGGGCACCATGTGAAGTGGTAGACGCTGCTGCTAGAGCAGTGATTGAAAAAGCAGGATTCAAAAGCAATTATAAGTTGCCAGGCCTACCGCATAGAACCGGTCATGGCATTGGTTTAGAAGGGCACGAGTGGACTAATTTTGTAAAAGGTAATAAAACGCCTATTGGAATTGGTATGTGTTTTAGCAATGAGCCTACTATTTCTATTCCTGGTGAATTTGGGATTCGTTTAGAAGACTGTTTGTACATCGCCGAAGACGGACCACATTTTTTCTCGAAACAAAGTATTTCAATTGAACAACCATTTGGATAATGAATCACTAACAATTATTTGATTTTAATTTTAGATCAAATACTTTGAAAGTATATAAAATAAAAAAAGGAGCTACAATTTGTAGCTCCTTTTTTTGGCCTATGATAATCGACTTTAACCTTTCGGAAATTATTGATACAATTGGTTGAATAACATTTTATAAGTAGAATGCGTTTGTCCTCTAAATGTAATTTCAGGTCCATAAACAAACAACTTACCTCTTCCAAGTTTTGCTTCAAAAGCAGCCACACCATCTTGTAAGTAGGCTTGTCCAAATGCCCATCCACTTCTCAAAGTTTTATCTGATGCAAACCAGGCAAGTGGTGTGATCGTGCCATTTGCAATAGCATCTGGCTGCACTCTAAATACAGGGCTATTGTTAAAGTAGATATCCGCTTTATTTTTCATGCCCCAGTTGGCTTTTACAGAAGGCGCTACATCAACCTGTAAGATACTTCCTGGAATGTAAAATTTCTCTCCGGGAAGTGGACGCTCTTTGCCGTTATTCATTTCGGTCATCGCATTTTTTACTGGGAGTTTTAAATGGTATGCAAGATTTGCACTTGAACCAATGGTAATGATTGTTCCCCCTGCTTCCACAAAACTCTTTAATGCAGGAATAGATTTTTCAGCAGTGATTTTTCCAACCATGGAATGAAATTCAGCAGGAATCTCGTCTAAGTTTGGATCTTTCTCATCATAAGGAGAAGCCGATCCTTCCACCAATGCAGGGATGGCTCCATCTACAAAAACAATCGCATCATATTTGTCTTTTAAATTACCCGTGTTGATTTCTTTTGCATACAACAATTGAAAATCAAAATGGTGTTGCTCTAAAATCCATCTTACCCAGCCAGATGGCATGGACCCACCATAACGGTCCCATAATCCAATTCTTAACGTTGTAATTTTAACCGCATCTGAAGGAATGTTTTCTACAGCAATCATGCTTAAGCCTGCTTTAGCAATGGTCTCTTTATCTTTTGATTCATCTGCTATTGCATAATAAAATCCTTGTTGATTTTTATAAACTGTTTTACCTGCTTTTAATAAATCATTGATCTTAATAAAACTATTGTTGTCGTAAGACTGGATAGCATAATATTTATTCATCGTACTTGGTGTAAGTAGTACCGTACTTTTTACAGATTGCAATTGACCATAAGGAATGGTTGTAAATGGACCATTAAAATCATCTAAGATTCTATCAAACTCAACGCCCATGGTATATGCCGGTGTCCATCCTGCTGCATCATAAGGACGCACTGGTGGTCCTCCTGGATATAAAAAATCATTAGGATGGTCTTGTGGATCAAACATATCAATGACATGTGCCCTAAATGCTTGATTGGCTTTTACGATATAAGAACCTGCAGGATAATTTTTTCCTTGCACCACAAAATCATTGGTTGCTTGTTGCACTTTAATACCACTTTGAATTAAAATATTAACAAATGCCACTGCGCTACTGGTTTGAATTGCAGGAATGATATAGCCTCTAGGATCTCTTAATGCAGGTGCTTGATACACTTTTGCATAACTTAATAAGGCAATGCTATCAATCTTAGTATCTCTTTTTTCCGTTTTCAATTGCTCAGTCAATAGTTCCACTTTATTTGGAGAGAGGGTCCAACTATCTTTGTTACCAGCATCAATAGCTGCCTTACCCATTTTATACATATTCAAAAGCACTTCATCTTTATATCTTGCTGCATAGTTGAGTACGGCATAATTCAATGAAATAGAATAATCGATTGAATTTTTGAAATACCATTTTTGTGGTGCAATTGGAAAAGGCAAGCCACTATTTGGAATCAATCTTTGAGGTACCAAAGGAATATTCATTGGAGTTGGACTTCCAATGATCTCAGTTAAAATACCAACAATATTATGATAGTAAGCGGTCGTTCTCAATCCACCATTCCACCAAGTAGAATAAACCGATCCACCCTTCATAGTATAGCCTGGTTTTTGTTCTGCATTTAATCGACTACTCATAGCAGCGCCCAATGCATCTAAACTAGTAATCAATAATGGACTATATACATAATTGAATGGATCTCTGTATGGAGGACCTGCAACAACGGTTCCAGCAGGGCCTGTTTGATGGTGATTGTATAATATTTGAGGCATCCACTCAATATATTGCTGACGACTCATGTTTTTTGATTCACTCATGTTCATCATAAAAAAGTCACGATTGTTATCGTGTCCAATATATTTTTGATACAAACGTGGCAAAGCATTTGTAGATCTCTTTAAAGTATCTGTATTACGCATATACCAATTGGAAACCAATTCTTGTCCATCAGGATTCGCATGTACAAATAAGATGATGGTATTTTTTAAAATATTTTTTGTTTCATCATCCTGACGCGTGATGAGCTGGTACATGGATTCTATCCATTGATGAATACCCACCACCTCTGTGGCATGTAATCCTCCATCTATCCATACGACTGCTTTTCCTTCATTGGCTAGTTGCTTTGCATCTTCATCTGATAATCCTTCTGCTCTTGCTAGCTTTTGAGAAATCGATTTGTATTTTTGTATTTGCTTGATATTTTCAGGACTAGATACAATCATCATATAATGATTGCGACCCTCTTCT
The DNA here is from genome assembly GCA_037143275.1 of Chitinophagia bacterium. Taxonomy (GTDB): domain Bacteria; phylum Bacteroidota; class Bacteroidia; order Chitinophagales; family Chitinophagaceae; genus Sediminibacterium. The sequence continues at coordinate 408,757 of JBAWZB010000001.1, forward strand.
GTTTTACCAATTGTGACTAATTTAACTTTGTTAGAAGAGGCTTCTACTTTTTTTAAATAAGCTTCAGTGGCAGTGAAAGTGGCTAACTTATAGTTATCACCAATATTAAATCCAAAATGACTTTTTGGACTAGGAACAGATTGTGCAATAAGTTGAACACTTAATAATAGCACCATAGTGAGCAGAGATACAATTCGACGCATAAAGTTGTTTTTTGTTCAAACTAAAGTTAACTAGGTAGGTTTGAATTTTAAAACAAATTTTACAAATGGAGGAACCTCCTATTATTGTATTCTGAACAGCGAAATCTGGGCACTTGGGGTGGCTGGTCTGGAAGGCGTGGTTAATGCACTCGTTTTTAATAATTGTGTTTGATTGTGTTTCACACTAAAAAACAATTCTAGGTAATCATCTGCCCCAAAGACTATCATTGTTTGCCCGGAAAAAATATTTTTGACGCCTATGGCGCCAGTTAGGAACTGCCTTAGCGTATTAGGATAAGCAGCGCCATTGCGCCTGATCCAGATACTGATTTCGTCATTGGCTATTTGCGTATTGCTAACTTGAAGGCTATACTGCACCATATACGTCCCCGCTTTTACCACTAAAAGCTTAGTAGGATCTAGGCTTGAATTAAGTCCAATCGCTATTTGGTTTTGACCAATGGTGTCTCTCCATTTTACGGCGGTGGCGGTGTTGACGATGGCCACTTGTTTTGAGGTATCTGAAAATGCCCCAAAATAAATTTCAAATGGCATAAAACCTAAGCTTAATGCTAGCTCATTCGCGCTTATTTCTCCTTTATTTAATTTTTGATTAATTCTATTGCTTAAGCTCACAGTATCTTTTTTATCTAATTTTAACGCTATGGCTTGTAGAGATGCTTTACTTAAAATTTTAAGGCTATCTGGCGTATTATTTACTTTATCAATTTGTAATGCCAACTTAAAGGCGGATATATTATTCACACCAGTGCCTCCTTGCGGCACACTTAAAATACCATCTACATTTTCAGCTAATAGATGGTCTGCCGAAAATGCATAAGCCGCGTATTGAATTTGTTGTTGCCCAATCCGAATAAATTGTAAATGATTGTCTGGATCAATTTCTACACGCATAAAATAAGTAGATGTTGTCCAATTTATTTTTTCAAATGCCCCAATTGTAATGATCTTAGCTGGTTCTACAGCGCCAATTAAAATGGTGAACAAGCCCAATGGACTTGTAGTAACAGATTTTAATTCTTGATATAAAACCTCTTCGGTCAACGTGTCTTTTAAAATACTAATTCGAATTTGTATTAATTTATTTGGAATAATCACACCATATCCAGTTCTGGCTACTGCCTGAAAAGCAAGCCCCTTTTGGTTCTGACCTAAACCTATTTGACAGCACAGTAGGGATATGAATAGTGTGATTAAAGTAATGTATCTCATGGTAGTATAAATTTTATAGTCTTGGTCCAATAATTATTTTTATGATCAAAAGTCATCCACTCTGGCAAATACATGACTTGCATGATATATACGCCACTAGTCATGCCATTGATTTGGATAGCCCTTCCTGCATAACTACTTTTGTATTTTGTTTGATCGTTCTTGATGACTTGACCATGTAGATCAAAAATGTTGTATCCAAATAAAATCAAATCAGGCTCTTTTGAAAAAAGCACAATGCCATCTCTACGTAATGTATTTTTTAATTCAATGCTTGGATTGTATTTTTCCCACAATCCTTCATTGGCAAAACGGTTAATAGTTGGTTGTAAAAAACCTGCACTAAAATAATAGGCATTCGATTGACGCAGTGGCATGGCGGTTAATCCAAGATCGAGGCGCCAATCTATCTGCAGACCATCTACTTGATTTGAAACAAAACTTTCAGCAGCAAGACTAAATGTTTGCAAAGGCAATACTTGGCCATACAATCGTGGAATAGTCAATTGAAATAGTACCAGTAGTAAAAACTTGGATGGATTAAAATAGCGCATGGGATAAACCTAGTCATTCCATATGCTTATATTTCAAGTATTTATACCTTTAAATGCACATCCACTCAACATATTGGTAAAAATTATTAACTTCAGCACGTCAATTTAATAATTACACTTATGAGGTATAAGCACTTGATTTTTGTTGTAAGCATTGCTTTTGTTGGTTGTAGCAAAGGAGGAGATAGTCCCGCACCAACTCCAAAACCGCCAGTAGTGGTGGTGGAACCAAGTTTAACCGCGGCCAATGGGGTGATCGTTGATATAGATCCAGGTGCTACCAATATTTATGCCGTGGTAGGTACTTCACAAAAAATGGAAGTTAGGCTAATTGCAATTCCTGCAAGTGGCGTCACTATTGACACTAAACTGACTAAAATTTTAGATAATACGACTGTTTTTACCAATAGTATTTCATCTACCAGCCTTACTAACCCTGTGACTGTAACTGGCTTATTACCTGGTATATTATACAATCTTTCAGTGGTGGTTACTTCAAAAACCACTGCCTCCAATACAAAAACAATTGAATTTAAGATGGCTGCAAAATAAGCTGCCCCATTTATAAAATATTGATCCCTTATCTTTTTAGATAGGGGATTTTTTTTGTATCTTATGTCTTGAAATTATTTCATCATTCTAATAAAAGTTACCATGCTTACTCAATTGATTAAACGCGTTGTCGTTTGTATTTGTTTACTAAGTTTTTCTTTACCCAATTTTGCACAAAAAAAATATACCGAAAAGGATTTAGCTGCATTAAAGCAAACCCTGATGCAGACTGTTGCTGGTAAGTCTAAAGAGGTACAAGTGATGGTGGATCAAATTTTTAGTTTTGCAGAATTAGGATTTCAAGAAGTTGAAACTTCTAAATACATCACTTCTGTTTTAGCAAAAAATGGATTCACTGTAGAAAATGGTATTTCGAATGTGCCTACCGCTTGGATGGCAAAATGGGGCACTGGTTCGCCTGTGATTGCACTTGGAAGCGATGTGGATTGTATTCCTAAAGCCTCTCAAAAACCAGGCGTAGCCTATAAAGCACCGATTGTGGAAGGAGCTCCTGGACATGGGGAAGGACATAATTCTGGACAAGCTGTGATCATTTATGCAGCCATTGCAATGAAGGAATTAATGGAGCGAGAAAAATTACCTGGTACGATTTTAATTTGGCCAGGTATTGCCGAAGAATTAGTTGGAACAAAAGCATGGTATGTGCGCGATGGTTATTTTAAAAATGTGGATGCATGTATTTTCACGCACGTAAGTGGTGATTTCGCTTCAAGTTATGGTGACAATGGGGGTAATGGTTTAGTGAGTGTACGTTTTGATTTTGAAGGAGAAGCAGCACACGCAGCGGGCGCGCCATGGAGAGCAAAGAGTGCTTTGGATGCAGTAGAATTAATGAATGTGGGATGGAACTTTAAGAGAGAGCATCTTAAGCCAACCAATAGATCACACTATGTGATTGTAGATGGAGGTGACCAGCCAAATGTGGTTCCAAGTAAAGCAAGTGTATGGTATTATTTTAGAGAACGTACCTATGAAGATATCAAGATGAATTATGAATCAGGTATCAAGATTGCAGAAGGTGCAGCCATGATGACCAATACAAAAGTGACGCATCAAATGTTGGGTACTGCATGGCCTGGTCATTTTAACAAGCCACTCGCCGAAGCCATGTATGCCAATATTAAAAAAGTAGGGATGCCTATTTGGGATGAAAAAGATATCGCTTTAGCAAAAGGCGTACAAGCCTTAGTAGAAGCGCCAAAGAAAGACCAACAAGGGATGCCAATTGATGGTTTAAAATCGACAATTGATACCTTAAAAGGCTCGGTTGCATTTTCTTGGGGCGGTGGATCAGATGATATTGCAGATATCTCATGGAATTTACCTACGATTGTATTAAGGTATCCAGCGAATATTCCTGGTACAAAAGGACACCATTGGGCAGACGCCATTGCAATGGCGACACCTATTGCACACAAGGGCTCCTTGGTGGGGGCAGAAGCCACAGCAATGACCTTATTGGATTTGTTTACGAAGCCTAGTTTAGTGGCAGATGCAAAAAAGTATTTTAAGGAAGTGCAAACAAAAGATGTTCAATACATTCCTTTCATTACTAAAAACGATCCTCCTGCAATTCATTTGAATAAAGAAATTCAAGGTGCTTATAGAAGCCAACTTGAAAAATTCTATTACGATCCAAGTAAATTTGGAACATATTTAGAGCAATTGGGTATTAGTTATCCTACTTTGAAATAATTTGAAAAGACTGATTACACTTAAAAAAAATAAAATGATGAAACAATATCTAATGGCTTTTTTTTCTATTTGCATTGCGAACGCAATAATGGCACAAGTGCCAAATGATGTGTATCGTATGGAGGCAGTCTCAAGACCTAAAATTTCTCCAGAGGGAACTTGGATTTTATATAGTCAATCAAAAATTGATGTTGCCAAAGACAGAACAGTATCCAAATTATATATGATGTCGATGGATGGAAAAGAGACCATCACTTTGACAGAACAAACAAAGGGCGTTGGCAATTACCAATGGAGTCCAGACGGAAAATACATCTCTTATTTAACCAAAGGAAAAGATGAGGAGAATGGTTCACAAGTATTTTTAATGGATCGTCGAGGTGGAGAGGGCGTTCAGTTAACAAATATCAAAGGTGAGATCAATGATTATGTTTGGTTTAATAGTGGTAAAAAAATGATTGTAGTCGTGAAAGATTTTAATTACGCTGATACAGCAAAGTCTAAAGTTCGCACGCCTTATGAAATGACTAGGTATAAATTCAAACAAGACAACGAAGGTTATTTAGACAATCGTAAAACACATCTGTATGTATTTGATTTAACTACAAAAAAATTAGATACATTAACAAGCGGCAATTACAATGAAGGGGATGTGGCAATTAGTGCAGACGATTCAATGATTGCCTATGTGAGCAATGTTACTGAAAACCCTGATAAGAATTCTAACACAGATTTATTCTTATTAACACTTACAAAAGGTGCTAAGCCAGTACAGTTCACGAAATTTAATGGCGCTAACACTAGTCCAGTATTTAGTCCAGATAATTCTAAAATTGCATTTTTGCAATCAAGTTCAGAGAGAAACTATGACATGTATGATATTGCACAGTTAGGTATTTATGATCTTAAATCGAAAGCCTTATCCATTGTTTCAAAAAATTATGATCGTGCATTTTCTTCTATTTTTTGGTCGAACGATGGTCAGTCAATTTTGTCTTTGATTGAAGATGATAGAAAACAAAACCTTGTTCAATTTAATATTCAAACACAAAAACCAGAACAATTAACCAATGAGATGGGTGTGTATAGTTCAATGGACATGAATGATAAAGGAGACATTGTTTTAATGTATAGTAATTTAGAAACACCTGCTGAAATTTATAGTTATCAAAATAAATTGACTAAAAGATTGACCCACCTTCAAGATGCATTTGTATCAAGTTTGAAAAAAGGTTACCACAAAGGTTTTCAATCCATTTCCTCTGATGGCACATTGGTCTCTGGTATCTTACATTTACCAGATAGCGGAGCAAAAAACCTACCATTGATTATGTTTATCCATGGTGGTCCAGTGGCACAGGATGATTATTCTTTTGACATGACCAATCGTATTTATGCAGAAGCGGGATATGCTGTGGCCAATGTGAATTATCGTGGCAGTAGCGGAAGAGGTGTTGCATTTACCAGTGCGATTAATGCTGACTGGGGCAATAAGGAAGTAAAGGATATTGTGGGTGCTGCAGACTATTTAATTAAAGAAGGTATTGCGGATCCAAATAGACTAGGCATTGCAGGATGGAGCTATGGAGGTATTTTGACAAATTATACCATTGCTACAGATAAGCGATTTAAAGCTGGAGTAAGTGGTGCAGGAAGTTCTTTGATGATTTCGGTGTATGGATCTGATCAATACATTGCGCAATATGAAGAAGAATTAGGAAAGCCTTGGGAGAATCCAAAAAAATGGGAGGCATTGTCTTACCCATTTTTTAAAGTAAAGGATATCAAAGCGCCTGTTTTGTTCATGGCAAGTCAAGCCGATTTTAATGTGCCTGTAATTGGTGCAGAACAAATGTATCAAGCATTTAAATCAGAAGGGATTCCAACAGAATTGATTATCTATCCAAATCAAAATCATGGCATCCGTGTTCCAAGTTATATTGTGCATCGTCATAATGCACATATCAATTGGTTCAATAAATATTTAAAATGAAAATAATCCTCACCTGGGTTTTATTTTTAGGTGTGATTGCAGTGAATGCCCTGGCCAATATTCTACCTATCAATGGGTATAATACTGGCCAGGTATCTGCTTTTTATCCCAATGCATTTGTGCCAGCAGGATTCACATTTTCAATTTGGGGGGTGATTTATTTATTATTGTTATCCTATACCATTGGCTATACTTATTACACACTGAAACAACAACAACATCCTAAAGCTTTTATATTCATTGAGCGTATCAATATTTATTTTTTGATGACTTGCGTATTGAATATGGCTTGGATCCTAGCTTGGCATTATTTACAAATTGAATTGTCGGTGGTGATTATGTTGTTGTTTTTAAGCACGCTCATTCAATTGTTTTTGAAAAGTAACACAATGGATAATGGACTGACTAGCACTCAAAAATTTATTTTACAAACACCTTTTATAGTTTATTTAGGTTGGATCTCTGTGGCCACCATCGCCAATATCACCGCCTTATTGGTTGCTTATAAATGGTCTGCTTTTAATGTTGCGCCTGTTTATTGGAGTGCAGCAATGATTTTGATTGCTATCCTACTTGCAGTGTTAATGTTAAAAAAATTCAGATCAATCGCCTTTGCTTTAGTAGTGGCTTGGGCTTTATGGGGTATTTATAACGCCCAAGGTCCTGCAGCGCCTATACTTGCTAGAATAACCGCGGGAGGAATTGGCTTATTAATGACAGCCTCCTTATTTACTTTTTTTAAAAGTAACAATTCAGTCGCCTAATTAGTGCGTATTGCTTGTTGGAAAAAACAATTGTTGTGTTATGATGTACAAACCCATCAATAAAACAAACCAGCCAAATCCTTTTTTTAGAGTAGCTCCTTCAATGGTTTTACTTAATTGATCACCAATCAATATTCCTACAATTGCAAGTGCAGTAATAGACAATAATAAAGTCCAGTTAATTACATGATGTCCAAGGTCTCCCATAAATCCTAATAATGAATTCGCTGCTATAATGATTAAGGAGGTACCTACAGCTTGTTTCATAGGTAACTTACTAAATAAAACCAAGGCTGGAATAATTAAAAAACCACCTCCCGCACCAAGTAAACCACTGATTAAGCCAACCAATATACCCTCTAATAGAATCATTGGGTAATTGAATTGTTGCTTTGTATCAGGAATTAAATCCGAACTTGATTTTGATAATATCATACTTAAAGAAGCCGCTATCATCAATACACCAAATAACAACATCATAATTAAAGAGGTTGTTATTGGTGTACCTGCAAGTTCCCCTAATTGAATAGGAACAGCAGGCAGCACAAATTTTCTTATGATAAAAACGATAAGAATAGAGGGTATTCCAAAAATAATTGCTGTTTTTATATTTACAAAACCTTGTTTGTACTTTGGCCAAGCTCCAACAAGACTAGTTGTACCTACTATGAATAAAGAATAAGCACTCGCAGACATGGGGTCTATATGAAACAAATACACTAAAATAGGTATGGTAAGAATACTTCCACCTCCTCCTATCAACCCTAAAAAAATACCAATTAAAATAGCTGCCAGGTAACCTACAATTTCCATGATGTATTATTTAGCACAAATATGCTTATATAAAAATAAAAGATAGGTGATATATGTCACCTGCCCAATTTTTTAGCAAAAATATCGGTGTAATTATTGATCATAAAAGTAAAGAATCTATTATGGTCTAAGAACTATCTTATAAATTTGTGATATATATCACAAAGAATAGTATTTATAATGCGCATCTTTGTGGTGAATTAAAAATTACCAATATGTTTTTTCAATACGTTTACGACAAAACCTTAGCTCAAGCTAGTTATTTCATTGGCTGTCAAAAAGCAGGCGTAGCTGCAGTGATCGATCCCAAGCGCGATATTGATACGTATATAGAAATCGCAAAAGAGCAAAAGCTTAAAATAACACATATTTTTGAAACCCATATCCATGCCGATTTTTTAACTGGATCAAGAGAGTTAGCTGCTGTAACAGGAGCTAAAATGTATTTATCAGATGAAGGTGGAGCAGGATGGGAATATGAGTTTGCGCATGAAGGTTTAAAACATGGCTCAGAAGTGATGATCGGAAATTTAAAAATTGAGGTGTTACATACACCAGGACATACGCCAGAGAGCATTAGTTTTTTATTAACCGACACGCCTGCAAGTAAAGAGCCAGTAATGTTATTTACAGGTGACTTTGTATTTGTGGGAGATATTGGTCGTCCAGATTTATTAGAAAAAGCAGCAGGATTCATAGGTACACAAGAAAAAGGCGCTGAACAAATGTACAATTCAATTCATCTGTTTACAGACTTACCAGATTTCATTCAAGTTTGGCCTGGTCATGGCGCAGGATCTGCTTGTGGTAAGGCTTTGGGGGCTGTCCCAAGTACTACAGTGGGATATGAGAAAAAAAGAAATTGGGCATTTCAGTATGGCGCAGACAAAGCAGGCTTCGTCCAGTTTTTATTGACAGACCAACCTGAACCACCTAAGTACTTTGCAAAAATGAAGGAATTGAATAAAGTCAATCGTCCTTTGTTAACCGAAGTGCCAAAGATTAAAGAATTATTGAATGCGGATTTAAAATCTGCTATGGATAAGGGCATCAAAGTGATTGATACAAGAAATAAATTAGAATTTCAAAATGGGTTCATTCCGGGCAGCATCAATATTCAAGGGAATAATAAATTTGCCACTTGGATGGGTTCGTTTATTTCTTATGACGAACAATTTATTTTAGTTGCAGACCCAAATCAAATGGACGATCTAACAAGAAAATTAATGCGTATAGGATTGGATCATATTTTTGGGTTTGTAGATGCTTCAAAAATGAACCAAGTGTATACTGGCACTTTAGCGCATTCTAATATGGTTACGATCGATACAGTAAAAGCCAATACGGATGCTCAAATCATTGATATAAGAGGTGTTGCAGAATATAATAGCGGACATATTGAAGGTGCAAAAAATGTATTTGTTGGCACCTTATTGCAAAACTTAGATCAAGTACCAAAAGAAAAGCCTGTCATCATTCATTGTCAAGGTGGTGATAGAGCTGCGATTGGCTATTCTTTATTGGTTAAAGAAGGTTATACCAATATTGCCAATTATAGTGGTGGTATCAATGAGTGGGTAAAAGAAGGACAGCCAATTGTTAACATATAATGAAAGGATTTAAATAATGAAAGGAGTTAAAAAACAAGATTTACCAGAAAAAATATGCAAAGCATGTGGTCGTCCATTTAGTTGGCGAAAAAAATGGGAGCGATGCTGGGAGGAAGTACAGTATTGTAGTGAGGGGTGCAAGAAGCAGAAGCCTAAAAAATAAATTTTATTTAAGCATCCTATATAAATTGATAAAATATTCTTGAATAGAAAATTAGATAGCGCGACTTTCAAGTCGCGCTATCTTTTTGAAATCTTATTGCCGCTCGTTTTTTGACGACTACATTTAAATCTTATCACGTCTGTACTTCTTAAAACAGCATGCTTGGTTTTTCTGGAAGCCATTCGTTTGCGCCACATTCTAAAACTAGAAGGCTTAGAGTTGGCGCGCATCAATTCGATCACTTCTTTTTCACTCAATCCAAATTGAAATTGTATTGCTTCAAATGGCGTACGATCCTCCCAGGCCATTTCAATGATACGGTCTCTATCTTTTTCGACCCATTCGGATTTTAATATAGGCTCTGCTGGTATATGCTTCATCTTGATTGGTATACTTATTTTAAATCTAGTAAAAATTGTTCAGCGTTGCTTAAATGATGCGCTCTTTTTTCTTCCGGCATCTTATCCCAAGTACTTAATAACATTGCCCATCTTGGATTTTTTGCAAACACTACACGCTGCTTGGATAAAAAGCGCCAAAATAAACCATCCCATATGGCCTGCCATTCGCCTTTAGGAAAATCACCCATTTTCATTAAATAGTTGGATCCGCAGATATAGGGCTTTGTGGTAATCATGCCTCCATCAGCAAACTGAGACATGCCATACACATTGGGCACCATCACCCAGTCATAAGCATCGATATACATTTCCATAAACCACTGATATACGGCATCTGGGTCTATCTCACAGAGTAACATAAAATTACCTAAGACCATTAGTCTTTCAATATGATGATTGTAGCCAGACTCCAGAAGTTTTTTGATACTGGTATCTATCGGTGCAATTCCAGTTGTACCATCATAAAAAGATTGTGGCATTTTTTTAGTAAAGCCCCAGAAATTTTTTGTTCTTTGTTGACTTCCAATTTTGCGATAAGTCAATTGTACAAATTCTCTCCATCCAATGATTTGTCTAATAATCCCCTCGATACTATTGATTGGCGCTTTTCCTTTTTGATACGCTTTTAGTAAAGCATTTAAAAATTCAGTCGGTTGAATTAAGCCCACATTGATCAATGGACTTAGTACACTATGAAATAAAGTTTTTTCTGCTACTACCATTGCATCCTCATAAATACCAAACTGATCAAGCTTTTCTGCAATGAATAAGTTCATTGCTTTTTTTGCATCGGCATGTGTTACGGGATAATATAAATCTTTTTTTCCAGTGCTAAAGGGCGCATTAGATTGACCTGGATTGTTTTTAAAATTCGCTTTTACATATTGCGTTGCCTCTTCAATGTATTCGTTGGACTCAAAAAAATGAAGTGCTGGGATAGCTGTATTTTTTGGAATTTTTTTTCTGTTCTCCGCATCAAAACTCCATTGTCCACCAACGGGACTTCCGTCTGACTCAATTAAAATATTTCTTTGTTTGCGTTGTTCTGTATAAAAACTTGTTTGAAAATAAGTTTTCTTATTACCTAGTAGCTCCACACTTTCTGGTAAACTATTTAAAAAATTAGGACTCGGTAAGTAAATTAATTCAATACCATTTTGCTTGCTAGCTTTTTTTAATTGTTCATCTAACAAATAATCACATGGATCATACAATTTAATTTTTTGAACACCCTTGGACTTAAGCAGATTCATTAAGGTAGCAATTGTAGCATTTGTGTCCTGCGCATCAATATAGTGACAGTGATGCCCTTTTTGTGTAAGTTGTTCGGAATAATATTTCATAGATGCTCTATGAAATATTAGCTTTTGTTGGTGAAAATGGTATTGAAGAAAAAAAAGATCAGATTCAATGAGATAAAAATCACCTCCTCCAGTACCTATTTCGGACTGATAGTAAAGTTGATGTGGAAATACGAGTTGAACCTGCATTCATTTTAAACATTTTACAGCTAAAATTGTTCAATAACTAATACTATTAATGTCCATCAATGAATATCACATATACTGCTCTTTTAGAGCAAATTAAAGCATATCATCCAGGTAAGTACCATGCCACTAGAAATTATACCAATGGGGCTGTGACCAACTGGTCGCCCTATATCTCGAGGGGTTTGTTAAGTCCAGTGCTGGTGATGGAACAAATCAAGACCAAGCATCATCAACAGGAATGGATTGGTTTTATGCAACAAATGGCATGGCGGGAATACTTTCAAAGAGTTTGGCAACAAAAGGGCAGTCTAATTTTACAAGATCTAAAATTAGAACAATCTAATGTTGTATTACAAGCGCTACCGAAACCAATTAGTGAGGGTAATACGGGTATTCAAGCACTTGACAATGCCATACAGCATTTGTATGCGCATGGGATGATGCACAATCATGTACGTATGTATATTTCGATGTTGCATTCAAATATTTTTAAAGCAGCATGGTTGCCTGGTGCCAAATGGATGTATGCAAATTTATTAGACCATGATCCTGCAGCAAATTTTTTGAGTTGGCAATGGGTTGCAGGCACTTTTAGTAGCAAACAATATATTGCCAATCAAGAAAATATTAATAAGTATACCTCCACAAAACAAGTAGGTACTTTTTTAGATACGGAATACGAATATTTGCAAACTTCTATATTTGATGATTCGGATACCATTCAAACAAATCATGCTGCAAACTGGCCGAATCCTTTAGATCAAAAATTTGATATAGACACCAAAGCTATTTTAAAAAATATAGAAAAGTCAAATCAATCAAATATTTTTGATATCAATCAGGTATTACTTGATCAGCCTTTTTGTATTTACAATAGTTTTAATTTAGATCCATTATGGCATCATGGTGAAGAAGTGCATCGCATCTTATTACTAGAGCCCAATCATTTTGATCAATTTCCTGTGACAGAAAAAGTGCTACAATTTGTGATTGACCTAGCTACCACCAATATTCCAGGCATTCAAATATTTATAGGCAACTTTGAAGATCTAAATCAAGTATTAAAAACAACTTCATCCACTGAAAATTTAAAAGATGCTGCTTCAGAAAATAGCAAGTGTATTATTTATTTTAAAGAACATCCTACAACCTTGCATTATAAAGGCATTCAAGAAGCAAGAGATTGGTTATTTCCTCAAGTGAATGGCTATTTTCCAAGCTTTTTTGGGTATTGGAAAAAATGTGAACGCTATTTAAAATAAAAAAAACGCTCCGAAATTTCGGAGCGTTTTTTGCTAATTAAATCATGAATCTATTTAATCCAATCAATATAAATTAGCGTTTTATTTTTTTCTTTCTACATCTTTATTCATTTCATCAATATCTACAGAGCGCTCTGTGTTATCCCCCATTAAATATTTAGAGAAATAGTCTGCAGTTCTCCAGAACCAATATTCGTTCATATCTCCAAAACTGTGTCTTTGTGTTGGAAGAATTAACATGTCAAAGCGCTTATTGGCTTTAATCAAAGCATTCACCACTCTTATTGTATTGGCAGGGTGTACATTGTTATCAATCTCCCCATGAATCAATAATAGTTTTCCTTTTAAGTTTTTAGCTAAGTCTGGGTTTTTATCAATCATATAACTGAATGTGGTATCGCCTTTTTCAGAGATATTTTCTTTCACGCCATGGTGCTTTTCACTCCACCATCTATTGTACACACTATTATCATGATTACCTGCGTTACTTACAGCTACCTTAAAGATATCAGGATACACCAAAATAGCAGCGGTACTCATAAATCCACCACCGCTATGACCATGAATACCCGCTTTGTTTCTATCAATGAAACTAAATCTATCGGCTAATTGCTCCACAGTTGCTTTTTTATCGGCAAGACCGTAATCTCTTAAATTACCGTAGCCATAATTATGGTACCATTTGCTTCTTGCATAGTGACCCCCTCTATTACCCATTGTTACCACCACAAATCCCAATTGAGCTAAACGGTCAATACGATCCATACCCTTGCTAAAGGACTTATTCACAGACTCTGTTTGCGGACCTGGGTAAACATACTCAATGATTGGATATTTTTTAGTGCTATCAAAATCATAAGGCTTATACATTACACCAAATAAATCAGTTATTCCATCATCTGCCTTTATTTTAAATGTTTCAGGAAATTTATAACCAGATGCCATTAAGTTTCTTAAATCGGCTGTTTCTAAATCCATTAATTTTTTACCATCAGCGCTATGTAAGCTTGATACAGGAGTGGTGTTCACTCTTGAAGAGGTATTTACGAAATAAGTATTGTTATCATTCAAACTAAAGCTATGATCAAAATTACCTGGGTTTAATAATTGCATGCCAGATCCATCTAAGTTGATCTTGTATAAATGCATGTAATAAGGATCTTCTTTACCACCACCACTGATTGATTCCTTACCATTTGCAGAAAAATAAACCACTCTCTTAGTTTCATCCACGCTAATGATTTCTTCTACATGCCATGCACCTTGAGTAATTTGATTTTTTAATTTTCCTTGACCATCGTATAAATATAAATGTGCCCATCCGTCACGCTCACTCCATTCAACAACTTCTGCACCATTTTTAATTAATTCAGGCTTCTTAATTTCAATAGAAGTATTTAATTCTTCTGCTACCAATACTTTGACCTCGCCAGTTGTTGTGTTCACTATACATTGGTCAATCTTTTTTAAATCACGGCTTGTTCTTGCAAGGTATAATTGCTCATTGGTTCCTAACCAAATCATTGGTCTGAATTCATCATCTCTTGCATTCACAGCAGCAGACTTATTCCATAATGCAATGTCTTGATCTTTATAGAGTGATACATTGATTTCTTTATTGGTATAATTCATCATGTCCACTAACATTAAATGATCAACTGGTGCATCTTTCTCGCCTGGCATCCAGTACTTATAGGTTTCAAGCGTTGGTCTTGGATCTGCAATGCTATTGATGACCCATAAATCTTTCACTTTTCTATTATCTACTTTTACAATAGCAAGCTGTTTACTATTTTCACTCCAATATCCAGCAACAGGTTTTCTCTTATTTTTATTTTTTTCAGCATCTACATTTGTTTCGCCTCCACCACCTGCACCACCTTCGTTATGCCAGCTATAGTTTTGAATACCATCTTTTGTAATGGCTGTTTCAACAATGGTGCTATCATCTTCATTGAGCAAAGCTTTTTCATAATTTGCTTTGTCCATGACATATAAGTTATAGTTACGACCAAAAACAACTTTAGATTGATCTGGTGATATATTCGCCCAATTTGGTTTTCTCTTGGGCTTTACAAATCCAACGAGTTCATTTAATTGTGCCGTATTCAAATTATATTCAAAGTAAAATACTTTTTTAATTTTTTCTGCTTTAGCATCTTTCTTAGCACCTGGCTTATCTATTTCAATGCTACTTTTTACTTCAAACTGAATCCAGTTCTCGTCCTTTATAAACTTTAAAGAGTCAATTGGAAGATGTTGTGCATCAAATGGATCCTTGATGATTCTTGTTAAAGCAGCAGCAAGTTGATCTTTGTCAAACATTGCCTTCTTTTCATTTTTTACAGGGTCTACAATCATCCATTGTTTTCCTTCACTTGTTTCATACATGTACCAAAACTTATTGGACTGTTTTAACCAATGAGGATCAACGGATAAAGAAAAAATCATCTTATCCAATTTCTTTGGAGAAAATCTTGCGGCTAAATCATAATTGGCTTTTTGTTGACCAAAAATCAAAAGGGGCAAGGCAAGCAATACTAAAAAAAGTTGTTTACGCATAGTTGTATATTAAGTGTAGAAAATTAATACATTTTTTTGAATTATAACCTAATTTGTGATGAATACATGACTATGAAAACAGCCCTATTTGCCGCTTTATTTTTTGCTCCATTAATGTATATCAATGGATATGCTCAAACCGCCAATCAGTTTAAACCTGCGGCATTTGCAGATGAAAATAGAAAGGCAAAACTACAAGCTGCGATGCCCATAGTGGCAGATTTATATAAAGACTATGCACTTAAGCATCATTTTCCTGCCTATGCATTTGCCATTGTGTTGGACGGAGAATTATTATTTAAAAAAGCCGAAGGATGGGCCAATATTGAGGATAAAATTCCTGCAAATGACCAGACCATGTTCCGTATCGCATCTATGTCTAAAAGCTTTACTACCATGGCTATTTTGCAATTAAGAGATGCAGGGAAATTAAAATTAGATGACCCAATTCAGCAATATATTCCAGCCATGAAGGGTCAGGTATTGACAAAAGATGGCGCACCCATCACCATTCGTCACTTAATGTCACATCAGGCGGGCTTTCCCGAGGACAATCCATGGGGAGACAGACAATTGGATGATGCTGAAGCAGATCTGATTGCTTTGATTGAAAAAGGACTTTCGTTTTCAAATACAACGGGCGCCTATTATGAATATAGCAATCTCGGTTTTGCCATGTTGGGTTATATCATACATCAGGTATCTGGTTTAACTTATGATGCGTACATTAAACAAGCCATTTTGGATCCTTTAGGGATGCAGCATACGACTTATGAATACAGGACCATCACTAAAGAAAATTTAGCTAAAGGTTATCGCACCATCAAAGGTAATTGGGTGAATGTGCCTTTATTAAAAGATGGTATTTATGGTGCAATGGGTGGGATGATCACTTCTATTGATGATTTTGCAAAATATGTTGCAATGCATCAAGCTGCTTGGCCAGAGCGCAATGCGCCAGAAAACAAAGTGATTAAGAGAAGCACTGTCAGAGAAATGCATCAACCTTATACTTTCATTGATCTAAATCCAAATTATGAATTTCCATCTGGTAAAAAACTAGCGACCACATCTAGTTATAGCTATGGATTAAATTGGATGCATGATGGGGAAGGTAAAACGAGTATTGGTCATAGTGGTGGACTTCCAGGCTTTGGTAGCAATTGGCGTTTTCTACCTGAATATGGTCTGGGTGTGATCTTTTTTGCCAACCATACCTATGCGCCAACTTCTAGAATGAACTTAATTGTTTTAGATACCTTAGTTAAAATAGCAAAGCTTCAACCTAGAATTGTATCCATATCTCCAATACTAGAACAACGCCAAAAAGAATTGCTACTAATTATTCCTAGCTGGGAAAATATTCCAGCCATCTTTGCAGAAAACTTTTTTGACGACTATTTATTGGACGAATTAAAAGCAGAAGCCAAAGAATTATTTGAACAAGCAGGGAACATTAAATCTGTTGGAAAAATGATTGCAGAAAATCAGTTAAGAGGCTATTGTATATTGGAAGGTTCAAAACATAATTTAAAATTAAGTTTCACTTTAAGTCCAGAAAATCCTGCATTGATTCAAGCATACCAATTAGAACTTGTGAAATAAAAAAAGCGCACTAGCCCCCCGGCTAATGCGCTTATAATGTACCAAATGCAACTTATTCCATTGGTCTTTTTCTACGCATCATTTCGTTGCGCATTTTATTTAAAAGTTCTCTGTCTACTTTCAAAGCCAGGTTCACTCTTTCTTCTGATTTTAAAATTGGCATCAAGTCTTTTTTAAACTTCTTTCTTATCACTAGCATACCTTCTTGAAATTCAATTTCATCTTCTTTTTTCTCTTGCATTAAACGTTGGCTAGCTTCTTTTTGTTCATTGTATGCAGGCCAAAATTTTTCTGCTTCCGCAACTGTCAAATCTAATTTTTTAGATATGAATTGAATTCTAAAAAATTCTAATCTTTCTCTTTGTTCTTTAGTCATTGGTCTTTGCGGCGGAGGTGGCGTTTCCATACCTGATCTATCACGCATAGGTTGTCTGTTTTGACCATACATTGTTCTGCCTTGTGCTTGTGCTACAAAAACAGTGAGTATAAAACTAAAGAGACATAATATTTTTTTCATAAAATGGCATTTAAAATTTAGATGCTTTTTCTTTACAATAGTTTAAAATAAGTTGATTTATTATTTTTAATCTTTTTAATTATTGGTTGATGTTAAATTAGTTCCGGCTGCTTCTATCGCGCTATTCCATTCTACTTCGGCCACAAGCTCATTATTCTTGACGTAGGCTTCAATCAATTCGTCAGGTAAGGTTTCAATGTCAATCATGGCTACTTTAGCTTCTGAAGCATTGGTATTTTCTACCTTATTTAAAAAAAGAGATCCAGTGACAATAGCAAAAAGCAAACTTGCAGCAACCAAGTACTTTTTTTGATTTGAAAACAGGGAAACAATACGAGCTTTAAGTGGCGCTTGCTTTTCTGCTTTGATTTTTTGCATTACATCCAGCTCAAATTGATCAAAATACCCAGCAGGTACCTGCTTGGTTTTAGACCCAAAGTTTTTAAGGACTTCTTCTAATTCTTTTGAAATTGATTCGTTTTCCATATTGTTCATGTCGTTCATAGCCTAGTTTAGACCTTTTTCTAGGTCAAAGGTTTAAGCTTGTTCTATAAAAAGGGTCATTTTTTTGACCGCTTGGTGATAATTAGCCTTGGCACCGCCAACGGTTGTACCGGTAATAGAGGCGATTTTTTCGTAGTCAAAAGCCTCATAATACCTTAACAAAAACACAAATCGTTGTTTTTCAGGCAATTCTGCAATAGCACGCTCTAATTTAATCTGAATTTCGGTCTCTTTTAACCCATTTTGGTAAGAAGGGTGATCTAAATTATGGTCTAACTCATTTTGTGCAGACTGTGTCTTCAAACGCTTTTTCTGGGCTATAAAGTTGAGGGTTTCGTTATAAGCTACCCTAAATAGCCAAGTACTAAAGGCACTTTCTTGCTTAAAACCATCTAGTTTGTTCCATACTTTGATCCAAACAGCCTGTGCAATATCATCTGCATCTGAATGTTCCAATACCATTTTCTTTATTTGAAAAAATACAGGCTCGCGATGTCTTTTTAACAACTGCGTGAATGCATCCTCTTTTGAGTCGCCGTTTTGAAATTGTATGATGAGTGCTTGGTCCGTCATGCAGTTTGAAGTTAGACCAAAAAGAAATCAAAAAGTTTAATACAACTTTATTTTCAGTTTATAGTTTAATGAGGGTCTTGACATATTGATGTATCCCATTTTGAATTCTAATGTAATACACGCCAGGTTTTAATTCACCACCAATCAATGTGACGCTATTCATGCCAGCAAAACTATAAGTTGCGTCTACTAATACTTTCATGACCGTTCCAGAAGTATCAAGTAACTGAACTAAAGTATGTCCTCCTTCTGTTTTAAATTCTATCCTAGATTGACTTGAAAATGGATTTGGATAAGCTACAATCATTGCATTTTTTTCAAAAACAGGATTTTTTATTTCAACCGCACACGCACTTGCATTGATTAAGTTTAAAGTTGGAAAATCTTTGAGCATGATTTGTTGGTTATCCGAATCCTTTACACAGAACCAATTTTTTAAGATCGAATTATAAATGGTTCTAAAATCATATTTATAAGGCACATTATCGCCAACGGTGACGTTTGCGGGTATGGTTGGATTTTCACCAAAAACACCACCACGAACATTTTTACCAAATAAAAATAATGGAGCAGCAGCGCCATGGTCAGTGCCACCACTTGCATTGGATTTTATCCTTCTTCCAAATTCCGAATAGGTCATACCAATCACCCTATCTTCGATCTCTTGATTTTTAATATCATTCTGAAAAGCACCGATGGCCTCCGATACGGCACCTAGTAAATTAGCATGTGTACCAGTGGAGGTATCTGTTGCCACCGCTTGACCAGCATGAGTATCAAATCCACCATAATTCACTAAATAGATTTTTGTTTTTAATCCACCTTTAATCAATCTTGATACAATTTTTAATTGATTGGCAAGACTTGTATTAGGATATGTCACTTGTTGCTTCACAGCGTCAGAAGCGGCTTTAATACGCGTTGCATATTTATTGGTCTGCTTTGAAATTCTTCTGATAAAACTTAATTCATAACCTGCATTGGTATTTGGAACAGCTTGCTCAACCCCATCAAATAAATTATAAAATGAACTTGGGTCAGAAATACTCATGCCCATATTGACGATTGGGCCCTGGCAAGTAAGCGAAGTCATTGAACCAATTTGAATGGCTAGGGGATCTGTATCAACTTCATTTGGATAATTATCTGGAAAGCCTGGGTAATTATTATCTAAAAAACGACCAACCCATCCTGTGTTTAAATATTGGGTGCTATCTGAGCCACTCATCCAAATATCGGTTGCTCTAAAGTGTGAAAAATTTGGCTGAGGATAACCCACTGCCTGAACAACATCAAGCTGTCCATCATTGAATAATATTTGCATGGCGGTCATAGATGGATGCAATCCCGTACCATCAAATCCATTTAAACCCAGTATCTTTTTTTCGGGGATGGCAATATTGGTCCTTGCATTGTAGTAAGCGCCATATTGACTAATAGGAAGCACGGTATTCAGTCCATCATTCCCTCCATTCAATTGAATAATTACAAGCACCCTATCATTGTTTACATTCGCTAGTACAGCTGGCTCTACCATACTATGATTGTTTAATACATGTATTGGATTGCCACTAATAACGGTAGGCGTAATGACTGCAAGACTATTGCGTATAAAAGTGCTTCTTTTCATTTAACTTAATTGATAGTCTGGCAGGTTCATAATATATTTTACAAGTGCTTTCAATCGATTGTTCACTAAATTAAAATTGATTGTAGTTGGATTTTCCTGGTTGCTCGTCCAAGCTTCTGTCCAATAGTAATCTGTTGTTTGACCACTTAATAAAATTTGTTTTTTTAAATTGTCTTTTATTGTTTGATCTATTTCGGTAGAAATTAAAAGATCAAAAATATCTTGTATCAATTGATTGGGATTGGAAGGACTACTCGAAATAGTTTTTGCAAAAGGGATTAAATCTATAATGACCTTTCTTCCATTTCTAGTATAGCCTGTCTCAATCATCAAATCGGTAAATTTATTTCGCTTAGGTAAGGTATCGGCGTTGATCCACAATTCACCATATTCTGGAGACTGATAATAGGCAGGCCATCCAGCTACATTCGGCGGATCGGCAAGGTTTTGACCAAAGCTTGTTATTTGACCCACCATATTATTGAATTGTAAGTAAGCGTCTGCGTAATCCGTCGTTGAATTTGGAAAAACGACATTTGTTTTACGCAAAGTGCCAATGACATGGTCAATCGGACTTTTAATTTGACATCCAATGTAGATAGGATCATAAAAATGAGCACTATTAAAAAGCGCTGTCAATACGGGCTTGATTTCAAAATTATTATTTTTAAATATCGTAGCAAGTGGCGTAATGATATTTTTTTCTACGGTCTCGTCGATATAATAAAACACAAACCATCTGTAAATTCTTCTGCAGATATATTTTGCCATATCCTCTTTTGCAAACAGCATGTCTATTAATTCATCTGTCTCTCCTGCCCCTGCAGCACCTGCTTTTCCAGTAATTACTTTATTATTATAGTAGCTAGAAAATTGTTTGCTACCCGTATCATGTCTTGTTGCATCAAAATAACTATTGAAACTAGCATTGATTCGCCATCCTGTTAACACTCTAGCAGCCGCTTTCACATCTGACTCTGTATACTGAATGGTATTGTTTTTTCCAACAGTAAAGAGTTCTTGTAATTCCCTCCCATAATTTTCGTCTGGAGCAGTTGCTACATTCAAGTAACCATTTAAGTACCTCAACATACCAGGATCAATAGTGACCGCCTTAATCATGGTTTTGAAATTTCCAAGCGCATTTTTCCTTAAAGTATCATGGTGTTCATAAACATAATTGGCAATGGAAATGGTATCAGCTTCTGTTCCAAAATGATTGCCCCAAAACAGGGTCAATTTTTCTCTGATACTCACATCTTGATGAATCATCACGCCAGTTAGCCATTTTTTATAACTATTCCTTCTTAAACTATTGATGGTGCCGTCATTGGTTGGTTGATTGATCCAAGTTGTTCCTGGCGCAACAGTTGGGTCTATAACGGTAGCTGTATTGTATTCGTTGACTGGAGGATTCGGAAAAGGCGCTGTTGGGTTGAGTAATTCTGTTACCGAAGTGGTTAATCCCTTTGCTAAAAATTGTTGAATTTCGGCATACTTTGCGCCAAATAGTACTCTATTTAATAAATGAGTTGTTGTTTGCTTATTCCAAGGTCCTTGATAGGTCTCAAGTCCTTTACTGCTAGAGAGGGGGCTTAGCGGCATGCAAGTGATTTGTTAGCAATTTAGACAAATATTAAATTCAAAAGTTTAAAGTAGTTATTTTTTTGAGGCTTCATGATTTTTTTCATTTGCATTCAAAATGAAATTATCTTTAAAGCAATTCTAAAACATATAAAATGAAAATGATTAAATTAATATGTATCACACTGTTAATCCCTTGTTTAGGTATTAGCCAAATGATTAATAAAATAATTACTAAGTCAGAAACAGAAAGGATAGAGCGCGTTTTAGCTTCAGATGAAATGGAAGGCCGCAGAACTTTTAGTCCAAGTATCGATAAAGCAGCTGCATTTATTGCCAAGGAATTTGAGTCTGCTGGATTAAAGTCAATTAAAGGAGATAATAATTTCTTACAATCATTTACCATTAATAGACCAAAATTCATCAGTTTGTCTGCAACGATAGATGGCGCTGCTATTGACAATAAACAAGTTGTAGTTGTTACCGTAGAACCAGAAATTAATATCACAGAAACAACTGGGTATACTTTAGCTAAAATAGCTGCTGGAGAAAATTTAAATCAAGCAGCAGCAAAACTCATTGGTGCAAATCAAAAAATGATTGTGCTAGTAGACGAAGCGCATACACAAAACTTTAGTAGACTCATACGTTTTAAAAATAATTTAGCTTCCAATCAAGCAACCATCGTTTTTATATTAACCAACACGCAGCCAGTTAAATTTAACATACAAGCTAGTCATCAAATTGAGTCCATGAAATTAGCCAATGTGGTGGCCATGATTCCTGGAAAAACTTTGCCAAATGAATATGTTATTTTCTCCGGACATTACGATCATTTAGGTGTGAATGCAAAAAATATGGTGAATGGAGATTCTATTTACAATGGGGCCAACGATGATGCTGCAGGAACAACTGCCATGATCATGCTATCTAAATATTATAAGGCACTTAATAACAATGCACGCACCATTTTATTTGCTGCATTCACTGCCGAAGAAGTAGGTGGATATGGGGCACAATATTTTTCAAAGCAATTGGATCCAACAAAAGTAGTCGCCATGTTTAATATCGAAATGATTGGTACGGAAAGTAAGTGGGGCAAGAATAGTGCTTATATCACTGGATTTGATAAGACTAGTATGGGCGCTATTTTGCAGAAAAATTTAGAGCAATCTAATTTTAAATTTTATCCAGATCCCTACACAGAACAAAATTTATTTTACCGATCAGATAATGCAACACTGGCTAGACTAGATGTAGCTGCACATACCATCTCCACTTCTAAAATGGATTCAGAACCTAATTACCATAAAGCATCGGATCAAATAGAAACTTTAGACTTAGACAATATGAATGAAATCATTAAAGCAATTGCTTTAAGTGCAGGATCTATTGTAGCAGGAAAAGATACCCCAACAAGAGTGGACACCACGCAATTAAAATAATGATAAAAATTCTGTTGATATGAAAAAGCAATTTGTACTTTTTTTACTTTGTATAGGTGTAGCTGCAAGCGCACAAGTCAAAACTTATTTTCCGCCTGCAGACAATTGGGAAAGAAAAACGCTATCAAGTGTGGGTGTAGATAGTAATTTAATCTTTCAAGCGGTTCAATATGCATTGACGCATGAGACAAAATACCCAAAAAATTTAACGCTTACACAAGCGATGCAATTTGGGAAAGAACCTTTTTCTGATCCTATTGGACCAATGGCAGATCGCGGTCCTACTTCTGGAGTTATTTTATATAAAGGCTTTATCATTGCTGAATGGGGCAATGCAAATGCGGTGGAAATGGTGCACAGTGTAACTAAGACTTTTTTATCTACTGTAGTGGGTTTAGCAGTTGAGAAGGGATTGATACGATCCATCGAAGACAAAGTATACCCTTATCTTCCTCCCATTGAAATTGTAAATACTCCAGTAACAACAGATCAAAATCCGATCGCTCAAACAGCATTCATTTATCCATTTGAGACCGAACACAACAGAAAAATAAATTGGAATCATTTATTGAGACAAACAAGTGACTGGGAGGGTGTATTATGGGGTAAGCCAGATTGGGCAGACAGACCTTCTGATAAACCAGAGGAGTGGACCACAAGAAAACGTTTTGAACCAGGTACAGTGTATAAATACAATGACACTAGGGTCAATGCTTTAGCACTAGCAGCCACCACAGTTTGGAGAAAACCCTTACCAGAAGTGCTAAGAGAACAAGTGATGCAACCTATTGGGGCTAGTAATACATGGGCTTGGACAGGCTATAAAAATGCATGGATTGTTTTGGATGGTAAAATGATTCAGTCAGTGAGTGGTGGCGGACATTTTGGAGGTGGCTTGTTTATCAATGCCTATGATATGGCTAGATTCGGTTTGCTTACTTTAAGAAATGGCAATTGGAATGGCAAACAAATTATTCCACAGGATTGGATCAAAAAATCACAAACACCAACAAGTGCAAATACGGGGTATGGCTTTATGAATTATTTTTTAAACACAGATAAAAAAATGTACCCCTCAGCACCAGCGTCTGCTTATGCTTTTTTAGGTAATGGTACCAATGCTATCTATGTTGACAAGGAAAATGATATTGTTGCAGTCATCAAATGGATGGATGACAAATCAATTGACGGTTTCTTAAAATTAGTATTGACAGCCTTGCCAAAATAAAATTTAATATCTATTTTTTAAATTAAAAACAATTTATAAAAAAAGTTTAAACATCGCGGCTCATATATAATATATGTTAAACAGCATTAACGTTGTTTTTATATTTACCTAACTTTGCGGTCTTCAAAACACCTTATGAATACAAGCATCCAGCAATTAAAAATAGCGATAGAGCCAAGCAGAGCGCAATTATTACAACATCCTGTATACCATCAAATACAGACATTATCAGAACTACAAAAATTTGCAGAAGTGCATGTTTTTGCGGTATGGGATTTTATGAGTTTACTTAAATCCTTACAACAAAAATTAACCTGTGTACAAACGCCATGGGTGCCTGTTGGATCGGCAAATACAAGGTATTTAATCAATGAAATTGTATTGGGTGAAGAATCCGATGTAGATGCTTTTGATAACCGTATTAGTCATTTTGAATTGTACCAACAAGCGATGCAACAAATGGGGGCATCTACCAATGCGATACAAGGATTAATGCAGTCACTTCAATCAGGATTAAGTATCGAGACTGCTATTCAGCAATTAGCTTGTGCAGATTCCGTAAAAGACTTTTTGAACTTTACTTTCAAAATTGTAAACCATGCACCAGCGCATGTACAAGCAGCTGTGTTTACTTTTGGGAGAGAGGATTTAATTCCAGATATGTTTACACGCTTACTAGAAAAATTAGTAGCAGAATCTCCAGAAAAAGTATCCATTTTTAAATACTATATCGAGCGACATATCGAAGTAGATGGTGGCCACCACAGTTATCTAGCTCTGGAAATGGTGTCAGAACTTTGTGGAGATGATGCAGCAAAGTGGAAGGAAGCAGAACAGGCTTCAATTGAAGCTTTACAAATACGCGCTAAGTTGTGGAATGCTGTTACTGCATAAATAAACTATCATTAGGAGCTAGCAGAGTAGGCAATTTTAGATTGCTTCAAACTCGCCCTTTTCAGTATTTTTTCTGACTTTATCTGCTTCAAAATATTTGCCATTCATGGCAATATAAACGCCTGTTGGTAATACTTGTGTGAATGCGAGTGCACTACCTAAATTAAATAAACCATCAGAACTACCAAACTTGTAAGGGATCATTGCACCTGTGAGTACAATTGTTTTATTGGGACAATGTTTTTGTAAATACAGTGCAGTGATAGTCATAGTGTCTGTGCCATGTGTGATCACAATTTTTTCTGCAGAAGTTGCATTGCATGCAGCAGCTATGATAGCACGATCTGCCTCTATAAAATCTAAACTATCTTTCATCATTAAAGTTTCTATAGAGAGATTTAAATTGCTCCTACCTAAATGAAGCATTTCCTGCAAATGTGTTTCTTTAAAATAAAGATTACCATTTAACTCATTATACGCTTTATCAAATGTGCCTCCAGTTACAAAAACTTGTATATTTAAATTCATAGATTGATTATTTTGGGTCCATCCACATCTCTTTTCTATCTAACCATTTGTTATCAGAAAAGGATTCTTTACTTGCCAAAGTTCGGATATATTTTTGAGTTCGCTCTGTAGAACTTGGTTGATATGCGACAGTGCCAATAATGCTTAATGCCTTGCTAAAATAGGTTTCACTTGGATTCCCCAATGTCTTATAAGGTAAGACATTATCAGCTAAAATATAATTAGGTGTAAACCCAGTGACAGTCCCATAATTAGATTCTCCAATCGCATTGGTTGTAAGAAAAGTAATTGGTTGCAGTCCATAGTCCCATCTTTTATTGGGATCGGTGATGGTGAATGAGCCTACATTTTTGCCGTAGGTATTCTCTCCAATTAAAATCACCTCCATAAATGGTTTTAAATTATTGATCACCAATTCACTAGCGGAAGCCGTATTGCCTGCGGTTAAAACAAATACGCGATTGAGTGTACCAAGGTTATTGGGCTCGGACTTGAATAAGGTTTCAAATGCACTCGTGCCAGAATTTTTTTCTAAATAAGCGGTATAAGTAGGGTTATATACTTTTTTATTCATCAATTTTCCCACTTTTGCAGCGACATCTTTTACTGTTAAGTTGGTAATTAAATCCGAAGACACCACATAACCACCTCCATTGTATCTAAAGTCTAAAACCAATTCATTGACGCCTGCAGATTTGAAGCGACCAAATAGCGCTCTCAAGCTATCATCAAAGCTTGTTAAAAATTGACTATAAGCAAGATAGCCTACTTTTTTTCCCGACCATGCAATAATGGTATCTGCTAAAATTGGATTGGTTTGCAATTCTACTTTTGTAACTGAAACAGATTTGCCATTGGATACAAATGCGCCGCCCACAAAATCAGCAAGCCCGAGCTTTAAAGTCTGATTGGCTAAAATGGTCGTATAGTTTGTGCTAGTGATAGCTTGGTCATCTACTTTCAATATAATATCGCCTCTTTTTAATCCAGCTTTCGCTGCAGGGCTTCCCTTTAATACATAGGCCAGCACAAATGCTAGATTTGTTTTAGTATCATCTGTGTAAAAGGCATTGTTTTTAATACCTAATACAGTATTAATACCATTTAATTGATTCTGTAAATTGGTATAACTTTCGTCAATCCAAGAAAAACGATCTGTTTTACCATAATCGTTTAAAAGTGTATAAAAATAATCTGTTGGCTTAGCTTCTGTTTTGGTACTTGTTAAGCTTGGCATTTTATCATTCCATAAATAATAATAACTCATTACTTCGTGAATCCATTTATTCGCAGCTACATTTGGATTAGTGATTGATGTTGGTTCAGGCGCTGCTGTTTCTTTTTTACAAGCAAAGAAAAAAGCAGATAGGGACAGAATAAAAAATATTTTTTTCATACACTTAAAATGTTACAACATAAATTTAATTAAAATAGTTTAATTTTGAAGCTTCAAATTGACTTATATAAAGTCAATCAACTTCTTACACAATCTTTTAGCCGATTAATTTACATAAAATGAGAAAATTTTCAATTGCTTCTATTTTTATATTTTTTTCTTTCACCATTTTTGCGCAAACCAATACCTATTTTAAAGAAGTAGAACAATGGCACGATATTAGAATAGCCGAGTTGAAGGAACCCAATGGTTGGTTGAATTTAGAAGGATTGTTTTGGTTAAAAAAAGGAGTTAATAGTTTTGGGTCAGCTTCAAAAAATGAATTAGTGTATGATCATGTTGCTTTTCCAAAGCATTTAGGTGATTTTATATATGAAAATGGTAAAGTATTTTGGAAAGATGCCATTAAAGCAACAATTACAATTAAAGATAAAGCCGGTCTGATTGTAGCTGCTAATGAAGCAATTAATTTATTATCTGAAACAGAAGGAACCTATACCAGCCAGTGGAAAGATTTTGTTTGGGTGGTGATACAGAGAGAAGACAAAGTGGGCGTAAGATTTAGAAATCTAAAAGCAAAAACCTTATTAGAATTCAAAGGCATTGAAAGATTTCCTGTTGATCCAAAATGGCTTGTCAAAGCAAAAGTGATTCCTCAGAATCAAAATCCATTGATGATCATGAATGTGTTAGGGCAAAACACAGCGCAAAAACATGGGGGCCAATTGGTATTTGACATAGATGGTAAAACCTATCGACTGGATGCCATTGATGAGGGAGGAACCAAGTTATTTGTGACTTTCTCAGACTTAACTTCTGGAGAGACGACTTATGGATCGGGCAGGTTTTTGTCTATTGACAAACCGGATTCAGATGGATTTACTTTCATTGACTTTAATAATGCCTATAATCCTCCTTGCGCATTCACTGATTTTGCCACTTGCCCGCTTCCGCCTCCTCAAAACAGAATGAATATTGCCATTCCCGCTGGTGAAAAAAAATATGGACATCATTCATCGCTCCATTAACTTTGGTTGCAAATGCAACAGCTGACACCATCCAATCCACCCATCATTGCCGTTATCGGACTAGGTTATGTGGGCCTGCCTTTGGCCTTGGCATTTTCACAACACTATCAAGTAATTGGTTATGACTTGGATTATGAAAGGGTGGATGCGCTTAAAAGAGGGGAAGATACCACATTAGAAACTGAAGGAGAGGCCATCAAGGCTGCTACAAATTTGGTCCTAACCAATGAACTTGCATCCATATCCCCAGCGACGATTTTTATTGTAACAGTGCCTACTCCGGTCAATGCGGATAAAACGCCCGACTTATCTTTCTTATTATACGCTAGTGCTCAAATTGCAAGTGTATTAAAGCGTGGTGATATTGTGATTTATGAAAGTACCGTGTATCCAGGATGTACCGAAGAGGATTGTGTTCCTGTGCTTGAAAAAAATTCTGGCTTACAATTTAATATTGATTTTTATTGTGGTTATTCTCCGGAAAGAATTAATCCAGGAGATAAGGTCAATACTTTAACAAAAATTCAAAAAGTCACTTCAGGTTCTACACCCGAAATTGCAAAGTATATCAATCAACTTTATGCTAGTATCATTACTGCAGGCACTTATGCGGCACCATCTATCAAAGTAGCAGAAGCTGCTAAGTCCATTGAAAATGCACAACGAGATATTAATATTTCTTTTGTGAATGAACTAGCATTGATTTTTGATAGACTGGGCATTGATACCCACGAAGTGTTGGCCGCTGCAAGTACCAAATGGAATTTCTTACCTTTTAAACCAGGCTTAGTGGGTGGCCATTGTATTGGCGTAGATCCTTATTATTTAGCATATAAAGCAAAGGCGGTTGGCTATCATCCACAAGTGATTTTGTCTGGACGAAATGTCAATGATCAGATGAGTGTATTTGTTACTAATAAGCTGATACAATTATTAGCGCAAACAGGTAAAACAATTCAGGGTGCAAAGGTTTTAGTGCTTGGGGTCACATTCAAAGAAAATTGTCCTGATTTTAGAAACTCAAAAGTATTTGAAATCATTCACCAACTTAAAGCAGAAGGTGCTCATGTATCCGCTTTTGATCCTTATGCTAGAGCCAGTGAAGTATTTCAAACACATCAAGTACAATTGATCACTGCATTCGAACAATATGATGTTATTTTATTGGCAGTAGCGCATGACTTTTTTAAAGCATTGGATTACGCTTCATTGAAAACAAGTTTGAGTGCTATTGTTTATGACACCAAAGCATTCTTAGATCGTTCCATTGTAACTGCAAGATTATAAAAATAAAAACACACCTATGATAGAGTCAAAAAGATTCGGTTCTAAAAAAGCATTAATTGATATTGATGAAACCATTTGTTTCTATTCTGATAAAAGAGTATACGAATTAGCGGAACCTAATTTTGAAAATATTGCAAAAATTAACAAGCTTTTTGACGAAGGCTGGCATATCACTTATTGGACAGGAAGAGGAGAAAGTTCAAAAAGAGATTTAAGACTACTGACTTTAGAACAGTTGACAAGATGGGGCTGCAAGTTCAATGATTTAATTACGGGTTATTGCCCTAATGGTGGACCGGTTAAACCAAATTTTGATTTGGTGATAGACGACAAAGCAAAAAGGATAGAAGAATTATAAAATCCTTCTATTAATTAATTCAATAGCTTTTTATAATTCCTTTAAGATAGAGCTGAGTTTGCTATTTTATTTTTTCTTGCAAAGGGCAAATAAAATAACCAGAAATGAAAGATGGCAGCAATTTCAAAACTGATAAGGTAAAATGGCCAGTCTCCAATAATAAAAGGATTATTTGCAGCAGGGCGCGCCCTTAAAAACATATAATTTGTATCAATGGCATAATTGAGGATGCCCACAGATAACACCACCAATTGAGAGTATCCAAAAATAACCAACCAAGATTTTGGTCGAGGCTTGAATCCATTATGTATTATGATATACAATACAACCAATAATAAACCAGCATGTTCAATAAAATAACTGTAAAAATTATAGCCTTTTATACCGTTATTAAATTCTGGGGTAAGTAAGGCATGAATCCCGCCTAATAATCCCCAGTAATAGACAAATTCACCCAATAATTGATTTTTATTAAATAGATAGATGATGCATAAAAAAGTACTAATACTACATAAATGTGCAGGAATATTTTGTTGAATATTCCAAAGGCCATTATAGTAATTGTACAATTGCTCAATGCATAGATTGGCTATTAATAAAATAGCAATAAAAAAATCGTACTGCTTAATCTTAATATTTTTAAGGTATTTAGGAACCTGTATTAATAAGTAGATACTTGCGCCAATCCATAAAATACTCTCCCACCATAATGGCGAAAAAGTGGCAAGTGTTATAGATGTATCAAATTGCATGGGGCAATTTACGTCAATCTGATTAGATTTGATCGACTAGGGTAGTAAACTATATTGTTAGATTTTTTTTGAAGGGGGTAAATACCTTATAAATTACAACCACTAATATAAAATTCATCTAATTCAAAGTGCTTTTACTTGATCTGTTGTTTTTTTATAGATGCAAAAAAATAATTTTAATCAACAAGACCAAAGACAAGTATTTATCTGCGACCAACAAGCCATTTATGCCATGGGATGTAGCCAGTTAGTTCAAGCGCATCCTATGTGCAATGGATATCGCATATTAACTTCTTTAGAGGAAATAAATAATTTTAATATAGGATTATCCCAAGGATTGTTAATTATTGATTGTGCCATGTTTAATTTTGATGCACCAGCTGTAAAAAAGAAAATCAACCATCTACAGCAACTTTTCCCTTGTATTATTTTGCTGAATAAGGACACCCCTGACTATGTGCTCTATCAGCTAATTGAGCTCGAAGTCAATGTAATTGTTTCTAGAAACATGTCCAGTCAAGAATGGAATAAAGCCGTAGAAATGGCTTGTCAACATAAAGTCTATTTTTGTCAAGATACCGCGGAACGCGTTTTAAAACTGACTCAGGTCATGGATAAAATTAATTTGATTGAGCGCGTCAATCTGCTAAGCCTATATGATAAATACATTTTAATACGCATCTGTGAAGAAGCATCTAGTAAACAGATTGCTGCTGAATTAGGACATAGTAAACGGACAATAGAAGGTCATAGAACAAGACTGATGCAAACACTTGAGGTAAAAAATGTGGCAGGTCTTGTTAAAATTGCTTTAATCACCAAACTCTATGAACACTATCTTGCTAATCCCGGATGGTATGCTAGTTTTTTGTTAGCCAAAACATCTTCTTTATAATAATGGATGGTTTTAAACTGTCCATTGATAAATCCAAATGCTTGGTCGGTAAAATTTTTGCTTTCAGCAAACCTGCTTTGGCCACCTGTAATAATTGTTTTTGCTTTCAGTCTTTTTCCAAATTCTACAGCAGCAACAAAACTATTGCCAGTATAACCATATCGCTTAGTCGTATTTGGATAGCGTCTACTTTCAAAAGAAGGTAGGGAGCCCCATTTAGAAGAAGCTTGATTCACTGCTAAGCTAGGTTGGTTATCATCAAAATTGGCACCTGGTGCCACTCTTTGAAAGCGATTTATAGCACCCCACTTAATTTCCCATCCGCCATACCATTTTTCAAATTGATCTAAAGTGGCTTCTAATAATTTTATTTTAGTGTCAAAAGCCACATCCTGGTCCATTTGATTGTATTTTAGAATAATCTGAGTTGCAGCTTCCTCAGTGTTTGCAGGAGGAATAACAGCACTCCATTTACTAGCCCATTCTATCGCAATGCTTGTTGCAATTGAATTGGTATCGGCAATATGATTCCAATTGGCTAAATAGTCAATTGCTTTTTTGGTTCTAGGCGCCAAATCAGCAGTTTTTGCTGTTTGTATAAAACGAGGTAATAAAATATCGAATGCGCTCAATTTTTTATTGTACCCTAATGCAATTAGTTCATCCAAATTGATTTTATCAATTTTAGACAGCAATGCAACTGCATTGATACCTCTCCCATTTTCGCCGTCTGGTGCCATGTAAGCTGGATAGTCAATAGCCTTAGGACTATTCGCACCAGCAACTGTAAATGCAGTAGAATTGCAATTTTGTAGCCAACCATTCACAGGGTTGATACTTTGTACAATTTCATTTAAAGGATGTACCCCCTGCCAGTCAGTTGCTTTCGTGGAACCATCTAAGTGCATGGTGTAATCAAATTTTGGATTGCGCTTAGGCATAAAATTGCCATGCCAGTAGGCTATATTACCAGCTGCATCTGCATAAACAGTATTGTTGCTATTATTTGCTAACAACTCCATGGCTTTCGTATAGTCTGCTAAGCTTTTTGATTTTGTTCTTGTCCAGCATTCCATTAATGCATTTAAGGAACGATTGTTTTCTTGTAAACTTAACCATTTACCTTTTTCCATCCCCATAATAGGACCATGGATTGTAAAATAAGTATCAAAGCTTTTTGTTTTTAAAATACCATTGTCTGTGTATTGAATATTGATATGACGTTGACCCACTTTCTTTTTTTCTTGATCGTAGGTATAAAATAATTCATTATTTATTTTTTCAGTTTGTTCTTCATACACATCTGCTACATCGGCATAACTACTCGTATGCATCCAACCACAATGTTCATTAAAGCCTTGATAAATAAAGAACTGTCCCCAAGTGACTGCGCCATATGCATTTAGGCCTTGCTCGCTTACCATATGCATTTCTGATCTAAAATAAAAAGGTACATGTGGATTGATATATAACATGGCATTGCCTGATTGACTATGCTTTGGCGCAATTGCAAAACCATTGGAACCTTTTAAGGTTTTATCCTCCATGTCAAAATTGGGTTGATCAAATATTGGTTCTTGAGATGGCGTATACTTATGAGTACTTATTGCATTTTGATTTGAAAACAATTGTTGACCATAAAATGCTTCAACATGTTTTTCGGTGATGCCTGCAGACCTTGTTGGAGAAACACTACCGTCTGTCCACATTAAATGGTACCATGGCTTAAATTTTTTGAGCACAACAGGTTTTACTTCTGGATGTTTAGATAAGTAATAATTGATCCCATCTGCATGGGCAATTAACAATTGCTTAAACCAATCAGGGCTTCTCTCAAAATCCTTTACTGCTTCTGCACTATCTTGAATGAGCTGCATCATTAAATCTTCGTAAATTAATTTAGGTCCTTCCATTTCGGCACGTCGTCCTAGCATTTCTAAAAAATTCTTTTCAATCTGCGGGAAATTTTCTTCGCACTGTGCATACATCAATCCAAATACTGCATCGGCATCCGTTTTTCCATAAATATGTGGGATATCCCACTCGTCACGAATGATGGTGGTTTGTTTGGCGTGTTGATTCCATCTAGCGAGTTCTGCGCTCGTTGGTTTTTGAGCAAATAATACAAGCACACTCCATACCAAGCAACTTAGTAAAGTCATTTTTTTCATACAATGCATTTTTAAATTATACCAATCCCCAGGTTTTGATTCTTTCTAAATTAATTCTTGCACACTCAAGTGGTGCAATACCTTGATACGATTCTTGCTCTATGATAAAATGTTTTGTACCGCCGATTGATTTTGCCAATAAGCTTACTGCTTTTGGATCTACCAAGCCGTTGCCAAGAATGGTGCTATCATGCTGGTCATTCATTTCGCCAATTGGCACTTTAATTTCATCTTTTACGTGTACTGAAACAAAACGTCCTGGATATTTTTTGATCCAATCTATGCCCCTAGCACCAATGCCAAACATATTGCCAAAATCTAACTGGTGAATGACCAATTCTGGATCTGTTTCTTTTAAAATAATATCATAGATCAATTGACCATTTACTTTTTCTATAAATTCGAAATTGTGGTTATGGTATCCAAAGCGCATGCCTGATTCTAAACAAAGCTCCCCAGATAAATTAAATAATTCTAGCTGGTGCATCAATGCGTCATAAGAAGTTCTAACTTTTTCATCCATCCAAGGACTAATGACATAGTCTTGCCCAAGTGTCACTGCATCGTCGATGGTATATTTCCAAGCATCTGTAAATTCCTTTTTTTGATTATCCCAATGGCTAGCATTCAATGAAGTATGACCACTTGGCATTTGCATGCCTAAGTCGGAGATGATTTTTTTGAATTCAATCGGACTAAGGCCATACAATTTACGGTTGGAATAATTGGCATGCTCTATATATTGATAGCCCATTTTTGACAATGCCTTTAAAGTACCTATTGGATCTTTAAACATATTGTCACGCACGGTATACAATTGAATACCAATTTTGATATCTGAGGCTGCAGTAGCATTTTTTGACCATAAGTCAGTTGGTGCTATGCCAATACCCAAAAGGGCCATCCCTGTATTTTGGATAAATTTTCTTCTTGAATTTTGCATTAATTATTTTTTGAAAGTTACATCAATCCAATAGTTCCCAAAAAAAAATGAAACAATTGGAGTTCGCCGTTCATCAAATATTTTAATAATTTTAACTAAAAAATTAGGTAGGATTTGACCTATCTGCCTTATTTTCGGTAACTCAATCGTATATTTACAGTATGAACAAACACAAATTGGTGCAATTTATTTTTATAAATTGCTTATTATTAATAAGTTACGTTGGATTTGCGCAAAATTTGACCATTCAAGGCACTTTAAAAGATAGCCTAGCGAATCGTTCGCTGAATGCTGCCACTGTTTCATTGGTCTATGCAAAAGACTCATCCTTGGTTAGTTTTTCTAGAACAAACGAGGCTGGGCTGTTTAATTTTAAAAATGTGGCACCCGGGTCCTACCTCATTTCCTTTTCCTATGTAGGTTATGTCCCAAAATGGGTGCCTGTTTTAACTGGGTCAGACAAAACAGTAGAGATGGGTGTGGTGTACATGAACGATGTGAATACGATGTCCACGGTGACAGTGACTGCGCGCAGACCACCAGTGGTGATCAATGGTGATTCAGTAGAATTTAATTCAGAAAATTTTAAGACTGCACCGAATGCGGTGGTGGAAGATTTATTAAAAAAAATGCCAGGGATGGAAGTGGATAAATCTGGAGGTATTACGGTGAATGGAAAAACAGTTACCAAGGTTTTTGTGAATGGTAAAGAATTTTTTAGTGGGGATCCCAAAATGGCTACAAAAAATTTACCTGCAGACGCGGTAGATAAAATTCAAGTATACGACCGTAAATCCGATCAAGCTATGTTCACGGGCATTGATGATGGCTCAGAAGAAACAGCGATTAATTTAAAATTAAAAAAAGACCGTAATAAATCCACTTTTGGTAAATTAAATGGAGGTGCAGGAACCCCGAATGTGTTTGATGCACAAGGCAATGTGAATGTGATCAATAACGACGAACAATTTTCTGCAATTGGCGGGGCGAATAATACCAACAGACAAAATTTCTCGAGCCGAAACATTGTTAATTTTTCTGGAGGTGGTGGTGGTAGACCAGGGGCTGGTGCAGGTGTAACTGTTAATTTTAGCGGTGGAGGATCTGGTGAAACAGATGCCAATGCACAAGGGATTGCAAAAACTTATTCTATTGGAGGCAACTACTCAAATTTATTTAACAGCAAAAAAATTGAGTTCAATGCCAATACAGCTATTAATGATGTAGAACGCAATACCAATAGTTTATCTTTTACTCAAAACCTAACACCAGGCAACCAATTCAACAGAAGTTCAATCTCAAATTCAAATAACAGAAATAAACAACAAAGTTTTGGAGCTACCATTGACCAAAAGGTTTCAGAATCTTTTTCATATAAGTATACGCCTAGCTTGAGCTGGCAACAAACAAGTTCGGCTAGTGAAGATACGACTCTAACAAGATCGGGCCTAGACGCCAATGGCTCACTCACTAATAAAAACACAACTGCTGCAACAAGTATTTCAGATGCTGTAAATATTTCAAATAATTTATTGCTAAGAAAAAAATTCGCAAAAAAAGGAAGAACAATCTCTTCTACTATTACACAAAGTTACAATCAATCTAATTCAACAGGTAGTCAATATACCAGTCAATTTTTTTATAATAAAGGGGTGTTAACATCTGATTCTATTTTAGACCAACAAAATATTCGTACAGGCAATACGTCTACTTTATCTGCGAATGTCATTTACACAGAACCTATTACTAAAAAATCATTGTTAGAGTTTAATTCCTATTTGAGTAAATCGATGGGTGCCTCAAGTAAAAAAGTATACGACTATAATGCTTTGACGGACGGTTATGGCGCTTTAAACAATCGCTTAACCAATGAATTCAATAGCGAGTATACATATTCCGGCGGTGGAATGAGCTATAGGTCCAATCAAAAGAAATTTAATTTTTCAACAGGTGTTTCATTACAGAATGCAGTTTTAAATGGAGAAAACATCAGCGCAAAAACTAAATTTAGTCAAAGCTTTCAGGACATCTTGCCGAATGCAACTTTTAGGTACAACTTCTCCCAATCAAAAAATTTAAACATAGATTATCGTACTTCAACCAATCAGCCTTCGATCACTCAATTGCAACCAGTATTGGATCAGAGCAATATCAATAGACAGTCTATAGGTAATCCAGATTTAAAAAGAAGCTATGTCCATAATTTGAATATTCGTTTTTTCAGTTCTAAAATTTTAGCAGGAAAAAATTTCTTTTCTACATTGAACGCCTCTACCACCAATAATTCGATTGTTAATTATGATAGTGTGCTGCCAAATCGTACAATCCTTTCAAAGCCTGTCAATGTCAATGGGGCTTATAGAATCAATGGAAGTATGAATTATGGTTTTGGTATTAAAAAGCTTAATTCAAGATTGAGTTTTGGTTTAAGTGCAGGCTTAAATAATAGTATCTCTTATAACAATGGCTTGTTAAATACCATTGTGACAAAATCAACTGGTCCAAGTATGTCTTACAGCTATATTTTGGATGATGTCATTGATATTAGTTTGACTGCACGTTATGCGTACAGCAAAACAACCAATGAGATTAATGCAACTTTAAATACCAACTATTTGACAAAAGTCTTTGGTGCAGATATGACCAATTACTTGCCATTCAATATTGTATTGAATCAATCTTTTAATTATGCCATTAATACTGGACGTGCCGAAGGATTTAATACAGCAGTGCCTATTTGGAATGCAAGCTTTTCTAAATTCTTTATGAAAAATAAGAGAGCCGAAATTAAGATGAGCGCCTTTGACTTATTGAATAAAAATATAGGCATTAGCAGAAACGTATCTCAGAACCAGATTGTAGATAGGTCCTATAATGTAATTAGTCAGTATTTTTTATTGACCTTTACGTATAGCTTACAGAAATCAGGTTTAGGTGGTGGTGCAAGAGCAGGTGGCATGATGATAAGAATGTAAAAGCACTTATCTTTAAAAGTATAAAAACTAGCATTATTTAAAATAAAATCTCTTTTATGAAAAAAATACAATTCGTATTTGGGTTGTTGATTGCTTTAACAAGTATTTCAACAGCACTTACAGCACAAATGAAGGAAGGAAAAATTAGTTATGAGCGTAAAATTAATATGCACCGCAACCTACCTGATCCTCAAATGAAGTCGATGGTGCCAGAATTTAGAACAGATAAATTTGAATTAATTTTTAATGAGAATGCTAGTTTATTTAGATCTGTTGTGGATGATGAAGCACCAGATCCTTTTGCCAACGCTGGTGGTGGTGGAGGTGGTGGAATGCGCATGAACTTTAGAATGCCAACTGCCAATACCTATACTGATTTAGCAAAACAAATGCAATATGAAGAGCGTGCATTTTTTGAAAAAGAATTTTTAATTGTAGATTCTTTAAAACAATACAAGTGGAAATTATCTGAAGAAACAAAAACCATTGCAAAGCAACTTTGTAAGAAGGCAACAACCATGATTACAGCGCCTCAGATGCGTATGCGTGTGAGCATTGGCAGAGGTGGTGAAAACAATAGGGATACAACAGCAAATACGCCAAGAGCTCCAAAAGAGACAGAATTGGTGGTTTGGTATGCAGAGAATATTCCAGTGTCATTTGGTCCAGATAATTACAGTGGATTACCAGGTATGATTATGGAGATAGATCAAGATAATGGCGCCACAGTCACCACTGCGGTAGAAGTAAGTGCCAAGTATCCAAAAAAAGAATTGGTTGCACCATCTAAGGGCGAGAAAATGAATAGAGCGCAATTCCAAGAAAGTATGCAAAAGTTAATGCAGGATATGCAAAGAGGCGGAGGCGGAAGGGGCGTAATGAATATTCGCGTAGGAGGTAATTAATTATCCTTAGAGATAGATTTTAAAAAAGGGGCCGCAATCGCGGCCCCTTTTTTTATGGAATGATATTCCATCTCCATCCTAATGCTATTGTCCTATTGTCTCCTAAATAATAGGCATAGGCATTGGTACCTTTAACACTAAAATTTTTGGTCGCCATGCTGGCATAAAATTGATTTGTCAAGTTCATACATTGCAACCAGAACTCGTGTTTTTGCATTGTGTAATTAACCCTTAGGTTCAATACATCAAAGCCCGAATAGCGTGAAGTATTAATTTCATCCATAAAATAACTAGACTGATGTTGCCATTCCAATGAAGAGCTTAAAGCATTATTCCATTGACTTAATATTGTGAGGTTGCTAAAAAAACGAGGCGCAGCCACCATTTCTTTATTGCTAATATCTGTTCCTTTTAAAATAGTATTGATGTATAAATGCTTTGCATTGCTTCCATTAAAATTAAACTGCAATAATTTGCTAAAATTATATTTTACTTGGTATTCTATCCCATAATGTTTTGTTTGGCCTGTATTTTGATTCAGGTTCACGCCGTCTGCTTGTCGAACAGAAACAATTTCATTCTGACCATTTAATTGGTAAAGCGACCATTCGATATAACCTTTGGGTATACGCATCCAAGATCCAATTTCATAATTCGAAAAATTTTGCGGTAACAAATAAGGAACGCGAACTGCATTATAGATCTCAGTGATTTGAGGGGGCACAAATCCTTTACTAAAATTGAAGTATCCACCCCAATTAGGTTGATTGTATGTGATTCCAATTTTAGGTGCCCAGTTGGTGAATACATTATTTGCAGATGGGGTTCCTGTAGCTAATTTATTTTTAAATTGATAGTCAAATTGGTCATACCTCAATGTGGCATTCACACGCAGGCGATTTGTAATAGGTTGCATCCAATTTGCATAAACTGCTTTATTGTAAATGGTTGTGCTATAGTTGGTAATCAAACTATCGATAGTAGGCCTTGTGTATTTAGTAAATTTATTAAGGGTCGTATCTTTAATGATATCAATATAGTTCGCAACCAACCCTTGTTTTGTTGCATCCATGTAACCACCAATTAAAATTTTAGATTTAATTTTTTTCAAAACAATCTGATGTTGGATATCAAGCACGAATGCATCAAAATGATTTGAATTGATTTGTCCTTTAAACTTAGTTGGGCTGGAACTAGCTGCAATTAAATAAGCTGGATTTTGATCCATTGTATTGCCACGATACAATAAATTAACTGTTGTCTTTTGTGCCTCATTCCAAACATAAGATAAATTTTGTCTTACACGTATCAAGTCTATTTTTCGGTACGTAAAGCTTTGTTGTGTCGTGTAATTTTTTGCATGAAATTTTAAGCTATCTACTGTCCCACTTGTTTGACCATCATAATGAATGTATTGTACCTGTTGATACCCGGTCCATTTTTTATAATTAAAATCTCTTTTTAAACTCAATGCAGTTTTTGTATAATCACTGTATTCAAGTTGTCCATTTTTCTGCCCTATCTGACTTAGGTGGATGGCCCAGCCAGCTTTTTGCCCTGCTTTGTTCCATGCCAGATCGGATTTTAAAAGTCCGTTGTTATTGATGTGATTGCTAATAGATAGTAGATTATTTGAAGGTCTTGGTGCATGAATAAAATTGACTACGCCTCCAATTGCCTCTGCCCCATACAATGCCGATGCAGGCCCTTTAATCACTTCAATTTGTTGAATCGCTGCCGTATTGATTTCAATGAGGGCATTGTTGCTAAATAATCCACTTGTTCTAATAGGCAAGCCATCCTCTAAGAAGAGGTATAAGCCTTTTAAAGAAACTGGTTGTCTAATGGATATCATATGCTGTTCGTTTCCAATGCTAGGCA
The DNA here is from genome assembly GCA_037143275.1 of Chitinophagia bacterium. Lineage (GTDB taxonomy): Bacteria > Bacteroidota > Bacteroidia > Chitinophagales > Chitinophagaceae > Sediminibacterium. Next base: position 449,172 of record JBAWZB010000001.1, read on the forward strand.
TAAAGACCCCACTTACCTTATTTAATAAAAAGTCCAATCTTGTTGCTTTGGCTTCCTGTATCTGCTTTTGACCCAATACACTAATTGCAATTGGGGATTCAATTCTTTTTTCCTTTGATTTACTAGCAGTCACAATCACTGTTTGTAAACTACTATCAGACAGGTTGAATGATTTAACTTGGCTCGTGGCTATGATAGGAATGGATAGCAATAAAAAAAGAAATAATTTATAAGGAATTTGCATAGTTGCAAATTTAGTAGTTAATTATTTCTAGCATCAATATAGTTGTAGATTTTATATATTTCTATACTTTACAGCGCCCATTTGATTAAAAAAAAGACGCTATCTTGATAGCGTCTTTTTTTTAATCAAATTAAAGTGTTTATTCTATCCTAGGAAGAACTTTACAATGAAATAAGTGATTGCAGCTAGTACAGAACTTACAGGAATCGTTAGTACCCATGCCCAAAGTAAATTGGTTGTTACACCCCATCTAACTGCACTTAGTCTTTTTGTTGCACCAACACCAATAATAGAACCAGTGATGGTATGTGTTGTAGAAACTGGAATACCCATTTGACCTGTAAAGAATAAAGTAAATGCACCAGCTGTTTCAGCGGCAACACCTTCTAGAGGCGTTACTTTAGTGATTTTAGAACCCATTGTTTTAACAATTTTCCATCCACCACTCATCGTACCCATACCAATAGACAAATAACAAGCTACAGGTACCCAACCTGGAAGGGAAGCAAAATCTTGTATAGAACCACTTGCTATCAATGCAGCTCCAATAATACCCATTACTTTTTGTGCATCATTACCTCCATGACCAATACTAAATGCAGCAGAACTAAATAACTGTAATTTTTTAAACATATTTCCTACCGTTAAAGCAGTAGGTGTTTTGATTTTTTCAACATATAAATAAATCAAAATAAATATAAGTGAAGCCCCAAAAATTCCATTTACAATCATAGTATTATCCGCTTTATCAATCTCCTCAGAAAAAGTTTTCTCAATATTAAATCCAGCTAGTTTCGCTTTAACTTTATCTATATTTTTAGACTGGATAGGATAAATCTGATTGATCAATGCAACGGTAGAATCTGCTGTAATGGTGCCAGCTAAAAATTGTTTTACAGGTGCTTTGTATTCCTCTGTAATAAGTTTCGCCTTATCATATTCTTTTTTTGCAGCATCATCTTCAGGTGCTCTAGCTTCTAATACTAAAAAATCATTTGCGTTTCTTACAGCGTCCTTTAGTTTACTTACTGCAACTTGATCTAACCAGCCACTATCTTTAGCAACTTTTGCAATTGCGTCGGCGCTTGAGTTGTCAAAATTTTCAATAAAAGGATGTATATGATTAAAATTAGCATTTGCTTTTGCTAATTTTTCTTCGGTTGCCTGTAATTTTTCTAACAAAATCTTATCCCCTTCTCCATATCCTGCTAAATTATTTAATTCAGACTTTAATGCAGCAACTTCAGTTTTATATTTATCAATACCATAAAACTTTTGTGCATTTTCGTTCATTTTATTATTCTCAAAATAGTCAAATAAAAATGCAGTCAATAAAGTAGTTATTATAATAATAGCTATACGGTACCAAATATTGCGCATAATAGTTACTACTGAGATAAACATAGAAGTAACAATGCCAATCAATGGTGCTAAAAAGATGAATAAGATGGTTTTAATAATCGTATCTGCATCTACAATTTTTGCCCATGAGAAGTTAATCCCTTTTATAGAAAGTGCGTGCGCAATGGCTGCTCCTGCAAATCCACCAATTAAAGTATGTGAAGAAGAAGAAGGAATACCATACCACCAGGTTAATAAGTTCCAAAAAATCGCGGCTAATAAGCCAGAAAATATCACTGGTAAAGTAATAAACTCTTTATAAACTGTTTTACTGATAGAGTTTGCTACTGCATGGTCTTTAAAAATCCAGAATGCGACTGTATTGAATAATGCTGCCCAAAGTACCGCCTGAAATGGCGTCAACACTTTTGTAGATACCACCGTAGCAATAGAGTTGGCTGCATCATGAAAACCATTGATATAATCAAATATTAGCGCAAGCGCTATGATAACTATTAGTAATGTCATTGTTAATTAAATTAAGCGTACTTGATGATAATAGACTCAACCACATTAGCGACGTCTTCGATTTTGTCGGTTGCGATTTCAAGTACTTGGTAGATCTCTCTTTTTTTAATTACTTCTTTAAAATCATTTTCTTGCTCGAACAATTTTTCAATACTCATATCAAAAATGTCATCTGCCTGGTTTTCGATACTATTGATTTTAATCATAGCATCTGTCATCTCTTTGATATTCTTCATATTGCGTAAGCCCAATACAACTTTCTTAGTCTCTTGAGTACCTTGTAAAACCAATTCTGCTAATTTATGAATACCAGTATCATTCGGATTTACTTTATAGAAATTGATTTTCTTAGCAGATGCATAAATGTAATCGGCGATATCATCTAAAGAAGTTGCCAAGTAGTGAATGTCTTCTCTGTCAAACGGTGTGATAAAATTTCTTCCTAATTCTGTAAAGATACTATGGGTTAAATCATCGTTTTTGTGCTCTAAGTTTTCAATTTGGGCTAAAATATTAGCTCTAACGTCTACGTCTGGCTCGTTCACCATTTCCTTTAATTTGATGCCCATTTCGTTTACGTGTTCCGCTACTTCTTCAAAAAGTTGAAAGAAAACCCTGTCTTTTGGCAAGAAAATCTTCATGATTGAGTTAAAATCCATAAAATAAAATTTGATAATGTGTGTATTTGTAAATTTCCTTTAAAATCAGCTATTCAAGGGCGTGCCTATATTACGAAATTGTTAACAAAGATGGGGGGGTAATCCAGCGTCTAGATCGCAATTGCAAAGCAATCCTAAGTGTTGAATATCAATAGCATCATGACATAAAATGAAAAGGGGAGCTGGTTAACCGGCTCCCCTATAAAATCCATAGCTTTCCCCCAAAAGCTGAAGCGAAAATCAAATAATTAGATTGTAATAGAAACGAATAGGTAAATAATTGGGTGAGGTAATAGGTTATTTCTTACTTTTATATAGAAATTATCCTTATACAATAAGTTAATTTCCTATTAATAAATTGATTTTCAATGCGTTATATAAATTTAAAATTAATTAGTTTTTTAGTCTTTCTACTACATATTAGCTTAGCTAGAGCTCAATATGTGCCTTGTGAAAGCTCTTATACCGTGTTTTATAATCCATTTCTACAAAAATTAGTAGAATTTAAGGACTTTAATGGTAATATCACACTAAGTAAAAGCTCAGATATACTACCCCTTACTAGTACTTCTTTTGCACCCAATCAACAGCAAGCTATCAAGCATAATGGGAAAATTTACATTTTTTTAGCTCAAACAGGTTTTATTTTCCAGATGTCCGAGCCGCAAGGGGATAGTGTAACGTTTAGAAAAATCGATCATACAATTAATATTAACTACAATATAAGCTGCACCAATTTCATTTATAAGGACGAAATTTATAATTATGGAGGGTATGGATTTTGGAATAAATTCCCGCATGTAAGAAAATTCAATAGAATAGACATGGAATGGGATATCCAACCGACCAATATCGAAGTTTTTTCAGCCGACTATGATTGGTTCTCGCCAACAGAAGGCAGATTGTATGTGCCCTTCCAAAAAATTGAGAATAAAGGACTAAAAGATCCAAAATTTAGCAATGGTGTGTTTGAGTATACAAGTTATTATTTAGACCTGCATACCGCAGACTGGATTAAGATAGGTAAAGTGACACCTGAATTAATTAAGTTAATCAATGAAAAAAACACCTTTGTAAGTTACCCTTTTGAAAATGGTAGAATATTTCTAATCAATGATGAAGCACATTTATTTGACTATGTGAATAATAAAATTTACAAGTCAAAAAAAGCAGATCTAAATCAATTTTTTATTCGTGGTGCGTTAGATATGACTGTGTTTTTTTATAAAGGGAAGTTCTATAAATACCAAGCAGGTCTTCAGACTTTTAAAACATGGGACTTGAGCATGAATGACTTTGAACTTTTGAATTTTTCAATATGGGGCAACGACTATATGACCTTAATTTTTGTTTTAGCAATATGCTTAGTGATTATCCTTATTGTTTTCTTTGTAAGGTTATTCAATCAAAGTATAAAAAAGAAAATTGCAAATGCACAGTTAAAAGTATTGAAAACAAAAACTATGAACCAGGCATTTACAGAAACCGAAATTAGCCTAATTCAATTGTTATTAAATGCAAATAGTACCAAACAAAATGTAGAAATTTCGGCCATCAATCATGTGCTTGGTATTAAAGATAAAAATGTAGGCCTACAGAAAAAAGTACGTAGTGATGTCATTAATGCCATCAACGACAAATATATATTCATCACTCAAGGTGAAATTAATTTAATAGGCAGCGTTCGAAAAGAAGATGATAAAAGATTCTTTGAATACTTTGTGGCAGCTTCTGAAGTTAAAACTATTCAAAAAATGATCGAAAAAAATTAACTTTTAGGTCCTGCAGCAATGATAGCATCAGCAGTACCAGATTCAAATTTCTTAAAATTATTTTGAAATAGATTTGCTAAACTTACACGAGCAGCTTCATATTTTAATTTGTCCTCCCAGGTATTTTCTGGTTGCAAAATAGTTGAATCAACACCAGGTATTTGTTTAGGCACTTTAAAATTAAATACAGGAAAGTCTTCGTAACCAGCTTGATCAATGGTGTTATTCAAAACAGCATCAATCATTTTTCTGGTATTAGGCAAAGACATCCTTTCGCCTATGCCATAAGCGCCTCCAGACCAACCAGTATTGATAAGCCAAACTTGACACTGATTTGATTCAATTTTTTCACCTAATAATTTTGCATAATCACCAGGGTGAAGTGGCATAAATGGTGCGCCAAAACAACAGCTAAATGTGGCTTTTGGAGACTTAATCCCTTCTTCTGTCCCAGCAATTTTTGCAGTGTAGCCACTGATAAATTGGTACATTGCTTGAGCAGCATTTAATTTACTAATTGGAGGTAGCACACCATAAGCATCACAAGTTAAAAAGAAAATATTTTTAGGCGCAGTAGCAACGGACGGCGTAACAATATTGTGAATATGTTCAATTGGATAACTAACTCTTGTATTTTCTGTAATACTTGCATCTTCATAGTCAACTTTGTTGGTACCTTCAAAAAATACTAAGTTCTCTAATAAAGCACCAAATTTAATTGCATTAAAAATATCGGGTTCGTTCTTAGCACTTAAATTAATTGTCTTTGCATAACATCCGCCTTCGAAATTAAAGACCGAATGGTTGGTCCATCCATGCTCATCATCTCCAATTAATTTTCTGTGAGGGTCTGCGCTAAGTGTTGTTTTTCCTGTACCACTTAATCCAAAAAATAAAGCCACATCACCAGCCATGCCAACATTGGCACTGCAGTGCATACTTAATATATTTTTAATATGCGGTAATATAAAATTGAGTACTGTGAAAATACCTTTTTTAATTTCTCCTGTATAGGCTGAACCTCCAATTAAGATTGTTTTTTCAGTAAAAGAAATGATCGAAAAATTTTCTGAAATAGTGCCATCTACTGTTGGATCTGCTTTAAAACTTGGAGCATGAATAATTTGCCATTCTGGAATAAAATCGGCAAGTTGAGTTGCAGATGGTCGAATAAACATATTGTTTGCAAATAAGGCACTCCAAGGAAGTTCAGTGTAAAGTCTTAAAGGTAGCTGATAGGTCGTTTCTGCACAAGCAAAAGCGTCTCTTACCCAAACCTCTTTTTGCGCTTCTAGGTGCGCTAACATTTTATCGTAAAGCGGCTTAAAATATTTTGATTCGATTGAGTGATTGAATCCGCCCCAATCCACTACATTTTCAGTGATCGCATCTTTAACAATAAATTTATTTTCTGGACTACGACCAGTAAATTTTCCAGTATTGACACTAAGTGCTCCATTGTCTACTATTATCCCTAAACCAAGTGACACAGTTTGCTCATACAAAGCATCTACAGTTGTTTGGTAATGAATGGTAGGATTTGTAAGTAGGTTTTGTTTCATATCGATTTTGTTTAAACTAGCGTATAGCAATTTCGGACAAAATCAACAAAAAAACTAATGTATGGTAGCTTTTTTTTAGAATGTCATGCGAATGTAAAAAATACAGACAATTATATCAATTAAATTGAGTCATTATCCTTAATAAATTTTAGATGCTTGACCTTTGCATTCTGAATGAAAAAAATACACTGTATCATATTGTTTTTAGCCCTATTACAAGGCGCCAACCTAAGTGCACAATCAGGTTTTGTAAAAGACACTTTGGAATCAAATGGCGATAGTGTTGTAGTCACAGCCACAAGAACAGAAAGAAAATTAAACAACCTTACTGTACCAGTGACCATTATCAATGCAAAAACAATGCAGCAAAATGGTGCAATTCGTTTAACGGACATATTAAAAGAACAGACAGGTATCAACCTGACAAGTGGATTTGGCGCAGGTATTCAATTACAAGGCTTAAACCCAGATTATACCATCATCTTAATCAATGGTGAACCTTTGGTAGGAAGAACTGCCGGTGTGTTGGATTTAAATAGGGTTGCTTTAGGAAACATAAAAAAAATTGAAATTGTAAAAGGTCCTTCTTCTAGTCTTTATGGAAGTGAAGCTATGGCAGGCGTTATTAATATTATTACAGATGCCACCACGGGTGCACCACTTACAATGGGACTTAGATATGGCACATACAATACATTGGATGCGAATCTTGAAACAAAGTTGCAAACCAAAAATTTTCAGTACCAAGGATTTGTCAACAGCTATAATACCGATGGATACAGTATTCGTCCTAATAGCAATAGTCGTGTTACTACACCTATAGGCAGGTATTCAACAACACAACAAATTAAATGGGCTATTTCTAGTAAAACTAATTTTGTTTTAAATACACGTTTTACAAATGAGCATATTCAAAATGAAATTGCAGTCTCTAACAATGGTGTCACCATATATTCTATTGGTAAAGAAAATATTAAAGATGTAAACGCATCTGCTACTTTAAATCATCGTTTTTCTTCAGCCTTAAAAACTAGTTTAAGAACTTATACAACAACCTATGATGCTGTTCAAAATTTATTAACCATTAACGGACTGCCTTATAGAGATGTGTTAAATCATAATTTTAAGCGTATAGAAAATCAGACCGACTGGGACCTAAGCAAAAATTTGCAAGCAGTGTTTGGAGTGGGTGCTGTATGGGAGGGAGTGAAGAGTAGTCGTTACGATAGTGAAAAAATAAGAAAGCAAAATGATATTCAGTTTGCATTTACACAATGGGAATGGAAACCTTCGGAAAAATTTACTTTGATTGGAGGATTAAGGTATGATAAAAATACACAGTTTGCTTCTGCTTTTAGTCCGAAGCTTTCTATGTTGTATAAATTGAATCCCCAACATCAGTTTAGATTGAGTATTGGACAGGGTTTTAAAGCACCCGATTTTAGACAATTGTTTTTAGACTTTACCAATGCGGCAGCTGGAAGTTATAGTGTATTTGGATCTGCACAAGCACAACAGGTCATTGCTAAATTAGATGCGCTTGGACAAATAGGAAATTTATTCCCAAATTATTATTTATTAAAAGCACTTAAACCAGAGTATTCAAAAGGTTTGCACTTTACATGGGATTGGAAAATAAATAATCGTTCTTCCCTATCTGTTCAATTATTTAGAAATGATATTAAGAATTTAATTCAATCACAACAAGTAGGCACGTACATTTCTGGAGCTCAAATTTTTAGTTATTTAAATATTGGACGCGCCTTCACGACTGGTTTTGAATTAGAGGGACAACATAGTTTCAACTCCAATTGGTCCCTTAATGGAGGGTATCAGTTTTTGCTTACTGGGGATAAAGACCAGATTGCAGAAATTAAATCAGGCACTGTATATACTAAAAATAGTCAAGGCTATAGTAGACTCATGCAACTGAATGAGTATGTTGGATTGCCTAATACCAGCAAACATAAATTACAAGTAAAACTAAATTATAATTCCCCCAAGGGTTATTACTTGAATGTAAGAGCCATTTACAGAAGCAAGTGGGCTGTTAATAATAATAACGGCAATCAAGTTTTTGACAATGGTGATGTATTTGCTAGTAGCTATGTTGCTTTCAACAGTGCGGCCGGCAAAACATTCAAGAACGGATTGAGTCTACAAGGAGGTATAGACAATATATCCAACTACATTGATGCCACAAACCTGCCTAATTTACCTGGAAGAACTTTTTATACAAGTATAAAATATCAACTACAAAAAATAAATAAAAAATAAAAATCAACAACACATGAAAAAAAATCTAACAAAATTTGCAATGTTCTTAAGTTTAGGCCTTGTTTTGGTTGCATGTAGAAAAGATGCAGAAACAATTGTTGTTCCAGTGAGTGCCATTACAGTGAGCAATCTTGCTGCAGATACTGTAACAGGTTTAGGAGCTGATGGTAGACCGCAAAGTGCTGGTACAATTACTTATTATAGTCTAGTGGATAATAAAATAATAGCTTCAATCGATGCTGCAACGACTAAATGGGATGTGGCTTTTACGTCCACTAAGGTCTTAGTGAATTGCGGAACGAGTGGTCCTGGATTAGGCGGCGGTTTCGTATTTAAAGGTTTATTTGATGATTTAAAATCTATTTCAGCAGACTCAACCTTTGCTACAGATAATTCAAACGCATCCTCTTTTGCAATCCCTTGGGGTAGCGGAAAAGGTTGGTACACTTATGATGGATTGACTACACTAGTAACGCCAATTGCTGGTCGTGTTTTAGTGATCAGAACAGCAACCGGAAAATATGCAAAAATTGAAATTTTAAATTATTACAAAGGCGGTGTAACCTTACCTGCTACTGCATCAGACGCAGATAAATTAACAAAGCAGCGTTATTATACCTTTAGATATGCTTATCAACCAAATGGCACTAAAATATTTTAGTTAGATCAACTTATTAAGGCAAAAGTTTAAATTATGTTTTAGCCTTAAAACTCCAAGTGATTAAAAACTCCGCAACGGTCTCGTTCGCGGAGTTTTTTCCTTTAGAGGCACATACTATAGATTTTCCTTCACCAGTAGCTATAGATTCATTGATGGCCGCTTGAATTGCTGCACCGTCCTCGCAAGTGAATAAAATTACCCCAGTTGCTTTTTTAATAAAATGCACTTCCATCTTCACCACCAACATACTAACTTTTGGATTACGTTGATAGACTTGTCCAAATGCCAGCATACCTGAACACATTTCTGCTGCCATGGCTTCTACTGCAAAATAGACAGACTTAAAAGGATTTTTACTAAACCAAGAATACTTTATTTTAACCGTGCAAGTTGTGGCATCAAAATGTGCCATCCTGAGTCCAGCAAAAAAAGCAGCAGGTAATTTTTGAAATAGAAAAAAACGAAAAGAGATAGGGTTACTAATTAAGGCACTGAATTGTTTGAAATTTGGGTTCATATCCGCTGAATTATCTTTAAATATAATAGATAAACCTTAATTTAGATCACTAAATGCTGCTTTATGAATCAAGGATTACAAACCTACGACTATATTGTATTTGTATTGTATTTTATACTCATTTGCTCTTATGGAATTTGGATCTATCGTAAAAAGAATACCAATACCACCAATACAAAAGATTTCTTTTTAGCCGAAGGTCAATTAACCTGGTGGGCTATTGGCGCAAGTTTAATTGCATCCAATATTTCTGCGGAACAATTTATTGGCATGAGTGGCAATGGATTTAGATTAGGACTTGCCATCTCGGTGTACGAATGGCTAGCTGCAGTTTCCTTAGTGGTGGTGGCGATCTTTTTTATGCCAGTCTATTTAAAAAACAAGATCTACACTATGCCTCAGTTTTTAAAAACGAGGTATAATGAAACAGTCGCTATGATCATGGCCATCTTTTGGTTATTCTTATACATTTTTGTGAACCTGACTTCTATTTTATATTTAGGCGCCATTGCAATCAATAATTTAACGGGAGGCACACATTTTCATTTAATCATGATTGGGTTAGCCGTTTTTGCATTGTTCATTACATTGGGTGGCATGAAAGTGATAGGCTATACAGATGTATTTCAGGTATTGGTTTTAACTGTCGGAGGCTTAATTACATCTTATATTGCATTAACAGTTGTCAGTGAGCAATTTGGTATGGGCAAGAATATGATTGCAGGATTTCAACATTTAATGCAGGCAGCGCCAGATCATTTTAAAATGATATTTGATAAACCAGGTCCTGGGGCAACACAAAAAGAAATCGAAGATTATTCTAGTTTACCAGGTATGGCGATGATGGTTGCTGGTATTTGGATTGCACATTTAAATTATTGGGGATGTAATCAGTATATCACACAAAGGGCATTGGGAGCAGATTTAAAAACAGCAAGAACAGGTATTTTATTTGCCGCTTTTTTAAAATTGATGATGCCAATACTTGTTGTAATTCCGGGTATTGCTGCCTATGTTTTGTACAAAAATGGAGGACTACAAACACAGATGATGACCAATGGTGTATTGAATCAAGACAATGCTTATTCTGCTGTTGTAGGTTTTTTACCAATGGGCTTAAAAGGCTTGTCTATGGCTGCTTTGACGGCAGCGATTGTGGCATCATTGGCGGGTAAAGCAAATAGTATTTCAACGATTTATTCTTTAGACATTTATAAAAAATATATCAATCGAGAAGCGACGGATAAAAAAATCGTAACCACTGGAAGAGTCATTATTGTGCTTTCATTATTGATTGCAATTATTATTAACTGGAAAGATACTTTGGGTATTGGTGGCAAAGGTGGATTTGAATTTATCCAAAAATATACGGGCTATATTTCTCCAGCGATCTTCCCTGTATTCTTATTAGGATTCTTTTGGAAAAAAGCCACTTCAAAAGCTGCAATCACAGGTATCTTTTTAGGTGTAATACTCTCAATCGTTTTTGATAAATTTTTACCAGGCTGGATGGGTAACGACACATTATTATATACAGCTTATCCAACAGCATCGGGCAGTTTTGAAATCCCCTATTTAATCCAAATGGGCTGGGTGTTTTGCTTTACCACTTTAGCAATCATCTTAGTTAGCTTATTGGATGTGAAAGGGCAAAAACATGAAAATGAAATCACCGAAGACAAGGGCCAATTTAAATTATCCAACGCCCATTTAGCAATGGTAATGCTTGTATTGGGTGTGGTGATTGCGCTTTATATCAAGTTTTGGTAGATTAAACTTTCTTTGGAGGCAATGCAAATGCAATCGCTTGGTGTTCAAACTGACCATTGTGTGCACCATCGCAAAAAGGCTTGTTTTTACTTAAGCCGCATCTGCAAAGGCCTAACACAGTTCTACCAGCTAAATCATAGGTGTTACCTTCTCTATCTACAATTGTAAAGTCGCCTTCTACTTTTAAAGATCCGTTATTATTTACGGTGATTTTAGTTGACATAGTTGCTTTTTTTATGAAATTTAAAGGTATCGAATTTTTACTTCAGTTCAATCATTGCAGCCTGAGTTGGATAGAATATGTTTAAACCAATTTGATTGGCTGCTTTTATTTCCCCTTTGATTTTTGCTTCGCAACCATCACAAGGTTTGATATGTGTTACATACAATTTAGTATTTTTTAAATGTCCATTTGTTAGCTGATCTAGTTTGGCCATTTCTTCCATCAAAAGTTTAGGGGTAAGATGTCCAAACAAAGCTTTTTCAGATACACTGTTGTCAAAAGACACTTCAATAAAAATGGCTCTAAGTTGATTTTGAATTACCAACGGCGCTATCGTCTGCCACAACTGAGCTAGTTGATTGTTTTGTTCAATCCTATCTGCGCCCGTATCCCCAAAATACAATAAGTAAGCTTGTTGATTTCTGACTAGAAAAGCAGTGCTTTCATAGGGTTTAACATGACTTAACACAAAGGGTGTAACAAATAAGCCAGTATTGTTTATTGGAATTTCAACCTTGGGTATTAAGGTTTGATAGCTGTATTTTTTTAAGATAGGCGCTTCTCCCTCATTCCCAAAATTGGCCCAAGCAGACCAAGTAAAATAGTTTTTCTTAAAAACGTCTAAGACAGAAGCAAGTCCGTATAAATTTTTTGCTTTGTCATTGGGGGAATTCATGATCAATCCAGCTGTATGGTCTAAATGCCCATGAGAAATAAAATAGCTGTTGATGTTATTTTGTTGAATAACACTAGGGTTAGATGATGTAAAAAGCTTTTTTGCTGCAGCAAGCTCAAGACCTTTGTAAATGGTACCTGCATCTAAACAAATATATTGGTCAGTTCCATTTGCAGCAACTAAATAGGCAGAAAGGTTTGACTCGTCTAAGCCACCTTTTACACCAAGTGGGATCACTTTAATGCCATTGTTTGAGATGGACGGATTATTCGTTTGCCCAGAAACATTTACTGCGGCCATCAACAAAATGAGAAATAGTACTCTTAATTTTTGTTTCAATTTCGGGTTTTGATAAAAATATTAAATTTTTCGTTCCGATTGCGTAATTGGGAACATATTAGCGTTAATATATTTTTGAATGACTACCCTTGTCACTTAATTTTAATGCAATAAAAAATAATAATTATGAAAAAATTAATCTCGATGTCTTTTGTGTTGACCTTAGTATTAGGTAGTTCATTTTCTGCTCAAGCTCAAAAAATGGATTTAGCTACTAAAAACATGAAAAATTACAATCATGTTTGGGATGTGGTTGTAAACCAAGGTAGAGTCAATATATTAGACACTGCTTATGCTGAGAATGTAATTTTACACACGACACCTGAAGTAGTTGGAAAGGCGAATGCGATTGCTTATTACTCAAATTATGTGACTGGATTTAGTAATAGACAATTTACTGTAAAAGAATCTCTAGCTCAGGGAGATAAAGTAGTAAAATACTGGAATTTTAAAGGGAAGCATACAGGTACTTTCTTTGGTATTCCAGCAACTAATAAGGATGTAAATGTGGAAGGCTGTACTATTGCAACTGTTGTAAATGGTAAGATCACAGAAGAGCGTGATTTTATGGACATGTTAGAATTCTTGAGACAATTAGGCATCATGCCTCGTTAAGCTTCTATTGCTTTAACAGATTTTATAAAAGCGGAAGGGGTTACGCCCTTTCGCTCTTTAAAAGCGTCAATGAATTTAGATCTTGATGCAAAACCAGCATTTGTAGCAATCGCTTCTATGGTTAAATTTTTTGCTTCTCCACCTTCAATCAACCTACATACATGATCAATTCTTAAATTTTTTCTCCAATCACTAAATGTAATTTCAAGTTCTTTATTAAAATAGTTGGATAAAAACCGCTCTGGTATTTTTAAGTCAAAAGACATTTGAGAAAGGGAAAATTCTTTATGAATAAAAGGTGTATTGCTTAAATAAGCTTGAATAACAAGCTCGATATCTTGAATTGAAGTGGTTTCTTTTTGTTTCTTAGGTAAACTCAATTTTATTTCATCAATGATATTATTTTTTCCTTCTTCTATCGTATATGATACATTACCATAAAGGATCTTAGGAAACAAGAATAAGAAAATATTTTGCAAGAAGAATCCTCCTCCACAAATTTCAAAGTAATATTTTTCCGAAAAAAATGTAGTAGAGGGAATCCCAAAGACACTAAATTGAACACCATATAGGGTACTCATATGCCCAATACTATTGATTGCAATTATAATTTGCAACAAACACAATAACAAGATCCACCTGCTTATAATTGAATGATTGGATGAGCGACTACTCAATGTGCCTAACATTTTTTTACGATGCACATAGAAAAATCCAATTGAGAAAACAGCATAGCATAAAAGATGAATAGATCTCGAATAAAGGATAAATTCAAATGATACAAAATTGAAATCAAGGGTATAGTTCTCGGTCACATTGACTATCTCGTGTGCAATATTTGCCTTTTGATCAAAAGGGAGCATTGTAAATGGCAGGCAATTGATGAGAATAAAAGCTGCTGGAAGCAAATGCAACCAATCCCATTTTTTAAGCTTATTGTTGTCTGCCAATGTCGTTTTAACATAGAAAAACAACATTGGGCCAAGTAAATAAGATAAAGGAAGCCAATGCACAAAACTAACCCCTTCCCAAAAGAGGTCTTTTGTAAAATGCAAGCCATAATACACCAGTACCACAAGGTTACAACACAAGAAAAAAAGTGCTAAGAATATATTCGATCTATTCAAGGAACTTAAATAGTATAAAAGGATAAAAGAGGTAAAAATCCCAAATAAAGGAAAAAATATAGCCATAAATGGGTGATTACTAGGTTAATAGAGCCCAAATTAAGCAAATTTGTTCCAAAATAGCAAAAAGGAACAATGAGGAATATCGTCTTCCCCATAAAAAAAAGCCCCGGCAATCGCCAGGGCTGTGTATTTTCAAACTTAAAACCTACTAATTACTTACTTACACGCTTATAAGTCTTAATACTTATCACTTTATTGACTGTATCAGAAATGGTTTGAGTGAACTCGTCTGGACCATTGAAAGTCACAGGGATATTGTATTTACCTACCCAAGTTCTATTGCTAGAAAAAGTTAAATCTTCGGTTAGTGTACCATTGCTCAATGTAAATTTACCCTTACCAATATGGTTAGTGAAAGTATTAGTTGTTGTATCAGTCACAGCTCTTGCAGCCCACATAAAATGTCCAGCATGGTATACTTTATATTCATTGTAAGTGTTCACCACTGAATCTTTTCCAGTGACATTGATACTTTTTGTTTGGTGCCATAAGCCATCTAAATCAGATGCGCCTGCGCCTTCTAATTTTATATAATCTTCAGAACTACTCCATTTTTTACCATTGATCACGAGTCCATCAATCTTTTGGTTATACCCTTTTTCGTTCTTTGTGATCGCTAACTTAACAGTATTTGCAGTATCTAAAGTAGTTGTATTGAAAATATTCACCTCTTCAATGTTATTAGCATCTTTCTGAGTGTAAGACCCAACACCAAAAGATATAGCACTATCCTTGTTTTCTCCAATATAAAAATAGGAGTCAGCAGTGTAGATTTTAAATTGGGTATAGCCATCTGCAGCCGATGAGGCATTGTCTTTACCATCGTAATTCCAAGTAAATTTGTCCATTGAATAAACTCCAGCATGAGATGTTGGGGCTTCAGGTTGAGTGCAACTCGCCAAAATTGCAGCCATTACAAATCCTACAATCGTTGTTTTTTTCATTTTTATGTTTTTTGATTTAAGCATTTAGATAGTCAATTTAACCACTTAAATAAATAATGGACGGGTTGAAATTGTTAAAATTGTTCCAAAATAGCTTTTAGGAACAAATTATAGCCTTACTCAGTGCCATTTTCCTATTTTGGTGATTAAATTGACATTCAAATAAAAAATTAATCACTATGAAAAAGTTCATTTTTGCATGTCTTGTGGTAAGCTCCGTCATTGCATGTTCTCCAAAAACCGAAACAACAAGTACATTTGCAGTTCCTAAAGATTTAAATAGTTACAATCTTGACAGTACAGTGAATACTGAATTGGTAAAAAAGATGGTAGTCGCTTTTGAAACTATGGATTCTGTAACTTATAGAACATGCTATGCAGATTCAGCTAAATTTCATGACAATGGAAAGGATATGACATTGGATCAGAATCTGGGTTATTTCAATTTTTTCAAATCAAACAATGTAACTGTTAAAATAATAAGTATTGAGCCAATTTGGGAAATCGTGAATAAAAAAGCTTCGCCAAATGGTGTTACTAATTATGTTATGTCATTCCAGAATACAATTTATAAGAAAGGGGATAAGGAAGTAAAAGTAATGGTGAGTATGGTGGATGGCATAAAAGATGGTAAAATTGTGGAAGAATGGGCTATATATGACTCAAAAGCAATGCTTGAACTAATAGCACAAAAATAGTCTATCAATTATTGGATTGCTATTACTTGATATAGATTTAAAAGCCCGTCAACGACGGGCTTTTTTGGCTTAAATATGGCGTATCGTTAAGCCATTAAACCCTCTATCTATTTGATTGTCAAATATCTTATCAAAAACTATCATTTTGGTGCAGAAATTGATTATTTTCAAAAGCGCTTTTTGTGCTATGCCCCCATCAATATGCCAATGATTCGTATTTTAATATTCACCCTTCTTTTTTGTGCGTTCAACGTAGGTGTTGCACATGCGCAAGATTTTTCGAATAAGGGTAAGGAATTTTGGGTGGTGTTTCCACCGCATGCACCTAACGGAAATAATTTAGCCGAATTGTCTTTATATATTAGTTCGGATAAAAACACCAATGGGCATATTGTGATTAATGGAGATTCAATCCCATTTAATATAACCGCTTTTACGCCTCAGGAATTTATACTACCAAGAAGTAAGACTTATGTAAGTGGCGCTGAGTCTGCTACATCGGACTCTTTACAAAAAATTGTTTTAAATAAAGGCATTAAAGTCATTGTAGCTGCAGGCAAGCCAAATATTGTAGTGTACGCGCATATGTATGCTAGTGCACGTTCTGCAGCTTCTATTATTTTACCTACTTCTGTTTTAGAAAAAAAATACCAAGTCATTTCTTATACGCAATCACCACAACCATCTACTGGACCAGAGGCTGGTGAGTTTAGAAGGTCTCAATTTAGTGTGGTTGCGATAGAGGATAATTCGGTCATTCGAATTCAATTAAGAAAAAATGGACAAATTTCAGGAACACCTTTTGATGTGGCATTACCTAAAGCGGGAACTATTTATTCCTTTCAAGATCCGGTTGACCTTACTGGGACATCTATTGAGTCCGTATCTGTAGATGGTAGTGTCTGTAAAAAAATTGCCGTTTTTAGTGGGAGTAGTAGTGTGTCAATTGGTAATAATGGAGCGGGATCGGTTGACCCGTTGTATCAACAATGCTACCCTATGAATTCTTGGGGCTTAAATTATTTCATCACACCTTATCGCGGAAAAAATAAATTCATCATAAGAGTGTTGGCAAAGGAGGATGGAACGAATGTGGTAATCAATGGACAAGCTGTCCCATTAAGTGCCAATCAATTCAAAGAAGTTGCTTACACGAATCAAGCTGCATTTGCAATTAATTCCAATAAACCTGTCGCAGTTGCGCAGTACTCTGTTACACAAACTGCTGATATTGGTGTGGGTGATCCAGACATGGTGATTTTAAATCCGGTAGAACAAAATATCAATGATGTCACTGTTTTTTTAACGCCAAAGTTTGCGATTACAGATCAGAATATCAATGTGGTGATTAAAGATGAAGGTATTCCGACTTTTAAAATAAATGGACAAAAACCAACTAGTACGTTTGTAAAAATAGCCAATACTAGCTACTCCTATTTACAGGAAAAATTTACAGTTGCTAACGGTACATTTTTAAGTATCAGATTGACTTCGGATAGTGGATTCAATGCCTTTTGTTATGGTTTTGGAAGTCCTGAGTCCTATAGCTATAGTGCCGGAACCAATGTGAAAGATTTATTTCAAAAATTATTGATCACCAATAAGTTTGCATCAGTGGATGCCAATGCAGTGACTTGTAAGGGCGCGCCCTTTATTGCATCCATCACGCTTCCTTATAAACCGAACCTATTAAAATGGAAAATACCTTCCTTTGATCCAGTAGACGATCCTGCTCCAAAATCAATTGATTCTTCATTAGTGAGTGGTAAGTGGATTTATACTTATAAGTTAAATAAAGAATTAATTTATCAAGTAGCTGGCACTTATACCATCGAGGTGGTAGTCAATAATCCATTAGGTGTTGATGGATGTAGCGGTGAGCAAGAAATTAGTTTTGACTTAGAAGTGCTAGAGCCACCCAAAGCACTCAATAAAATCATCACAAGCAATTGTTTGTCAGACTCTGTTAGTTTTTCAGATGCGAGTATTGTTAATGCAAATGACAAAAAAATAACCAATTATAAATGGGATCTAGGAAATAATATTTTTAAAGATTATGCGGCTAGTTTTAAATTTAAATATGATACCGCTGGCAAATACGATGTCAAGTTTTTTTTAATTACAGAAATTGGTTGCGTTAGTGATACCATAGCTAAAACAATACAACTTGACGATTTACCTACTGTTAAATTTAATTTTTCATCTATCACCTGTCAAAATAAAGAGATTTTATTTACAGATTCTTCTGCAGCTAAAGGCACTACTGTGATTGATCAATGGATCTGGAATTTTGGAGACAGTACAACGATTGACACCCTTTTGACCAATACAGTGGTGAAGCATATTTATGCAGATGCAAAAAAGTACAAGGTTAAATTAGCTACCATCACAAAAAATGGTTGTCAAAATGCTTTAGAAAAAGACATTACAAGCAATCCCAATCCAGTTGTTGGATTTATTATGCCAGAAATTTGTTTGGAGGATTCTTTTGCGAAGTTTATAGATACAACAAAAATTGCTAATAATACCAAAGGCTTTAAATACAAATGGAATTTTGGGGACAATGCCAATACTTTATTCCCCAATACGGATAGCATTGCGAATCCAAAGCATCGATACTTAAACACGGGTAATTATAATGTATCATTACAGATTACAAGTATAGCAGGATGTATTAGCGCTGATACAAGTGTATTCACAGTGAATGGCTCAAAACCTAGGTCTATATTTTTAGTTCAAAATGACACTGCTTTATGTAGTAATAAAGAAGTCACAATTATCAATAATTCCGAGGTGGATATTGGAAAAGTGGGAAGACTCATTATTTACTGGGACTATGATAGAGATCTTTTAGATACGACAATTGATGAAAATCCGATTCCTCAAAAAGAATATAAACATAGGTATAGTAAATATAGTTTTCCTGATACTACGAATTTTAAAATCAAATTAATAGCCTACACAGGGGGTACTTGTTTTGATGATACTGCTCAAAGCATTTCAATTGTTCCTCCTCCTAGTAAGGTCACTCCTATACTCTCAAAAAATTATGTATGTAAATTAGATACGCTCCATTTTAATGCTGACATTAAAGGTGGCTTAACTCCCTTTAGTAAAATATGGTCCGTAGATAAAACGAGTGCTGCTAATTTTTCAGCCAATATTTTAAATGGAATCTCACCAGACAATATCAATATCTCCATAAAATTAGTAGACCCTAAAAAATGTGAATACGATTTTAATAATCTAAAAAACATGAGTGTTCGTGATATACCAATCGCGATTCTGAAGGCAAAGGATACGGTAATTTGCAACGGAGATCCAATTACTTTAATGGGAGCAGGTGGAAATACTTATAATTGGCTACTGAACGATATTACAATATATCCAACTAATACCATTGACACCTTTTCCACTGCACAAAAAGGAAATTATAGGCTTATAGTAAATGATGGTTTTTGTAATTCGGTAAAGTCAGATGCGATATTCATAAAGGATTTAAATATTCCAGTTTATACTTTAAGTTATAATCCATACAGTTGCATACAAGGTAATTTAGTGATTAATACCAACGCAAAAGATCAAAATAACGTTCAATTCAATTGGGACTTTGGTGATGGTAAAACATTTAATCAAGCACAACCCATGACCCATAGTTATGATAAAATAGGCACCTACCGAATCAAATTAGCTGTTAAGAATGATTACTGTCCAAGATATGAATATCAATTAAATGGCGATTCGGTCAAAGTAGTGGCACCATTACCGCCTTCTAAATTCACGCTATTTGTGCTTGCAGACCAGGATACTTTATTAAGCCCCAAAAAAATAGATTCAGGCTATATCAATTATAAATGGGCACCTAGTTTTAATCTCTCCAATCCATTTATCCCTAATCCAATGTTCAGGGCCATGAGCTCCATTGAATATACATTAAAACGAACAGATCCAGTCACTGAATGTTTTATCAATGACTTGTATTATATAGATGTCTCAACTGCGATTGTGGTTTCTATTCCTAAGGCATTTACACCTAACAGAGATAACCTCAACGATGTTTTAAAAATTGAATATGGGGCAGGGCTCAAAACCTTTAACTACTTTAGAATTTTCAATCGATTTGGTAAAATTATTTTTCAAACAAATAGGCTAACCGATAGTTGGGATGGCAAGTTCAATGGCATTGATCAGGAGATGGATGCTTACACTTATTTGATAGATTATATTACGTATAAAGACGAACACATTACAAAAACAGGATCCTTCCTTTTATTAAGATAAATGCAAAAAATTGTTCCCTTTATATTTGGAATTATTTTCCTGTCTGTTGTACAAGATACTTGTGCACAAACACCGTATTCTTCACAAAATTTTAATTTAAATAATTTCTTTAATCCTGCCACTTCTGGTTTTGGTATCAACAATAAAGTACAAACAATTTTTAGAACACAGTACGAGGGCGTAGGTGCTGCCTACCGAACCATTGGTATTGCAGCTGATGTGGCATTGGTTGGGAAAAATAATTACGATAAAAATAATCTTTTTGGGATGGGTGTACAAGCGGTATCAGAACAAGTATTAGACGGCATTTTACAAACCAATGCGATTACAGTTAGTTTAGCCAATAGACTTTTTTTAAACGACAAAAAAACAAGCAGTCTTGCGCTAGGTATAAGTTCGACATTGATTACAAGAACGATTGATGCTTCAAAACTTACTTTTGGGGATCAGTTTAATTCTGGAAGATTGTTCAATGCAACAAGCTTAGAAGTCATCAATGCCACGCCAAGTAAATTTTCCTCGAATGTAGGTTTATTGTATACCTTATCCAATGAAGCAACATTTTTTCAATTAGGGGGTAGTTTATTTTATATCAATAGAAGCTCAACCCAACAAGCCCTCGAAAAATTTGAACAATCCTATCAAACTTTAGCACAAATTAATTTTGAAAAAAGGATTTGGGAATACAATACAATTGCCTTTCATGCAGATTATCAAAACAGGTTTGAAAATGAATTTATTTATACAGGAGCTGTTTTGGGTATTCCTTTGAGTACAAAAGAAGAAAAGGAGGATCGTTTTTATATTGGTTGTTTTTATAGAACAAAAGATGCCATCATCCCATATCTTGGTGTAATGTATAAGCAATTTAAATTTGGATTGAGCTATGATGTGTATCAATCAAAAATGTCCTTATCAAGTTTAAGGCCACAAACTATTGAGTTGACTATTTCTACCAATATCAGTCATAGGGTGACGGATAAATTAGTGGGTTTGTTTAATTAAAGGCGTCCAATTGGTATCCCCCTTTTACAATATTAAGTTTGACTATTTAAGGGAATGAACTAATTTTACATTTACACTCAAACATTATTTTAATGGGTAAAATTTTAGTCATAGGTGCTGGTGGACAATTAGGTACAGAACTCACAAAAGCATTGACGGATAAGCACGGCAAGGACAGTGTAATTGCAAGCGATTTTCAGGAGGCTGCAAAAGATAAATTTGACTATTGTACCTTTCAAACATTGAATGTAATGGATAAAACCAGCTTGGCATCCATTGTAATGAAAGAAGGGGTGACGGAAATCTATCACTTGGCTGCCATCTTATCTGCACTAGGTGAAAAAAATCCAGTACAAGCTTGGGATTTAAATATGGGCGGCCTTTTAAATGTATTAGAAGTGGCTCGTGAGCACCACATTGAAAAAGTATTTTGGCCAAGTTCTATTGCGGTTTTTGGTCCAAATTCAGATAAAGACCAAACACCTCAAAAAGCATTCAAAGATCCCAATACCGTGTATGGTATTTCAAAATTAGCAGGCGAGCATTGGTGCGAATATTATTTTAATAAATATGGGGTAGACGTTAGGAGTATCAGGTATCCTGGTTTAATTGGTTATAAGTCTTTACCTGGTGGAGGCACAACCGACTATGCAGTAGACATCTACCATAAAGCAGTGCAAGGGGAAAAGTTCAATTGTTTTTTAAGTGAACATACTTATTTACCAATGATGTATATGGATGATGCCATTAAAGCCACTTTAGATTTAATGGATGCACCAAAGGAAAATATCACCATTCGTACAAGTTATAATCTTTCTGGAATGAGTTTTTCACCAAGTGAAATCTATCAAAGCTTATTGGATTATTATCCAAATTTCGACATCGAATATCAATCAGATTTTAGACAACAAATTGCAGATAGTTGGCCAAATAGCATCGATGATGCTGCTGCAAAAAAGGATTGGAACTGGCATCCTGCATTTGATTTAAAAGCAATGACAGCAACTATTGTAAAAAACTTGCCTCAATATTTTAATTACAAGGATTCAAAATAAATTATATGTACAATCAATTACAACCATTTTTAGAAAAGGAAATAGAAAGCATCAAAGAAGCAGGATTATATAAAAAAGAAAGAATCATTACTTCGGCGCAGGGTGCAGAAATCACCATAAAAGGCGGCCAACAAGTTTTAAATTTTTGTGCCAATAATTACTTAGGTTTATCCTCACATCCAAAAGTGATTGAAGCGGCAAAAGCTGCAATTGATACACATGGATTTGGTTTATCCTCAGTGCGTTTTATTTGTGGCACACAGGACATACATAAAACATTAGAAGCAAAAATTGCCACTTTCTTAGGTACAGAAGATACGATACTATATGCTGCCGCATTTGATGCAAACGGTGGGGTATTTGAACCCTTGTTTGGCGAAAAGGATGCTATTATTTCGGATGCTTTAAACCACGCATCTATTATTGATGGCGTAAGACTCACAAAGTCTATGAGGTATCGATATGAACACAATTCAATGGAGGATTTAGAAGTCAAATTAAAAGAAGCCATTGCAGCCGGTGCCGTTCAAAAAATCATTGTAACGGATGGCTCATTCTCTATGGATGGTACTATTGCACAATTAGATAAGATTGTGGAATTGGCCGAAAAATATGAAGCCCTTGTGATGATAGACGAATGTCATTCCACAGGATTCTTAGGAAAAACTGGAAGAGGGGTGCATGAATTAAAAGGTGTGATGGGTAAGGTAGATATTATTACAGGCACTTTAGGAAAAGCATTGGGTGGCGCTTCTGGTGGATTTACATCTGGCAAAAAAGAAATCATTGATTTACTAAGACAACGTTCAAGACCTTATTTATTTTCAAATACATTAGCACCTTCTATCACTGGGGCATCTATTGCTGTATTTGATTTATTATCACAAACAACAGAACTCAGAGATATTTTAGAAGCAAACACGACTTATTTTAGAGAAAAAATTACTGAAGCTGGTTTTGATATCAAGCCGGGCACCCATCCTATTATTCCAATCATGTTATACGATGCAGTGGTATCTCAGAAAATGGCAGAAAAATTATTAGAGAAAGGGATTTACGTGATTGGATTTTACTACCCTGTTGTTGCCAAGGGCCAAGCAAGAATCCGTGTACAAATATCCGCCGCACATACAAGAGCGCATTTGGATCAAGCCATTCAAGCATTTATAGAAGTGGGTAAAGAATTAGGTGTGATTAAATAAAAGTCATCACTTTAAAAACTTTATAGGAGTTTGATAAAATAAAAATGGTTTACGACTATTAGATAGTAAACCCTTTTTTAAATTCATCTATTAATTCTTAGCATCAATTAAATTCAATGCCAGATATTAGTTGTTGAAATTATTTAGGTAATACAACAGCATCCAAAACGTGGATCAAGCCATTGCTTGCAGCTAAGTCAGTTGCAACAACTGTAGCAACTCCACCTTTCTCGTCTGTCAAGATTACTTTACCACCTTTAATAGAAGCAACTAAGTTACCACCACTAACTGTTTTTAAAGTCACTGAACCACCACCATCTTTGATAGCTTTCACAACAGCAGCAGCATTAAAACTACCAGCTACCACGTGGTAAGTTAAAATTTTAGCTAAAGTTGCTTTGTTTTCAGGCTTAAGTAAAAAATCTACAGTACCAGCTGGAAGTTTTGCAAATGCAGCGTTTGTTGGTGCAAAAACTGTAAAAGGTCCTGCGCTTTGTAAAGTAGCAACTAAGTCAGCAGCTTTAACAGCAGCAACTAAAGTTGTGTGGTCTTTTGATCCTACAGCTACGTCTACAATTGTTTTTTGAGCGTTTACTGTGATTGTGCTAGCAACAATTGCAAAAGTTGCTAACAATAAGTTTTTGATTTTCATATTTAATGTTTGATACTATAACATCTATTTTTATGAAATGTTCGGCTTAAAATGTTAAAATAAGTTGGAGGATAGCTTATATGATTGACAATCAACATAGAAGCGTACAAAAAATGATAAAGTATTTATTACAGTTAATTAAGCTTATATTTATATACAATCACAAATTGAATATGCTAAAAAAATTCACCCCCTCAGACTTTATCATGCTTATTGCAGCATTTTCTTCCTTAATCTTTTCTGAACTTTTATGGTTTAAAGGTGAAAAAGAATCAGCAATATTTTTAGGCTTATGGGTTCCTTCTATCCTAGGATTTGCGATTTTTTTAAAATTAATAAATAATAAAAATGATTGAGATTATACCTTATTTCGCAGCCTTCATCACCATTTTGTTTGGTGTTGGATTTGTGTTGTCCCTTAATAAATTTAAAGGTTATAAATAATTAGTGCATGAGTAAGTTCTTACAATTAGCTAGTAATAACTTCGATTCCTACTTTAATCCTAAAGTTGTGAGGAAAATTGAGCTGCTTTTATTAAGAGCTGCTGTATTTTCTTTTATACTCCATTTAGCAATCATATATTTAGGCAATAATTTTAATTATTTTCAAAATTTCCAGCATAGCTATTTAAAAGCTATCTATACCCCTTTTAGTTTTATACTTTTTTATGAAGTTTTTTTGCTCATAATTATTATACCCAATTCCATATCAGAGTTTATAGGCAAGCAATTTGAGGTCATTACACTTATTACATTAAGGAGTTTTTTTCATGATATTGCCG
This sequence comes from Chitinophagia bacterium, assembly GCA_037143275.1. GTDB lineage: Bacteria > Bacteroidota > Bacteroidia > Chitinophagales > Chitinophagaceae > Sediminibacterium. The sequence continues at coordinate 474,165 of JBAWZB010000001.1, forward strand.
ATTTTAATACGCACGAAGCGGTGCATCTTCAAAATCCTGCATTTATAAGTTTACTGTATGATCTTGGTGCATCTATAGTCATGCTAGGCTTGACAATAGTGTATTATAAAATTTATAATAGTAGTAATAATAAAGAAGTCATTAGAGAATTAAATCAATTCATTAATATCAAGAAAGTCGTTTCACTCAGTATGATTGTTGTACTCTTGGTTTTAAGTGTGACAAGTTTATTTAATTGGTCTGTGGATATGATTGAAGCTTTAAGGGTCAATGCCCATTATCCAAATCCTAATACTGTTTTTTACGAAGACTTTTTTTCTATCATGATATTTGTGGATGTCTTATTACTTATTATTTCATTTACTTTTCATTCTTCTTTTTTCATCATTTTTAGAAACGCAAGTTTTATTATCACAACTATCTTACTTAGAATGTCTTTAACGATTGAAAAGCCTATGAATTATGCAATCGTTGTCATTGGTTTCTTATTTGCAATCGCATCCTTCTTTTTATACAGATTTAGGTATATCCACCATAAAAGAGATAAATAAAGGCTTTTAACAAGCATTCTATTGGTTCAACAATAAGTAGTAATTTTTGTTATATTTATTATTAAAAGCCAACCACATGACATTTCAAGAACAATTAGACCGTTTAATTATAGAAAAGCAGGCTATTCCTGAGGCCTTTGCTTTACCAGGATTGATTGACCAAAGAACCTATCTATCTGATGGTGAGTTAGTTACATGGGATGGACCAACGCATGAAGTGTTTTCACCAATTTGTATGCACACCCCAGAGGGTGTACAACGTATTAAGATAGGATCCTATCCAGTATGTACCGAGAAGGAGGCAATGATTGCTTTGGACGCTGCTTGCAAAGCCTATAACGATGGAAGAGGTGAGTGGCCAACGATGTCTGTTGCTCAAAGAATCAACTGCGTTGAACAGTTTGTTGTAAAAATGTTAGCGCAAAAAGAGATTGTGGTAAAGTTGATTATGTGGGAGATTGGTAAAACCTATGCTGACTCTGAAAAAGAGTTTGATAGAACAGTGGAATATATTTATGCTACCATTGAAGCGCTAAAAGATATTGATAGAGACTCCTCTAGATTCACCATTGAACAAGGTATCATTGCTCAAATAAGAAGATCACCATTAGGGGTTGTATTGTGTATGGGTCCATTCAATTATCCATTGAATGAAACATTTACCACTTTGATTCCTGCAATTATTATGGGGAATACCTTATTGTTTAAGGCTCCAAAGCATGGCACTTTATTACACTTTCCCATGTTAGAAGCATTTAAATCATGTTTCCCTAAAGGTGTAGTAAATACCATTTATGGAAGAGGTAATGTCATCATCCCGCCATTAATGGAGTCAGGCAAAATCAATGTATTAACACTCATTGGATCAAGTAAAGTAGCCAATCAATTAAAAAAATTACATCCAAAAGTAAACAGACTAAGAGCCATATTGGGATTAGATGCGAAAAATGCTGCCATTATTACGAAAGATGCCGACATAAAATTAGCAGTGCAAGAAACTGTCTTAGGATCACTTTCATTCAATGGACAAAGATGTACGGCCCTTAAAACAATCTTTGTACATCAATCTATTGCTAAAGAGTTCATTGAATTATTAAAAGAACAGGTAGCGAAATTACAATTTGGATTACCATGGGAAAAAGGCGTGACTTTAACAGCGTTGCCAGAACCTGGTAAACCAGCTTATTTAAATGATTTAATTGAGGATGCAAAACTACATGGCGCAGCGGTGATGAACGAAAATGGTGGCACGATTAAAGAGACTTTCTTTTATCCAGCTATCTTGTTTCCAGTGAATCACAAAATGAAAATTTATACCGAAGAACAGTTTGGCCCTATTATTCCAGTCATTCCATTCGAGGATATTGAAGAACCTATTCAATATATTATTGAGTCAACACATGGTCAGCAGGTAAGTTTATTCTCAAAAAATCAATCTGAGTTGGCTAGTTTGATTGACCCATTAGTGAATCAAGTAAGTAGGGTGAATATCAATTGTCAATGTCAAAGAGGTCCAGATAGTTTTCCTTTCACAGGACGTAAGGATAGTGCAGAAGGTACTTTATCAGTAGTGGATGCATTAAGATCTTTTTCAATTAGGTCTTTAGTAGCTGCAAAATTAACTGAGGAGAACAAGCATATCATCAACGATATTGTTTCCTCTCATCATTCTAATTTCTTAAGTACTAAGTTTATATTTTAAATCAAGTTTGTTGAATAAAAAAAGCCTGCTATTTTAATAGCAGGCTTTTTTATGTAGGATAAAAGTATGAAGGAGCTTAATATGATTAGGCGTAAATTCTAAGGTTGTTTCCAGAGAGTGCAGTTTTATATTGCTTCAACGCCACATTAGCAGGTCCGGCAAGCACAGCGCCTGTTGTAAAGAAGGCAGACCCGTGTGCAGAGCAATAAAAGCGATTGTTATTTGGTTGAAAATCTACTGTTACTTGCTGATGGGTACAAAGAGAACTCACTGCGATATATTCATTGGCCAATGTTCGAGCAATAATAATATTATTTGTTTTATCTACATAGAATCCTCCAGCTGTATTTAAGCTAGTATAAGGATTTGTTGTTATATTAATTGTATAGTCAATAGCTTTATTTGTATTATTGGATCCAGTTGGTTGAGAAGTCGTGCCGTCAGATTTAGAACAGGATTGCATACAACCAAAAATCAATACTGAAGCTGCACTAAGGCCAACTTTTTCAATGAAATCTTTTCTTTCCATAATGTTAAATTTACTGAGTAGATAATAATAAATATAAATCATAACAATGGTTAAAGTACTTTTGTTCTAGCAATTAGTATTTAATTAACTAAAAGATATTTACCCCATGTATAAGTATTTGAATTACAAATCTTTGTTAAAGGCATTTTTTTTACTCATGTTCATATGTAGCATGAATAAAGTCCAAGCACAAACCGATTCATTATTACAAACGCTATTAGTCAATGAAAAAATAGATAGTCAACTCATTGCTCCATCAAAAATGTTATTTACTCAAAAATTGGTTTGGGGAACAAATGGCATTTTTAAGAACAGGTATGGTAACATTGAAGACCCTATAGAGAGAAGAAAAATTGATTTAAGAATAAGAAGAAAAATGTTACAAATACATCAAATAGGAGGTTTTGTGACATTAGGTGGTATGGTCGCACAGGGTATTGTTGGAAGTCAGTTATACAACGGCTCGTATAAATTAAAGCAAACACATGAAGCCTTGGGCGCTGCAATCAATCTTACATATGGACTTACAGCAATCAATGCTTTGTTTACACCGCCATCCACTTTCAAAAGAGATAAAAAATTAACCTCTATAAGATTGCATAAGTGGTTGGCTATTGCACATATGTCTGGCATGTTAGCAACCAATATTCTTGCTTCTCAAATTCAAAACAATCCTTCACTTAAACCTTATCATCGAGCAGCAGCCTATACTAGTTTTGTTAGTCTAGCAGCAGCCATGGTGGTCATTAAATTTTAAATTATGTTATTACATATCCTATTTTCAATGATGGTGTCCTTTTTCGTTCAAAATCCAACATTTGAAACGACTAGTTCTTCGGTCACATATTCAATGGTGCACAAATTACACAGTTGGCAAGGGGTTAGTAAGGATTTAAAAGTGGCTACCAAGTGGAACGAACAAAAAAATGAAATAGAACAAATTTCAATTGTAGTGAATGTGGCGACATTTAACAGTGGTTTGTCTAGCAGAGATAGCCATATGATGGAAGTGTTAGATGGGCTCACTTATCCAAGAATTTTATTTAGCAGCTCAAGCGTGCAATACACACCCGATGGGATACTTGTAAAAGGTAAATTACAATTTCACGGAGTAGAGCGAATGATAGAGACCAAAGTAAAATTAGAAAAGCTCAATCATAAATGGATGTTTACTGGCAGTCTACCAGTTCTATTAGAAGACTACAAGGTAGAAAGACCTAGTTTGTTATTTGTAAAAGTGGATAACAAAATACAGATTGATTTTCAGGTGGGGTATAAAGAGAATACAAATTAATACCAACTAGTTTAGCGCATAAAAAAAGCCCCTTTGATTAGTTCAAAGGGGCTTTTTAGTATCAAAATTAATTCCAACCTCCACCGAGCGATCGGTATATATTGACTTTAGCTTTTAACTGATTTAATTTAGTGTCAATCAATTCAATCCTTGCATCTAATGCTTCTCTTTGTGTTAGTAATACTTCAATATAATCTGCTTTACTAGAGGTAAACAATTTGTTGGAGATGTCTACAGACTGATTCAGAATCTCCACTTCTTTAGACTTGGTCTCATAACTTTTTTTATAATTGTCTATTAAAGACAAATGATTGGCTACTTCGATAAATGCACTAAGGATAGTACGTTCATATTCGTAAGCAGAAATGAATTGTCTTTCATTCGCATTTTGATAAGCAGCTTTGATACCATTTTTATTGATCAATGGACCAACTGCATCTCCTGCGAAATTATATAATAATGACTCTGGACTAAATATAAAACCAGGGTTAAAGGCCGTAAATCCTGTACCTGCAGTTAATCTAAATGAAGGATAAAAATTTGCTCTGGCAACTTGTATATCTAATTTAGAGGCAGCCAATGTTAGCTCGGCTTGACGAATATCTGGACGATTTAATAGTAATTGTGATGGTATACCGCTTTGTACTATTTCAACAGAAATATCATTCAATGCTGTGTTCGTTCTTGGCACATGCTTAGAGAATTTACCTGTAAGGAAATTGATTTTATTTTCCGTTTGAACAATCTGTTGTTGGATATCATATTGCAGATTTTGTGTGTGCAACAATTGCGCATCAAATCGGTTCACTGCAAGTTGAGAGACTTTAGCAGCTTCTTTTTCAAGTTTAACCATGTGCAACGCATTTTTTTGCAATTCAATATTCTGCTGTACAATGGACATCATATTGTCTAAGGCCAATAACTCGTAGTAGGAAGATGCTATTTCTGCAATGATATTTGTCACCATAAAGTTTCTGCCTTCTATGGTAGAAAAATATTTAAGCACTGCAGACTTTTTTGCATTTCTCAATTTTTTCCATACATCCAATTCCCAAGAAGCATAGATACCAGTTCTAAAATCACCAATGTATTTTGGTCCTTTTTCTGGATTCATTTTAAAGTCTTCTTCGGCAAGACCATCCCAGGTATATTTCCCAGTTTTATCTATACCTGCAACTCCAGCCATACTTACAAAAGGTAGATACTCTCCTTTACGTGCTTGAATTTCATTCTTATCAATTTCAATTTCACGAAGTGCAATATTTAACTCCTGATTGTTTTTTAATGCAGAATCAATGATGGCAATCAAATAAGGATCTGTAAAGTACTGACGCCATTTTACAGATGCAATATTCGTTGAATCTTGAACTGTACTATAATATGCAGGTACTGTTTTGTCTTCTTGTTTGCTAATGAGTGCAGGTATTTTACATGCTGTAAAACCAACAAGCATTAAGAAAATTAAATATTTAGTTTTCATTATTTTTCCTCCTTAATCTTTTGATGATGTTTTTAATCTGTTTAATAAGCGCGGAATCTTCTCTACTTTCCACAAAGTTTTCTGTTAATGGATTTAGATCTTCATCTTTGATAAGGGATCTGCCCTCCTGAAGTTTTGCAAAAATGTAATAAAGACCAGGAACTACAATAACACCAAAAATGGTTCCAAATAACATTCCACCTAATGCAGAAGCGCCAATGGTGTGATTTCCAACTGCGCCTGGGCCTTTAGCTAAAACAAGTGGAATCAATCCTGCAATGAATGCAAAAGAAGTCATTAAAATTGGACGGAAACGTGCTTTAGCTCCTGTAATAGCAGCTTCTAAAATACTCGCACCTTGATTTTGTTTTTGTACAGCAAACTCAACAATCAATACGGCGTTCTTGCCTAACAATCCTACAAGCATAATCAATCCAACTTGCGCATACACATCGTTAGACAAATGCATTAATTTTAATAAAATGAAAGAACCAAATACACCAGGAAAAATAGAAAGTAAAACAGCCATAGGTAATATAAAACTTTCATATTGTGCTGATAGAATGAGGTAGACAAAGAAGATCACTACTAAGAAAATATATAATGCTTCATTACCTCTTTTTGATTCATCATATGAGATACCCTCCCAAGCAATATCATAACCTCTTGGTAAAGTCGTCTTTGCCACTTCTTTAATGGCTTCAATTGCATCTCCAGAGGAGTATCCGCTTGCAGGAACCCCGTTGATTAAAGAGGAGATATACAAATTATACCTCGAGATTTCATTTGGTCCTTGTGTTTTCTTGATACTCATGAATGCTGAATAAGGGACCATTTCACCACGATCATTTTTAATGAACATGTTTAAAATGTCAGAAGGTTGTTTTCTATATTCTGGAGAAGCTTGAGTATAGACTTTGTAGTAATTATTAAATCGGATAAAGCCTTGCTCATATGTACTACCGACCATAATATTTAAATTCTCCATCGCTTCACCAATGGATACTCCTTTTTGCATTGCTAAGCTGTTATCAATGAAAATCTCGTATTGAGGATATTTAGCAGAATAAAATGTAAATAATCCACTCAATTCTTTTCTTTTACTAAGTGCTTTTACAAATTCGGTGTTTACTTTGTCAAATTCTTGATAATCTACATTACTTCCCTTATCTAACAAACGAAGCGAGAATCCATCGGATGTTCCGTAACCTGGTACTGCAGGAGGTTCAAAGTATTCGATATTAGCAGGCAGGTCTTTAGATTTTCCTTCAAGTTCTTTAATGACTTCTTTTACAGAATGTGCTCTTTCGGACCAATCTTTTAAATTAATCAAACAAGTACCTGCATTTGAACCACGACCTTCTGTAAGAATTTCATAGCCAGCAAGTGAAGTCACAGAGGATACGCCTTCAACTTTTTTTGCGATCAATTGAAGTTTTTTTGAAATTTCATTCGTACGCTCTAAGGTCGTTCCTGGAGGTGTTTGAATGATCGCATAAATTTGACCTTGATCTTCATTTGGAATGAATCCGGCAGGAAGTACTTTATTGACACCTACGATACCAAATCCAAAGACAATTAAAATCCCGAAAGTCAAAGTCTTTCTATTAACAATTAATACAAGTAGCTTTTCATATTTACTAGTTGCAATATCAAATTTCTTATTGAACCAGTTTAAGAAAAGATTAATAGGTGTTTTTCTCTTTGGCTTGCCATGTGTATTCTTAAGTAACATAGCACATAAAACTGGAGTAAGTGTTAATGCCACAAATCCAGAAATCACAATAGCACTTGCCATTGTCAAAGAGAACTGACGATACAATACCCCTACAGGACCAGTCATAAAGGCGACAGGAATAAATACGGAAGCCATGACTAAGGTGATTGCAATAATTGCACCACTAATTTCTACTACGACTTTTTGAACAGCTGCATAGGGAGAAAGATTTTCTTCTTCCATCTTTACGTGCACTGCTTCTACCACTACGATGGCATTATCCACCACAATACCAATGGCTAGTACGAGTGCAAATAAAGTAATAAGATTGATACTAATACCAAATGCATTCATGAATACAAATGCACCAATCAGTGAAACTGGCACAGCAAGTATTGGAATGATGGTTGAGCGCCAGTCACCCAAAAAGATAAATACAACAAATGCCACTAATAAAAATGCTTCCACTAAAGTGTGTAATACTTTTTCGATGGACGCATCCACGAATTTAGAAACATCATAATTGATTTCAAAGTCAATTCCTGGTGGAAAATCCTTTTTCAATTCTGCTAATTTCGTTTTTACATCTTCAATGACAATTTTTGCATTACTACCTGGATTTTGCTTTAAGACCAATGATGCCGAAGGATGCCCGTCTTTATTAGAATAAATATCTACAAACTCAGAACCCACTTCAACTTTAGCAATGTCCTTAAGCTTTAAAATCTCTCCATCTGCATTTGCTCTTAAAATAATCTCATTGTATTGTTCGGGGGTGTTGTACCATCCTTTATAGGTAAATACGTATTCTTGTGATTGTGCGGACTTTCCTGAACTCAATCCTACGCGTCCTGGACGTGCTAATACACTTTGCTCATCCATTGCTTTTAATACATCTTTTGCTGATATATTGTAAGCCCTCATTCGCTCTGGATTTAACCAAACACGAATGGCAAAAGAACGGCTACCAATTGCTTGAGCAAATCCCATCCCTTTAATACGTTGCAATTCGGGAAGTATAAAGGTATTGGCATAGTTGAAAAGAAACTTTTCATCTACCTTATTGTCTTTACTATAAAGGTTAAGGTACATCAACATACTAGGCTGCATTGGAGATATAATCACCCCCTCGCGTTGAACCAATGGAGGAAGATTGGTCATAATCTGATCTACTCTCGCTTTTACCCTAACAGCTGCAAGCGTAGGGTCTGTTCCAGGTTCAAAAACAATATCGATACTTGCTTCACTTGCACTCGTGGCATCAGAAAGCATGTACTGCATACCTTGCACACCATTGATAGCTCGCTCTATAATAGTGAGTGTTGATTTTACCAATACATCGGCATTGGATCCTGGGAATTCAATCATTATAGTTACCCTAGGAGGCGCTATTTCTGGAAATTGCGCAATCGGTGATTTGGTGATTGCGATATAACCCAAAAAGACAATTGCCAATGATAAGGCAATTGCTAGTACAGGTCTTTTTATAAAATTTTTAAACATTCTTGTTTATTTTATCTTGCCATTATTCGGCGTGAATATTTTTGATTTCGGCCAATTCTTTTTGTAAGGAAACGAAGTTGAATTTAATTTTTTCGTTATTTTTTACTTTACCTAAGCCTTCCAAAAGAATTTTATCTGTTGGTTTTAAACCAGAAGCAATAATATAAAAGTGAGGAATCTCTTGATCTATGGTAATCTCATTAGACCTAATCACACCATTCGCATCTACTATATATACATACTTTTTGTCAAGCACATCAAACGTAGATTTTTGTGGGATGATTATTGCATTTTTTAATTGAACAGGCATCATGATATTGCCTGTTTCACCATGACGCAGTATTCCTTTTGGATTTGGGAAGGCTGCTCTGAAAGCGATATTACCTGTTTCATTATTAAAATCCGCCTCAATCGTTTCTACATAACCAGCTGTTTCAAAAATTGCTTTATTGGCCATTTGTAGTAATACTTTTTGCTTTTCTTTAGATCGCACTTTTTGGATATAATCCAAATACTCAGATTCAGCAACATTAAAGTAGACCCACATTTTACGATTATCAGAAAGGCTAGTCAATAATTCACCTTCATCTACTAAGCTTCCAAGTCGAGTATGGAATTTATCCATAATACCGTCAAAAGGCGCACGAATTTCGGTGAATCCAAGATGCGCTTGTGCTAATTGTAATTCTGCTTTGGCTTTATCTAGTTTTGCTTTAGCCATTGCTAACTCACTAGCAGACACAACTTTGTTATCCGCTAATCCTTTTGTGTTTTTATATTCAATCTCTGCAAAATTGAGTTCCGCATTTGCTTTTCCAACTTCAGCCTCGTAAATAGCTGGCATCAGCTTAAACATCATTTGTCCTTTTTTTACAAACTGTCCTTCGTCCACAAATATCTTTTCCAGATATCCTTTTTCTTGAGACCTAAGTTCAATGTGATTTGCAGAATGAATCTGAGCTACGTATTCTTTGTAAATAGTAGTGTCTATTTGCAGCGGGCTTGTGACACTAAATGTCGTTTCTGTTTCTTTTTCTGTTTCTTGTTGTGCACAGGAAGCAAAAAGTAATGTAGTTGCAACAGTCGCAACGAGTAGGAATCCTTTCATTAATTTTATTTGAATGGTGATATGAATACAAGAATAGAAACAAACAAACAATAGATTGCTTGAATGTTATAACGCAATATGAACTGCGTTTGAAAAAATCAGTTTAAGACAAGTCGCTCTTCCAGGCATGGTAGAGCACAAAGAAGGGAAGTTCAATTTTACTTTGATTAGTAGAAGCTAACCTTAAGTAAAGTGTATTAATCAATACGGAATAGTGATTTGAATTGCAATTACAATGATTTGAGAAGGAATTTTTTGAATTGTCATTTTCATGATGCAACTCATCCTCATCTTCAGATTCGGATTCTACAAAAAGGTCAATTTGGTTATTATAAAGATCAAGATTACTTTTTTCAGAGTAGCTATTTGAAATAGTCACTGAATTTAAACTTGAAAATCCAAATGTGTTTTGTAAAGTTGCAAAAGCCAATTGATGCAGTAGGCAAATGAATAACAGCATCCCAATAAAACGGAACTTGACCAACATTTTAACTGTATTCTTTTTTTGCATGTATGCTGCAAAATTACATTAGAAACATAGTTTAGCCTAATATATCCAGGTATTAACGATACTTTAAGACTAATTCAGGGCCTTGTCTGCACAACAACTACTGGCAAAGGAATCTGGCTTTGCTTTAAATGCAAAACCCATTCCCATAATATAGCCCATCGCGTCTTTTAAAGCCTCATTGCTTTTAAATTGACTATTGGTATTGATGTCGGCATGTACTTCCATTTCCACATCATGTTCAATGAATAAATCGCAAAGAGAATAAGCAATTTCTACACTCTTTGAAACTTCAAGTAACATCCTTTCTTTGATATGGAGTGTTTGATTTGTTTTCTCATTATGGATAAACATAAATCCACCATTCTTTTCTCTTAAAAAAACAATGACCGTGGCAAATTCTGTTACGGCTTGTTTTACCTGACTATCAGTGCCTATATACACTTTAAGTTTATTGTTTTTTGCAGTTTCTTCCTCGATACACTTTTTTACATGCTCTGCTATTGGTATCGAAATTGTTTCGCCGCTAAATTTACGCCAAACCATATGCATCGTTTTAGTACTTACAAATTATGCTATTTAAGTAAAGGGATATATTAAGATTAGAATAAGTTTTACATTATTTATGCACGCCATTTTTTTGTAAAAAACGGCAGAATTCAATCCCTTTTTACAAGTATTTAAAGATTCATAGTAACTTTATTCATGCGGTTTACCTTTTTATCATTGGTCCTACTTATTTCTGTGCATTGTTTGGCACAAAAAGATTCAACAAAGTCGATTAAAGTCACCACTTATGTAGACATGTATTATAGTTATGATTTCTCTAATCCAAATCATTTTGAGAAGCCAGACTTTAACTACAATTATAAAAAGCACAATCAATTGAATGTCAATCTAGCTTTTGTGAAATTGGGGTATCAGTCTAGTCGTGTCAGATCTAATTTGGCACTCATGACAGGTAATTATGCGATGTACAACTTAAGTACTGAGCCCAATTGGGCAAAGCCTTTGTTAGAAGCAAATATGGGCTATAAGCCATTTAAACATCAAAATATCTGGGTAGATGCAGGGGTGATGCCTTCGCATATTGGCTTTGAAAGTGCTGTTGGCAGTGATTGTTGGAACTTAACCAGGAGTATATTGGCCGAAAATTCACCCTATTATGAAACAGGCATTAAATTGAGTTACACCAATAAAAAAGAGGATGTATATATTGCATTTCATCTACTCAATGGATGGCAGAAAATAGCGGTAACCAATAAGGGCCAAGCCCCAAGTGTTGGGCTTCAACTTACCTATAAACCAAGCAGCTCCCTGACTTTAAATTATAGTAATTTTATTGGTCGAATCAATATAGATACTGTAGATGCTTTAAGGGTATTTCATAATCTATATGCAATATATGAAGCTTCGCCAAAAACAGCTTTTATCTTTGGATTTGACATAGGCACGCAACAAAATACTTCAAAAAAGATGGCAGTTTGGTATACTCCAGTCATCATTGGTAAATTCAATTTCAATCCTAAAAGCAAAGTTGCAGCTAGACTCGAATACTATAGCGACAAGCAACAAATCATCCTCCCAACTGCAACACCAAATGGCTATAGCACCTTTGGTGCTTCTGTCAATTACGATCGCCAAATCAATTCCAATGTATTGTGGCGAGCCGAGTTAAAACGTTATCAATCTAAAGATGCAATCTACAGGTATGACCATACTATGTCTTCTCAAACTTCCGCTACAATGGCTTTGATTGTAAAGTTTTAAATTTTCTATATTAAACTTTACAGTATAAATTTGGTCAAAGAATAAATCCCCTGACCTATGAGATTCATTTATTTAATCCTTTGTTTTTCGCTATTATTACAAGCTTGTTCCAAAGATGCAGGAACAACTACACCAATAAGTAATTCAAATAATACGACCAATCCAGTGGTGAACGCTTCGGTTCCAGATATCTATAAGAAAATTTACGGAGCAAGTAGCATCACTTCCGATGGCACTTATATTACGATTAAAACAACAGGATTACCGGATCATAAGAGTAGCTACTATGCTACTACAAATACATTATATGATAATTTCTCTGGTACTACATTTGCAGGGTATCAGTTTCAAAAAAATCCAAATTCAATCGCTCAAAAAGCATACGTATTTAAAATACCCGTTGATCCTAAATTGTCAACCACACATCTTGCCACGCCATTAGGTGCCATTGGGGTATCTTTAAACGGAGTTCCTTTTTACAATCAATATGCTGGACCTAATCAGCCTTTAGCAAATGAAATGGTTTCTTTTGATCGATATTGGGGACATCCAGCACCGTCCAGCGCTTATCACTATCATGTGGAACCGCTTTATTTAACCACTGTTATAGCCAATAAATCAGCATTATTAGGATTTTTATTAGATGGATTCCCAGTGTATGGTCCCGAAGAAAATGGGGTTGTTATTGACAATACAAAACTTGATATCTATCATGGGCATACCTTAGCGACTGCTGATTATCCTAGTGGCATCTATCATTATCATATTACAAGTATTGACCCATACATTAATGGTTCCGGATTTTACGGAACACCAGGAACAGTGTCACAATAAATGAAAAAGTTTTTTATTTTAGGTTGCTTGATAGGGAGCTTACTTTTTTCCGCATGTGAGTTAGGTAAACATAGTAGTCAAAACAAAAATCCAGCATCTAGAACTGCGACAGTTCATACAAATAATATTCCTCCTATTTTTAAACCAAGTACAGACAAAGGTTTCACTTTACACCAAGACACCCTTTTTTACGATAATATAAAATATAGCGGATTGGTGTATACACTTTACAATGCAAAGGATACGATGTTGGTAGCAAGTTATTTGAATGGATTGGAAGAAGGTGTCCAAAAAAAATGGTATCCAAATCAACAAATTGCATTGGTGCGTAATTATCACGCTGGAAAAAAAGTAGGAAAACATATTGGCTATTGGGAAAATGGACAACCACAATTTGAATTTTATTTTTTGGATGGAGAGTATCATGGCGAGGCCAAAGAATGGTATCAAAATGGACAAGTATATAGAACGTTTCATTATGAACATGGTTATGAGCAAGGCAGTCAAAAAATGTGGTGGGAGAATGGCATTATAAGAGCCAACTATGTGGTTAAAAATGGCAGAAGGTATGGATTGATTGGTTTGAAACTTTGCATGAACCCAAATGATACAATCCTCAAAAAAACCAAATAATGAAAAGCAACATGTTCTATAAATCTGTTCTATTATCAAGTATGAAATTAGTCTTCATCTTTTTTTTAGGCGCTCTTCTTTATTCATGTAACACAATCAACAAACCATTGGAAGCAAGTAACACTGAAGCAGATGAAACCTTACCCTATTTTAATACCCCCGATTGGACGCCAGAATGGATTAAGAAAACGGACAGTCAATACCAGCAAATACATCGAATCCCGGCTTTTAAATTTACGGATCAAGAAGGTCATATGATTTCAAATAAAACGGTGGATGGTAAAATATATATCGCCAATTTTTTCTTTACAAGTTGCAGGGGAATATGTCCTAAGATGACGAGTAATATATTTTTATTACAACAAGCGTTAAAACAAGATACCTCAATTTTGTTTTTATCACATAGTGTAACGCCTGAATCTGACTCAGTTGCTGTTTTAAAAAAGTATGCCATTGAAAATAAGGTCAACAGCAAGCAATGGCATTTATTGACTGGATCTAAAAATGCTATTTATGATTTAGCAAAGAAGCAATATTTTGCAGGAGACACCATTGGCTATTATCAAACGGGCAATGAGTTTTTACATACCGAAAATTTCATTCTAGTAGATCAACAACAGCGCATACGCGGCGTGTACAATGGCACACTATTAGTTGAAATTGAAAGAATCAAGGAAGATATAGCCATCTTAAAAAAAGAATTTTAAATCATTATTTCCTTTCTTAGTAATTAAGCCCATCTAGGCTAAATCTATAAAATATTACATTGCCTTTAATATCCTTACCAAGTAGTTCCTTTTTCCTTGCGTTATATTGGTCAAAATTGCCTTTTTGTTAAACATAGTATTAGATTATAGGCTAAGAAGTTTAGTTTTGGCACTAAATTTTTTTACTATGGCTGTGTTGATTTTTATTATTCTTCATTGGTATCTTTCTTTATTTGGACAAACTTTTTACCTACATCGTTACTCTGCGCATAAAATGTTTACTATGTCTCCTTTTTGGGAGAAGTACTTTTATATTTTCACTTGGGTGACTCAAGGCAGTTCTTATTTAAATGCACGTGCTTACGCGATATTGCACCGTATGCATCATGCGTATAGTGATACGGAGAAAGACCCACATACGCCACATTTTTTCAAAGAAGTTTTTACAATGATGATGCATACCAAGAATGTGTACAATAGGGTGTTACATGGTACATTGGAAATTGAGAAACGATTTGATAAAAATTTTCCAGTGTATCCAATTATTAAATTATTCAATAAAGTTGGTATCATCAGGTTAATCCCAATAAAATATTCAACATAAGTATTAACAAAAAGCCCTGCAATTAGCAGGGCTTTTTATAGCATTTGTAAAAAAATAGATAGTATAAAAATTCACTACATTTGTTTATGAAAGCACTGTACATCTCATTATTGTTGATAGGCATTTATTTGATATTCCAATCTTTTAAGCTCATGGGTGTGGTAAAAACAGAAAAACAACCTTATAGAGTCGTAAAAAAAGAAGCTGGATTTGAAATCAGGTTTTATCCTGCTGTTACAATGGCTACCGTTTATTCAAAAGGGACTAATTATAAATCAGTGGCTAGCTCGGGCTTTAGTAAACTAGCAAAATTCATTTTTGGAGGCAATCAACAAAAAGAAAGTATTTCTATGACGGCCCCAGTGATTATGCGTATTACTGATAAAGGTTCAAGTATGAGTTTTGTTATGCCTCAAAAATACAATGGAAGTCCATTGCCAACTCCTAATGACACTCAAATAGAAATCAAAAAATCTGAACCAACTTATTTTGCAGCGATTAGGTTTGGTGGTTATGCCAATGATGAAAAAATTGCAGCATATCAAGATAAGCTTGCAGCCATGTTGAAAGAAAAAAACATTGTTAGAAAAGAAGGATTTTACTTTTTAGGGTACAATGCGCCCTTCCAATTTATAGGAAGAACCAACGAAGTCATCATTCCCATAGAATGGGTTGAGTAGGTGTAAAATTTGTTAGATCTACTGCCCAGAACTTAGCTCCAAATAAAAAAGGTCTATGAATTTGACTTCATAAACCCTTATTGTTTTTTTTGATTTTCTTTTACTTAGTTGCCAAAAGAAGGTCAGTACTAAATAATTACCTTATTTATTTGTTCCTTCTTAGGATTTTGGAACAACATTTCTTGTTTTTAGGACCTATTTATAAATGCTACATGATAAATTCAAGGTTCAAACTAAAAACCAAATTATGAAAAAAGTATTTTTAGGATTACTTGTTGCAGCATCATTCGCTGCTTGTACTAGCACTGAAAAAAAGACAACTGAAACTGTTGAAGCTACAACAGAAAAAGTTGAACATCTTTACAAGCCAACGTATACCGACAACTTTAAGATGGGTGATCAAAAGAATGTGTTATTAGCTGAGCAATTTCACAAATTTGTAATTGAGAAAAATTTTAAAGCAGTTGGAGACATGATGTCAGATACGGCACTTATGAATGCAGAAGATGGATCAGTATTAAAAGGGAAGGCTTCAATCATGGAATTTTTGGAAAAGGGCCTAACTGGAGTGACTATAACAAACTATCAAATTGTTGGAATTTTCCCTGTAGTTGGAGAAAACGGACATCAGTGGGTAGATATGTGGGATGAGGCGGATTTAGTTATGGCTGATGGTAAAACACAAAAAGTACAATGGATGGATGCGTTTAGATTTGATGGCGGAAAAGTCGTTCACTTTGTTGGATTCGTGAAGGCTGTTAAATAATAGTCTTTAGTTCGTTTTAAGTGTAGAAAAATACAAAAGAGGCCCCTAGCAATAGGGGCCTCTTTCTTTGGGTTGATTTAGCCATATTTTAATTAACTTTATAATCAATTCTGAATATTAATAGTACATTATAATCTTTAGCTGTTTATATGAATCCATTCTTAGATTATCAAAATGCACAAGTAGCCCATTTACCTTTACATCTTAGAAAGTACATAGTACCCCAAGTCTATGAAAAATATACACCAGTAGATCATGCGGTATGGCGTTATGTAATGCGTCAGAATTATAGCTATTTAAAAAATGTGGCTTATTACCCGTACATACCTGGATTAAAAAAAGCCGGATTGACCATTGAGAAAATTCCAAGTTTACAAGAAATTAATGATGCTTTGACGGATATTGGATGGGGTGCAGTGACAGTAGATGGATTTATCCCTCCTGCTGCATTCATGGAATTCCAGGCTTACAGAGTTTTAGTGATTGCTGCCGACATAAGACAATTAGAACATATTGAATATACCTCCGCGCCAGATATCATTCATGAATCTGCTGGACATGCGCCAATTATAAGTGATACCAAATACAATCAGTACTTAAGTTATTTGGGCGCTATTGGTACTAAAGCATTGTTCTCTTCAAAGGATTATGCCTTATATGAATCTATCAGAACACTTTCTATTTTAAAAGAAATGCCTAATGTAGATCAAAAGGCGTTAGAAGAGGCAGAAGTTTTAGTACTATACAATCAACAAAATTTAGGCGCTCCTTCCGAGATGGCTTTATTGAGTAGGCTACAATGGTGGACGGTTGAGTATGGTTTAATTGGACCAATTGATGAACCTAAAATATATGGTGCAGGTTTACTTTCTTCGATAGGTGAAAGTGCTTCATGCATGGATCCTAAGGTTAAAAAAATTGAATACACTATTGATGCATTGACTTATGGGTACGATATTACAAAACCACAACCGCAACTTTTTGTCACGCCAACATTTCAAAATTTGATCGATGTTTTAGAGCAATTCGAATCTACTATGGCTTACAGAGTTGGGGGATTTGAAAGTGTATCAAAGGCCATAGAATGTAAAAATATTTGTACATCAGTATTTAGTTCAGGCTTACAAGTGTCTGGGGTGTTTAGTAAAGTGTATACAGATGACAATCATGCAATCAAATACATCAATACACAAGGACCAAGTTCGCTTGCTTTTAAGGATCAACTTTTAGCAGGTCATGGTGTAGAATACCATGCGCATGGATTTGGATCTCCTGTTGGTAAACTAAAGGACGCTACTAAATCATTAGAGGACTTTACTGCAACAGATCTTTTATCAGCTGGCATTATAATAGACAAAGTCGTTGCATTGACTTTTGAAAATGGCATTTTGGTAGAAGGAAAATTAGTCAATCAAACTTATATGGAAAATAAATTGGTCCTACTAAGTTTTGAAGATTGTAAAGTGACAGACAAAGAAGGAAATGTGTTTTTTGAACCAGCATGGGGCATGTTTGACATGGCCATTGGGGACACCATTGTTTCTGTATTCAATGGAACGGCGGATAAAAATATTTTCGAAGACCAATTGCATATTTCTGAACAACCTACCCACCAACAAAATTATACTGCAAAGGACCTTCAATACCAATCCCTGTTTAAACAAATAAGAAACTATAGAGAAGAAGGGAAGTCAGATGATAGTTTGAATCAAATTTGGCAAAATATTAAAAATAATTTTGAAGAGGATTGGCTTGGGGCAATGGAATTATTGGAATTAGCAGACACCATGCCAACACAAGAAGCATTGGCAAATGAATTAAGAAATTATTTAAATGCACAGTCTGATAGCCATCCAACTCATTCAAAATTAATCAGGGATGGCTTAAAAATAATTGATGCTAAACTAAAGTTTGAATAATTGTCCAAGCAAGCTCAGTATTGTTATTGGAAAGAGCGGCTTTGATTTCATGAATTTTTTCTGAAGATAATTTTAATTCATTTGAAGGATTCAATACAGGCACAATGTTCGTATTTGCTAATTGCGCTTTTTCATTAGGCGTGAATAAATGACTCTCCTTGATTGCAATAGGCAGTTGATCAAATCCAATCCCAAGTTTTGTATTTGGCTTTTCTACTTTAAATAAACTAGCTTCTGTAATTCTTGCATACCAGTCTCCTCCAAGACGCGCTACTAAATCCAATTTTGCTTGATCAATATGATTGCTTGCATCCAGGATAGACTCATGTAAATGTATTTTTTTAATTTCTGCAAGTACTAAATTACCAGCACCTGCTTGCGCACCTAATGCAATGACTTCTTGCACAATACATTCAAGTTGTATAGGAGACTCTGCCACCCTTGGTGGTCTTACCAATTCAGATGCCAATTCAGTAAATCCGGCTTTTGTAAATTCATTGGTTCCTTTAGGATAATCACAACTTGATAAAGACACTTGTTGTACCATATTGTAGTTCACAATATTAATCACACATTCCGGCACGACTTTAATATTCTCAAGTGTATGCTTAGTGGTATTATCTCTTACTCTACGGGATGGAGAGAAAATACAAATGGGTGGGTTCATACTAAACAAATTAAAAAAACTAAAAGGACTTAAATTCACATTCCCTTCTAAGTCAATCGTGGATGCAAAGCAGATGGGCCTTGGTGCAATCGCATATTGTAAATACTGTTGTATTTCTTGTGTACTTAGTTGTTCCGTGTCTAATGTTAGCATGTAGATATATTTAAGCCAATTATTTTTTTAGTGCCAAGATAGACCAATCAGTGGCTTCGGCCTTGATGGTGTTCACTAGAGTACCTAATCCGTCGATGGTCATTTTTACTGTGTCATTTGCTTGAAGCCATTGTGGTTCGTAATTTGGATCATGTAATTTGACAGTTCCATTTAATTCCAAAAAACAGCCTGTACCAACGGTACCTGACCCAATCACATCCCCAGGGAAAATGGTTACACCGTAAGAACATCTTTCAATAATCTCTGCAAATGTCCAGTCCATATCTTTTACATTTCCTTCTGATACTAGTTTGTCGTTTACCCAGCACTTCATGGATAAATTATAATTGTTACCAACATGCCCTTGTTTTGCAGACACTAAGTAAGGAATTAATTCATCTGGTGTCACCAACCAAGGTCCAATCACTGTAGAGAAATCTTTCCCTTTTGCTGGTCCTAAGTTTAAAAGCATTTCTTCCATTTGTAATTTTCTTGCACTAAGGTCATTCATAATTGTAAAGCCAGCGATATAGGCATCTGCATCTTTTGCTTTGATGTTTCTACCTTCTTTCCCAATGACTATAGCCACTTCTAATTCAAAGTCAAGTTGTTGAAAATGGTCTGGCATACAATAAATGTCACCAGGGCCTTGCACAGCATTGTGGTTGGTAAAATAAAAAATAGGGTATTGATCAAATTCTTTAATCATCTCCACGCCTCTATTTCTTCTTGCCGACTCTACGTGCTGACGAAACGCATAACCATCTCTGCAAGATGTTGGACGAGGCACTGGTGCTAATAAAGTGAAGTCCTTCACAGGGTCTACACTTAAAGTATTGTCTGCAATTTTTGAAAGTTGCTTTTCTGTTTGTTGAACGAGTTCATTGCTAGCATGAAAAAAATCAATGATGTTTTTTGGCAAGTTTTCATTCACAGATTGAAGGTTGTAAAGGGCCTCATTCACAATCGCTCCTAGTTGGATTTCACCTGATTTTAAATAACTAACTAATTTCATTGATTATCAATTGTTTATAATATAATTTGCTCAAAAATATCGACTTTAATTGTGTGCTTTTTTCAAGTTCATCAAAGTTAAAAATAAATATTTTATAACTTGCTAATAATTGTTAGTATTGTACTTCTTCAAAAACTAAATTATGCCAATATACCACAGTTTGGGAGAGATTCCCCATAAAAGACATACCGCATTTAGACAACCCAATGGAAAACTCTATGCAGAAGAACTTGTATCGACAGAAGGTTTCTCTAGCATGTATTCTTTAGTGTACCACACGCATCCACCAACTATTGTAAAAGCTTTAGGTGAACCCTATTCTGTGGAGCCAAAAATTGCAAGAGAAAAACATTTGCGTCATACAAGTTTATTAGGTTTTAATATTAAACCAGAAGATGATTATTTAAAAAGCAGAAAACCGGTTTTAGTGAATGCCGATTTACAAATTTCTTTGGCAGCACCTAGACATTCCATGACGGATTATTTTTATAAAAATAGTCAAGCAGATGAAGTTATTTTTATTCATAAAGGATCGGGTACTTTACAAACAGGATTTGGTAAAATTAAATTTTCATACGGAGACTATCTTGTAGTACCTAGAGGCACAATTTATCAAATACAATTTGATGATGAAAACAATCGCCTATTCATCACTGAAAGCTTTAGCCCTATTCGTTTTCCAAAGAGATATCAAAATCAATTTGGACAATTGATGGAGCATGCGCCTTATTGTGAAAGAGATATCAGACGACCAAGTGATTTAGAAACTTTTGATCAAGAAGGTGATTTTAAAGTTTTGATCAAAAAACAAGGATTAATTTATCCTTATACTTATGGAACCCATCCTTTTGATTTTATAGGATGGGATGGTTACCATTATCCATGGGCATTTTCTATTCATGATTTTGAACCCATTACAGGAAGGGTGCATCAGCCACCACCGGTACATCAAACTTTTGAAGCAAAAAATTTCGTAATCTGTTCATTTGTGCCTCGTAAATATGATTATCATCCACAAGCGATTCCTGCCCCGTATAATCACAGCAATGTAGACAGTGATGAAGTGTTGTATTATGTGGATGGGGATTTTATGAGTAGAAAGTCTGTTGTGCAAGGTCAAATTACTTTGCATCCTGGCGGTATACCACATGGTCCACATCCAGGCAGTGTTGAAAAATCAATAGGCAAAGAAAAGACAGATGAGTTGGCTGTGATGATAGATCCATTTAGACCACTTATGATCACCGAAGAGGCATTGTTAATTGAAGATGAAAATTATCATAAGAGCTGGCAACATAATATCGAATAAAATATAAAAATAAAAAATGGAAAGCAAACCGAATGATCAAGATTTTTTACCCTTACTAGGCACAGATTATGTAGAGTTTTATGTGGGGAATGCTAAGCAGGCGGCGCATTATTATAAAACTGCGTTCGGCTATCAAGATTTTGCATACAGTGGCCCAGAGACAGGTGATAAGGAAAAAGTATCATATGTGTTAATGCAGGACAAAGTAAGACTTGTTTTAACTACGCCATTACATCCAACAACAGCAATTGCAGATCATGTTTATAAACATGGAGATGGCGTAAAAGCGATTGCATTAACTGTAAACGATGCTTATGATGCATTTGAACAAACCGTAAAAAGAGGTGCTAAGCCTTATATGGAACCCAAAACCATGCAAGACGAACAAGGTGAAATAAAAATGAGTGGTATCCATATTTATGGAGACACGGTGCATTTGTTTATAGAGCGAAATAATTACAAAGGTGTTTTTATGCCTGGCTTTAGAAAGCATGAAAGTAACTATAAGCCTTCTGCAGTTGGTCTTAAGTATATAGACCATTGTGTGGGCAATGTGGGATGGAATCAAATGAATACTTGGGTAAGTTTTTATGAAGAGGTAATGGGCTTTAAAAATATTTTGACATTTGATGATAAGCAAATTTCAACAGAGTACTCTGCACTCATGAGTAAAGTCATGAGCAATGGCAATGGATTTGTAAAGTTCCCTATCAATGAACCAGCAGAAGGAAAAAAGAAATCACAAGTAGAAGAATATTTAGATTTTTACAAAGATGCAGGTGTACAACATATTGCTATCGCCACAGACGATATTGTAGAAACAGTGACACAACTAAGTAGTCGTGGTGTGGAGTTTTTAAATATACCATCTACTTATTATGATGATTTATTAGATCGCATAGGACCTATCGACGAGGATGTAGCTCCGCTTAAGCAATTAGGCATTTTAGTAGATAGAGATGATGAGGGCTATCTATTACAGATTTTTACGAAACCAGTGGAAGATAGGCCAACACTTTTTTTTGAAATCATACAAAGAAAAGGAGCGAAGTCTTTTGGTGCAGGGAATTTTAAAGCTTTATTTGAAGCACTAGAAAGAGAACAAGACTTAAGAGGTAACTTATAGTTATTTAAATTAATCAAAAGCCATTTCTGGGATCTCACCTTCAATGATGAGTTTTCCTAGGGTGGCTTTTTTAATGTCTTCAACAGAAACACCTGGCGCTCTTTCTAGTAATTTAAATCCACCTTCTGGTAAAACCGCAAGAACAGCTAATTCTGTGACTATTTTTTTAACGCATCGAATGCCAGTCAGCGGTAAAGTACAATTGGGTAATAATTTACTTTCTCCATTTTTATTGACATGCTGCATGGCAACAATAATATTTTTTGCAGACGCTACAAGGTCCATTGCCCCGCCCATGCCTTTTACCATTTTACCTGGAATTTTCCAGTTGGCGATATCGCCATTTTCAGATACCTCCATTGCACCTAAAATAGTCAAATCAATTTTTTGCGCATGAATCATGCCAAAGCTCATCGCAGAATCAAATAAAGCAGCACCTGGTAACATGGTGATGGTTTGTTTACCTGCATTGATTAAGTCAGCATCCACCTCTGCTTCTGTTGGGAAGGGTCCCATGCCTAAGAGTCCATTCTCTGATTGAAAACAAACAGCAATATTTTTTGGAATATAATTGGCCACAAGCGTAGGGATGCCAATGCCTAAATTCACATAAGAATTATGTTGTATCTCTTTTGCAATTCTTTTTGCTATGGCTTCTTTATCTAGCATGAAATATAAATTTGATTCATCAATTATTTTGAAACTGTTTTCTGTTCAATGCGTTTTTCGTAATGACTACCCTGAAAAATTCGATGGATATAAACGCCTGGCACATGGATTTGATTAGGATCGAGTTGGCCTGGCTCCACTAATTCCTCTACTTCGGCAATGGTTATTTTACCGGCCATCGCCATCATCGCGTTAAAATTTCTAGAGGTAGCTTTAAATATTAAGTTGCCAGCTGTATCTCCCTTCCAAGCTTTTACAATTGCAAAATCTGCATTGAAGGCAGTTTCTAATAAATAATCTTTGCCATTAAAATTTCTTACTTCTTTTCCAATCGCCACTTCTGTTCCAATACCAGCTGGTGTAAATATAGCAGGCATGCCATATCCAGCAGCCATGCATCTAAAAGCCAATGTGCCTTGTGGTATAAGCTCCACATCCAATTCGCCTGATAATAATTGTCTTTCGAATTCTGCATTTTCTCCAACATAAGAAGCAATCATTTTTTTGACTTGTCTTTGTTGTAGCATTAAACCAATTCCAAAATCATCTACCCCTGCATTATTAGAAATACAGGTAAGATTTGTAACGCCCTTTTTTACAAGTGCAGCAATAGAATTTTCTGGAATACCACATAGTCCGAATCCCCCTAACATAATGGTTTGACCATCTATGATATCTGCGATGGCCTCATCTACATTTTTAACTTGTTTATTAATCGTCATATGCTATCTCATTTTTTGGGCAATCATAGCAACGCGTTTGCCAAGTGAAAAACCCTTTTGTAAAAATAGGGCATTTAATTTTTCTGTTTTGAAAACACTTTCATTTGTAATAGCAGAAGCACCAAAGGCCGAGGTCCACTCATCTCCTCCCACTACAATCATTCCAAAAATTAGCATAGAATGTAAAATGTTCACCTGTGCTAGCTCCTCCCCAGCAGAGATGCCACCAGCTGTGACAAATGCAGCACCTATTTTATCTTTTAAAGGATTGCCCTCAAATGGCCATGCACTTATAAATTGAACTACTTCGGGCGCGAGGTTCGCATTGTAAACTGGACTACCTATAATAATGGCGTCTGCATCTAATAAATCTTTTGTGGTTGTTTGATTTATACTTTTAAGTATCACCTGAACGCCTTGTATAGATGCAGCTCCTTTTGCAACTTCTTCTGCTAAGGATTGTGTATGCGCTGTTTTACTATAATAGGTAATTAAAATATTTTTTGTCTTAGCCTGTCCGAAGCTAAACTGACCAATGAATAATAATACGAGGATTGGATATAGTTTCATAAAGTATACAGCATGAAAACAATGATTAAGCCCTATTTAATTAACTCAAAATAAGTCACAAGGAACCTGTCTCCAACAACAGACCCTTGCACTTTTGCTTTTTTAATAGCATTGCAAAAACCTTCTTTATCGTGCGCATCACCATGATCGTCTATGCTAGTTCCATCTACAAAATAATTTTTTCCTTTAAACTTAACCGCTAAATGGCAAACCTCCCCATCCATTTTAAACATACATGTGCCACAAGTTGCTGCAACCTCGTACACAGGATTTTTAGGATTAAAGACTAGTTTTTTATGAGTACTATCTTGTGCATTCGCTGCAGTAAATAGCAAAAATGCAATTAAACAGAGTAATATTTTTTTCATTATTATTTTTAATAATTTAGATGAAAATAAGATATTGTCTGCAATTTCACTGTTTCTTCGCTATTAAGGCCCCTTTATACTTTTAATCCTAAAATTAGCCTAAAATGTATGCAAATTGAGGTGCAAATGAAAAAAGCAGCTACAAAAAAGTCGATAAAAACTTGCTTGTAACTGCTTGATTATCAAGGAGTGGGCCCACCAGGGCATGATCCTGGGACCCCCTGATTATGAGTCAGGTGCTCTAACCAACTGAGCTATAGGCCCGCATCTTTCGATGACAGGCTGCAAAAATAGTAAAATTGACCTTGTTATGGAACTTAATGCTCCAATATTTTAACCTTTTTTAAAGTGTTCTACCCTTTTTTTCGATTATTTTTGCCAAATGAAGAAAGTAATTTTATCCCTCCTTACTATTTTGTTATTCAGCGGATTAGCAAAAGCACAAACAGCTACTACCGAAAAGAAAATGGCAGACTTATCTAGCCGTCCTGCCGATCATTTAATGATTCAATTTGGTGCTGATAGTTGGACTGGAAGACCAGATAGCGTTATGACATCCGGTACTGGCCGTCATTTTAATGTGTATTTTATGCTGGATAAGCCTTTTAAAACCAATAACAAATTTAGTTTGGCATATGGTTTAGGGTTTGGAACTAACAATCAATACATCGCTAAAGGCACTTATGTAGATGTGGCACAAATTGGAAACAATATCCGATTCAAAAAATTGGATTCTTTATCTAATCGTTTTGCCAAACAAAAAGTTGCAACAGTGTACTTACAAGTGCCTGCTGAATTAAGATACTATTCCAATCCTGCCAATCCTGCTAAGTCTTGGAAACTAGCTGCTGGGATTAAAGTAGGTCTTTTGTTTAAGGGCTATACAAAATCTAAGGATTTACAAACATTCAATGGCGCATCCCTTTATGGTAAAACATATGTTCAAAAAATGAGCAATAAAAGATTCTTCACTAGTAACGATATCACTTTAACTGCTAGAGCAGGATACGGCATACTTTCATTGAACGTTGGTTACTCAGTGACTCCTGTGATTCGTGACGGATATGGTCCAGCTTTCAACAGACTATCTGTTGGATTGTGCATTAGCGGTTTATAATCACTTTTACATATTTACAACCCTTCTTTACATAAAAGGAGGGTTTTTTTATTCTACATAGGTATTGAGTTATCTTTGTTCAAATTCAGTTTCATTTTGATAGAGAAAAAGCAAATTATTAAGGAGGAAGAGAAGGCGGTCTTAGTGGGTGTGATTCAACAAGAGCATACCGAAGAACAGGTCAATGAATATTTAGCAGAGTTGGCTTTTTTAGCTGAAACTGCTGGGGCGATTGCAATTAAAATTTTCAAGCAAAGATTACCGCATCCAGATAGTAAAACTTTTGTTGGAAAAGGTAAGCTAGAAGAGATCAAACAATATGTTGCGGCCAAGGATATTGATGTAGTGATTTTTGATGATGAGTTAACAGGATCTCAAATACAAAACATCGAAAAGGAAGCCAAGTGCAGGGTGATTGACCGTAGCGATTTAATCTTAGATATTTTTGCACGTCGTGCAAGAACAGCGCAAGCAAAAGTGCAAGTAGAGTTAGCACAATACCAATATATTTTACCAAGACTAAAAGGCATGTGGTCGCATTTGGAAAGACAAGGTGCGGGGATTGGTTCACGTGGTCCGGGTGAAACAGAAATTGAAACGGATAGACGTATTGTGAAGGATAAAATTACTTTACTGCGCAAGCGTTTACAAGAAATAGATAAGCAAGCATACACACAACGTAAAGACCGTGGTGAGTTTATACGCGTGGCACTAGTAGGTTACACCAATGTGGGCAAGAGCACTATCATGAACTTAATTAGTAAAAGCGAAGTGTTTGCAGAAAATAAATTGTTCGCTACTTTAGATACCACTACACGTAAAGTTGTATTTGAAAACACGCCTTTTTTATTAAGCGACACGGTGGGCTTCATTCGTAAACTACCGCATCATTTAGTAGAGAGTTTTAAAAGTACCTTGGATGAAGTTCGTGAAGCAGATGTTTTACTACATGTGGTAGACATCTCGCATCCAAAATACGAAGACCAAATTGCAGTAGTGAATAAAACCTTACAAGAATTAAAAGCATTCAATAAACCGGTACTAACTATTTTTAATAAGATGGATTTGTACCGTGATCGTTATTTTGACGAATGGGTTTCTGACGAAGTGAAACAAGATTTAGAGCGAGACTTAAAAGAAAGATGGACCAATGCAACGAGTAATAATTGTGTGTTTGTATCCGCGATTGAAAAGCAAAATATTGAAGAACTAAGAACCATTATTTTACATAATGTAAGAGATATGTATCAAATTAAATATCCTTACAAGACCGTATTTTTTTAGTTATGTCAGGGAATGAAATGCATTGGGTTTTAATCACAGATGCGCCAGCTAGTTTAGACTGGCCAAACAATCAATTATTAGATTTGGAAGTGGAGGATAAAAAAATCACCCTAGCTAGGTTCAAAGAGGACTATTTTGCCTTTGCTCAAAAATGCCCCCATGCAAGTGGCCGTATGGCACAGGGCTATATCAACCCTTTGGGCCAAGTGGTTTGCCCTTTACACAGATACGCGTTTGATATGAAAAATGGCCGAAACACAACGGGAGAGGGCTATTTCTTAAAAACCTACCCTGTAGAACTTCGTCCCAATGGACTTTTTATTGGTTTTAAGCCTAATTCTTTCTTTTAAACTTTTGTACTTAGCTAAATTTCATTATTTTTGCAACCCATTAAAGGGAACACTCCTCCTTAGCTCAGTTGGTTAGAGCATCTGACTGTTAATCAGAGGGTCTCAGGTTCAAGTCCTGAAGGGGGAGCACTCAATAAAAAAGCCTTGCATTTTGCAGGGCTTTTTATATTTATGCCAAGTCCTAACTTGTGGTCGCAATTTGCGACTTCAAGTAGAAATTAGGACAATAAGACTTCAGCTGGGATATTAAGCTCTTGATGAAACAACTTGGCTAATTCAAGTGTCAATGGCTTTCTTTTGTTAAGTAAAGAAGATACATACCCTTTGCTTCCTACTTTACCTACAAGATCCTTATTCTTTAAACCTAACTCATCCATCTTGAATTTAATAGCATCAATAGGATCAGGTAATGGAATAGGATAGTTGGCATCCTCATATTGTTTAATTAATAGAAGGGCTACTTGTAGCTTTTCCCCTTGCGGAGTTGTTGATTTAACCTTATTATTAAACTGAACATCTACCCAATCAAGGTATTGCTCATACTGTTTTTTAGTCTTTATAATTTTCAATTCCATATCCTTACTTTTTATATTGTATTGTTGTTACATCAATTTTATCATAGTCGCTATGTGTTCCAAACCATTTGATCTGTATCGCCTTAAACTCAAACACAATTCTTACTACTAGTCTATATTTATTCCCCATGATATTAAATACAACTCTATCATCACTTACTAAACTTACATTTCCATATACCTTTTTAAGCTCATTAAAACTTTTAAAATCAGATATTACTAATTCATGATACCACTCAAATAACGCAATCCTAGCCATAGGGTATTTTTTGGCATATGCTAGTAGCGTTCTTCGGGTAATAATATTAAACACAAGACAAAGATAATAAGTTTACTAATAGAAAACTTTCTAAATTCAATCTATTTTGAAAAAGTTGCAATTTTGATGCGTTAGGGGAGCACTCAAAAAAAGTCTTGCATTTTGCAGGGCTTTTTTATTGGCTATCAGTGAGTTAGGGGGTATAAATTTTAAAATATTACTCAGAAGGTAAATGCTCTATATCATTCAAATCTTTATTTCTACCAGCCGCTTTTTTAGCTTGTATTAAATTTTGTAAATGTATGATTCTAACGGGAGTATCATTTACTTGTTCAATGGTGGAATTATTGTAAGTACTAATAAAATCTAAACCTTTTACAGCTGTCATTATTTCAATTGCATAAGGGGGTTTGCCAAAAGCAAAAACATCAAAGTTGTCAGAAAAAAATTCTTCTTTCTTAACTGCAATTTCAGGTAGGCCAAATGCTATTATAGCTTTTTGTAGTTTAATAAAATTTCCTTCAGTTTTATTTACCCAAATATCGATATCTCCTGTTGATCTGCTATAACCTCTTATAATGACAGCGTATCCTCCTACAACAATATATTCAACTTCATATTTGTTTAAATATAAAATGAAGTCTTTAAAATCGTCATTAAAAATATTCATTAAAAGGCTCTTTTAAAAGATGAAAGTTGTTTACGATCAACTTTATTTTTGACAAAATCCTTGGTATTAAAAGAAATTTCAATCATCGCAACTGACGCAGCCAATTTTTCTTGAATACTTTTATCAAACCAAAATTGGTAATCAATATTTTTATCCTTAGACATATTTCTTGATGCATATATATCAACATCAACAAAAGCTCTTTTCATAGGATTGATTATTTTTATAAAGATAATTAAAATTAATAACCTCAGGGCAATAACACTTCAGCAATTATATTTAGTTCTTTATGAAAAAACTTAGCTATTACAAGGGTTGTTGGCTTTCTTCTTATATTTACCTTATGAAAAATGTCTTATTAAGGATGTGAAATTTGAGGGTACGGATAAGTGGATCAAAAGAAATAAATATGAAACTAAAAGATAAAGGAACAATTTTACCAGCACCCGTTTTAAGCAAATACCCACAAATGGTAAGTGAAGAAATTCAAACATGGAGTAAGATCATTTCAGCAACACATTGGGATTTATATGATAGATCCAAAGTGGACGGCGCTGATTTTTATGTGGGCGAAAAAGAATTAGGACATATCCATTTGGATGGGTGGGTTCATTTAGCAACAAACAAAGCTCTGTCACAAGTGATCCTAAAAAATAAGCTAGCTCAAAAATTTCCTTATGCTCAAGATTGGGTCATGTTTTCTATTGCTAAAAAACAAGATGTAAAAAAAGCAATACTACTCTTTCAATTAAATTACGATAGGCTCAATGGCGCGCCTATTGATGCTTTAATCTCAAAAATTAGTATGTAATTTTATAGTTTTTTAATCTTCTATTTGTATTATTGCTAACAGAAATGCAAAAAAATAAATTCTTTGTGTCTATTATTTAATACTAAAAATCACAGATATGAATCATTTTTTTAATGACTTGATAACCTTAGTAAAAACCCACTTGAAAACAATCTTCTTAATTATTTTGATCATTTGGCTTATCGCTAGTTATGATGATATTAAAGCAGGCATTATAGATGGCTGGAACGGGAAGTAGCTTTTTTATTATAATTTTATTTTATAAATCCGTTTTAAATAAAACAGATTCAAAATGAACGCACCTTTTAGCAAATATCTCTACATTGGTTTTTTATTATTAGGCTTATTCCAAACTATTTACTCTAAAGATTACGTGCAAGCAGCAGCATCTTTGGGGATAGGATTGGCATTTGATCCCTTCAATCCAGAACAAAAATGGAACGACAGACCTACTTGGCAAAAAGCGGTATTAATCATTCACTTAGCATTAGTAGCAGCAATGTTTGGATTGGGTATTGGCTTAAATGACAAATAGACTGCTCGCTATCTAGCAAAATTTTAAACCTTGGAAAAATTACAATTCATAATCAATATCAAAGCGCCTGTAAATAAGGTCTATGAACTTATGTTGGGCATCAATAACAAGTCAACCTATGAGCAGTGGACTGCTATGTTTAACCCAACATCTACCTATGAGGGGAATTGGGAGAAGGGCAGTAAAATGTTATTTGTAGGAATAGATGAGAAAGGCAATAAGGGCGGTATGGTATCAGAGATTGCTGATAATGTTTTAAACCAATATGTTTCAATTCGCCATTATGGACTGGTGCAAGCAAATGTTGAAATCACATCTGGTCCAGAAGCAGAAAAGTGGGCAACTGGTTTTGAAAATTACACCTTCCAAGAAAATAATGGAGTGACCGATCTTGTAATAGAATTAATAGGCCTTAATGAAGATTTAACAGTATATATGAATGATGCATGGCCAAAGGCACTAGCTAAACTTAAAGAGATTTGTGAGGGGTAAAGATGATATCTTTACATTCCTTAAAGTAAAGGACTAAAAATATAAAAATGAATTTAACAAATAATAAGATTTTAATTACTGGCGGCGCAAGCGGAATTGGTCTAGGACTTGCAGAGCGTTTTTTACAAGAAAACAATACAGTGATTGTTTGCGGAAGAAGAGCCGATAAACTAAAAGAAGTGGCAATTCAATTTCCTTCTATCATTACCAGAGTATGCGATTTATCTGTAGAAGCAGATCGTATTGCTTTGTATGATTGGATTGCTGCAAATCATAGCGACCTCAATGTACTTGTAAACAATGCAGGTATTCAAAATTGGATGCATGTTGCTGATAGTGACTTTTACGAAAAATCTGTACATGAAATCAATACCAATGTGTTGGCACCAATTCATCTAACTACACTTTTTACAAATTTAGCCTCATTAACTACCATCATTAATGTAACTTCTGGATTATCATTTCTACCTTTTGCAAAAGTACCAGTCTATTCTGCTACTAAGGCATTTTTTCATTCCTTCACTGCAACGCTTCGCTATATGTTAAAATCAAAAAATATCGAAGTGTTAGAAATGATCCCTCCTGCTTTGAATACCGATTTGGGTGGAGTAGGTTTACATGATGGTCAACCACCTGTAAGCGCTTTTGTTGATTCAGTGTTTAATCAAATGAAAGAAGGCAAAACCGAACTCACTTTTGGTTTTAGTGAAGTGATGGCCAATTCGAATCCTGAAGCCCTTCGTGAAACATTCAATAGAATGAATCCCTAATTATTTTTTTAGCGTAATTGAAGCTTCATCATGATATCTGTTTGTGCTTCATCACCAAGCACAAAAACGTGTTGATCAAATTCAATAAATCCGTTTTTTGTATAAAACTGAATGGCTCTTTTATTATTTTCCCAGACCCCAAGCCAAATATAGGCTAGATGTTGTTCTTTCGCCACTTGAATGGCTGTATCAAATAACAATTGCCCCACTTTTTTTCCATGAAATGCTTTAGCAACATAAATACGTTCAATTTCAAGGGCGTCATTATGATTGAGTTCGGTCTGTGAGGCACCAAAATTTAATTTTAAATAACCTATTA
This sequence comes from Chitinophagia bacterium, assembly GCA_037143275.1. Classification (GTDB taxonomy): domain Bacteria; phylum Bacteroidota; class Bacteroidia; order Chitinophagales; family Chitinophagaceae; genus Sediminibacterium. The sequence continues at coordinate 506,251 of JBAWZB010000001.1, forward strand.
CATCTTGGCCCATCATGGCAAAGTAGAAGACTGAATTTGGGTCACTTAGTTCTGCTTTAAGTTTTTCATGGGCATAGGCTTCCTCTAAGTATTTAGCCATATTTTCGGCAGTATTGCTTTCGGCAAAAGTTTCTGAAAAAGTTTGTCGACCAATTTGCTGTAACTGCTCAATTTGTTCAATACCTATTTTATTAATCTGGATTTCGTTCATGTTTTTAATATAACTGCGTTAAGCACCTCTTTTTAAACTAATTTTTAGAGAGTACTAAAATACTAATTTCTTTTATGATTCCATTTTCATCTATCAATTCTACATAATCTTCTACAATGTAGGATGCTAAAGCTTGCACAAATGGACTTGCCATAATTCTTTGTGGAGTAGATAAAATTATGGTACACCCTTTATTGACGAATTTTTCAATTAATTTTTTCAAAGTCTCAAATTGTGTTGGATCATAATTGACATCACTTAAAATGAGCACTTCGGGATGTATATTTTCGGACAAATTATTCCAATCTAATTGTAAAGCCCTAACATTTTGTAATTGTAGGTGCTCAATATTCTTTTGCAACAACTCAACAGCTTCCAAATTATAATCACTTATTTGTATTGTTTTAGCTTCATTTGCTATCATCAATGAAGGCAAACCTATACCTGCCCCAAGTTCTAGAACATCCTTGTTTTCAATTAAATGAAAATTGGATTGAAGCACTTTGAGTAGAGCAATTGCCGACGGCCAAACCTTTGCCCAAAAAGGGAAAGGTGTAGCTGGGTCCAATTTTAGCAAAGACCCATAAATAGCTTTAACTTGCTCATATTCGGGGATATAAATTGCTTTTTCGGCACTAATTTGGGTTAATTGAACTGGGTATTGCATGGATGGTGCAATGATAGGCACAAATACTTTTATTTAACAAATTTTAGAATGGATAATGTATATTTTTACATCAATTGATGAGTCATCCTCGAAATTGAATACTATGGAAAACGAAATTAAAATCAATATCAATAATCCGAAACAACTTGAAAAATTGTATCGTGAACATAAAACTGCTTTTGCAATTGCTTTTAACAATATCTATCCAGAACTAACGAACGAACCTGCTGCGCAGGCTTGGAATGAAAGGCTTAATTATAAAGACGAACAAATTACTTGGGGTAATAAAAATGAAATCATTTTTATTGTTGTTGCAGCATTAATGGGTGGAATCATCGCAAAAATCCCCTCATTTTTAGGAATAGCATATAATGTGTATTTGTCTAAGAACATTGGCTTTATTGTGTTTCCTATTCTAACGGTCTATTTTGTTTGGAAACAGCAATTGTCAATGAATAAATTAATACTACCATTTATCTTATTCCTTGGCTCCGCAATATTTGCGAACAGCATACCTTATAATGTAAAGAGCGCAACCTTTATTTTATCTACCATCCATTTACCCATTTTTTTGTGGGCAATATTAGGCTATGCATTTATTGGCGGAGACTTAAATAACAGCCAAAAGAAAATCGAGTTTTTAAAATTCAATGGCAATTTTATTGTGATGACTGGGTTGATATACATTTCAGGGATGTTTTTTACAGGCATCACCATTGCCCTATTTGGTTTGTTGAAAATGGATATCACCAAATTTTATTTTGAACAGATTGCTGTTTGGGGTTTAGCTGCTATACCTATGTTATCGACCTATTTAATTCAAAATAATCCAGCGCTTGTCAATAAAATCTCTCCTACCATCGCTAAAATTTTCACGCCGATTGTCTTTGTAACCTTATTGGTATTTCTAGTCACTTTATTTTTTACAGGCAAGAATATTTACAATGACCGTAATTTTTTATTGGTATTTAATATTGTACTAATTTGCGTAATGGCGATTATATTATTCTCATTAACAGAGGCAACAAATAATATAAGTTCAAAATTTAATTTAATCATTCTATTAGGGCTTGCCTTATTAACCATCATTGCCAATGCAATTGCACTTTCTGCTATTTCATTTAGATTATCTGAGTATGGCTTATCCCCTAACAGACTAGCAGTATTAGGTGCGAACCTATTGGTATTTATACATTTGTTATTTGTATCCTATGGCTTATTCAACAACTTAAAGGGTAAGGCTTCTATTCAATATATTGAAGCATCAATCGCATTATTTATACCAGCCTATGCGGTTTGGGCTGCATTGGTCACTTTTGTAATGCCCTTTTTATTTAATTTTATTTAAAGTATTTTTTTTCTTCTAAACCATATATAAATAACAATAACAATTGCTAACATTAATATAATTGAAAATAAATAACCATATTTCCAATTAAGTTCTGGCATAAATGCGAAATTCATTCCATAAATACCAGCTATGAAAGTTAAGGGTAAAAAGAAGGCAGAAAAAATGGTAAGCAATCTAACTACTTCATTATTTTTTTGATCACTGATTGATAAATAGGTAGTCATTAATTGATTTGAATTTTCGACACTCTCCTCGTTCACTGTTAAAAGGTTCAATAATTTATCTCTAATATCTTGGTATAAATAAGAGTTTTTATACTTTGGATCAATATGTTCAATGATTTCCTGTGTAATGTGCAACACTTTTTTTAAGATCCTAGATTGCGATTTAATAAAATAAAGCTCTTCCAATAAGATATTGCGAGGGTCTTTTAAAAATATAGTTTTTTCTATTTTACTTATATTATTTGATAAATCCGTGGTTGGTTTTTTATAAGTTTCTAGCATAGACGTAACAATCCTCAGAAAAAACTCACTTAATTTAATATGCTTCTCTTCATGGATGTTTAAAAATGAAAAAGCAGCACGGTGAATCGTGATAAGTTTATCTTCAAAAATAAAAAAAGCTATTTTATTAGACATTTCACCTATCTCATCGATATGTAATTTAACATCAGATGTATAGGCCCTAAAAATAAAAAAGTCATGCTTATATGATTTTTCATATTTAGGTAAATGACCAATCTCATAACTATCTTTAATGAAATAGTAATTTAAATTATACTTGCTTGTAATTGTTTCAAGTTGCTTTTTATCTGCATTTTCAATATCAATCCAAGTGAATGAATCAAACGCTTTTTCTTTAATGTTCATCAGTTTTTATTTATTCATCAAAATTATTTCTTTCTTTAATCATCTTTCATGAATTAATAATTATCATCATTAATTTCAAGCCAATATCCTTCTGGGTCTTGTAACCAAATTTGATGAACACCATCTACCCTAGTTGTAATGGCATTTTTATTTCCCGCAACATCTTCATAGACCCAATTTAGTCCTTTTAATTTATTGATAAATAAGTTGAAATCTGGAACTGTAAAACAAGTATGCTGATTTTTATAATAGTCTTTTTTAGCTGTTGCTCCTGCTATGACATGTAACATGGTATGCGCCCCTGTACTGTACCAAATATGTTTACCATCATGAAAAGGTTCAGGTACGGTATCTAAACCTATGATATTGGAGTAAAAGGAGCCAATTTTTTGAATATCCATAACATAGATGGCGGTATGGTTGATATGCACTTTTGGCTGTTGTGCATTGGCTTGCATTACCAAGACACAAAAAAGTATAAGGATAGATATATATTTTTTCATAAAAGTGATTTAAGTTAAAGCTGAATTTTCATAAATTAAAAGTCAAATATATCTACTTTTAGTAACTATCATAGGACTTAAATGACCAATCTCAATAGAACTTTTGGGTACAAAACGCTAAGTATTCTTAAGATTCCTTAATTTAGCTCATACAAATTCATCCACAATAGACACTTTGTCTTTTAAATTTTACCTATGAGCGACGTATCAAAAAACATGCGCATTTACCACAGATATCTTGGTTTCTTTTTAGCAGGCATCATGGCCATTTATTCAATTAGCGGGGTTATAATGATTTTTAGAGACACTGATTTTTTGAAAAAGGTGGATCATAAAGTGTTGACAGTAGCTCCTAATTTAAAAAGTGATGAAATTGGGCCTGCCATTAAATTAAAGAACCTAAAAGTAAAGTCAGATACACTAGGTCTAGTTACTTTTGAACAAGGCACTTACAATAAAGCAACTGGGGTTGCAGATTTTACAGTAAAAGAAATGCCTAGTTTAATTAAAAAAATGACCAAATTACATAAAGCAACAAACAAAGACCCTCTATATTATTTAAATATCTTTTTTGGGGTTTCTTTAATGTTTTTTGTGATTTCGTCTTTTTATATGTTCATGCCTGGAACCACTATATTTAAAAAAGGAATGTATTTTACTATAGCTGGTATTGTACTTACCCTGGTGATGTTATTCGTTTAGGTTCAACTAAGTATTGAATGGACATAGCTCAAGCCTACAATAGTTGGTCAGCCCAATACGATACCAATGAAAATAAAACGCGTGACCTGGAAGCCTTGTCGCTAAAAAAAATAGTACAAGGAAAAAACTTCAAGCATTGTTTAGAGGTTGGTTGCGGTACTGGTAAAAATACGGAATGGCTTTTAACCATCTGTGATCAAATCACTGCAATTGATTTATCTGCTGGCATGCTTGAAATTGCAAAAAATAAAATTCGGTCTGATAAAGTCAATTTTATCGAAGCAGATATTACAAAGGATTGGACCTTTGCAAAGGGTACTTATGATCTTGTTACGTTTAGTTTAATGCTTGAACATATTGAAGACTTGGATGCTGTTTTTCAAAAATTGGCAAAAGTAAGTCAAGCTGGGACGAATGTTTATATTGGTGAATTACATCCCTTTAAACAATATGCGGGCTCTAAAGCAAGATTTGAAACCGAGTCAGGTACGCATGTCGTGACCTGCTTCAATCATCATGTAACAGATTTTATTCAGGCCGCAAATGCTTCGGGCTTTCAGTTGCTTCAATTAGAGGAACAATTTGATGACGCAGATCGAAGCCAAATACCAAGAATATTGAACCTGCTTTTTGAAAAATTATAGGTTACCTTTGTTCTTAAATTACATATTTTGAAGTTTATCGATTTAGGGCTGGATCAGCGTATTTTAGACGGCATTGACGCAATGGGTTACGAAACAGCCACGCCTGTTCAACAACAGGTGATGGTTCCAATTTTAGAAGGGAAGGATATCATAGCAGCTGCTCAAACAGGTACAGGAAAAACAGCCGCATTTTTATTACCATTATTACATCGTCTTTTGACTTCACCACATCATGCTGGCGATATCAATGCACTAGTGATTGTGCCTACAAGAGAATTGGCGATACAGATAGCAGAAGGATTGGAAGGGCTGGCTTATTTTACAGACGTGAGTTCTATTGCAGTTTATGGCGGAGGAGATGGCAATTCTTTTGCTGCAGAGAAAAAAGCATTGACTTCTGGAGCGGATATAGTGGTATGCACACCAGGCAGAATGATTGCGCATTTAAATATGGGCTATGTGAAATTGAAAGGATTAAAATATTTAGTATTAGACGAGGCAGATAGAATGTTGGATATGGGCTTTAGTGATGACATTGCTAAAATCATTACTTACCTTCCTGCTGAAAGACAAAATCTTTTATTCTCTGCAACCATGCCGCAAAAAATGCGTGCGCTTGCTAATAAGATTTTAAAAAATCCGGTGGAGATCAATATTGCAATTTCAAAACCACCAGAACAAATTGTCCAAAAAGCTTTTATTGTCTATGAACAGCAAAAAGCGGGTATTATCAAAGACATGCTTGGCTCTAAGCGTTTTTCCAAAGTGATTGTGTTTTGTTCTAAAAAGCAAAACGTAAAAGAGTTAACTACTATTTTAAAATCAGCAAGATTAGCTGCAGAAGAAATTCATTCCGACTTAGACCAAAAAAGCAGAGAACAATACTTACAAGATTACAGAAATGGTAAAACCAATATTTTAGTTGCGACTGATATTTTAAGCAGGGGTATTGATATCGAAGACATTGATTTGGTGATCAATTATGACGTACCTAATGATGGAGAAGATTATATCCACCGTATTGGAAGAACAGCACGTGCTGCAACGACTGGAACTGCTTTTACACTTGTAAGTGAAAAGGAACAATCTAAGTTTGCATTGATTGAAGAATTATTAGGTGCGCCTGTATTAAAAGGTACCGTACCTGAGATGTTTGGTCCTACGCCGGAATACAATCCTAAGCAAAAAAAGAGCGCTGGTTTTAAAAGAAGAAGATAAGGCAAACTTTTTTTAATGAAAGAATCCAACATTACTATGCCAATTATTTTATTTGATGGAGTTTGTAATTTTTGCAATCGAACGGTCAACATTATTATAAAGCATGATAAGGAGGCGCATTTTAAATTTGCAGCTTCTCAGTCTATTGGAGGCATCAAACTGCTTCAACAATTTAAATTAGATCAAAAGGCAAGTGCATCTGTGATTTTAATTGATAATGAAACAATCTATACTAAAACAGACGCAGTCATTCAAATAGCCAAGTATTTGAAGGGATGGCCAAGATTGTTGATGGGATTGAAGCTAATACCAAAACCCTTGCGTGATTTTGGGTATGATACCATTGCAAAAAATAGGTATACACTATTTGGCAAAAGGGCAACTTGCAGGACACCCGAGGCATCTGAGCGGAATAGATTCCTAGACTAAAGATTTGCGTTTATTTATTTCTTCTCAAAAAATTGCTTAAAAAATAGCATTTGAAAATCAATACTACTTTGCCAATAGGCATGGTTGTGTTCACCTGCACGTTCAATGTAGTCATGATCTATTTTCAATTGTAGTAATTTTTCATGCAATGCACGATTAACTGCTATAAAAATATCATTTACGCCACAATCAAAAATAATTGCCAATTGTTTATTACTAAGCAATTCCACTTGGTGCATGACCGTATAATCAAACCATCTTTCTTGATTGGTTTCAAAAGCGCCTAATACATTTCGAATTTCCCAACTTTTTGGGAAAGGTCTAAAATCAAAACCGCCTGATGTACTTCCAGCTGCACCAAACAAATCCGAATGTCTTATTGCAAGGTACAATGCGCCGTGACCACCCATGCTGAGTCCTGTAATAGCCCTTGACTTGGGGCTAGCAATTGTTGGGAAATTGGCGTCTACATATGGCACCAGCTCTTTAATGATATAGGATTCGTATCTAATTGTGCTATCTATTGGACTATCAAAGTACCAGCTACTCTTTCCACCATCTGGATATACAAAAATAATTTTTAAATCGTCTGCAGTTTTAGCTAATTGTGGTGCAGTCTTACTCCATTGTGCGTAATTTCCATCATATCCATTCAGCAGGTATACAACAGGATAATGTGCTTGGGGATTGAGTTGACTTGGCTGAACGATAACGAATTTAATTGCTTTTTTTAAATAGGTACTTTTCATTTCTATGGTATCTACTGTACCTGCAATGGCTTGCATACATATAAAAATACAAATGGCTGTAAACAGTTTTTTCATAGTGCTAATTTAAAGGATCTATTTCTAGATTAGAAGCATTTTTCGGGTAACTTTAGGATATAATGAATGCTTATGAAATTGTACACTACTTTGTGCTTTGTTTTTATATCCCTTTTTGCTTTCGCGCAGACAGATTCAACTAAGTCAAAAGTTTATTTAACAAGAATCACCATGGATGTTATTGATATTCAAGACCCATTGCTTTTTGCTTCTTCGATTGACATCAGTTTAAAACCATCTAAACAAAACGAAAAGTATGCCACGCATAGTTTAATAGGTAGCATGGAAATAGGAGACGTTAGGACGGTACAAATGGATTTAATGCCAACAAAAATGGAAAAATCTGCTATCATGAGTAGTCTTATTAATTTTACTTTTAGATCTCGTTCAGTAGATGATTTTATAGGGGTATTCAATTTTATTTTTGAATTTTCTGATGGCTCCAATTATCCTTATCGTTTAGGTAGAATTGCCATTGGGAATGATGTTAAATTAAACAGTATTTCACGAACTATTTTTATTCGATAAATTCCTTGCTGTTTGTAATGATTGAAGGATGTTTTACTACTTTAAATTTTTGGACTACTAGAATTTAAGTAGCTTTGCTTATTGAATTTTACTTTCATTGATTGATCCTAATGTATTTATATGACGATAAAAATTATTAAAAATAGGTCTGATATTGGGGCTGGAACAAGGGGTTCGGATTTAGGAGTAGATGCCATTGAAATTGCAGCGATTAATCAAAATAATGATTTCTTTCATCGCCATTTATTTGTAGACGTTAAAACACATAACGAAACCATCTACAATAAAAACAATAATAATTTTGCTAAGAGAATTGAGCATGTAGTGGAGCAGTGCCAAAGGGTTTCAGATGTGGTTCGTACCACAATTCAAACTGGATTTTTTCCTATCGTTTTATCTGGTGATCATTCCTCTGCATTAGGCACTATCAGTGGTATTAAGGCTGCAAATCCAGATCAAAGATTGGGTGTTATCTGGATTGATGCACACGCCGATTTACATTCTCCTTTTACTTCGCCCTCTGGTAATATCCACGGGATGCCTTTAGCTGCTGCATTGCAAGAAGACAATCTTGAATGTAAAATCAACGAACCAAATACTGCGACGTTATTACATTGGAATAATTTGAAAAATGTAGGCACCCCGGATAAAAAACTCAATGCAGCTGATTTAATTTATTTTGGATTAAGAGACTTTGAATCTGCCGAAGCGCATATTATTGATAAAGAAGCAATTTCATGTTACAAAGTTGAAGAATTAAGATTTCGTGGCCTAGAAGCTTGTGTTAAAGAGGCAGTAGAACAACTGCAAGATTGTGATAGCATTTATATATCCTTTGATGTAGATTCTATGGACTGTGATCATGTATCTACAGGTACAGGAACTCCAGTGCCTATTGGTTTTTTTGCGGAAGAAATCATCCAAATTTTTGATCAATTGTTTTTATCCAATAAACTTGTTTGTATTGAGTTTACAGAAGTCAATCCTTTACTGGATAATAAGGGGAATCGAATGGCAGAGACTGCCTTTCAGGTTTTAGACCATATTGCTAAAAAGATCTAATATTTTTTCGTCATAAATTAAACAAAACCTTCGTTTCCATTGTTTTATACATGAATTCAAAAATGAAAGTATATGCAATGGTTCAAAGTATTTTTCGCAGGTTTATTGGTTGTTTTTAGTATCCAACTTGCGAAAGCACAAGCTACAGTTCAAAATACAGGGAAATTAAGTGGTGTTTTGGTGAATAGAAAAACGCAGCAAAATGTGGCTGGTCTTTTGGTGGCATTAAGTCCAAGTGGTGAAAAAATGATCTCTGATAGCAATGGCGCATTTAGGTTTACACGTCTTTTACCTGGAGCTTATGCAATTAAAATTTCAGGACTTGGCATTCAAGATAAGTTGCTGACCAATGTCATTGTCACATCTGGCAACGAAAATACTATTACCATTGAACTGGAACCCTCCATTAATGTGTTAAGTGCAGTCACTGTATCAAGCCGACGTAATACAGCAAAAGCAACCACGCTAGAGAGTCCATTGAGTATTCAAAGGCTAACTGCCGAAGATATCAAGGCCAATCCAGGTGGTAATTTTGATATTAGTAAAGTTATCCAGTCCTTACCTGGTGTTGGTGGAGGCGCTGCAGGTGGTACTTTTAGAAACGATATCATTATTAGGGGGGGCGCACCAAGTGAAAACGTTTTTTATCTAGATGGTATTGAAGTGCCTATCATCAATCACTTTAGTACACAAGGAAGTGGTGGTGGACCTCAAGGGATATTGAATGTGAGTTTTATTCAAGATGTAAAATTAAGTACTTCTGCATTTGACGCCCGATACGACAATGCATTGAGTAGTGTTTTTCAATTCAAGCAAAAAAATGGCAACGCCAATAAATTACAAGGTAATTTTAGAATGAGTGGAACTGAAGTGGCTGCAACTTTAGATGGTCCTTTAAGCAAACGAACAACTTTTTTAGCATCTGTGCGAAGAAGTTATTTAGAAGTATTATTCAAGGCATTGGATTTACCTATACGTCCTAATTATTGGGATTATCAATTTAAGACAACTACAAAAATCAATGATAAAGCTACGCTGACGACAATTGGGCTTGCTGCTATTGATGAATTTAGATTAGCAGCACCTAAAACAGCGACACCAGAAAAATTATTCGCCATCAATAGTAATCCTTTAATTAATCAATGGAATTATACGGTTGGTATTTCTTTGAAAAAATTAATTCAAGATGGCTATTGGAATCTTTCAATTAGTCGAAACACTTTAGACAATCAAGCAGACAGATACGAGGACAACGAAAAGCCTTCTAATGCAACAAGAACTTATCAAATTAGAAGCAACGAAACTGAAAATAAAATGCGTTTTGATGTCACTAAAAATAGCAACAACATTAGTTTAAGTTATGGCTTAGTGGCGCAATATGTTCAATTTGATAATGCTTTTTATCAATTATTTAGACCAGCTTTAAAAGACAGCACAGGTAAAACAATTCAAAACGCAATTACATTCAATACCAATACGGGTGTTAATTTTTTAAGGTATGGTGCGTTTGCACAATTAGGTACCAGGTTATTTGATGATCGTTTGGCTGTTAGCACAGGAGTGCGAGCAGACGCTAATAGTTTTGAGTCAAGTAGTCAAAATCCATTGGATCAATTGAGCCCGAGAATTAGTTTAAGTTATGCAATAAGCAATACTTGGAATTTTAGCGCAAGTTATGGTACCTATTATAGATTACCTAGTTACACGCAATTGGCTTATACCAATAATGGATTCACCAATCCTGGTAAGTATATCAGGTCCAATCACTATGTAGCAGGTTTTGAATATTTACCTTCAAGTACAACAAGATTCACGTTTGAAGGATTTTATAAAGGCTATAAAAATTATCCAGTAAGTATACTAGACGGAATTAGTATTGCCAATAAGGGGATTGAATTTGGCGCCATAGGGAATGAGCCTATTCAACAAGATGGCAAAGGAAGCGCTTATGGTTTTGAATTTTTTGCACAGCAAAAATTGACTGAAAAATTCTTTGGCGTATTGAGTTATACTTTATACTGGAGTGAATTTTCTGGACTCGATCAAAAATTACAACCAGCTAGTTGGGATAACCGAAATTTAATTAGTGCCACTGCAGGCTATAAGTTGCCAAAGAATTGGGAGCTAGGTATTAAATTTAGATACCAAGGAGCTGCACCATATACCCCCTATAATTTAGAGCAAAGCAGATTGAATTATTTGACATTGGGCAATGGTGTATTTGATTACAGTCAAGTGAACACCTTAAGATTAAAAGCTTTCCATTCTGGAGATCTTCGTTTGGATAAAAAATGGAATTATAAAAAATCTACTTTTGATTTTTACATTGATATTCAAAATTTTTATGCTACAAAAAGTACTGGGTCTCCACAATATACTTTTAAAAGAAAAGAGGATAATTCGGCATTCTTAAGCACTAATTCAAAGCCAGTTCAAACGAATGGCAGCAACGCAATTCCTTATTTATTACAAAACGCCGAAGGCACTTTAATACCAACCATTGGATTCATCATTGAATTTTAATTGATTTGATTTAACTTCATCTTGTTTGTAATTTTAATATTTAATTGTTTATTTGACCTGCTATGAAAAATTTAGATGCCATACTGCCTGAATTAGCAAATTATATTGCTGATTATAACCAATCTAATAAAGCCATTTCAGAAGCTTCCGTTGGTTGGCATATAGAACATAGCTTGTTGGTGATCAAACAAATTACAGCGACTGTAGCCCAATCAGAACCGAAGCTTTTTAAGTCTAAGTTTAATACGTCTCGCTTTTTTGTTTTTTTATTCAATACCATCCCAAGAGGAAAAGCAAAAGCACCTAAAGTGGTGATTCCTGCCGAAGATATTACCATAGATGGATTACAAGAAAGTCTAAAAAATACGTATCAGGCAATTGCTTATTTAAAAGATTGTTTAGACAATCAATATTTCATGCATCCATTTTTTGGCCAGCTTAACAAAAAACAAACCATTCGTTTTTTAGCTATTCACACCGAGCACCATTTGAAAATTATGAGAGATATTTTAAAGTAAGCTTTCTAATTTGATACACCTTCCAAAAGATGGCTCATTGATTTTCGTTCAAAGTAGCCACACATTTTATATAGTCGGCTTCCTTTTTAATTTTTAAATTATTTTTTTCTAAGATGCTTTTAAGCTTTGTTGCATCTGCTTTATAGAGGCTTAACAAATCTTCATTAGATTTTGGCGCTTTAAGCAATCCCATTGTTTTATCATACAAGAATAATCTGGGAAATTGCTCTATGGTTCTTAACATCGTGGCGCTGCTGTAGGGCTTTGCTTCTGTTACTTGAATAAAAAAATATTTAAGTAAAGTCAGTTTTCCTTTTGTAAGTACTTGATAGATTGTTTTTTGATTTTGTTTTTCAAAAACCGGGTAGCCGTATTCAAAAAAAAGCAATTCGCCATTTTTATTCAACTCCACTAGTTGAATGGCTGGTAACACAGCTAGTTCTTTTCCTTCTTTTGTTTTATAAATCACCTCATTGCTTAATAAATTAATTTTCACCAGCACATTTTCATAACGTTGGCCGGTTGCCAATACTATATTGGCAGGTAAAAACTCAGGATCAAAAAACGGCGACCCATAATTTTCCATATCTACACCCATATTGACCATTTTGCCGTTACCATCCATTACCAACAAAACAGATTGACCAATATCCTTTAAACTAAAATTATTTAAAGTTTGAGCTTGGCTTAAATGACTGATGCTCAGGAGGCAGCCAATTATAAAGCAGTTTGACAGGTATTTCATGGTAGGGAGGTTTGTGTCTTAAAAGTAAGATTTATTCATCTTTGGGTAAGTTTTTTCATTTTTAAAACCTAAAGTATTCATAATCAATGATTTTTCCTTTATTAAGAATACTAATATATAATGGGTTCATAAAAAGTTCAAATATTGATTTTTTAGGATGGATTATAAACTAACAATCGTTACGCCTCAATTTATATTTTTTGTTATGATTTAGTTATGATATTGTTAATTCTTCATTATATTCGACAACTGAAAGAAGGATTTTTACCGCTTATCACAATTGGCAATAAATCATCCTCCCAATTTCAGAAAAATTTTAATTACAAAACAAAACAACATGACTAAAAAAATCATTGTAAGTGTTTGTGCTTTTTTAATGACCATTATGGTCGGTTTCGCACAAACAGTTACCATAACCGGTAAGGTTATTGATGAAAAGAATGATCCTGTTGCCGGAGCAAGTGTGCTTGAAAAAAGCACATCTAAAGGTGTGAGTGCCGGCAATGATGGTACATTTACAATTTCAGTAAAAAAAGGCGCTACTTTAATGATTTCGGCTTTAGGCTTTGAAAGCAAGCAAGTAACTGCAAGCAATGCTAACTTAACAATCGTTTTGACTTCTGATGTGAAGGCTTTGAGCGAAGTTGTTGTGACAGGTGTTGGTGCAGCTACAAGCAAAAAGAAGTTAGCGGTTGCAGTTGAATCTGTAAACCTTTCTAGCCAAGTTAAAGTACCAACAGGTGATGTAGGTCAACAATTAGTTGGTCAAATCGCTGGTGCTCAAATTAGCAGTACCAACGGTAGCCCTGGTCGTCCTTTACAAATCTTATTAAGAGGTATTAACTCTGTACAAGGTGGAACTTCACCAATGATCTTGATCGATGGTATCGAAGCACGTGGTACAAGTTTAAACTCTATTGACGTAAACATCATCGAAAGAGTAGAGGTAGTACAAGGTGCTGCTGCTGCATCTTTATATGGTGCGCAAGGTGCGAATGGTGTTATTCAATTATTTACTAAAAAAGGTAAAGCTGGTAAAGTAAACATTGAATTTAGTTCTAGTGCAACAACCAATGAATTATTAAATATTGGTGGTTTGGCTAAAGCTAAAAACCATGCGTTTGTAACTGATGCAAACGGTAATGTATTGACTGGTTCTGGAGCTATCATGACTTTAGATCCTTCTACATTGGTGTACAACGGTGACGTTCAGTACAACTCTTTAGGTTTAACGAGTTACCAAAATAAGCCTTATGATAAAAACTTAAAGTACATCGACCACTACAAGATGTTCTTTCAACAAGGTTATGCATTGAACAATTCAGTGACAATGTCTGGTGCAAAAGATAAGTTTGATTTCTTATTCTCTGCATCAAACAACCAACAGAATTCAAACTTCATCAACAATGGTGATTACGCTCGTTCTAACTTAACTTCTAAATTAGGTTTTGAATTAGCGAAAGGTTTGAAATTTACAAGTACAACGCAGTTAGTATACACAAAGAATACATTGAATGACCAAACAGGTCGTGGTATTGTATTTGCAATTAACAACGCACGTCCATTCTTACCGTTTGATCAAAAGAACGAAGATGGAAGATATGCGACTTACTTTGGTGCTGCTGGTGGTGTAAACCACTCTAACCCATTTGCTACCAATCAAGATACAAGAACTTTGATTGCAACAGTAGATGTAATCCAAAGCTTTAACTTGAATTATAAGTTGCCTAAGTTTTTAGAATTCGATGCTAAATATGCATTGAACTATTCTAATAGTAATACAACTTATACATATGATGAGCAGTGGGGCAACAAAAATAGAGTGCTACAGAATCGTTATGAATATAACTATTCTCCAGCACCTACTGCCTTCACGACTGGTGAGATCGACAACATCGTGAACAGAACAACTTTTCAAAACTTTATTGGAACAGTGAACTTCCGTACCGATTTTGAAAAAGATTTCAATATCAATATTCCTTTAAAAACTTTCACAACAGCTGCATTTGATTACCGTCGTAATCAATTCAAGCAATTCTATGCTGCAGGTTTCGATGGTCCTGGTTATGCACCATGGAATATGTCTCAAGCAGCTACTTATAGAGTAGTTTCTGATTATATTGAGCCATTTGTAACTTATGGTATCTTAGCAAACCAAAGATTTGAGTATTCTAACTTTACAGGATTCTCTGTAGGTGTTAGATCTGACTACTCTTCTGCATTCGGTTCTGGTGCAACTGCACAAACTTTCCCTAGAGGTGATTTCTTCTTCACTCTATCTAACTTAAAGTTCTGGCAGAATTCAAAAATCTCTAATTTTATAACTGATTTCAAATTAAGAGCTGGTTATGGTGAGGCAGGTATTCAGCCAGGTGCGTTCCAACGTTTTACAGTGTTGGGTGCTGCTAACCTAGGTGGTGGAAGCGTATTTACTTTCCCTACTACCAATCCAAATCCAAACTTATCTGTAGAGTTATCTAAAGAAACTGAATACGGTACAGATATCACTTTGACTTTAGGAAAAGGACAATGGTTTAAAACTGCAAACATTGCTGCAACATTATGGAATAGAGAAACAGCAAATGCAATCTACAGAGTAGACGCTGCACCTTCTACAGGTGTGGGTGGAAAATTGGACAATGCATTTGGTTTAAAATCTAACGGTATTCAAGCTTCTTTGAACTTGAATGTATTTTCTGGTAAAGATTTAAATTGGGATTTCATCACCAATTTCTCTAAACAAAATTCTGAGATCTCTTACGTAAAAGGACCTCCAGTAATTTTAACTTCTGCAGCAGGTAGTGTAGGTATTACATTAAAGCAAGGGTATAAGATTGGACAATTCTTTGGATATCAGTTAATGAGATCTTTGTCAGAAATCAATCCAGCAACTGGCTTACCAGTAATCCCAGAAGCATCTAGAGGATTATATGAAGTAGCGAGCAATGGATGGGTTGTAAACAAAGCAACTAGACAAACTGTTGCAATTCCTGGTCAATCAAGTTTAGGTGATCCTAATCCTAAGTTCAACATGAGCTTTATTAATAACTTACAGTATAAAGGAATCGTTACATTCAATATGCAGTGGGATTGGGTTGCAGGTGCACACTTGTATAACCAAACAAAACAATGGATGTACCGTGATGGTATTCACTCTGATTATGACATCCCTGTTACAATCAATGGTGAAACACAAGCGTTTACTTCGTTCTACCGAAGTGTATATGCTGGTGGTGCTGCAAATGGTACTAAGAACTATTTCTACGAAGACGCCTCTTTCTGGCGTTTAAGAAATCTTTCTGTAGGTGTTGATATTGCAAAATTGACTAAAATCAAATTTGCTAATCGCTTACAATTAGTATTATCTGGTCGTAACTTGTTAACTTTCACTCCGTACACTGGTATGGATCCTGAGGTGAACTATTCTACGAACTCAGCATTCGATCGCGGTCTTGACCACAATACTATTCCTAACACAAAATCTTACACTGTAGGCTTGAACGTAGGATTTTAAACCTTAACTATTAAATTTTTAGCAATGAAGAATAATAAAATTTTGGTTGGAATATTAGGGGTTACTTTAAGCTTAACAGCTTGTAAGAAAGATCTTGATATTTCCAACGTAAACTCACCTACTCCAAGTAGCGCACAAAATGAAAATGGTGTGACTGCTTTGGCACAGGGTACCATTTATTTAAATGGTTTTTACAACCTGAAATTTTCTGATGGTGTGTACGGCCGTTTCTGGGCGGGCGCTATGGGCTTTCAGGAAATCATGGGCGACGTAGTTGGTGCAGAAGCAGCCAACGCATTCATGAATCAAATTGGTTGTCCTAATAAGGTGACTTTGGATAACGGTACAGTTGTGCTGAATCCAAGTAACCCTAAAACACAGTATGAATTAGTACGTTATGCAAACCAAAACGCACAAGGTGGTAGCAATACCACTTTTTACGAGTGGGCTTATATGTATAACATGATCACAGCTTCAAATAAAATTTTGGAGTTAGCAGACAAAACTACATTCAGTGGAACTGGAGCTGCGACTAAAAAAGCAACTGTTCAGGCTTGGGCATATTGGTGGAAAGGTTATGCATATAGCAGAATCGGTTCTACTTACTACGCGGGTATTATCCAAAACCAAGCGACAGATGCGGTTTTGACAAATGGTAAGTATGTGACTAAAGAAGCAATCATTGCAGAAGCCTCATCTAACTTTGATAAAGCAGTAACAGCTTTAGGTGCTGCTACTTCTACTGCAGATTACACAGCGATCTTAGGAAAATTAATTCCAGCTAACTTACAAAAAGGTAAAGGTGGTATTTTAACGATCGATATGTGGAAGCGTAGTATCAATACTATGAAAGCACGTAATATCTTAGTTAACAACACTAAAGCTAGCATGTCTGCTGCTCAATGGAGTGCAGTATTGACTTTAGCAAATGATGGCGTTAAATCAACAGACTTAATCTTTACAGCTCGTACAGATGCAAACGGAAGTTTCATCGAGTCTACAGTTGCTGATAAAGTTGGTCAAGCTGCAACAACTGGTTCAACAAATACTTATAAATTAAGTGAGCGTTGGGTACAGGATTTCGTAGCTGGTGATAAGCGTAAGGATCAAAACGTAATTACTTTAGCATCGGTTGGTTTGTTCAACACAGACCGCGGTAATGCATTCAATACACGTTATAGCTTAAAGTATGCTGGAACTGGTTTGACAGGAGTATATACTTATGCAAACAACGTGATTGGTGCAAATGAAATTACAATTGCAGCTACATACGAAGAAAACGAATTAATGAAAGCAGAAGCTTTGATTATGACTGGACAAATTGACAAGGGCGCTGAATCTATTGATGCAGTGAGAACATACCAAGGTGCAGGTTTAGCTGCATTGGGTACTGGTTTAACTCAAGCAGATGCCTACGAGCAATTAAGAAGAGAGCGTAGAATTGCATTGGCATTCAAAGGCTTATCTTTCTATGATGCACGTCGTTGGGATATCATTGGTCCAGACAAGTCTCGTACTGGTGCTGTGGTACTTTCATCTACAGGTGTTGTTAGCACAAATGCTACAATCGTCTATGGTTTCTTAGACTATTGGGATGTTCCAGATAATGAGTTAGCTTACAATCCAGCTGAAGCAGGTGCTGCTCCAACTAAGAATCCTAAGCAATAATTTTATTTAGGTACTTTTTTGAAACAAGACCCCTCGGGGTCTTGTTTTTTTATGCACCTATAGTACCTTTAAGGTATAAACCTGACGCTATGAAAAAGTCAATCCTTTCTATTTTTATCTTTTTATTAAGCTTCCAAATTTGTTTTGCGCAAAGCAATAGTATTTCAACCACAAGCAAATGGGGTCAACAAATTTTTCTGAGTGATGTCAATGGGCAAGCTTTCGTTAACAAATATGAAGGCATCACAGGATCTGTTTATGATCAAACAGAATACCATTTAGCAAGAATCACTTTAAAAGACGGCAGGGTATACAATGATGTGAAAACAAGAATCAACCTATTAGAACAGGAAATTAATTTTATTGCATCTAATGGACAGGAAGGCTATCTTGGTAAAGGGATGGCTTCAGAAATTGCTTATATAGATAGTAAAGAAGCAACTCAGGATGCAAAAGTATTTCAATGCGGCTTCCCTCCAATTGACAATCAAAATAGAATCTCTTTTTATCAAATTTTATTCAACGGCAAAACAAGTTTGCTAAAATCGGTTTACAAAACAATCCAAGAACGCAATAACGACTTGTCTGGAGAACGCTTTAAAGAGTTTGCTACCTACGAAAATATGTATCTTTTGAAAGAAGGTACGATGGTCCGAATCAAAAAAGATAAATCTAGCATCATTGCATTGTTTCAAGATAAAAAAGAGGCGATTACAAAATACATAGACGATCAAAAAATAAATTTTAAGAACGAAGCCAATTTAGTAGCCTTAGTAAAATACTACAATACTTTATAAATGGTTATTTTTGAAACCCCAGATTGGCTTTAGTTTACTTTTAAAAAATACTTCCCTTAGCCCAGTTCAATGCAATCAAAGTTTTAAAAAACTTCGTTTTAAGCTCATAGCCTTTTAACACAACCTCTATGTATTTAATTTCTCTATTATTCACTAAGAAGAGGCTGCTTTCTCCAATGTCAAATCTTTCCAATTCAACATCCAATAGTCTTTTGGTATTGTCAAGGCTTTTTTGATTGATTTTATATTGATTCCTGAATGCACTTAAAGCGGCATAATAGGTTTTAATTTTATTTTCAATCTCTAGTTTTGTTTGTCCAATCTCTAAATCTTGTTGTTCAATTTTTATTTTAGCTTGTTTTAAGTCACCTCTTGCTTGTCTTAAAAATAAGGGCAAGCCAAATTGTAAGCCTGCTTTGTAATTATTTTGATACAATGCAGTATTAAATGGAGATACAAATTCATACCCCTTATTTAAAAAATTATAATTTACCCTAAGGGTGGGTAATAAATTTTGAGTTTTATACAGCTTATCAATTTCGAGTATATCCGACTTGAAAGCTAACATTTTAAGTTTTGGATGTATTTGATTCGCTTCTTCTATGACACTTAACAAAGCAGGTACAGTAAAAGCATCAATATCTACATTTATCCAACTACTATCTGGTTGAATGTTTTCATTTAAGGCATAAGGTAGTTCATTCTTATCCCATAAAAAATTACTTAAAAGACTTTCTGCTTCAATTAAATCCGACCAGGCTTCTGTTTGAAGGTTGAGTATATTTTGATACTGCAATACCCCTTCCACAGTATCTATAGCAGCCCTGTCTCCTGCTTGAAAGGATTGCTTAATAAAGTCTAATCTATTTTTGGTCTTAGCTAATACCTCAGTAAATAATTTTTGCTTCTGATGCGCATAGGCCCATGACCAATAAGAACTCGCGCCATCCAAAAACAAGTCATTTACAATCAATTGTCTTTCGGCTTGAGTTAGGTTGACTAAAATTTTACTTTGCGCTAAGTCGGACCTTCTTTTGTCAATAATCAAATCTTTCAATAGAGGAATAGAAACACCCAGATAACTACTTTTACCAAAAGTGTTTTCTCCAATTAATTTATCGCCATAATTATTTTCTAGTCCTCCTTTGATTTCAATACCATACCAAGTAGGAATTTTTAATTCGGGGTTGGAGTAAAAATAATAGTTTTTCCCGTCAAAGGTTTTCTGGTCATTCGAAATATAAAAAGCTGGATCAAATGCCCCCCTGTTACTCAAAAGAGTTGCTTTTGATAAATCAATCTTAAGCCCTGCTTGTTTAGCAATAGGATGAAACTGATTCATTAATTCAAAAGTGTTGCTGATACTCAATGTATTTTGGCTATACAATACATTAGATGTCAATAAAAGGGCAACAAATAAGACGAGTTGATTACTTTTCATTTGTTTTGGTATCTTTTCCTTTTACTTCAACGGTATAAAAATCAGGAGGAAATCCATTTAGTTGACGCCATAATTCATACCAAATAGGCACATCGTTTAATAATGCAAACCCTTTTACCCCTGTTCCAATCTTTAAATTTGTTGGCCATTTTTTTTCTTTCTCGTCTGGGATAATCAAGACCCTAAATTTACCAGATTCATTCCGATTGGTTTCTATAGCGCTGATTTTTCCGGCAAATGTTCCGTAACTAGAACTTGGCCATCCCGAAAATACAATTGCTGGGTAACCATCAAATTGTAATCGTACATCTTGACCTTTATTTAATAGCGCTAAATCCATTGGTTTTACAAATAATTCTACAGCGTACAAAAACACATTAGGTACAATCTCAACAATCATTTCTCCTTCTTTTACTATTTCATTGATCCCTGCTTTTTTGGCTTTGATAATTTGTCCAGTTTGTGGGGCAACTAGCCATTTTTGACTACCTCGAATACGATAGTTGCTTAATTCGTTTTCATTTTTTGCAACTTCTGCTATAACGGTACTCTTATCTGTGTTGGAGCTAGCAATTTCACCCTTTAATTTGAACAACTTGTCATTCACATCTTGCTTAAGGGTATTTAATTCTATTCTTTCAATTAAAACATCCTGTTTTGCATTTAAGAATTTTTGTTGCTTTTCTTGAAAACCTGCTTTTGCCTTATTAAAGCTTTGTGTCCTTCTTTCATAATCCACTAAGGAGATGATGCCATCTTTCAGCATTTTCCCAGCACGATTGAATTGATTGGTTCCTACTTCTAAGTCAATTTTTGCTGCAGCTAGTTCTGCACTATCAATTAAAACTTTTCTTTCGAGCTGTAGAATTTTATTTTTAATGGATGTTTCTTTTAATTTAAAACCTGCTTCAATCGCAATCAACTGTCCATTGATAGAACTGATTTTATTATCATAGAAATCCACTTTTTGTTTTTTAGCATTTAACTGATCATTGGTCCTTTCTATCAGTCTTGGGTCCAAATAATCGTCTTTGGTATCTGCTAATTCAACAATGGTATCTCCTTTTTGAACAAAGTCCCCCTCCTTCACCCACCACTTAATGATCTTTCCAGGAATAACACTATTAATTTGTTGTGGTCTTTGTTCTTGAAACTGTGTAGTGACGATACCTGATGTATTGATATTTTGAGTCCACGGGACAAATAAAATTAAAATTAGTAGAATGAATAACCCCCAGAATATATTTTTGATTCTGCTTTCAATATCTACACTATAAATTGCATTATAGGCAGAATATTTTTTATTCGCTGCTTCCTCCATATGGTCCGTCGTTTTTTTCATACAATACTAATTTGAAGCATTTGAATTTTGAATGGATTTGATTTGTCCTTTCTCAAGCTGGATCACTAAATCACATTTAGTGATAATTGCAGGATCATTTGTCGTAAAAATAGTAGTGACATCCTTAAGGCCAAATAGATAGTTTTGTAAATTCTGTTTTTCATCTGCAGCAAAAAGCTTCATAGGTTCATCTAAAAGCAACAATGCTGGCTGATTGAGCAGTGACCTAGCAATCAATAGCTTTTGTACATTTGAAGAACTAAGTTCTTTACCTGTTGGTTCTAAATAAGTGTCAAATCCTTTATTTAAACCTTGAAAAAAAGGAGTTAACCCAACAATTTTAAAAGTATCCAAAACATCCTGTTCTTTGATTGCAGGATTGCCTAGTGTAATATTCTCCCATAAACTAGCAGAGAAGATATCTTGCTTTTGCATATAAATACCGACATGATTTCTTAAAGTATTTAAATTGTAGTTATTAATAGGAATTTGATTAAAACTTAATTCACCTTCAAAATCCTGAAAAACACCTGTTAACATTCTCAATAAAACTGTCTTACCAGAATCGCCATCGCCAGCTATGGCAACTTTTTGTCCCGGTTTAATGTGAAAACTAATATTTTGAAGGATTGGAGTATTTTGAAAACCGAAGCTTAAATTTTTTGCTTCAATTTCAATGCCTTGGTTTTTAACAAACTCATAAGTGCCGTCTTCATCAATTGGTTTTTCAGTTATTTTATTTATTTTCTCAACACTTGTCAATAAATCATATACGGTCTCTAGACTAATTATCAATTTTTCAACCGCATTCATGATCGTTAAAATAATAATTTCGGCTGCTATAAATTGCCCTAAATTGATATCTTGACGAATTAATAGAATACCACCCACAATCAACATGGCGGCAGTGATTAGTATTTTGAAAATAACTAAGGACCAATATTGTATTTTTAGAATTTGAAAATGCCTGTTCCTTGAATTCAGATAGCCTTCTAATAAAGTGTTCGTTTTTTCAACATGCAAATTGTAAGTATTGAAAAACTTAAAGGTTTTGATACCTCTTGCAATTTCTTGTATCCAACCTGCAATTTCATATTTGTAATTACTTTCCTCTAAGGATGCTTCAAAACCTTTAGGGGATGAGATGTATAATATCAAGTACAAAATCACAAGCAGGATAATACCAAATACAATAAATACAGAATTGTAAAACGCAAGTAGGATTAATCCAAAACATAATTGGATAACTGCCGTTGGAATATCAAGTAATAATTTCGCCATACTTTTTTGCAATGTTGGAATATCAAAAAAGCGATTGACTAATTCAGGTAAATGATATTGATCGATAGATTTTATATTGAGCCTTGGTATTCTTTGTGAAAATTCAAATGAGAATCTGGTGAAAATCTTTTGTTGAATTTTCTCCACAATTTTCATTTGATTTATTTTTAGCATGCCAGTAAACAACACGCCAATTACGACTAAAAAAATCAATACCCACATAGATGCAGGAAGTTGATTTCTTCCAGTAGCCACATTGGCAAAATTGATGATGGCCTGTATACCTAGAGGAAGAGAGAGTTGGATCAATCCGGAAAGAATGGATAGTAAATACAATGCTGTTATTTCTTTTCCATCTAATCTTAATAAACGAAATAGTTTATAAAGCGATTTGGATATATTTATTTTTTCCATTTGTATGAGTTGATTCCAAAAAAGTGCTTTTCTTGGATTAAGCTTTTATATTTACAAAATTAACCATATTTGGTTTAATTTACATGACCATGCTAATCAATCTTAGTCTGGTTTTGAATATGTACATTTTATTACTAGCCATATTTTTAGGAGGATACCTTTTAATCACCCTAGAACAGGCCATCCATATCAATAAAGCAGCTATCGCTTTAATCAGCTCGGTACTTTGTTGGACTATTTTAGTAATGAATCCTAAAATAAATCAACAAGCTTTAGATGCACTCGGTCATCATTTAAGTAGCGTTGCTGAAATTGTGTTTTTCCTTTTAGGAGCAATGACCATTGTTGAACTGATAGATGTACATGATGGGTTTCAGAATATCACAGAAAAAATTAAGACAACCAACAAGAATAAACTCATTTGGACCATTTCAATTGTAACATTTTTTCTCTCTGCTATTTTAGATAATCTTACCAGTTCGATCGTCATGCTTTCAATTATAAATAAACTTGTGAAGGAGAAACAGGTGAAATGGCAATTATTAGGTTTGGTGGTTATCTCTTCAAATGCGGGTGGGGCTTGGAGTCCAATAGGAGATGTGACTACGACCATGCTTTGGATTGGACAACAAGTGACACCATTGAACATTGTGAAAGAAACATTTTTAGCAAGTGTAACTTGTATGGTTGTTCCAACATGCATCATAAGTTATCGAATCAAAGCAAACATTCAATTATTTGAAAATAATAAGACCAATCTCAATGCACTTTCTAGCGCATTCGATCGTAATTTAGTTTTTTGCTCAGGGCTTATATGTCTTTTATTTGTTCCTGTTTTCAAAACTATTACCCATTTACCGCCTTATATGGGCATGTTATTAAGTTTAGGAATCATGTGGGTGTTGACTGAACTATTGCATAGTCATAAAGACAGGGATGAAAAAGGTATGCTCTCTGTAAATCAAGCACTACGAAAAATAGATACGCCAAGTATTTTATTCTTCTTTGGCATACTCATGAGTATCGCTGCATTAGAACAAGTGGGATTGTTAAATGATACAGCAAACTTTTTAAATCATCGGATTGGAGATATTAAGTTAATCGCAATGGTGATAGGTGTATTGTCTTCGGTGTTAGACAATGTTCCCTTGGTGGCTGCCCTGCAAAGTATGTACAGTCTAAATTTATATCCTACAGACCACTACTTTTGGGAATTTTTGGCCTATACCGCTGGAACTGGTGGTTCTATTTTAATTATTGGTTCAGCAGCTGGGGTAGCGGTGATGGGGATCGAAAAAATTGACTTCTTTTGGTACCTAAAAAATATTAGTTGGATCGCATTGATAGGATTTATAGCTGGCGCCTTGGTTTTTATCCTACAAAATGCTTAATTTTGATGTTGAAACATTGAAAGACTATTTTATGCAAACAGTATTACATACATCAGATTCTAGAGGAGACGCCAATCATGGCTGGTTACATAGTAAACACAGTTTTAGTTTTGCCAATTATTACAATCCAGAAAAAATACATTTTGGTGTACTACGCGTATTGAATGATGATTATGTTGCTGCAGGTATGGGTTTTGGTTTGCATCCACACGACAATATGGAAATCATTTCTATTCCGTTGGAAGGGGATTTAGCACATGAGGATAGCGTGGGTAATCAAACTGTTATCAGGCATGGTGATATCCAAGTGATGAGTGCTGGTACTGGCATTAAGCATAGTGAATTCAATCACAATAAAGACAAGCCTGTTAAGTTTTTACAAATTTGGGTGATGCCCAATAAAAAAAATGTAACACCGCGTTATGATCAAATGACTTTGGATCCCAAAGACCGCATCAATCATTTACAACAAGTCCTTTCTCCGAATCCCGAAGATGCTGGTGTTTGGATTCATCAAGACGCATGGTTTCATATTGGCAAATTTGATCTTGACTTTACTACAAATTACTCTTTAAAGAAAGCAGATAATGCAGTTTATGCATTTGTGTTATATGGCGCATTTGAAGTTGCTGGGCAACAATTAAATGAAAGAGATGCATTAGGATTGAGTCATATAGACCCAATCCATGATGTCATTCAAATAAAAGCTTTAACCAATCAAGCAGAAATATTATTGATGGAAATTCCAATGCAATAATTTTGATTCGTATTAAATCACTATTGGATAATTGTACCAGAGGTTTTATAATGTTCTGATCTTTGCTCTTTTTCATTATCCATAGTTGGGCCTTGCTTAATCTTTCTCCAATCTAAATTATAATTGTATTTCTTCATTGCTTTGTCCCAATCAAATACTTCCTGACTTGGGAATTCAAAGTAGTAAGGTGTAAAATCTGGCTCATTGGTAAAAAAGTCTGTTAACAAAGATGCGGTTACATCGTATTGATTCACGTAAGGCACGCCTAATACATTGTAAATCACTTTTAAAACAGAACCGAAATTGGCATGCGTACTTGACACATAATTTTTCTTTACATAAGGACCCGCCATCATCAACACACTTCTGTGGGCATCTATATGGTCTTGACCACCTTGTGGGTCATCTTCTGTCACAATCACTAACATATCCTTCCAATAAGGGGTTTGACTTAAAAATTGCATCATTCTACCTAATGCCAAATCATTGTCTGCAACATAAGAATGTATAAAGGGATAACCATCCTCTGGTCTAGGGTCTGCAGCGTGGTCGTTAGGCAACATGACTGTCAGTAACTGTGGCAAGGTATCTTTTCCGTTCAACCATTTTTTTGTAAACTCTTCCTCAAATTGTTTCATTCTAAATTGATCCGGTATATTGGTGTTGAAACCTGCAAAATTGTGTGAGGTTTTTCCCCATACTCCTTTTTGCATTGGTACCATAACAATATGACTAGCGCCAGTTGCTGTATCATACCAATCCTCTCTCACATGCGCTGTTTCGTTTGCTTGACCAAAATTATAGTAGCTAATATTTTTTCTGTCCAATGCTTCCCATAAGCCTCCAATTTCTGCATAATCTTCTGGGTCCATACTGCCTGTAGAGCCTGGGAACCTTCTACCAGATGCAGTCGAAAAATAATCAGCTGATTTTTCTGTACTAGAATTGGCTTCTACCCACTCATTTGGGATCACCCCCATCATCCAATGATGGCCATGAATAGATGCATCACTGTCACAATAAAAATTTTCACTCAACGAAAATTGCTTTGCAATTTTAATATGATTTGGCGCCACGTTTACGTGCTTCACTATTTTGTTTTTACCATAAACAGAAACATCTAAACCAAATCTTGCTAATGTTGGATCGCCATTCACAGTTTTCATTTGACCATAGATTTCGTCAAATGTTCTGTTTTCTTTGGTAATAAAAACCACATGTTTAATAGGCGTTACTTTACTTCCAGGCAAAACAGGTAATGGCAAACTATCTATTTGTTCTTTTACAATATAGGTCTGTGCCAATGTTTGCTTTGTATATGCTGCAAGTGTTGTAGGATCTGGATTAACAACTTCTTGGAATCCACCTAATTGAATATCACCTACATAAGTTCCTTGTATTGGTGCTTTGAAATTTTTTCCTCCGTTTTGACCAGCCCCTAAACCTCTACAAGAAGTAATGTATATTTTTTGTTCGTCATTCGATAAAGCGACTCTTGTAGTACCCCATCCGGTTGGAATCAATCCAGTGGTCGTAGCAGTTTTTAAATCAATTTTTGCCACTGCATTGAATCCTAATAAGGCAACAAATAATGTACGCTCATCTTTAGTAATGGCAATACCAAAAGGGAGTAATCCTCTATAACGATCTAATTTAGGATCTACTTTAATTGGGATATGCTTTACAATCTTTCCTTTTTTGTAATCAATGACTGCGATATTGTCATTGGTTGCATTGGTGACATAAGCATATTTATTGCCAATCGCAATGGAGTTGGGACTAGCACCACCAATCACTTCCGCATCTTCTACTAATTCTCCTAATAATAAGCCAGTCTTTAATTTTGCTTTTACCTTATTTGAATTTAAATCAATACAGTAAACACTCATAGATTCTTTTGCATTCGGATCTCCTAACCCTGGAATTTCTTTTCCGTCAATCTCGGTGCCTTCAATGGACTCCTTAGTGTTATTACCGTAAGGATGCCAACCAATATATTGCGTTTGAATATTTTCTTTTGTTGTTCCCCCAACTAAAGGGTAATCATACATGCCCACATTGGCAACCAATACCGTTTTTTGATCTGGGGAGATGGCTAGGCCAAAGGGTTGACGACCGGTTGGGATGGATGCAATGATTTTATTTTCAGTGAGACTATAACGAACCAATCTAAAATTGCCTCTATCTAAAATCAATAAGTTATTAGAAGCTTCATGGTACACTAAATCGCTTGTAAAACTTCCAGTAAAATTGGTGCCATTAAATACCCCATCTAATTTAATAGAGTCTATTTTTTTAAATTGTACATAATCATATACAACCACTGTACCCTCATCACCACCACTTAAGTATACTATTTTTTTAGTTGGGTGAAAAGCGATCCCTAAGAAAGAACCATTTTTTAAAGGACTTTCATTTGCTTTATAATATTCAGGAATACGCTTTGTGGCATGGGTTTGTAAGTCGATAAGGGTAATTACATTTTCATGTAATGCAATGGCTACTTTTCCATCTGGTGCAATTTTTAATCCAAATGGATCATGGGTAATTCTTATCGATTTGCCCACCGGTTGCACATACCTTCCGCTTGGTAAAATAGAAACACCAGCTGGGTCTATTTTAGCAAATTCGTTAAAGCCAGGAACCGTTAAAAAAGATTGTTTTTGTTGTGCTAATGAATCGCTGATGCAAAAAAAGACAACAAGTACTAAAAGTAGATATTTTTTCATAGCCATAATTTGAATAAAGTTGAATAGCAAACCTAAGACTATTTGATTTGCTTCTATTTTATTTGAAATATTAATTTATTGTTAAGGAATTTTCCAATTTAAATAATTGTGTGGATAGTATTTAAAGTAGTTAACAATTCCTACACAATTCCTTCATCTATTGTTCACATGCACTTTTGAATTTGTTAAAGGATTCACAATAGATTTGCCCTTCAAAATATAAACTATGATTTCAAAACAAGTTATTTTAAAGTGTTTTTTTACACCACTTATGTTATTGGGCTTGAGTATTGCCTCATTAGCACAAAGCATTCAAATTAAAGGAAAAGTAATTGATGCTGAAACAAAGTCGGCATTAGAAGGTGCAACTGTTGTATTAAATGGTAGTAACAGCGCCACTAAAACAGATAAACTAGGGTCATTTTCTTTATCTGCTAATAAAGCAGGTAATTTAACTGTTTCTTTTGTTGGTTTTACCTCTAAGAGTGTTGCAATAACTGGCACAACTAATGATTTAGTAATTAGTTTACAAAAACAAGATCAAGCTTTAGGTGAAGTAGTGGTTACAGCCTTAGGTGTGAAAAAAGAAACAAAGAAATTAGGATATTCTATTCAAGAAGTTAAAGGCGGAGATTTAGTGAAAGCTAGAGAGCCTAACCCTATCAACGGTTTAGTAGGTAAGGTTGCAGGTTTGGATGTAGCTATCAATCGTGAAATGTTAGCGTCTCCAAACGTTTCATTACGTGGTTATAATATCTCTTTATATATAGTAGATGGTATACCAGTGACATCTGACACTTGGAACATTAGCCCTGATGATATTGAGACTTATACAGTTTTGAAAGGATTAGCCGCTACTGCCATTTATGGTAGCCGTGCTCAAAATGGTGCGATTTTAATCACCACTAAAAGAGCTAAGAAAAATGAGAAAGGATATACAATAGAATTTAACTCATCTACACAGGTTGACAAAGGATTCATTGCATTACCTAAAACACAAGCTTTATATGGTGGTGGAGATTATTCTCAATATGCATTTGGTGATGGTAAAGGTGGTGGAATCAACGATGGTGACTATGATGTATGGGGACCAGCTTTAAATGGCCAATTAATTCCTCAATGGAATAGCCCTATCGATCCAGTGACTGGCGTTAGAAAAGCAACACCTTATTTACCAGTAGGAGTTGATAACTTGAAGCGTTTTATTCAAGCAGGTGTGTTAAATACAAATAACTTAAGTTTCTCTGCAGCTACAGATCGTTCAAGTGTTCGTATGTCTTTAAGCAATACAACACAACAAGGTATTATTCCAAATACAAAATTAAATACGATTAATTTTAATATTAATGCTAGTTATAATTTAAGTAGCAAATTTAAAATTGATGGTAACTTAAATTACAATCGTCAATTTTCTCCAAATATTCCTGACGTTTCTTATGGTCCTAATAGCGTTATTTATTCAGTAACCGTTTGGACAGGTGCAGATTGGAATATTGAAGACATGAAAGATTATTGGCAAAAAGGTAAGGAAGGTGTTCAATCTAAATTTGCTGAATACCAACGTTACCATAACCCTTATTTCATGAGTTATGAGTGGTTACGTGGTCATTATAAAAATGATATCACAGGTAATATTGCTTTATCTTACAAACCTACTAACGATTTAGAAGCAATTTTAAGAACGAATATTAGCACTAACGATGTGTTAAGAACAGAGAAAATGCCTTATTCTGCACACCCTTATGGTCGTGAATTAAACCGAGGTGATTATAGAGAAGACAGCCGTTCTTTATTTGATAACAACGTTGAAGCATTAGTAAAATACAATCACAAATTAAACAATGGTATTGCTTTTGATGCGGTAGCCGGGGTGAACGCTCGTAATTTTAATTACCGTTCTACTTTTACAACTACAGATTACTTAAACGTACCAGGTTTATATTCTTTCTCTAACTCATTGAATTCAGTAAGAGCCTATAACTATCATTCAGATATGTTGGTTTTAAGTAGTTATTATAATGTTGGTGTAGAGTTCGGTAAATATTTAAATATTAACACAACAGGAAGAGTAGATAAGAGCTCTACTTTATTGATTAACAATAACACTTT
Organism: Chitinophagia bacterium; assembly: GCA_037143275.1. Classification (GTDB taxonomy): domain Bacteria; phylum Bacteroidota; class Bacteroidia; order Chitinophagales; family Chitinophagaceae; genus Sediminibacterium. The sequence goes on from JBAWZB010000001.1 coordinate 536,491, forward strand.
CTTCTACCCTTCAGTATCTGCAGCATCTGTGATTTCAGATTATGTAAAATTACCTGAAGTGGTTAGCTTCTTAAAAGTAAGAGCTAGTTATGCATCTGCAAAATCTCCTAACACTTCACCTTATATTGGACCAGCTGGTTATCCAGTAGGATATGGTAGCCCATATGTAAGTGCTTATGGTGGACCAAGCTATTCTTTGTCTAACCCAGCTTATTCAATTGGAACAGTTTACAATGGCAATACAGGTGCAAGTGCTCCTTTAAATGCCATTGATTCTACAATTAAATCTTCTCAATTAACAAGTACAGAGTTTGGATTTGATATTAAGTTCTTAAAAAATAGAATTGGTTTAGCAGCAACGTATTTTAATAACATTAACGGACCTGGTATCAGAAACTTCCCAATTTCTCAAACTACTGGTATTACTGGTTTTACAACCAATGCCATTAAGACACAAATTAGAGGTGCTGAATTCTCTTTAACAGGCGCTCCTATTAGAACTGAAAAAGGTTTGAACTGGGATGTAATGGTGAACTTGTCAACTTTCAGAGAAACATACAAAGAGTTACCTTCTAACTTTGAATCTTATCAGTTTCACCAAGGAGATCGTGTTGATAAAATTTATGCAGGGGTGACTGCAAAAACAGCTGATGGTCAAGTAATCAACAACAGTGCGGGTTACCCAGTGTATTTACCTAAGGCACAATATGTAGGTAATGCAGATGCTGATTGGAGCTGGTCTATTTACAACAAGTTTAATTACAAAGCTTTCAGTTTCTCTTTCCAATTTGATGGTAAAGTGGGTGGTATTGTTCAAGACCGTGTAATGAGAAAAGGAATTGAAGGTGGATCTAATATATTCACTGTACAAGGTGCAGTTGGTGCAGCAAGAGCTTATGAGGCCGCACATTACAACGATCCTGGTTTCAAAGGAACTTATGTAGGTGAAGGTGTTCAAATTTCTAATGGTGCTAAAATAACTTACGATCCAGTAACAGGTGTTATTACAAATCTTGGTGCTTTACAATTCACAAAAAATACAGGGGTTGCACAATATATTCAAGACTATGTAAGTAGTTTCTTTAATGACTTTGAACATACATCTGTTTCAAAAACTTATGGCAAATTGCGTGAAGTGGTATTAACATATTCTTTACCACAAAAGTTTATCAAAAAGAATTCATTTATTACTAAAGTAGATGTGTCTTTAGTAGGACGTAACTTATTGTACTTCTTCCCTGATCGTTTTAAGGATATGGATATTGATCAATATTCTGGACGTGATTATAATAGTGGAAATAGCAAGGAATACAATTTACAGACACCTACTACACGCAGTTATGGAATTAATTTAAATATTGTTTTCTAAAACGCAAACAATTTAATTAAACATCAAACAAAAGATTATGAAAACAAATAAAATCATTGGACTACTTATTTTAGTGATTACTTTCACAGTAAGTAGTTGTACAAAAACTTTCGAAAAATATACTGTGAATCCGAACCAACCAACTTCGGTACCTGCATATCTATTATTAAGACAAATTGAAAACAACCTAATGGTATTTCCAGGAGGGGATGAAGATAAATTTAGTCAGTATACTTTGTCAACTTATACCTACTATGGAACGAATGAATATTGGACAGGTAGTACTTCATTGCAATACAATAATTTACAAAACATATTAGCGATGGAAAAAGAAGCTGCAAAAGCTTCAACAAATCCTAATGATGTTAACCCTTATGGCGCTTTGGCTAAATTCTTTAAAGCTTACATTTTCTACAATATGACTATGCAAGTGGGTGATTTACCAATGACCGAGGCTATGAAAGGTTTGGCAAATCCAACTCCAAAGTATGATACACAAAAGCAAATATTTATTAACTGTTTACAATTATTAGATGAGTCTAATACTCAGTTAAGTCAATTAATTGCTGGTGCTAATACTTCAATTTTAGGAGACTTTTATTTCCAAGAGAAAATTTCTGGCGGAAGTGATGGTTTGACTACTTTGAAAAAATGGCAAAAAGTAGTAAATACTTTCAAATTGCGTATGTTGATTAACTTAAGTAAAAAATCAACTGATACAGATTTAAATATCAAACAAAAGTTTGCCGAAGTAATTGGTAATTCTACTAAATACCCTATCATGTCTGATATGAGTGATAACTGGGAATATGTTTACAATGATAACTACAACCAATATCCAAACAACAAAGGAAACTATGGTTTTGATGCCTTACGTTTATGTGTTGCTTCAACTTGGTTAAATACTTTAAGTGATTTAAAAGACTTAAGAGCCATGAAAGTAGCAGATCCTGCACGTGGTTTAGGATTTTCTGATACTTCTTATAAGTCTTTTGTAGGCGGTGCCAATGGAGATGATATGAGTAAGTTAGGAGGTAATATTGTTGCATTAAAAATTTCACCTATAGGAAGAAAAAGATATTATGATGGTTACAAAGGTGAGAATACTTTTATTGTAGGATATCCTGAAATGTGTTTAAATATTGCAGAAGCCATCAACCGTGGTTGGATCACTGGATCTGCAGATAGTTATTATCAAAAAGGTGTAAAAGCGATGTTTGGTTTTTACGGAGTAGTAGATGGAGCTAATACCGTTTCTTTCTTAAAAGGAACAGCGCCTGGTGATTATGTAAATTACACAGTTAACTTTAGCTTTGCAGATTATTTTAACCAAACAGCTGTTAAATATGCAGGCGATAACGCTACAGGTTTAAACCAAATCTTAACACAACGCTATTTAAGCTTAGCGCGTAATTCTGGTTATGAAGGTTATTATCAATGGAGAAGAACAGGTGTACCAACATTTAGTGCTGGTGCAGGAACAGGAAACAGTGGAGTTATTCCATTACGTTTTCAATATCCTTCATCAGAAATTTCTACCAATAAGGCTAATAATGCAGCCGCTGTTACGGCTCAATTTGGTGGCAAGGATGATATTAATGCAGCAATGTGGATCATTAAATAATCGTTTTTTGAATTTGAATTGGGGTTTTATTTAGTGGAAGAGCAGGTTTACCTGCTCTTCCTTATTTTTGTTCATCTTATGACACAACCTAAAAAATTTCAATCCTTTCTTTTGACTGTATATATTGCAGCCATTTGCTTTTTAACCTATGCCTGTGTCTATGCATTTAGAAAGCCATTTACAATAGGATTGTATTTAAATGAGCCAAAGGTATTTGGGGTTGATTATAAAAATATCCTTGTCATTGCACAAGTGATTGGCTATACCATTAGCAAGTTTTGTGGCATCAAATACATTTCGGAATTAAAAAATATTGGAAGAGGCTGGGCAATTTTAATTTTATTATTACTGTCATGGATACCGTTACTTTTATTTCCTCTTATAGATAGCCCTTGGAATGTCACCATGCTTTTTTTGAATGGCTTGCCATTAGGGGTGCTTTGGGGTTTAATCTTTTCATTTGTGGAAGGCCGTAAGTCCACCGATTTTATTGGGGCAACCATGGCGGTGAGTTTCATTGTATCTTCTGGCTTTGTAAAATCTGTAGGTAAATGGTTGCAAATACAATATTCAGTTGCAGAAAATTGGATTCCATTTTATACTGGTGCAATTTTCATTATTCCTATTATTATTTTAGTGTATTTATTAGAGAAAATACCCAACCCAACTTATGAAGAAAGGGTACAAAAATCTATCCGAGTGCCTTTGAACAAAAGTGATAGAAAGCGTTTTTTTATGCAATTTAGTTTTGGGCTTATTTCTTTTATCCTTATATATATGCTTTTGTCTTTATTTAGAGACATAAGGGACAATTTCGCGGCGGAGCTTTGGAACGAATTGGGCTATGGCAATAACGCTTCAATTTTTACTTCTACTGAAATTCCTATTGCAATTTGTGTGTTAATTATTATTGCAAGTATGATTTATATCAAAAATAATAAACTTGCTTTTTTCTTAGCGCAAGCAATTATTTTATGCGGCTTTATTATTTGCGGACTAAGCACCGTATTATTTTTAAACCACTTTATATCTGGGTATAGCTGGATTGTGCTAGTTGGCCTGGGCTTGTATATGGGTTATATCCCTTTTAATTCGATTCTATTTGATAGAATGATAGCGAGTTATAAGTTAAAAGCCAATGTGGGCTATTTTATGTACTTAGTGGATGCTTTTGGTTATGTGGCAAGCGCTGGAGTGATTATACTAAAAGGTACCATGGATGTTAATTTAAGTTGGACAACATTTTTTAGCAATGGCTTAGTTATTCTATCTTTAGTGGGTATTCTTTTTAGTAGCTTAAATATGATTTATTTTTCAAAAAAATATAAAACAATACAATATGAATAAGTCAGCAATTGTGGTTGGAGCTGGAATAGTAGGCCTAGCAACTGCTAGAGCATTAGCAGAAAAAGGATATACTGTAAAAGTGATTGAGAAGTCACAATTTTCACTAGGTGCTAGTGTAAGAAATTTTGGGATGTTATGGCCAGTTGGACAACCTGATGGAAATTTATACAACCGTTCAGTAAGGACAAAAGAAATTTGGACAGAATACTTAGATGCTGCTAATATTCCTTACAATGCCTGTGGTAGTTTACATTTGGCATACAGTGCGGAGGAAATGAATGTAGTGGAAGATATTGCACAGTTTTTTCAATCTAAAAATAGACCAGTTTCAGTGATTGATAAAGAGACTGTATTGGCGAATTATAATGGCATTAATGAAAACGGATTATTGGGTGCATTAAGAAGTGAAGATGAAATCATCATAGACCCAAGAGAAGGCATTAAGCATTTGCCTGCTTATTTAACCCAAAAATATGGTGTTTCATTTATTTGGGGAACAGCAATTACTAGTGTTACAAGTCATGCTGCTTTTGCAGGCAAAACAAAGTACGAGGCAGACTTAGTTTGTGTTTGTTCTGGACAAGATTTTGAGACCTTGTATCCAGACCAATTTAAAGCACAACCTATTATCAAGACAAAATTACAAATGATGCGTTTCAAGCATCAAGACCCTAGTTATAAAATTGGTGCATCTGTTTGCGGTGGCTTATCCTTATTGCATTACAAAAGTTTTCATGCCTCATCGGCCTTAACTAAATTAAGGTTAAAAATTGAAGAAGAAATTCCAGAGTATTTAAAATATGGTATCCATGTGATGGTATCTCAAAATAACGAAGGCGAATTAACTGTTGGTGATTCTCATGAGTATGCATTAGATTTTGAACCATTCGATAAAACCGAAATCAATGAAATGATTCTTACCTATTTAAGAAGATTCATGCACATAGACCAATGGAAAATGATACAATCATGGAATGGTATTTATCCAATCATGACCAATGGGGCTGCAGAATTATTCTTAAATCCTGAACCTGGCGTATATATTTTAAACGGCATTGGTGGACATGGCATGACCATGTCATTTGGTTTTGCCGAAGAAATGATTGAAACTATTTAATATTACAAAATCTATTTTATGCATCATTCTATCGTATCAGAAATTCTTACTTTATTTAAAACCAATGGTGGTTCTATGTATGGTGGAGAAGCCGTAACACAATTAGAGCATGCTTTACAAGCTGCTACATTCGCAAAAGAAAACAATGCATCCGATGCCTTAATTACAGCTGCATTATTACATGATATTGGTCATCTATTACATGATTTACCAGACGACGCAAGTGACAATGGAATTGATGATGTACACGAAGCACTAGCTGCTAAATATTTAGAAACCTATTTTGTACCTGCAGTGGTTGAACCTGTTAATTTACATGTGGCTGCAAAAAGATATTTATGTGCAGTAGATGCTACTTATTACGATACCTTGTCTGCTCCATCTAAAACTAGTTTAACCTTTCAGGGCGGCATCATGAATGCGACAGAAGTGGCTAATTTCGAGCAAAATCCTTTTTATCAAGATGCGATTACATTAAGAAAGTGGGATGATATTGCAAAAGATCCAGCAATGAAAACGGAGGACATCGAATTTTTTGCTCCAATGATACAAAACAGTTTAAAATAAAATCTATGCAAATTCAATGCGTCGTCTTTGATATGGCTGGCACCACCGTAAACGAGGACAATCTTGTATATAAAACTTTGCAAGCAGCTATCAATCATTACAATGTTCCAGTTGATTTAAATCATGTATTATTATACGGTGCAGGTAAAGAAAAATTCCAAGCCATTAAAGATATTATTTCAAATAGCCCTTACGAACTAGATGAAAAGGTACAGTTAGAAGTATTTAATTATTTTTTAGCACAATTAGATATGGCATATGCGAATTTTAAGGTGACTCCTATGCCAGGTGCTGAGCAAGTGTTTTCTGCGCTAAAAGAAAAAGGCGTAAAAGTAGTTTTGAACACTGGTTACAATAGAGCAACAGCAGAAAGTCTTTTAACTCAATTAGGTTGGAAAGAAGGAGCGCAGATTGATCTTTTAGTCACTGCCTCAGATGTTCCACACAATCGTCCAATGCCTGATATGATTTTGTATGCAAAAGATAAATTAAGTATTGCAGACACAAAACTTATGGTAAAAATTGGGGACTCTGGTATTGATATTGAAGAAGGTAAAAACGCAGGTTGTTTGTTGAATATAGGAATTACGACAGGTGCGCAAACTGAAGCCCAATTAACGGAAGCTAAGCCAGATTATATCGTACATAGTTTATCAGAAATGTTAGAGATCCTTTCAAAATAGATTTTCTAAAAAATTTGCGTATTTTCGTGAAACGTTCTTTCATGAAAAAGGCTCTATTTTTTAGCATATTGATATTTTTTAGTTTTTCAATATTTGCTCAATTACCCGTATTTTACAGAATTGATAGTACCATCAATGCAGAAATAGCACAACATAATATTGCTGGTGGTGTGGCTTTGATTGCCAGAAATGGAAAAATTGTACATCATCAAGCCTATGGCTTTGCCAATTTGGATGCATCTGTTAAAATGCAGGAAAATGCAATTTTTCGTATTGCTTCACAAACCAAAGCCATTGTTTCCGTCGCAGTACTTCAGCTAGTAGAAAAAGGCAAGATTCATTTAGAGGATCCTATCCAAAAGTACTTCCCTGAATTTAGCAGTCAAAAAGTATACCTTAAACAAGCAGATTCCTTGGTGTTAATAGATAGGGCAAGGTCCATTACTATTAGGGATTTATTGACCCATCAATCTGGCATTAGTTCGGCAGACGAATACCCTTACTTGCAAAAAGAATTTGTAAAATATGGATTAAGCAACAATGGATTCAGTCAGTATCCTAGCTTAGGTGCGGAAATTGCACAAATTGCAAAAATGCCTTTAGCCCATCAGCCAGGGGCCAGATTCAGTTATGGTCTTAGTACCAATGTTTTGGGTGGTTTGATTGAGTTAATCACCAAGCAAACTTTATCCAACTATTTAGCAGACAATATATTTAAGCCATTGGGTATGGAGGACACTTATTTTTATCTTCCAAAATCAAAACAAAATAGACTAGTAGAAATCTACATTAAACAAGACAATCGCCTTATAGCAGCAGATAGATCAAAAATGCCAGTAGATTATCCTTTATTAAATAATGCAACTTATTTTTCGGCCATTGGTGGATTGGTCTCTACAACAAAGGACTATTTTTTATTTTTAAATCATTTGTTGAATCCAACCATGTCAAAAAGTACATTTAGAGTATTGCAACCAGCTACAGTAGAACAATTACTTACGAATCAGCTGGGCGAGAAGACATTTATTTTTGGAGGCTTCCCTTCACTGAATCAATTTGGATTAGGGGTTGGGTTAACATCTATAAAAGGTCAATCCATTAACAAAGCTTCAGTTGGTTCTTATTTTTGGGGCGGTGCTTTTAATACTGCTTACATGGTTGATCCTAAGCGCAATATAATTACCTTATTTTATTTTCAAAGAACGCCTTTTGTACTACCTCCACTGTTGAGTAAGTTGGAGAAAACGACCATTGAAATTATAGACCAGCAATAATTAAATCTAATTAAAACAATAGTGCAACAAAACATCATCTTCAATCACTTTCGTTTCAATTAAAGACAATTGCACCTTCTTATCTAATACTCGGAATACATCCAATCCAAGCATTGGCAATGCGTTCAAATCATTTAAAATAGCAGGCGCAATAAACCAATACAATTCGTCTGCAACAGCTTGTTGAATCATGCTTGAATTCAATTGGCTGCCTGCTTCTGTTAAAATTTTATAGTAACCTAGTTCAAGTAATTTCGCCGAGACAGATGCAAACAAAAGCCCATTCTCATCAAATGTTCCAATAACATAATCCATGTTTTCTGGCAGCTGAAAGCTTGGAGCATTGGCCGTAATAAAAATAATTTTTGTGAATGTACGAGGATAAAAAATAGGTAAACTTTCATTTTGTTTTTCAAGTAATTCAAGATTTTTATCAATCACAATCACATTGGTTTCTTGAATGGCTCCTGCTATGTTTCTAATAGTTAAACTTGCTTTATCTTGAATCACTGTTTTATAAGAGGTCAAGATTGCATCCACATTGGCTCTTAAATGATCATGCACAAATTGTCTTGATGCCGCATTGCTAATCCACTGACAATTTTTTGCGTAGTCTGCAATTTTCCCGTCAACAGTGGAAGCCAATTTTAAAATATAATGCGGTCGATTTTTAAGTTGATTGGTAAAAAATCGGGCATTTAATAAGCTAGCTGCTGGATCATTGACTACTTCCACCTCTATACCATGCGCTTTCAACTTTTCTACACTTGCTACTTTAGGATTGGGATCCAAACTCGCTATGACTACTTTTTTAAATTTGTGTTGGATGATTAAATCGGCACAAGGGGGTGTTTTACCAAAATGAGAACAAGGCTCCAAGCTAATATAGATGGTGGCTTGGCTAAGGTCAGAAGTTTTTTGAAGTGCCTGCTCTATGGCATAGACCTCGGCATGGGGTCCCCCCAGTTTTGGATGAAATCCTTCACCAATAAGGTTACCCTCATGGTCTAGTACCACCGCACCTACAAATGGGTTTGGCCTAATGTCATTTTCAAGGGCTTTTTTGGCCAGATTTAATGTATGTTCAATGGCCTCCTTCTGCGTCATAAGGGTTATCTTTGCTCCTCAAAATTACTCAAATCAAGGCATATGTTTACAGGTATTGTTCAAAAAGGAAAGATACATGCTATTAGTCCAGCCGATGATGGATGGGATCTAGCTATTAATATGCCTAATTTTGCGGCAATTGTACAATTAGGCGATAGTGTAGCAATTGACGGAGCTTGTCTGACCGTGACTAAAGTAGTGGATGAAGTCATGTATTTTTTTGTATCTACAGAATCGATTGCTAAAACAACCATTCAGCAGTACAAAGTTGGGGATACCGTGAATACAGAATTGCCAATGCAACCGAATGGTTATTTAGGAGGGCATTATGTGCTAGGTCATGTGGATGCGACTGCCAAGGTCACTGAAATTAAGATTACACCTACTGCTTGGTTTTTGACGATCCAAGTGCCTGAACAATTTGTAAAATATGTTGTTTATAAAGGGTCTATTGCAATCAATGGAGTTAGCTTGACAATTAATGAAGTGCATGATCAGCTGATTGATCTTTGCATCATTCCAACTACGCTTGACAAGACCAATATCAATCAACTTTCAGTTGAAAGTATTGTAAATATTGAATTTGATATTTTAGCAAAATATACAGAACAGTTACTTTTAAAAAGAAATGTGTAATGTTTGATAAAGTGCAAGAAGCATTAGATGCTTTTAAATTAGGGCAACCAATTATCTTGGTAGATGATGAAGATAGAGAAAATGAAGGTGACATTGTTTTCCCTGCAGCTTTAGCGTCTCAGGAAAAAATTAATTTTTGTGCAAAATATGCAAGAGGTTTAGTGTGTATTGCAATGCATCAATCAATTGCAAAACAAATAGGGATTGCACCAGTCAATAGCAATCATGCAGATCCTTTTCATACTGCTTTTTATGATTCTATTGATGCCATTCCTGCACTTGGTATCACAACAGGTATTTCTGCAAAAGAAAGGGCCATCACTGCACGTCAAGTGGTCAATCCTACAGCAAAGCCAACTGACTTTATTAAACCTGGTCACTTGTTTCCTGTGGTTGCAAAAGAGGGTGGGTTATTGGTGAGAAAAGGGCATACCGAGGCTGCTGTTGATTTGTGCTTATTAACCGATGTAGCACCTGCTGCAATTATCTGTGAAATTATGGACGAAGCTGGTGATATGTTGAGAAGGAATGGCTTGGTTGATTTTGCGAAAACACATCAACTAAAAATGATCAGCATAGAACAGCTTTTAGAACATAGAAAAGCTGTTGCATTGGATTTAAAATTTCAAGCATCTGAACAAAATACACCAACCGAAATTGCGGATGCAACAATGGAGCTGATTGCACAAGCGCAACTCCCAACAGCATTTGGATTGTTCAAATCTATGGTGTTTCAAAATAAAAATACAAAAGAAGCGCATGTGGTTTTATGTATGGATTCAGAAAAATCCAATCAGCCAATTGTGCGTTTCCATAGTGAATGTTTAACTGGTGATGTTTTTGGTAGTGTCCGTTGTGATTGTAAAGCACAATTAATGAATGCTTTAGAGCAGATTGCAAAAAATAAACACGGGTACTTAATTTATTTAAAAGGACATGAAGGAAGAGGCATTGGGATAGGTCAAAAAATTGCTGCTTATGCTTTACAGGATAAGGGAGAAAATACTTTCCAAGCTAATATAAGTTTAGGACTTCCAGAGGATGATAGAAATTACCAAGATGCCATTGCAATATTGAGGGAATTGCATGTTGATGATTTTTCATTCATCACAAATAATCCAGATAAAATTTCAGCGATTCAGGCTGCTGAATTTAAATTTGAACAAATTGTTGTGCCTCCATTTGTGACGGAGCAAAATAAAAAATATTTACAAGACAAGGCCAATATCGCCAATCATAAAATTATCTTTTAGTATGATCGCTATTATCAAAGCAAATTTTAATGCACCTATCACAGATTTACTCCTTGCTGGATGTACAGATGAATTAGATGCAAAAAACGAAGCCTATAAAGTTTTTGAATGCGCTGGGGCAGTAGAAACAGTGGTATTTGCCAATCGCATGATTGAGACCAAACAATATGATTGTATAGTCGTAATTGGTGCAATCATAAAAGGGGATACCGATCATTACGAATACGTTTGTCAATATGTGACACAAGGTTTTGCAACTATTGCAGCAACTAAAACAACGCCTGTAATTTTTGGTATTTTAACAACACAAAATGAAGCTTTGGCTTATGAACGTGCTGCAATTGATAAGATGAATAAAGGTCAAGAATTTGCAGTTACAGCTATTGAAATGATGCAATCTTTCAAATCATTATAGTCTCTATCCTGAATTATAATTATTTATTGTTGGGCCTACTAAATATCAAGTAAGAGTAGTTTACCTTTCTTTACATTACTTCAATTGTTCATACAAATGATTGATCAAGCCATCAGCTAGACCAATTTTAGGAACATGAATTTCTTCGATATTGGCCCACTTCATAGCATTTGCATAAATGCGCAATGCAGGCACAATTACATCTGCCCTATCTCTTTTTAAATTATAAGTATGCATTCTTTCATCTACCGTCATTGGTTCTAAAACTCTATGAAATTCTCTGATCACCTCTATGGGTATACTCTTTAAATTTTTTGAATTGATCATGGAGAATATTTTATTAATATTTCCTCCAGAACCAATAGCAATCATTTTAGGATAGGTTTTCCCAATCTCTTTTAATGCTTGTTTTAAATCTTCCCAAACAGCATCGTCCACCTTGCCTGTTAAAATACGAACCGTTCCAATATTGAAAGACTTTTGAAAAACAACAGCAGCCTTGTGAAAAAGGGTCACTTCTGTACTTCCGCCACCTACGTCTATATATAAATAACTTTTATTAGGGTCTAACAATTCTGCAATATGATTTTCATAAATGATCTCTGCCTCTAAATCACCGGTGATGACTTCAATTGCTATACCCGTATCGGCTTTAATTTCTTTGATGATTTCTTTTGAATTGCTAGCATCTCTCATTGCACTTGTGGCACAAGCAATATAATGATCTACTTCATATACTTTCATTAAAGCACTAAATGCATCAATCGTATTTAAAAGCATTTTCTTTTTTCTGAATCCAATGTATCCTTTTTCAAATACATCAAATCCAAGTCTAAGAGGGATACGTATTAGATTTAATTTATTAAATTCTATTTCAGTTCCTTGTTTAACGACTTCGCAAATAAGTAGCCTTGCAGCGTTGCTGCCAATATCAATAGCTGCTAAAATCAATGTATTTTACCTTTTACCTTTTAAAAAATTATAAGTTTCTTCCTGAGATTTAAAAGAAACTGCCTTTTCCGAAGGTACATATTTATTGTCTAAGTCGGTATCTAAAATTCTTGCTTTTTGATTGTCTTTTAATTGAATATGAATGATATCAATTAATTCCTTTTTGATGATAGGATCAACAATTGGCACGGCAACTTCGATTCTATGGTCTAAATTACGCACCATCCAATCTGCACTTGAAATATATACTTTTTGATTGCCTTTGTTATTAAATATAAGTACCCTAGCATGTTCTAAATATTGATCTACAATACTGATGGCATTTAATTTTCCAGCTGCTTTTTCATTACCCTTTTTTAAAGTCAAAATCCCTCTAATGATTAAATTAACTTTTACGCCTGATTTTGCAGCCCTGTATAAAGCTTCTAACAAAAACGTATCGGTTAAAGCATTTAATTTTACAGTAATAGATGCCACATAACCACTTTTTGCATAAGTAATTTCATTTTCAATAAGCTGCATGAATCCAGAGCGCATATTGATAGGTGAAATTAATAAATTACGCATTTTTGCAATTGGCTTATCACCTTGTTGCCAGTTGGCTAAGTAATTAAAAATCCTACTCGCTTCATTCATTAAAGTTCTATTGCTAGTTAACAAGCAATGATCAGCGTAAATCTTTGCTGTTTTTTCATTTAAATTTCCAGTGCTTATAAACCCATATTGCATCAATTTATTTTTAGCCCTTTTTTGAATGACGCATAACTTAGCATGCACTTTCATATTTGGTATACCTACAAGAACTGTAATACCTTCTTCCTCCATAATCGTTTTCCATTCTAAATTGGCTTCTTCGTCAAATCTTGCTTTCAATTCAAGAAAAACAATCACTTTTTTTCCATTTCTGGCTGCATTGATCAATGCATTGATTACTTTAGAATTCGAAGCCAATCGGTAAGCGGTTATTTTAATGGACACAACAGTATCATCCATTGCGGCTTCACGAAGCATATCAATCACTGGATCATAACTATGGTAGGGGAAATGCAACATGATATCTTTCTCCATCAACATATCACAAACCATTGATTTTTTCTTGAATGCAGGATGATTGAATGGTTTTGGTCTAACGTAGGTACTATCTTTTATCACATTAGGGAAGTCCATAAAATGTCTAAAATTATGGATATGACCTCCAGGTATAATGCTACTTTTTCTAGTTAAACCTAATTTCATAATTAAGAATTCGAGTATTTCTGGATTCATATCTTTTTCATATACAAATCTTACTGGTTTTCCTTTTCTTCTGTTTTTAATCCCTTTAGAAATATTATCAATAAAATTAAGTCCTACTTCTTGGTCTAAATCAATTTCCGCATCTTTTGTAATTTTAAAAACATGTGCATCAAATTGATTGAATTTAAAATGTGAGAAGATGATTGGTAAATTAAATTCAATCAAGTCTTCTAAAAGCATGATGGTTGTAAGTCCATTTTTAGAAGGCAAAATGATGAACCTGCCTACCGATCTAGAAGGGACTTCGATTAAAGCAAATTTTTGTTGATAGGCATCGTTTTTATTACCCATTACGATTGCCAAGTACAAACTTTTATCCCTTAAATAAGGTAGTTGAGGTAAGTTTTCAATCATTAAAGGAATAATATCATGACGCACTTCATTGTCAAAATAGGTTTTAACAAATTCCTTCTGTGTGGCATCTAACTGCTTGTCATCAACAATTAAAATCTTTTTAGCTTTTAATTCTTTTAGAATATTTTGCCAAATTCTGTTAAATTCATTTTGCTGCCTTAAAACCACTCTTTGGATCTCATCTAATACAATCTGAGGGTCTTCTATTAAATCAATCCTTACTTTCTTTTTCTTTTCTATAAATTCAACCATTCTTTTAAGGGTGGCTACACGAACCCTAAAAAATTCATCTAAGTTATTGGAGAAGATGCCTAAAAAACGAATTCGCTCCTGCAAAGGCACTGATGCATCATTGGCTTCTTGTAAAACCCTTGCGTTAAAGCTTAACCAGCTAATATCTCTTGGAATATATTTTTGCTTCATAAAGACTTGATTAATAGGTGGTAAATCTACAATATATGTATTTTTTAGACACTTGCTTAACAAAAAATTAATATATAGATAATAACACCCACACAATTTGCATAGAGAGATCAACGTATTTTGCATAAACAAGCCCACATGAACAAACGCCCTTTAGATGTCTGTGTAATTAGTGATATTCATTTAGGTACATTTGGCTGTCAAGCTCATGAATTACTTAATTATCTAAAAAGCATCGAGCCTAGAACCCTTATTTTAAATGGAGATATCATTGATATCTGGCAATTTAACAAGCGCTATTTCCCTGCAAGCCATATGGCGGTTATTAAACGTATTTTTAGTATGGCTAGTAAAGGCACTAGAGTGGTCTATATTACTGGTAACCACGACGAAGCTTTAAGAAAGTACGGTCATTTTGAAATGGGAAATATACAATTGACCGATAAAATCGTATTCGAAATTAACGGCGAAAAAAACTGGGTATTTCACGGGGATGTATTTGATAGAACGACTAAAGGAAGCGCTAAATTATTGGCAAAATTGGGTGGATATGGCTATGATTTACTGATTTTAATTAACAGTGCAGTGAATTATGTATGTACGCTTCTTGGACGTGAAAAAATGAGTATCAGCAAGCAGGTTAAAAACGGCGTAAAAAAAGCGGTTTCTTGGATCAATAATTTTGAACAAACTGCGGCAGAATTAGCCATTGAGAATGGGTATAAATATGTGATATGTGGACATATTCATCAGCCTCAACATCGCGTTGTGACAACTGACAAAGGAAGCGTCACTTATTTAAATAGTGGGGATTGGATTGAAAATTTAACAGCTTTGGAGTATGCAGATAAAAACTGGACCTTATACCAATATGATCCTAGTCAATTTGAAAAAGCAGATAAAAAGAAGTTAACTAAAATCGTTAATTTACAAGAAGAACTTACTGTATTAACCAACGAAGTTGCATTTCAAGTTTCTATTTAATGAATATTCTTTACGCAGTACAAGGCACTGGTAATGGTCATATTAGTAGAGCCATACAGTTATATCCATTTTTAAAAAACTATGGAAATGTGGACTTTTTTATTAGCGGGTCCAATACCGATCTTAAAACCGACTTGCCTGTTATTGGAAGAAGTAAAGGGATTAGCCTTTTTTATAAATCAACTGGGGGCCTAGATTATTTAAAAATCATTCAATCATTTTCTTTTAGCATTTTTATGGATGCGTACAAATTGCCTGTCAATAACTACGATTTAGTCATCAATGATTTTGACTTTGTAACTTCATTGGCATGTTTATTTAGGAAAAAAAAGAGTGTACAGTTTGGGCACCAAGCTAGTTTTCAAAGCAATAAAACACCAAGGTCAAAAAGTAACAACATCGTTGGGGAGTTTATTTTAAAAAATTTTGTCAAGAGCACACATTATTTAGGCTTGCATTTTAAAGCTTATGATGTACATGTGTACAATCCAATTATTAAGCAAGAAATCATTGAAGCAATACCAACGGATGAAGGCCATATATCTGTGTATTTGCCGCATTATTCCATTGCTTATTTAGAGCCCTACTTTCTAGCCCAATCAAAATATCATTTTGAAGTATTTAGTGCCGAAGTCACTTCCATAAGAAATTATAAAAATATTATATACTTTCCCATCAGCAATAGTGGGTTTACAAAAAGTATGATTAGGTCGCATGCAGTCATTACAGGGGGAGGCTTTGAAACACCTGCGGAGGCTATGTATATGAATAAAAAGGTATTGAGCATCCCTATTGCTAAACATTATGAGCAATTATCAAATGCTGCTGCATTAACCGAGCTAGGTGTAAAAGTAATATTACAAATAGACCAAGACTTTCATCCTATATTTACAGAGTGGATCAATCATACTGCTCCTGTAAAACTAGAATTAACCCATTCCACAAAAGAAATTGTGGATCAATTAATTAAACAAACACAAAATAGTTAACAATGTACAAAGTATTGAATCAAGACAATGAAACAGTAGCTTATATCCAAAATATGATGATCCTAAATAAAAAAAGAGAGAAAGTCATTGGATTGGTAATTGGGGATTGTTTCTTTGGAAATGACAATCAAGTGATTGGTAAAATCATCGATCAAAAAGCTTATTTATTGAATGGTGACATCATAGCCACTATAGAAACCAATAAGGACAAGAAAGAACCTGAACTTAAAAAAGGATTATTACTAGAAGCCTGGGAGATTTTGAGCAATGTTAAAAGTCATACATCTGATTGGATTGCCATTTCAAAAAAATGGTCTAAAAAAGGCTTCATCGAAGTATTGCTTTAATCAAAGGCTAAATTTTATTTAGTTAAGAATGGATCACTCCATTTTTTATTAACATATACATTATTACCTCCTAGTGTTTGCATAAAAGCAACAACTGCAGCAATCTCTGCTTCTGTCACATTTAAATTTTGTCCATTTCCACCTGGTCTTAATCTTGGATCCAAATTGGTATTCTTTGGATTCAAATTAATGGAATTATAATGATTGATCACAGCGCGTATACTTCTTAGTACACCTGTATGCATCATTGGGGTATTTATTGCACCTGTCGCATTGGTGATATCCCTTAAAGTAGCTGCTCTTGTATTGGTGATATCTATGCCATTGGCACTATTCGCAATTCCGATAATGCCATTGTTTAAACTATTTGGATCTATATCAAATTCGGGTGCATTGTGGCATACATTACATCCTAAGCCACCAGTCGTTCTTAGTCCTGATGTATTAAAAACTGGGGGCGTGAGGAAAAGTGTTTTACCTTGATTTTCTTGTACAGTAAAATTTGGGAATGGTTGATTATCATTATTAACTTGTGCTCTTCCAATATCATATTTTGAATCAAAGGACTGAATGCTATTAACAAATGAAGCTAAAGAAGTTTGTATTCTATTTTCAGTCACTACAGTATCACCAAATGTAAATTTAAATAGTTCTTTATAGTAATTGATAGTAGTTAGTTTACTTAATAAACTATTGATAGTGCCTCTTCCATTTTGACCACTAAATCCCATTTCAAGATGGTCTACAATTGGCATGGTTGTTTGTACATTTAGATTTGCAGCCCTTTCATTCCAGAAAAATTTTGCTTCGTTGGCGAATCTTGTATTAATCAAACGCATAGCGTGACGAATAGTTAATCCACCTTCAACTCCAGCACTTACAATCGCTGTATCACCAAAAGCAAAATTTTGTTTATGACAACTTGAACAGGATATCGTATTGTTGATGCTTAAATTTTTATCATAAAATAAAACCCTTCCTAAAGTGGCTGTTTTATCTGCAATGAGGTTGTTACCTAAATTACTTTTTAAGATATAAGCAGGTTGACCTTGATTGGCGTAATTTTCTAAATTAGTTGGGTCTATTGCTACGCCAAATGCTAATTTAATGGCTGCGTAAGGATCCACAATAGTTGTCACATTGTTAGTGGTCCCAGCTGCTGGAGTTGGAGTTGGAATGATGGTTATTACATCGTTTTTTGAACAACCTATACTACAAAAAATACCAGCAAAAAGGGTAGCAGTAATGAATGATTGTAAACGCATAGGGGGGCAATTTAGGTGATTAGTAGGGGTCGTTATGGCACTATGACAAACCATTGATGCAATGGTTTAAACCTGTTAAAGCAATTTAACATTAGCTAACCATTCTAATGTAGAGCTCCTCCACTTTTTTTCTAGCCCAGGGTGTTTTGCGCAAAAATTTTAAACTGGATTGAATGCTTGGATCAATATTGAAACAGTTGATGGGAATATGTTGCCCTAAATCCTCCCATCCAAAATGACGCACCAATTCCTCAATGATAAAGGCAAGTGTTTTTCCATGCAATGGGTCTTTATGCGTTTGTTCCATACGCAATATTAAGTAATTTGCCGCTATGAATGTAGACCGGTACTTTTTATTGAATAAGCCAATGAATATGGTGTCTCAATTTGTGAGTACACATAAGGTGCAGCTACTTTCAAATATTGATTTTGATTTTCCGGAGGGCACACATGCTATTGGAAGGCTTGATCAAATGTCGGAAGGCTTATTGTTATTAACGACTAATAAAAAAGTCACAAAATTATTGTTCCAAGGAATGCGTCCACATATAAGGACTTATCTGGTACAAGTAAAAAATAAAGTGAGCCAAGCGACTTTAAAGCAATTACGAGATGGTGTAGACATCTCAGCACCAAATGGAAGCACATACAAAACTGCAGCTTGTAAGGTAGATATCATTGATCCACCAATCGACTTATGGGAGAACGGAATTGTTTTACATGAAAACCAACAATCAGATTGGTTAAGCATTGAATTAACTGAAGGAAAATTTCACCAGGTACGAAAAATGGTCGCAACCATGCACCATCGTTGCATCCGATTAGTAAGATGGTCTATAGAAGACCTCACTGTTGAATCTATCTTACCTGGACAAGTGCAAGAAGTCAGTGAGGCCTATTTTTTTAAAGCATTAAATTTATAAAAAGTGCATTCATTTTATTTCGATTAAATGATCTAATCGACTAAAACCAATCTTTAAATTTACTTAAGTCTACATTGCCCCCTGTTAAAATAATACCTACTTTTTTTCCTTTAAATAAAGCTGCATTTTTTAATACCGCAGCTAATGGAACGGCACAACTTGGTTCAATAATAATTTTCATTCTTTCATAGACCAATCTCAGTGCCGCTTTAATTTCATCTTCCGATACCAACAAGATATCAGTCACATGCGCTTGTATGATTTCAAGAGTACGTTCACTTAAAGTGGTTAATAATCCATCTGCGATGGTATTGACAAATGGTGCTTTTTCTACTTTGCCAGATTGAATACTCAACACTGCATCTGCAGCGCCTTCAGGTTCACCAGCATATACTTTTAATCCTGGTTTAAAATAGTGTGCGCCTAAACAAGTGCCAGATAATAAACCGCCTCCTCCAACTGGTGCAACCACTATATCAATATCTGGTATTGCATCAATGATTTCTTTTACACAGGTTGCTTGTCCAGTAATCACTTCGTCATTATCATAAGGATGAATAAATGTTGCACCAGTTTGGTCCACAATTGCTTGTAAGGTGGATTCTCTAGCAGCTTGGTTAGAGGCACAAATTGTGACTTCGGCGCCATATCCTTTCACCGCATTTACTTTTACTTGAGGGGATGATTCTGGCATGACGATATAGGCTTTGATACCTAAGGTTTTAGCTGCAAAAGCCAATGCCTGAGCATGGTTCCCAGAGGAATGCGTTGCCACACCTTTTTCCAATTGCGCTTTTGTTAGTTGCAGACTTGCATTCATGCCGCCTCTTATTTTAAAAGCACCAATTTTTTGAAAATTCTCACATTTAAAATAGAGGTCTAATCCATATAGCGCATTGATACTTTTGCAAGTCATAAGAGGCGTGTTATGAATAAATGGTGCGATGCGAATTGCTGCTGCCTCAATAGCTTCTTTTGTAATTTTCATAAAATGAATTTAAACAATATTTCCTTATCTTGAAGGATGCAAAAGGAACAAAAAAAATTGGCATATGGACAATAAATTGTTTACTGGGGATTCATCATGCTCATGATGGGGGTGCCTTTTTATGTCTTTATGGTATATAAGAAGTAATTTCGTTCAACTACAATACAAACATCATACAATGGAAAAATCGTATAAAAGGTTAATAGAGAATAACAAAACATGGGTGGCAGAACAATTACAACTAGATCCTCAATTTTTTGATAAATTATCCAATGGGCAAACCCCAGAGTACTTATGGATTGGTTGTTCAGACAGCAGGGTTCCAGCGGAGTCCATTACAGGAACGGAGCCAGGTGAGATGTTTGTGCATCGAAATATTGCCAATATGGTGGTGCATAGCGATATGAATATGCTGAGTGTCTTATCCTATGCGGTAGAAGTGCTAAAAGTAAAACATATTATAGTTTGTGGCCATTATGGTTGTGGCGGCGTCATGGCAGCAATGAAAAACCAACAGTTTGGATTGATAGACAATTGGTTAAGACATATTAAGGACGTGTATCGTTATCACTTTAAAGAATTAGACGCCATTGAGGATGAAACTTTAAGAGCCAGAAGGTTTGTGGAATTGAATGTACAAGAACAGGTGCTAGATTTAGGAAAGACATCGATTGTACAAAATGCATGGAAGCGCGACCAGCCATTGCATGTCCACGGATGGGTCTATGATATCAACGATGGACTCATCAATGATTTGGCAGTGAACTTAACCTGCACAAAGGACTTACATAATGTCTATCAGTTTGATTAGCAGTAACTTATGATTCTTCAAGGACACTCTATGTAGTGCCCTTTTTTTATGTTCAAAATGATTTAGTTAACATTAAGTTCATATTGACTTAACAATTTGGTAACATGACAATTTGATATTTGCGATACAAATAAAATCATATCGTGAAAAGGATACTACTAATTATAATTTGTTTTGTTGCTGCACTTTCGGTTCAAGCGCAAAAAGCAAAATTGACAGGTAAGGTTACAAACGTAAAAAATGATGTTTTAGTTGGGGTTACACTAACTTTAAAATCGGATAAGAGCCAAGTTTCAAAAACAGATATCGAGGGTAGATTCAGTTTCAATATAGATATCAATAAGGCTTACACATTAGATTTCTCTTATGTAGGTTATAAAGCAAAATCAATTGATGTTACAGGAGCTACAGCAGCAAACGAAGAAATCGTATTAGATGTTTTATTAGATGAGTCTGGTAAAAAATTAAACGATGTAGTGGTTGCTACTACTAGATCTACCAATAAAGGTGCAACTGATAATGCCTTAATTGCATACCAAAAAAATACAAACACAGTGGCTTCTGTTATTTCTGCTGAGTCTATTAAGCGTAGTCCAGATAGAAATACTGCAGAAATTTTAAAAAGAACTTCAGGAACTTCTATCCAAGAAGGAAAATATATCATTGTAAGAGGTTTGGCAGATCGTTACAACCAAGCCATGTTGAATGGTATCTTATTAACTAGTACTGAGCCGGACAGAAAAACATTCTCATTTGATTTATTCCCTTCTCAAATTATTGATAACATTATTATTAATAAAGCTTTCGTTCCAGAATTGCCAGGTGAGTGGGCAGGGGGTTTGATTCAAGTGAATACAAAAGATGTTCCTACAAAGAATTTCTTCAACGTACAAATTGGTACAAGTGCTAACAGTTTAATTACTGGTAAAAATTTCTTGAAAGATGTAGGTGGAAAAACTGATTATTTAGGTATAGACGACGGAACAAGGTCTTTACCTGCTGGTTATACAACTAAGTCTAATTTTGATACTTCAAGTATGGCTACTAAAACAGCATTAGGTAAGTCAATGTCTAGCAATTGGGCACCAATTGGTTCTACAGCTAAGCCTAATGTAAGTTTTCAAATGAATGGCGGTTTTGCTGGAACTTTATGGGGAAAGAAAATCGGTGGTATTATTGGAGTTAGTTATGCTAATGCATACAAATTTCAAGATAATATTAACAACCAAAATCAGCTTTCTAACACAGGTTTCTCTTCTTATGTAGCGCTTAATGACAAAAAGTATATCAATGATATTAACATGGGTGCAATTGCTGGTTTATCTATCTTTTTAAATCCATTAAATAAGATTAGCTACAAAGCTATTGCTAATGTTAAAACAGTAAACGATTTTACACAGAGAGAAGGAACAGTATATGATAGACAACAATTAGTAAAAGGTAATGAGTTTGTATTTAACCAAAACGTATTTTTCACGAACCAATTGAATGGTGATCATAGCCTATCTCAAAAATTGAAATTCAATTGGTATGGTTCATTTACAATTTTAGATAGTTATAGCCCTGATCAAAGAAGAATTTTATATACTAAGAATATTACAGGCAACGATCCATACGTATTAAATATTTCAAATACATTATCACAACAATCAGGTAGTCGTGTATTCCAATCCTTATCTGATTATATCTACACAGGTGGTGGTGATTTAACTTTTAAAGTCAATCAAAAAAACACTGTGAAAGCAGGTTACATGATTCAGGTGAAAGACCGTTTATATGATGCTCAACTTTTTGCGATCACTTTGCCATTGGATAATGTTGCTTTAAGATCGTTACCAGCAGAATCAGCCTTTGTACCTCAGAATTTTGGTAATGGTTATGATAATAAATTTGCTTTCAACTCAATTCAAAATAGAAACTTTAGATACATGGCCAACACTATTTTAAATGCTGGTTATGTTCAATTTGATAATAAATTATCTGAGGGATTAAGAGTGGTATGGGGATTAAGAGTAGAAGACTTTGACCAATTAGTAGGATCAGTAAAGAAATGGGATCCTCGTCATACCTATTCAAAAGTGACTGATTATTTACCAGGTGTGAATGCAACTGTTAAGGTTGGTGATAAATCAAACTTAAGAATTACTGGATCTCAAACAGTAATTAGACCTGAACTAAGAGAATTATCTGCTTTGAGCATCTATGATTTCCAATTAAATGCATCTGTCTCTGGTAATCCTAGTTTAAAGAGAACTAAAATCACCAATACAGATTTAAGATATGAGTACTACCCAAGTGCTGGTGAATTATTTACATTTGGTGTATTCTACAAGAATTTCGAAAATCCTATTGAGAGCATTTACCAAGAAGGGTCAGGGGGTTCAAGTTTATTTTCTTTCCAAAATGCTGCCAAAGCAACTGCTTTTGGTTTTGAAATAGAAGGTCGTAAGAAATTAAGCAAGCGTTTTTCATTAAACGCAAACGGATCTTACATCAATTCTAAGATCAAAGATGCTAATATTGGACTAAGTAGATCATTACAAGGGCAATCCCCTTATTTAGTGAATACAAGTTTATTATATGATGTAGTTGAGAAAGGATTGAATATTACAGCTTTATTCAACCAAGTAGGCAAGCGTATTTACTTAGTGGGAGATATTCAAGCTGGAGCAGGTTCACCGGATGTATATGAAAATCCAAGAGCTTTAGTTGATTTCCAAATTAGCAAGAAATTTGCTGACAATAAAGCAGAAATTAAATTTACCATTTCTGATTTACTAAATCAAAGACAAATTTTCTATCAAAATAATAATACCAATACCAGTTATGACAAAGGAAACGATGGAGTTCGTTTTTCTAGAAAATTCGGTACAACTTATGGTGTAACATTTAATTACTCTTTATAATACATTTAATCAAACACTTTTTTTAAATACAACAACAATGAAACAATTATTTATTTTATCTCTCGCTTTTTTAGCCGTAACTGGTTGTAGAAAAATTGAGACCGATGGCGAAAAAGAAATCTTCGTAGTTACGAAGGAAGTTGCTCCTGTAGGCGTGGTATCTAATACTGTTACCTTATCAGGCACTATTACAAAAGACGTTACTTTACTTGCAAAAGATGTTAACTATCTTTCTGGTGTTGTATATGTAACCAAAGGTGTTACTGTTACAGTAGAAGAAGGCGCTAGAGTTCTAGGTAAAGCTGGTTCAAATGTAGCAGCTTTAGTAATTTGCCGTGGGGGTAAATTAATCGCAAAAGGTACAGCAGATAAGCCAATCGTATTCACTTCTTCAGCAGCTAATCCACAATCTGGAGACTGGGGTGGTATCGTATTATTAGGTACTGCAACTGTAAACCAATCTTTAACTTGGAAAGGAACTTCTTATAAAGGCTTAACTTCAGTAGAAGGTGGTGTGAATGATGCTACAGTAGGTTATGGTTTAGCAGGTTCTGGTGATCCAGATTTCCCTACAGGAAACGATGCCGATAATTCAGGTATATTACAATATGTAAGAATTGAATATGCTGGTTATGCTTACCAACCAGATAATGAGTTGAACAGTTTAACAATGGCAGGCGTGGGTAATGGTACAACTATTGATCATATTCAAGTAACTTATGCAAAAGATGATGCTTATGAGTGGTTTGGTGGTACAGTAAACTGTAAGTATTTGATTGCTTATAAAACTCAAGATGATGATTTTGATACAGACTATGGTTTCTCTGGAAACGTTCAGTTTGGTATTGCTTTAAGAGATTCAGTGATTGCTGATATTTCTAACTCAGAAGCATTTGAGTCTGATAACGATGGTAATGGTTCTGATTTCACTCCAAAAACAACAGCTGTATTCTCAAATATGACTGCCATTGGACCAAGAATTCACCCAGTTTATGGAAAAGGTAACAGTTTGTTCTATGCTGGTGCTCAAATTAGAAGAAACTCTGGTATCTCTATCCAAAATTCAATCATTGCTGGATGGCCTAGAGGCATTACAATTGATGAATCAAAAGTAAGTACAACTGGATCTACTTATAAGAATTTAACAGATAGTATTGTTAGATTAAAGAATGTAACCTTAGCGGGTAATACTGTTGATTTATTATATGTTGGTAAAAGCGGACAAACTACTTCTACTGATGATGTATTAGCTGTTTTCTCTACTGCTTCTTATAACAATACAATATTAAATTCTTCTAGTCCTGATGTAATGAAAATCATTCAGCCATTCAACTATACGAATCCTGATTTCACTCCATATGCTAGTGCTGGTCCTTCAGGTAATATAAATGCTGCTAAAGTAAATGATGTCATTATAGGTAGTTTAGGCTTAGGTACTTCTTTAGATTATAAATCAAATGGAAGTTTCACCGATAGTAAATTACAAAATGCCTTCTTTGATAAGACAGCAACATTTAGAGGTGCAGTTGCTGCATCTGGTGTAAACCAAACATGGTGGAAAGGTTGGACAGTATGGAAATAAGCTAGTATTTAAAAAATTGTTAGATTATATATTCAAAAGCGTCCCGAATACGGGACGCTTTTTATATCCCCTAAAAAATGTTCCTTATGAAATTCAAATTCCCTCAAGTATTTATGTTGGTGCTTTCATGTGTGATTTTAATGGTTGCTTGCTCTAAAAACTCAACAACGGACACACCACCACTTACATCAAATTGTGATCCAAACACTAGCTTCAGCAAAACTATATTACCTCTATTTAACAGCACATGTAATACAAGTGGCTGTCATGATGGCCCTAATGCTGCTTCATTAAATAATTTTCAAGTTGTACATGACAATGCAAGTCAAATTAGAGCCTCTGTTTCATCTGGTAGAATGCCAAAGGGCAAAACTTTATCGGTGACAGATAAAACTGCTATCCTATGTTGGATAGACAATGGTGCTAAGAACAATTAAAAAAGCCCAGTCCAATAAGGACCAGGCTTTTAATGTTTCAACTTGCTTGTAACTTATCCATTGAACGCTTCAGATACACCCTTGTGTAAAATCTTTCCTGCTCTAATATTTAAGCCTTTTGCTAAAGCTTGATTCTCGGCACATGCAATCTCCCATCCTTTGTTAGCAATTGCTAATGCATAAGGTAAAGTCGCTTGTGTTAAAGCACGTGTGCTTGTTTGAGGTACCGCGCCAGGCATATTTGCTACGCAATAGTGCGTGATACCATCAATCGTGAATACTGGATTTTCGTGTGTGGTTGGCTTACAAGTTTCAATACATCCACCTTGATCTACCGCTACATCTACAATCACAGATCCTGCTTCCATTAATTTTAAATCGGTTTGCTTTACCAAGTGTGGCGCTTTTGCACCATGTAATAAAACGGCACCTATTAATAAATCAACGGTAGGTAATTTTTCTTTGATTGCTAATAATGTAGAATATTGAGTCACCACGTTTGCAGGCATCACATCCGATAAATACCTTAATCTAGCTAAGTTCGTATCCATAATCGTAACATGCGCACCTAATCCTGCAGCCATCTTAGCAGCTTGTGTTCCCACAATACCACCACCAATCACCAATACCTCTGCTGGTTTCACACCTGGTACGCCACCTAATAATTTTCCTTTACCACCAAAAGGCTTACCTAAATAATAAGCACCCACATTCACTGCCATTCTTCCTGCCACTTCTGACATTGGAACCAATAATGGCAATGAGCCATCAGGCAATTCTACAGTCTCGTAAGCAATACAAACTGCATGCGTTTTCATCATTGCCTCAGTTAATTCCTTAGAAGCAGCAAAGTGGAAATAAGTAAATAATATTTGACCAGACTTGATCAAACCATATTCAGCTGCCAAAGGCTCTTTTACTTTCACAATCATTTCGGCAATGGCATACACTTCGGCAGCAGTTGGTAAAATTTGAGCTCCTACGGCCACATACGCTTCGTCAGAAAATCCTGATCCAGCACCCGCATTGGTTTCTACATAAACAGTATGGCCTTGTCTAGACAAAGCATCCACACCTTCAGGAGTTAAACCTACACGGTACTCCTGGATCTTAATTTCTTTAGGAACGCCAATAATCATAGTATTAGTTTTATTTCTGTATAAAGTTCTGTAAAAAGGAAATATTATTAATTAAATCAAATAATACAGTAAAAAATGCTTTAAAAATTATAATAAATAGAAATTAGCAGTAAATTTGAACTAGAATTAGCATTTTCACCGAAATTCTTACGCCTTTTAAATTGTAGCATATGAACTTAGATCCAACAGACCTTGCCATATTAGGCATTTTGCAAAAAAATGCATTGACCACTTTAAAAGACATCAGTGCCGAAATCAATCTTTCGGTGAGCCCCACCCATGACCGGATCAAAAGATTAGAAGCAGATGGTGTGATTGCCAACTATGTGGCTTTAATAAATCGAAAAAAAATTGATTTAGGCATGGTCGTATTTTGTCATGTAACATTAGACAAGCAAACAAAAAATAATTTCGCGGAGTTTGAACAAATCATTTTACAATTTGACGAAATCATTTCTTGCAGTTTGGTTTCTGGTAGTTTTGATTATTATTTAAAAGTGGTTAGCAAAGACGTAGAAACCTACAATCAATTTTACCAAGAAAAATTAGCAGTGCTTCCCATGGTAGCGCATATCAATAGTTTGTTTGTGATGGATGAGATTAAAACCACAACAGCATTACCACTTTAATGTAGCGCATAGCGATAGCATGAAAGTTTTTATCATGCATCTATTTGAATTTGAAAATAATTAAAAAATATTTTATGTACGATATACCTCATTTTAAAGCAAGCAATCATCAGCAAGTCATTGACTTTATGCAGGCGAATCCTTTTGTAACCATTTGTGGTGTGGATTCCAATGGCTTACCAGTTGCAACGCATATTCCTATTTTAATGAAAGTAGAAAACGACATTGTAACAATCAGTGGACATATCATGCGCAAGCAAGATCATAGCAATGCTTTTGAATTGAATAAAAATGTGTTGGTTATTTTTTCGGCACCTTCTGCATTTGTGAGTGCCAGCTGGTATGCGAATCAAGGACAAGCAAGTACTTGGAATTACCAAACAGTGCATGCGATTGGCAAATTAGAAATGCAGGACGAACAACACTTGTATGATTTATTGGTTGCCTTGACTCAAAAATTTGAAGCAGATCCGGAAGCGCCTTCTCAAGTAAAAAACTTAGATCCAATGTACATGCATCAAAACATGAAGGCCATTGTTTCTTTTGATATAGTGGTAGATCAATTAAAGCATGTATTTAAATTAAGTCAAAACAGGGACGAAGTTTCACATACAAATATTCAAAATGAATTAAATAAAGGAGACGCTGCTTGCAAGTATATGGCAGCGGCTATGAAGGCTGAATCAGGTCCCAAAGATTCCCATACAAATCTTTAAAAACCGCTACGGTTCCATAGTCTTCCACATGTGGAGGGATGGTGAATTCAACACCTTTAGTAGTATAGTTTTCAAAGTCGCGGTAAAAATCGTCGGTATATAAAAATAAAAATACGCGTCCGCCTGTTTGATAACCAACACTTTTTTCTTGTTCTGGAGTGGCTGCTTTTGCAAGCAATAACATACACCCATTAGATGCCCCATTTGGTTGCACCATCACCCATCTCTTAGTTTCAGATAATACCGTGTCTTCGATTAATTTAAATCCAAGCACATTTGTGTAATAGGCTATAGCTTCATCGTAATCACGAACGACCACGGCTATATGAGCAAGATGTTGTTGCATGTATCAAATATACAATTTGTATAAACATCTTGAATCTAAGTCTTTGTATATTTGTATGCAAATAGAAAAGGTTCATCTTACTTTAAATTGTGTTCATACATTATGACTCCAGTAAAAAACATCATCTTTGATCTTGGCAATGTATTATACGATATTGACTTTACAAAAATGTACCACGAATTTGACCAATTAGGCATTCCTAATTTTCAAAATCATTTTACACTCAATCAATGTGACCAATTATTTTATGATATCGAAAAAGGCTTAATTAGCGAGACCGCTTTCTGCGAGGGCTTTAATCAATTGTACAATTTATCTCTGAGTCACACTCAAATTATAGCTGCTTGGAATTCCTTGCTCATTGGATTTAGAAAGGCGAGCATGGATTGGATCAAAGCAAATCAACATGCTTTCCCAATGTTTTTATATTCCAATACCAATCAAATTCATTGTGATTATGTGCTTCCTCAATTTGAACGCGAAATAGGTGGGGATTTCGAAAAACTTTTTAAAACCCCGTATTATTCTCATAAAATGGGTATGCGCAAGCCTGATCCTGCTTCCTTTCAATTCATTTTGGACCAAGAAGGACTCAATGCTGCCGAAACCTTGTTCATTGACGACAACGAGCCCAATGTGATTGGGGCTGCTTCTGTGGGATTGCAAGTGTTGTTTCTGCAACCAGGTATGCTCATTGAAACGGAATTACCTAAAATCCTAGGGAAATAGACTTTGATAATTAAAAAAAGTGTTTAAAAAAGTTCAAAGGGTCTAAAAGGTCAAAATCTTACTTAAGTTCCTCAAAATCAATGTAATCAGCGTCTTTTTTAACTGGGTCCTTAGTGGACTTCGGCGCTGCTTTAGCGGCATTTTGGTTCGTAAATCCCGAATAATTGGCGTTTTGACCCTGTGCTTCGGCCATTTTTCGCTGCATTTCCTCCATATTTTGGCGTACGGTCTTGACACCATTGCGCACTGGAAGTACCACATTAAATACCAATTTGTACAATAGATAAATAAGAAATCCGTAAATCAATAGCTTGGTCATAGCACAAAAATACGACCAGATTGAATAAAATTGGGTGAATTCATCCTCTTTTATTACCTTTGGTCTAGAATGTGCAAAGAAATGAAGGGAACGAAATCGTTCCCTTCTTCTTTTTTAACTATGGAAGTAAACGAATTAAAAGACAAGATTCACACCTTATTAGAACCTTTTTTACAAGAGGATCCAAGCTATTTTTTGGTGCATATCAAAGTGAAGCCTGGTCATATAATAAGAGTCTATATTGATGGAGACCAGGGTCTGCCTATTAAGCAATGTACTTCTTTTAATAGGAGATTGTACAAAGCCATCGAAGAAGCGGCATGGTTTCCGGAAGGTGATTTTGCATTGGAAGTTTCTTCACCTGGTGTGGAAGAGCCTTTGATTTTAAACAGACAATACGTAAAAAATATTGGTCGTACGGTTGAAGTCATACTCAACGACGAATCTGTTTTTACAGGTTTGATGAAAGAAGTAACAGACAAGGATATTTTAATAGAGTGGACGGCAGGCAAGGGGAAAAAGGCAACCCAAGAATCCATGCTTATTCCATTTGATAATATAAAATCAACTATAGTTCAAATTCAATTTTAACAAATCTCAAGCTAGACCGCTTGATAAAAAAATGATGTTATGGCAAGTATAAATTTAATTGAAGCTTTCGCGGAGTTTAAAGACGCTGAAAATATAGATCGTCCTACGATGATGAAAGTAGTAGAAGATGTTTTCAAAACCTTATTGAGAAAAAAATATGGTAGTGATGAAAACTTTGACGTAATCGTGAATGCAGAAAAAGGCGACTTGGAAATTATCCGTCGTCGTGAAATCAGACCTGATGATGATGTAGACAATCCTTTAGCAGAAGTTTCATACTCTGACGCAATCAAGATAGAGCCTGACTTTGAGATAGGTGAGGAATTATTGGAAGAAGTCAATATTTATGATTTTGGACGTCGTGCTATCTTAGCTGCAAAGCAAACATTGGCATCTCGTATCAATGATTTAAAGAAAAATGTTTTAGTAAAAAAATATTCTGATAGAATTGGTGAAATTATCAATGCTGAAATTTATCAGGTTTGGAAAAAAGAAGTTTTGTTATTAGACGAAGAAGGCAATGAATTAATCCTTCCAAAAACAGAACAAATTCCTCAAGATTTTTTCAAGAAAGGCGAAACCATTAGAGCGGTGATTGCCAGAGTGGACATGAAAAATAATTCACCAGTGATTGTCTTATCTAGAACAAGCCCATTATTCTTAGCAAAATTATTAGAAATAGAAGTACCAGAAATTTTCGATGGCTTAATCACCATTAAGAAAATTGTTCGTGAGCCAGGTGAGCGTGCTAAAGTAGCAGTTGAATCATTCGACGATCGTATTGATCCAGTGGGTGCTTGTGTGGGTATGAAAGGTTCTCGTATTCATGGTATTGTGAGAGAATTAAAAAATGAAAATATTGACGTGATTAATTTTACAACCAATACGCAATTATTGATCCAACGTTCATTGACGCCTTCAAAAATAAGCTACATGAATATTGATGCTGAACGTAAGCGTGCAGAAGTATACTTACAATCGGATCAAGTTTCTTTGGCCATTGGTCGTCGTGGTGTGAACATTAAGTTGGCTTCTGAATTAACAGGTTACGAATTAGACGTGTATCGTGAAGACGAGGAAATTGTAGATGAGTTTGATATTGATTTAGATGAGTTTAGCGATGAGATTGAAGCATGGATCATCGATGAATTTAAACGTGTTGGTTGTGATACAGGAAGAAGTGTATTAAAATTAAGCGCAGAAGAATTAGAAAAAAGAACTGACTTAGAAGTGGAGACCATTGCGGAAGTTCGCCGTGTCTTGACAGAAGAGTTTGCTAAAGGGGAATAACCTTTAAATAGAAGTATATTTGTAAAAGGAACGCGTCTCTGTTCATAAAAAAGGGACAAAAAAAATTAGAATGTCAGAATTGAAACTACCAAGACTGTTAGCAGCTGCTAAAGAATTCAACATTGGTCAAGATACCTTGATTGAATTCCTTAGTACAAAAGGTTTTCCTAAGGATGATCTTAAGCCAACGGCCAAATTAACTGAAAGTCAGTACTATGCTTTGCAGGCAGAATTCCAAAGCGATAAGGTTGCCAAAAATAAGGCAGACCATGTGGAATTGCCAAAAAATGCAGTAGCAGACAAAGGCAAAAAAGCGGAAGATGAAAATCCTCCTGCAAAAAAAGCAGTTGTTGCTGAAACACCAGTTGTGGAAACACCAAAAGCAGCAGCACCTGTGGAAGAAGCAGCTCCGGCAGCGCCAACCCCAACAGCAGCACCAGATAAGGTTAAAATAGAAGCTACAGAGGTGGAAGCACCAAAAGTGGTTAATAAGATTGATCTATCTTTAATTGACTCTTCTACAAGACCTAAAAAATCAGCTAAAAAAACAGAAGAACCTTCCACTAAGGCAACAGCTCCTAAGGAAAGTCCTGCAAAAGCGGCACCAAAAAAAGCAGAACCAACACCAGCTCCAAAAGCTGCTCCGGTTGACCATTCTATTGCTCCTGAAAATGTGCACGGCGCCATTACGAATATCCAAGCAGATAAGTTAACAGGTCCAACCATTTTAGGTAAGATTGATTTACCAATGAATAGCGACACTAGACCAAAACCTTTAACTCAGGAAGAAAAACGTGTTCGTAAGCGTATCCCAGTTCAAGGAAGACCTAATCAACCTGGTCAAGGTGGACAAACCCAAGGTGGACAAACCCAAGGTGGTGGTTATCAAGGCAATCGTCCTCAAGGCAATCGTCCTCAAGGCGGTCAAACCGGTGGTTATCAAGGTAATCGTCCTAATAACAATGGTAGTCGTCCGGGACAAGGTGGTGCACGTGGAAGAAATATGCCACAAACGGCTGAGCAAAAAGAAATCGATCAAAAAGCAATTCAAGATAAGATCAAGGAAACTCAAGCGAAATTATCAGGCCAAGGTGGTCGTGGTAAGAGCACGAAATCTAAGTATCGTCGTCAAAGAAGAGAAGAAGCTGCTGAAAATGAAAATAATGAACAAAGAGAAGATAACAAATTACAGGTAACAGAATTTGTAACTGTAAGTGAGTTGTCTAGTTTGATGGATGTTAGTTTTGCAGATATCATTAGCAAGTGTATGAATTTGGGTATTATGGTGTCTATCAACCAACGTTTAGATGCAGAGGTGATAGAATTGGTTGCAAGTGAATTTGGATTTGAAGTTGAATTCGTTGGATTAGAAGATGTAGTCGAAATGGACGAGGAAGAGGAAGCAGAAGATCAAGCAAATTTAGTGGAGCGTCCACCAATTGTAACCATTATGGGTCACGTGGATCATGGTAAAACTTCTTTACTGGATTATATTCGTAATGCCAATGTGGTTGCAGGTGAGGCCGGTGGTATCACACAACATATTGGTGCATACGAAGTGACTTTACCAAATGGTAAGGCCATCACTTTCTTGGATACGCCTGGTCACGAAGCCTTTACAGCAATGCGTGCGCGTGGTGCTAAAGTAACAGACATTGCAATTATTGTAGTAGCGGCAGATGATGCCGTGATGCCACAAACTAAAGAGGCCATTAGTCACTCACAAGCGGCGAATGTTCCAATGATTTTTGCAGTGAATAAAATTGATAAAGACGGTGCGCAGCCACAAAAGATATATGAGCAATTGTCTCAAATGAATATTTTAGTAGAAGCTTGGGGCGGTAAATTCCAGAACCAAGAATTGTCTGCTAAACAAGGATTGAACGTGGATACTTTATTAGAAAAAGTATTGTTAGAATCTGAATTACTAGATTTAAAAGCCAATCCAAATAGAGAAGGTACAGGAACCATCATTGAGGCATCTTTGGATAAAGGCCGCGGTTTTGTTGCGACTATTCTTGTACAAAACGGAACCTTACGTCAGGGAGATTTGATTTTATCAGGCCAGTTTTATGGTCGTGTAAAAGCCATGTTCAATGAGCGTAACCAACGTATCGAAGTAGCGCCTCCTTCTACACCAGTGGTGATTTTAGGTTTGAATGGTGCACCTCAAGCTGGTGAGAAATTTAAAGTGTATGACGACGAGTCTGAAGCAAAAGAATTAGCCACTAAGCGTTCTCAATTACTGAGGGAGCAAGGTTTGAGAACTAGAAAACATATTACATTAGATGAGATTGGTCGTCGTTTGGCTTTAGGTAACTTTAAAGAATTAAACATCATCATTAAAGGTGACGTGGACGGTTCTGTAGAAGCCTTAAGTGATTCATTACAAAAATTATCTACCGAGGAAATTGCAATTAGAGTAGTATTAAAAGGAGTGGGTCAGATTTCTGAATCTGATGTATTGCTTTCTGCAGCATCTGATGCCATCATCATAGGCTTTAACGTTCGTCCAAGTATGCAAGCAAGCCGTTTAGCAGAAGCAGAAGGCGTTGAAATTAAAATGTACTCTATCATCTACAATGCGATTGATGAAATTAAGAGTGCGATGGAAGGTATGTTGGAACCAAAAATTCAAGAGAAAATTGTGGCCAACGTTGAGGTTAGAGAGGTCTATAAATTTGATAAAGCAACGGTTGCAGGATGTTATGTATTGGATGGTAAGTTGAGCAGAAACAGTAAGATTCGTATTATTCGTGATGGTATTGTTGAGTTCCCAAGAGGTGAAGGACAAGCCGCTGAACTAGGAAGCTTGAAGCGTTTCAAAGATGATGTGAAAGAAGTTGTTTCCAATATGGAATGTGGTTTGACCATCAAAAACTTTATTGACTTGAAGCCAGGTGATATCGTTGAAGCATTTGAGGAAGAAGAAGTTAAACGTACTTTATAAAAAAATTAAGATTTGATAGTTGGGGCATTGCTCCAGCTATCGGAACTTAGCCCCTTAATTTATATTTGATGAAAATAGTTCGCATTGTATTTGCTTTAGGTTTAATTGCTATTACTACTGCAGCGTCAGCTCAAATCAAAAAAGTTTTAGCAGACAAAATCATTGCCACTGTCGGCGATAAATATATTCTACGTTCCGACGTAGACAATGCGCTTGCGGATTATAAAAGACAAGCACAAGGTCAAGAAAATATTGAATTGCCATCGCCCTGTCAGGTGATCGAAGGACAGTTGATTCGCAAGGCTTTGGTATTACAAGCCGAAAAAGATTCCATTTTAGTTACAGAAGAAGAAATTGAAGTGGCTATAGATGGACGTATTCGAAATTTCATTCAACAATTTGGATCTAAGGAAGTGTTAGAAGAAGTGGCTGGAAGGTCTATCTTTCAATTAAAAGACGATTTTAGACTTTTAATTAAAGAGCAGCGTTTAGCAGAGGAAATGCAAAACAAAATCGTGAACAAGGTTAAGATTACCCCAAATGAAGTAAAAGCTTTTTATGCAAAAATTCCAGTGGACAGTTTGCCTTTGTATGAAAGCGAAGTACAGATTTCGGAAATCATCATGCACCCTAAAGCAAATCGCGATATCGAAGAATACGTAATCCAACAAATGTTAGAGTATCGCAAACAAGTAGAAGGCGGGGTGAATAAATTTGAACAATTGGTTAAATTGTATTCTGAGGATCCAAGTTCAAAAGAAAATTTAGGTCAGTTTAGTTTAAATAGAAATATTAGAGAATTTGATCCAGCATTTATGGCGGCTTCTTTTAGATTAAAAGAAGGTCAAATTTCTGCTCCAGTGAAGTCTAAATTTGGTTACCATATCATTCAATTAATTTCTAGATCTGGAGATGAAGCTGTTGTAAAGCATATCTTAAGAATTCCACCAATCACGAATGACGAAATCAACGAGACTAAAAAATTATTGGATAGTGTTAGAAAAGCGATCTTAGCAAATAAGACAAGTTTTGGTGAGGCAGTGAATAAATACAGCGACGATGAATCCAGTAAATTTAGTGGTGGAGCTGTGTCTGGTCGCGATGGGTCTACCTATATCAACTTTGACCAATTGGACAAAGAGATGGTTGTTTTAATTAAGAACATGAAGCCAGGTGATATCTCTGAGCCTCAATTGTATGTGGACGATAGAGGTCGAAAAACTGTTCGTATTGTATATTATAAGGAAAGAACCGAGCCACATAAAGAAAATTTAAAAGAAGATTATAACCGTGTATCGGTAAGGGCACTAGAAGAAAAGAAGGCGAATATATTGGCATCTTGGTTTAAAGAGAGAGTACCTAATTACTATGTATTTATAGACAACGATTTCCAAGCTTGTAAAGAATTGACTGATTGGACAAAAGTAGCAAATGCAATAGTAAAGGAAAAAACATACTAGAAATTTCATCATGAGCGACGAAATCAAACA
The DNA here is from genome assembly GCA_037143275.1 of Chitinophagia bacterium. Lineage (GTDB taxonomy): Bacteria > Bacteroidota > Bacteroidia > Chitinophagales > Chitinophagaceae > Sediminibacterium. Next base: position 572,338 of record JBAWZB010000001.1, read on the forward strand.
CGAATGTGGCTTAGCATTCATTAGGTTAAGAAAACCTTTATCCTATTATTTACAAAATAGAGGATCGGTTACCTACGGACTCAATAAGTTGTACCTCTTGATGGAGAAGCAACACAATCGTGGACAAGATGGCGCAGGGATTGCTACTGTTAAATTAGATATTGAAGCAGGCAATCCTTTTTTATATCGATTAAGAAGTAGTGCACAACAACCCATAGCTGATATTTTTTCTAAAGTGGGTCAAGAAATACAAGAATTAGAGCAGTTTCAACCCGACATTACCCAACATCCAGGTTTGATGAAAGGACATTTACCTTTCATGGGTGAATTGTTATTAGGGCATTTAAGGTATGGCACACAAGGCAAAAACAATGTTGAATTTTGCCATCCATTTATTAAAAAAAATTTAGTCCCTGGTAAAAACCTTGCATTAGCTGGCAATTTCAATTTGGTGAATACGGATGAATTATTCAAACTTATTCAACATGAACCTGGTCCTTTCGAAAAACAAAGTGACCTTGCCGCAATGATGGAAGTCATCCATCACTTTTTAGTAATAGAAGAAACAAAAAATCCTAATTGTCCAAATATTGCTGAAGTATTAAAGCAAGCTGTACCTATGTTTGATGGTGGTTTTACCATTGGAGGTCTTGTAGGTAATGGCTATAGCTTTATTATGCGTGATGCACATGGTATTCGTCCGGCTTATTATTATATTGATGGAGAAGTGATTGTAGCTGCTAGCGAAAGAGCTGCAATTCGCACTACATTCAATGTGGGTGAGAACGAAGTGCTTGAGTTGATGCCAGGTAATGCATTGATTGTAGACGACAAAGGTGGGTATACTATTGAGCAAATCGTTGAACCAAAAGAAAGAAGGGCATGTTCTTTTGAGCGTATTTATTTTTCAAGAGGTGGTGATGAGAAAATTTATAGAGAGCGTATTGCACTTGGGCACTATTTAAGTAAAATTGTTTTAAATAGAATTGAAAAAGATTTAAGAAATACTATCTTCTCTTATATTCCAAACACGGCAGAAGTCGCATTTTATGGATTAATAAAAGGCTTGGAAGAATACTTGAATGCTATTAAAGTAGAACGTATTTTAAGTTGGGGTAATGAGGTGGATGCTGAAAAATTAGGAGAGATGGTGCATCGTAAAATTCGCCAAGAAAAAATTGCCATTAAAGACGTTAAATTAAGAACTTTCATTACTGAAGATTCGAACCGAAACGAGATGGTTCAACACGTCTATGATATCACTTATGGAACTGTGCGTAAAAATGAAGATAGCTTGGTAGTCATTGATGATAGTATTGTGAGAGGTACAACTTTAAAAGAAAGTATTATTAGAATGTTATCCAGACTGTCTCCTAAAAAAATTATTGTTGTTTCATCTGCCCCACAAATTAGGTATCCTGATTGTTATGGTATTGATATGAGCAAAATGGGAGATTTTATTGCATTTAAGGCAACTATAGCGTTGTTGAAAGAAAGAGGCATGGAGCAGGTGATGGAGGATGTCTATCAAAAAATCAAAGTATTAGAAGCTAAGAATGAACTTCACACACAAAATGTGGTACGTGAACTATATGATCCCTTTACTACAGAAGAAATTTCAGATAAAATTGCGCAATTAATTACACCTGATAATATTCAAATTCCGGTAGAAGTCATTTATCAGACGGTTGAAGGATTGCATGCATGTTGTCCTACTAACACAGGTGATTGGTATTTCACTGGAAACTATCCTACACCTGGGGGGAACAAAGTTTGTAATAAAGCATATACTAATTATATCGAAGGCAATAATCAACGAGGTTACTAATAAAAAAAGGTGCTAACTGTACTTTTTTTATTAGAAATATTTTATTTAAAAAATATTTCTAATAAAACTAAACTCGATAACAAATTGCGTTGATATTCATTCCTGCTCCAACCGATGCAAAAATAACGACATCTCCTTTTACTAAACTATGTTCTGCGTATTTTCCTTTACTTACTAAATCGTATAATGTTGGAATAGTTGCTACGGAACTATTTCCTAATTCGTGAATGCTCATTGGCATAATATCTGCAGGAATCTCTTTGATATCATATAATTTATACAATGCTTTAATAAAGCCTTCGTCCATTTTTTCATTGGCTTGATGTAGAAAGAATTTTTTCACTTCTTGTATGTCTACTCCAGCTTTTTCGATACAGGCTTTCATAGCAATAGGCACATTCTTGATAGCATATTCATATACCTTGCGGCCCTTCATTTTAATGTACCTTGTTGCATCGTCTGCTTCTGGATGATAGGACTTACCTAAATATAAAAAATAGGCCTCTTCATTACAGTGACTTTGTACGCTAAAAGCTAAAATACCCTCATTAGGTTCATCGCTGTGTTCTACAATGCAAGCACCTGCTCCATCACTAAAAATCATACTATCCCTGTCGTGTGGATCTACCACCCTGCTTAAAGTTTCTGCACCAATCACTAAACATTTTTTTGCCATCCCAGACTTAATAAAAGAGTCTGCTTGAATCACACCTTGTATCCATCCAGGGCAGCCAAATAAAATATCATAAGCCACACAGCTAGGGTTAACAATACCTAAATGATGTTTTACTCTTGATGCAATGGCAGGAATAGCATCTGACTGTATGGTTCCATTTTGAACGTCTCCAAAATTATGTGCTACAATAATTTGATCGATTGTTTCAGGATCTATCCCAACATCTTCAATGGCTAATTTAGCAGCAGCAGTAGCTAAGTCAGAAGTATTGACATGCACATCGGCATACCTTCTTTCCACGATGCCCGTAATTCCTTTGAACTTCTCTACAATTTCTTGATTGGGTGTTTTGATCAATTCACTTTGTTCATCGTAAAAAGAATTCGAAACAAAATCTTGATTAGATTTAATATGGTGTGGTATAATACTACCAGTGCCAGTTATAATGGTTGCCATAGAGGGGGGTAATTTTTTTGATAAACAAATAGCCCAACCACTCTAAGTTAAGCAATTTAGATATATTTATCGCCTTTGTTCCGCTTTACTTCTGCTACATATTCTTTAATGGATTGCTCTTTATCCCTACTACAAATCAATAAAACATCTTTTGTGTCAATCACAATAAAGTCATCCAATCCCTGAACTAACACTAGTTTGTCTTTAGGAGAGTTGATCATACATTTTGTGGCGTCAATTACAATCACATTATCAGAAGCCACTGCATTGCCTAAATAATCTTTTTCCATATTCTCATACGCGCTATTCCATGTTCCCAGATCACTCCATCCAAATGAGGCTGGCATGACGTATACATTATTGGCCTTTTCCATAATTGCTATATCAATAGAAATATTCGTGCACTGTGGATAGATTCTTTGAATGGCCCCATTTTCTTCTGGGGTGTTAAAGTGCATTTTCTCTTGATCAAATAATTCGTACATCTCTGGCTGGTACTTTTCAAACGCAGTTAAGATGGAACTTATTTTCCAAGCAAAAATACCTGCATTCCATAAAAAATCTCCACTCTCTAAAAAAGACTTAGCAATTTCTAAATCTGGTTTTTCAGTAAATGTCTTGACTTTATATACTTCCTTCGCAACTTCTAATCCTTCGTATTGGATATACCCGTAGCCCGTGTTTGGATGTGTAGGCTGTATCCCCAAAGTAGCTAAGGCTTTTATATGATCTACAAAATCTAAGGCTTGTAATGCTATGGTTTGAAAGCGATCCTCTTCTAAAATTAAATGGTCACTAGGTGCCACAATACATTTTGCATCAGGATTGATTTGTGCCAATTTAAATGAAATATAAGCAATGCAAGGCGCTGTGTTTTTTTTGCTCGGCTCTGCTAAAATATTTTCTACCGGTAGCATTGGTAATTGTGCTTTCACAATGTCAACGTATTCTTCCGATGTGACTATATAAATATTTTCTGCAGGTATAAATTTTGCATAACGTTCATAAGTCCATTGAACTAAAGTTTTACCGGTATTCAATACGTCTAGAAATTGTTTAGGGAGTGCTGTCCTACTCATTGGCCAAAATCGACTTCCAATTCCACCAGCCATAATGGCTACATAGTGATTTTTATTTTGCATAGCTATAGATTATAAAATCCCCTCTTTCATTAAATCGTGTATATGAATCATTCCTTTGTATTGTCCTGCATCTGCAACAATCAATTGACTAATATCGTGTGCTTTCATGATATCAAATGCTTCGATTGCCAAAGTGTTAGATGCAATCTTAATGGGCTGTTTATGAAAAACATCCGCTGCTTTAAGATCCTGAATACTATTATGTTGTTCTAACATTCTTCGAATATCACCATCAGTAATCATGCCAATAATCTTACCTGTATCATCTAACACAGCTGTTGCACCCATCCTATTTTTTGAAATAGTGCTAATCACTTCTTTAATACTTGTTGTTGGTTGTACACTTGGTTGTGTATTATTTTTTGCGATGGCACCTGCTGTTAAGGTTAATCTTTTACCTAGATTTCCTCCAGGATGAAATTTTGCAAAATCATTGGATTTAAATCCTTTTAATTCCATTAATGCAATAGCCATTAAATCGCCCATTACCATTTGAGCAGTGGTAGACGAAGTAGGTGCTAAATTATGAATACATGCTTCTTGATCTACTGTGGTATTCACAACAAGTTTTGTGGATTTACCTAAATAGCTATCTGTATTTCCAACCATGGCAATCAATGGGTTGCCAAAATTGGATATTAAATCTATTAAAAGTTTAATTTCTGGGCTCTCACCACTCTTACTAATAATCATGACTACATCTTCTGGGCCAATCATTCCTGAATCTCCATGAATGGCATCTGCAGCATGTAGGTAAATAGAAGGGGTCCCCGTAGAATTACAAGTGGCTACAATTTTTTGCGCGATAATGGCACTTTTACCAATACCACTCACAACAAAACGACCTTTGGATTGCATCACAGTTTCAACTGCCGCTACAAATTGGTCGTCAATAAATTTTTCCAATCCAGCGACCGCTTTTGCTTCAATCAGTAAGGCGTTTTTGGCAATGGATTTAATCTCGGAAGACATAGGCATAATATAGATGCAGCAAAGGTAATACTTCATTAACTTTGTACTCCATTTTTAATCTTTCCTTTGAAGAAAGGTTTATTTTAAAAAATTATCCATTTTGATGAACTTTTCTTCAACAAAATGCGTTAACTTAAGAGAACATTCGATCAATAAATAGTTGATTTCAAGCTTATTAAGATGCCTGCCACTAAAAAAACGATTAAAAAGACTGCTGCCCCTCAAAACAAGGATTTAAGAGCTGCTTTAGAGCAATATTTTGGCTTCTCAGAGTTCAAGGGTACCCAAGAACAAGCTATTCTATCTCTGTTAAGCGGTCGGGATACTTTTGTGATCATGCCAACAGGAGGGGGAAAGAGTTTGTGTTATCAATTGCCAGCAATGATGTTAGAAGGCTGTGCTATTGTAGTTTCTCCATTGATCGCATTAATGAAAAATCAAGTAGATCTTGTAAGAGGGTATAGCGAGCATGACGAAGTCGCACACTTTTTAAACTCCTCTTTAAACAAGGGACAAGTAAAAGTGGTTAAAGAAGATCTTTTAAGTGGCAAGACTAAATTATTATATGTAGCCCCTGAGACTTTGACAAAACAGGAGAACTTGGATTTTTTTAGTGATTTAAAAGTATCTTTTTTTGCCGTAGACGAAGCGCATTGTATTTCTGAATGGGGACATGATTTTAGACCAGAATACCGTCGTTTAAAAGAGATGATGGAGGAGATCAATCCATCTGCGCCCATTATTGCATTGACCGCAACAGCCACACCTAAAGTGCAAAGTGATATTGTAAAAAATCTTGCACTTAACAATCCAGAAATTTTAATCTCTTCATTTAATAGAGACAATCTTTACTACGAAGTACAACCAAAAATTAAAAAGGAGCAAACTGTTAAAAGTATTGTCAAATACATTACAAAGCATAAAAAGAAAAGTGGTATTATTTATACCCTCAATCGAAAAACAACAGAAGAACTAGCAGATCTTTTAAAAGCCAATAATATTAAAGCGGTTGCTTACCATGCTGGTCTAGATCAAAAATTAAGGGCCGAAAGACAGGATCAATTTTTAAATGAGGATGTGCAAGTGATTGTTGCCACGATTGCATTTGGTATGGGTATAGACAAGCCAGATATTCGTTTTGTGATTCATTACAATATCCCTAAATCTATAGAAAATTATTATCAAGAAACAGGAAGGGCTGGTAGAGATGGTTTAGAAGGCAACTGTATTTTATATTACTCACAAAAAGACGTTTCTAAACTAGAACATTTTTTAAGGGATAAACCTTTAAGTGAAAGAGAAGTAGGTGCGCAATTAATTGATGAGACAGTTGCATTTGCTGAGAGTGGTGTTTGCAGAAGAAGAAGTTTATTACATTATTTTGGAGAAACCTGGCCCGATCAAAATTGCGGCAAATGTGATAACTGTTTACACCCAAAAGCGCAATTTCAAGCAAAAACAGAACTGGTCCAATTATTACAAACGATACAGGCTTTGGATGAAAGATTTGTGGCTAATTATGTAGTGCAAATTATTATAGGACATTATATGCCGCAAATTGGATTGTACCGCCACGAAAAATTACCTGTTTTTGGAATTGGAAAATCGCATGATGAATTATTTTGGAATAGCTTGATTCGTCAGGCCATGCTTGAGGAACTCATTGAAAAAGATATCGAAGAATACGGCTTATTGAAACTGACTGCAAAAGGACAAAAGTTTTTGAAAAAGCCAAGCTCATTTTTAGTGGTCTTGCAAAATGTTTTTGCAGCAGAGTTAGGCGATGACGAAGAAAGCGAAGTGGCCGAAGATGCTGTCACCACAGACGACCGCTTATTTGAATTATTAAAAGACCTACGCCAAGTGGTTGCTAAAAAAATTGGCTTGCCTCCATTTGTTATTTTTCTTGAAACATCATTGCAGGACATGGCGACATTGTATCCAACCTCATATACCGAGTTAGAGCGTTGTCAGGGCGTTAGCAAAGGCAAGTCCATCAAATACGGTGAAGCATTTATTAAGCTCATAGAAAATTATGTAACAGAACATCATATCGAAAAGCCAGATGATTTTGTCATGAAATCGGTGGCTAATAAATCAAGCAATAAAATCTACATCATTCAAAATGTAGACAAGAAAATACCATTGGAAACCATTGCAAAAAATAAAGATCTAAAGTTAGATAGCTTACTTGAGGAAATGGAAACGATCGCAGCAAGTGGCACTAAGTTGAATTTAGATTATGCTATTGATGAATGGCTAGATGCATACGATCAAGAGGAAATTTTAGACTACTTTAAAAGCTGTGAAACCTCTTCTTTACAAATTGCCCAACAGGAATTAAGTGAAAATGACTACAGCTTGGAGCAGCTCAAAATAATGCGGATTAAATTTTTAAGCGTTGTAGGAAATTAAATAAACTTTATTCATTGCCTACACTAGAATTTTGTTTTAGATATTGGCTGGTTCTATCAAAAGCATTTTTTCTTACACTCATATAATACAAGTTATAATCTGCAATATGATAATTACTAGTAGTATATAATATATTACCAAAAAATTTAGGCTTGGGTGTCCATAATATGCCTTTATGATTGATTGCTCCAGCAACTTTTGGAATGACCTTTTTGAAGTTATACAAGACTGAGCCTTCATTCGCTTTTCGATCAATGGATGTTTGGTTGCTGCTCCATGATAATGGGTTGGTCACCATAGAGGTAAATTTTTCAGTCTCAACATAGGGCGGATTATAGCCTGCTTTATAGGTTCTCCAAGCACAAATACATCCTGTTTCAGTAGCTGTTGTGCAAGCCTTTAAATAGGTATAATCCATTGGGTCTATGGCCATTCCAACAATATAGGCTACAACTAATTTTTTTGACAATGGTTTACCATCAAAATATTCCTTAAGCAATCTTTTTGCGTGGGTACTTCCTTGACTGTGAGATGCAATAATGATGGGCTTATTTTCATTGTGATTTGCTAAAAAGTAATCAAAAGCTTTTTTGACATCCTGGTATGCTAATTCAAAAGCGGCTAAGGCTTGTAAACTGTCCAATTTTGTAATAGGATAATAACTACTAATATGTGCTTGACGGTACCTTGGGGCATAGATGGCTCCTACTTCGTTAAAAATACTTGCCTGGTTTAAAATAGTTGTAAAATCTGTTGATATATTGATTTCCACATTTTTAATGGATGCAGACCAGCCATTTGGCTTTGTTGGATCCAAGTATGTTGTAGGGTGCACAAAAAATACATCCGCCAATTGCTTGGCTTTGTAATTTTTGACAATACTTGCAGGTACACTATCCGAAGGGTCTATTTTTTGAGGATGCGCAGCCCAGTTCTTTAACTGACTATAATCTGGCTGTTCTTCCCAATCGATTTTGGAATAAACAGGCTGGTAGGTTTGATAATTACTCTTGCCGCAACCAAGGGCGATCAGTAAGACAAATACAAAAAATAAATTTTTCATATTGCAAAGATACAATTTATCGATATTGAAGTATTTATATAGTTTACTGATAATGTATAAAATGTGTAGGATGCAAATAAATTATTTTATTTTTACCTAAAGCCTTCAGATTGTATCTATTAAGACATATACCATTTTTAAAAGCTGTATTACATCATAGCATCACTGCTTTTGGTGGTCCTCAAGTCCATATTGGTCTGCTTCAACATCGTTTTGTAGAAAAAAGAAAGGATATTACCTCGGAGGAGTTGATGGAGTACAATGCTTTTTGCCAACTGCTTCCTGGGGCATCCTCTACACAAACAATTGTCTTAATTGCATTTAAAAGAGGCGGCTTTTTATTGGCATTGCTTACTTTACTCATTTGGATTTTACCAGCAACCTTTTTAATGACTGCGCTTGCAATTGTCTATATGTATTTTGATGTACAGCCCATTTTAAAAACTTTATATTTACTCCAGCCCATGGTCATTGGGTTTATCGCTAGTGCGACCTATCTTTTATATAAGAAAGCCATTCATAATACCATCACTATTTTAATTTTTTTACTTGTTGCAATACTTACTTTTATTGGTTTTAAAACCCCATGGACAATTCCTGTGTTGATTGTTCTTGCTGGTATTGTTACTAATTTTAGTAATAAAAGAATTCCCGACCAAGGTGCGGCACCCAAAAAAATAAAGTGGATTCATCTGCATCTTTTCTTGTTCTTTTTTATCATTGCTGGTTTCTTATCAGAGCAAGCAACGAGACAAAATTGGGAACACAAAAAACTATTTAACTTGTTCGAAACCAATTATCGTTTTGGAAGTTTTGTTTTTGGAGGTGGAGATGTGTTGATTCCAATGATGTATGAACAGTATGTGACCCGTCCCAATTCAGATAGAATTAAAAAAACCAAAAGAGATGTCATCAAAATTAATAGTGATGCTTTTTTAACGGGATCTGGTATTGTAAGAGCCATTCCTGGCCCTGTTTTTTCGATCTCTAGTTTTACAGGAGCCATTGCATTAAAAGATAAAGGCATTGCGACACAAATAATGGGTGCAATAGTTGCTAGTGTTGGGGTCTTTTTGCCCAGCTTTTTAGTCGTTTTATTTTTCTTTCCTATCTGGCAAAAATTAAAAACCTATGCACTTTTTTTTAGGTCACTAGAAGGCATTTATGCAGCCGTAGTGGGGATTATGCTTGGGTCAACCATGTATTTATTAAAAGATATTTTATTTGATTTAGGAACCTTGACTAGCATCAATATTGGGGTGTACCTATTGGTATTTTGTACCACTGCAATTGTCTTGGTACGTTATAAAGTTGCACCACAATGGATGGTTTTGGGCACCATCTTATTAGGTGCATGCTTATCGCTTTGGCCGTCTATATTTTAACATAAACAAAGGCTTGAATTGTTTATTTTTACACCCATTCATGAAGCAAACCGTCCTATTATTTTTTTTATTGACTTGTGTTGCCTTTTCCTCTGTGAAGGCCCAGATGCGAACCATTAGTGGTGTGGTTTATGATATTTCGGGAAAAAGGCCAATTGAAGCCGTCTTGGTCTCTAGTAAATCTAATAGAACACAAACAGATTCCTTGGGCCGATATTTAATCACCATGTCTGCTAAAGACTCCTTGACATTTTCTTTGTTTGGGAAAAACACCAAAAAATTTGGCATAGACGAAATCGAAGACGTAAGTAATTTTAATATCATGATTCATGTGAATGGCGTGGATCTGCCAGAAGTGACAGTACGCAATAGCTATTACAGGTATGACTCCATTCAGAATCGGATAGATTATGCCAAATATTTCAATTATGAGCCACCTGGCTTAAAACTGAGTAACCAACAAAACATTTTTGGAAATGGTGGAGTCAGTATCGGATTTGACCTAAATGAAGTCATCAATATGTTTAGGTTCAAGCGCAATAGAAACCTCCAGTTTTTACAAAATCGACTATTACTGCATGAACAAGAAAAGTACATTAAATATCGATTTACCAAGCGATTTGTCCAAAAGCTCACGAAATTAGAAGGTCCAAGGCTAGATATATTTATGGAATACTGTAAACCATCCTATCCAACCCTATCCTTACTGAACGACCTGGAGTTGGGCTACTTTATTCAACAGAAACTGATTCAATTTAAACAGGGCAGATAATTCACCATTCATCTATTTTCTTTCACAAAACATGGCATTTTAGCTATCTTTAGGCACTAAAATTAGACCAATTTGAGAAAGTTAAATATGATTGCCTTCATCCTTATGTTAGGAATGTTCGCATGTAAAGAGAAGACTAAACCAACAGATAAATTCAATGCAGGTGCGCCAATAAGTGTAGACATTGCAATTGCTGCTACTCAAGTAGTTGATAAAGTGATTGAAGTGAATGGATCGGTGGTGGCAAGTGAATTTGTAGACATTCGTCCAGAAACCAATGGCCGTGTTGTTTTCTTGCAAATTCCAGAAGGTAAAATGGTTGCTGCAGGTACAGTATTAGCTAAGTTAAATGATGCTGATTTACAAGCACAATTGCAAAAGATCAAAGTTCAATTGGCATTGGCAAATATCAATGAACAAAGAAATTACAAATTAGTACAAGCTAAAGGAATCAATCAAAGTGATTATGATATCAGCTTGCAACAAGTTAATAGTTTGAATGCAGATATGGCTTACACCCAGTCTTTGATAGATAAAACGGTTATAAAAGCACCTTTTGCTGGTCAATTGGGATTAAAACAAGTGAGTCTAGGTGCCTATATTAGTACAGCCACAACGGTTGCTTCCTTACAAAAAATGGACCAATTAAAAGTAGATTTTACCTTACCAGAAATCTATCAAGGTTATATTAAGGTAGGCAAGAAAGTGACGGTAGAAAGTATTGTCAATCCTGGTGTTAAAATGACTGCAACCATTGCTGCCATTGAGCCACAGATTATTGCGACATCAAGAAACATTAAAGTACGCGCTAATTTACAAGGCAAGTTGATACCAGGATCATACACAAAAGTATTCTTAGGTGAAAATCAACAGAAGCCAAGTATTTTGGTTCCATCTAACGTGATTATTCCTGATTCTAAAGTAAAACAGCTCATTGTTGTTAAAAACGGTAAAGCAAAATTTATCAATGTGGAGACAGGGTATCGCACTGCCACTGCTGTTGAAATTACATCTGGCATTCAAGTAGGTGATAGCTTAATCGTTGCGGGGATGTTATTTGTAAGAGACGGAAGTGATTTAAAAATAGGGAAGACATTGCCACTTGTTGACATTATCAAGTAGGCTCACAATTAATACATTATTGAGATGAATATATCGGAACTCTCGTTAAAACGTCCAGTGCTAGCCACTGTGATGAATATTGCGATTATCATTTTTGGTTTGGTAGGCTATTCTTTCTTGGCATTAAGGGAATACCCTGCCATTGATCCACCTATCATTTCTGTGCAAACATCCTACACAGGTGCAAACTCAGAAGTCATTCAAAGTCAAATTACAGAACCTTTAGAGAAAGCGATCAATGGTATCCCTGGTATTCGTACCATCAACTCTTCAAGCTCAGTAGGAAATTCAAATATCACTGTCGAATTTAACTTAGGAATTAATTTAGAGACTGCAGCGAATGATGTAAGAGATAAAGTATCACAGGCTACAAGAAGTTTGCCCGAAGATATCAATAACCCTCCTGTGGTGTCAAAAGCAGATGCCAGTGGAGATTTTATTTTAATGCTTACATTAAGAAGTAAAACAAAAGGATTATTAGAATTAACAGAATACGCAGAGAATGTCTTACAACAAAGGTTTCAGACGATTAACGAAGTAAGTAGTGTTGGAATTCGTGGCAAGCGTATGTCCATGCGCATCTACCCAAATACGGATTTACTAAATGCATTTGGTATTGCATTCAATGACATTCAAACTTCATTGAATAAAGAAAATGTAGAATTACCTGCGGGTCGTATTTATGGTAATAAATCAGAATTTATTATTAGAACCCTAGGAAGGTTAAGTACAGAATCTGATTTTAGAAATATCATTTTAAAAGAAGACCTGAATGGGATTGTGAGGTTGGGTGATGTAGCTAGAGTTGAACTAGGACCAGACCAAGAGGATCAAGGCACTTATTTTAATGGGGTGCCTGTTGTCATGTTGTCTATCTCTCCTCAACCGGGTGCCAATCAAATTAATATTGCGGATGAATTTTATAAAAGATTAGAAGAAGTAAAAGCACAAAATAAATCAGATATAGAATTTGCGGTGCCTATCGATAATACTAAGAATGTACGTCGTGCTTTGTCAGAAGTAAAAGAAACCATTTTGATTTCATTTACATTGGTGGTATTGGTGATCTTCTTTTTCTTTAGAAATTGGCTCATTGCCATTAGACCTTTAATTGATATTCCAATTTCTCTGATTGCGACTTTCTTTATTATGTACTTGGCAGGCTTCTCCATTAATGTTTTGACTTTATTAGCGATTGTTTTAGCAACAGGACTTGTAGTGGATGATGGTATTGTGGTCACGGAAAATATTTTTAGAAAACTAGAAGAAGGACTTCCTATCAAAGACGCTGCAAGAGAAGGCAGTAAGGAAATCTTTTTTGCAGTCGTATCTACTTCTATTACCTTGGCCGTCGTATTCCTGCCTGTTATTTTCTTACAAGGTTTTGTGGGGTCCTTATTCAAAGAATTTGGAGTGGTCGTTGCAGGTGCAGTTTTAGTATCTGCATTTGTGTCTTTAACTATTACGCCAGTATTGAATGTTTATTTGAATAGAAATGGTGGAAAACACGGAAAATTCTATGAACGCACCGAACCATTTTTCAAAGGTATGGAGCAGGGTTACAGAAATGGGCTCGCAAAATTTTTACAAATTCGATGGATGGCATGGGTGATTGTTGGAATTTGTTTTGTGTTAATTTTTCTGATTGGAAAAAATATACAAAGTGAGTTGGCACCAATGGAAGATAAAAGCTCAGTTCGTATTTCCATGTCAGCAGCAGAGGGAACAAGCTATGAAGATTTAAGATCGGATTTATTGAAAGCAATTCGCATTATGCAAGATTCCATACCCGAGCATGCATTTACTTGGGGTAGTGTCCCTGCATGGGGCGGAGGAAGTACAGGCGCTTCTGGCAGATTAGGCATGGTAGGTATCAATGAAAGAAAAAGAACCCAAACCGAAATCGCTGCCGATTTAAATAAGAAATTTAAGCGTTTTAAAAATGTACGTATTTTCTCTATCGAAGAACAAACTATATCTGTTGGTATGATGTCACGTGGTTCTTTGCCTGTACAGTTTATCATTCAGAACTTAGATTTTCAAAAAATAAGAAAAGTGATTCCTGAGTTTTTAGAAGCAGCGAGAAAGGATAAAACATTTCAGAATGTTGATGTTAACTTAAAATTCAATAAACCCGAATTAGATTTAACAATCGACCGTATGCGCGCTAAAGATCTTGGCTTATCTACGGCAGATATATCACAAGCATTACAATCTGCATTTAGTGGTGCTCGTTCTGCTTATTTTATTATGAATGATCGCCAATACGAAGTCATTACACAGGTACCTAAATCCGATCGTAACACGCCTACAGATATCAGTAAAATTTATATTAGAAACAATCGTGGCGAAAGCATTCCTATTTCAAGTGTATTAACAATTGAAGAGAATAGTAATCCTCCAAATTTGTACCACTACAATCGTTTTAATTCTGCTACCATTTCTGCTTCTCTGGCAGAAGGCAAAACCATTGGGGATGGCGTGAATGCCATGGAGCGTATTGCAAAAGAGAAGTTAGATGAAAGTTTTCAAACCGCTTTAAGCGGACCTTCTAGAGACTTTAAAGAAAGTGCTTCAAATACATCTTATGCTTTATTGCTAGCGTTGATTTTAATTTATTTAGTGCTAGCAGCGCAATTTGAAAGTTTTACGGATCCATTCATCATTATGATTACAGTGCCATTGGCGATTGCCGGTGCTTTAATCTCTTTATGGTTATTAGATCAAACATTAAATATATTCTCTCAGATTGGTATCATTATGCTAATTGGTTTAGTGACCAAGAATGGTATCTTAATTGTGGAGTTTGCAAATAAGAAAAGAGAAGCCGGTTTAGCCATTAAAGAAGCAGTTTTAGAAGCAGCAGCGCAACGTCTGAGACCTATTTTAATGACAAGCTTAGCAACCGCATTGGGTGCATTGCCAATTGCCATTAGCTTAGGTGCGGCAGCTACTAGCCGTAAGCCTTTAGGTACAGTTATTGTGGGAGGTTTAATGTTCTCCTTAATCTTAACGCTATTTGTGATTCCTGCAGTGTACACCTTTTTGTCAAGTAAAAATAAGCGACACGTCAATTAAGCATAAAAGAATTTATAGTTCATATAAAAAAATAGCCAACCATTGTTGGCTATTTTTTTATGATCACATCTTGCATAAACTTTACAGTGGCTTTTTCTACACTTATAATATCTTTTGAAACAATTGGAGAAGCAAGTACATGATTGCTTGCATTTGGAATAGCCATTTCAAATTTTAAATTGGATGGGGTAGCAATTTGTTGCATCATTTTTTGAATCGCTCCTACTTTGACTACATTGTCCTGATGGGCTTCATCCTTATAGTAATAGAGTGCTAGTGTAGGTTGATGAATCTTTTTAAAAGTAGTTTCTGTCATTGTAGCTTCCAACAAATTTTGCAAAGCAACTACAGCTTCTATTCGATATTGACGATTCCAATATTTTGGGTAAGCGGAGTCCTTGTATTTTACGTCTACATAATTGCTTTTAAGAACTGCTCTACCAATCTGTAAACCCCATGGTTTATTTAACAAGGGGGCTGATGGATTAAAGACTTCGATATTTGGCGAATATAAAATCAAGCCTGCAATTTCAGGATAATTGGCTGCTAATTGCAATGCCAAAGTACCACCTGTAGATGTACCCATTAAAATGACTTTTTTACCAAGTTGTTTACCAATTGCGTAGGCTAATTTTGCTGATTCCCAATACGCTTCGGCAGTTAAATTCACAAGGTTTTCGGTGGTATCAATACCATGTTCCGCTAATCTTGCTAAATATAAATTACAATGAAATTGTTTCGCAATATTTTGGTGAACTGGATCGCCTTCCATTTGACTTGAGCTAAATCCATGTAAATAAACAATGGCATAATCTGTTTGTGTATGATTACTGTCTGCCCAAATAATTTTAGCTTGGTTATTTGGTTTAATCTTATGTGGCGCTTCCATAGCTGTAATATATGGATCAAGCGCACTGATGCTTACAACTGTTGGTAAGACAGCATTTAATTCTGACTTTGGAGGCTTTGGACCTAAAAAATAAACTACAAATAAAGCAAGTAGAGAGAGAATGACTATTTTTAGTATACGCATTTGGGTATTTTTATTTTAAAGCTAGTTATTTTGATGGCCTTAAAAAAATATTTTGCTTTTCTAAATCAACTAAATTGCTGCTATGAATAAAGAAAGGTTTTTATCATTGGATGTTTTTCGCGGTATGACAATCTGTTTGATGATCATTGTCAATACGCCAGGTGATGCATTGCATACTTTTGCACCTTTTAGACATGCAAGCTGGCATGGATTTACCCCTACCGATTTGGTATTCCCATCCTTTTTATTTGCGGTGGGGAATGCACTCAGTTTTGTTTTACCTAATTTAGAAAAATCAGGTACCTCTAAAGTCCTTCTCACCATCCTAAAACGTACGCTTATTTTATTCACCTTAGGCTTCTTAATGTATTGGTTTCCATTTACAGGAGCACTAAAAGATACAAGGATATTTGGTGTGTTACAACGTATTGCACTGGCTTACGGATTTGGAGCTTTGATTGTGCATTTTATGCATGAAAGAGTGGTTAAAGTGTTAACTGCAGTGCTTCTATTGACTTACTGGTACTTAGCATTTCATTACGGACAATCAGGAGATCCATATAGTTTAACTGGAAATGCAGATTTAAGGTTGGATTTATATTTATTTGGACCCAACCATTTATATCATGGAGATGGAATTGCTTTTGATCCCGAAGGATTACTTAGCACATTGCCGGCCATTGTAAATGTTTTAGTAGGGTTTATTATAGGCAACTTTGTTCGCACAAGCGGAAAAACCTATGAAGGTTTAACACATTTATTTATGTGGGGGGCAGGGTTTGTTTTCTTGGCCTTTATGTGGCATTATCAATTCCCTATCAATAAGAAAATATGGACCAGTTCTTTTGTCGTACTCACCATTGGGATAGATATGATCATTTTAGCTACTATTATATATCGGGTAGACATCAATCGTCAACACCAATTTTCACGATTTTTTGAAATTTTTGGTAAAAATCCACTCGTGATCTACCTTTTTTCAGAGATTTTGCTGACAACTTTGAACTTGGTTCAAGGTCCTGGTGGTCATACAAGCGCATTTGGTTGGTTGTATCAACTAGGTTTTGCCAATTTTGACCCTTATTGGGGCTCCCTATTCTTTGCTGTTTCTTACATGCTTATTTGTTGGTCATTGGGTTATGTATTAGATAAATATAAAATATATATTCGTATCTAAAGCTTAATAATCCTTTTTTCCCAATAGTTTTTTTTAGGACAGTAAACGGCGTACCTTTGCAGCCTCAAAACAGTACATGGAAATAAGAAACATCGCTATTATAGCCCACGTTGACCACGGTAAAACAACTTTGGTAGACAAAATATTACACGCAACTAAAGTATTCAGAGACAACCAGGAGACTGGTGACTTAATCATGGATAGCAATGAGTTAGAGCGTGAAAGAGGTATCACTATTTTAAGTAAGAACGCTTCTGTAACCTATAAAGGCGTAAAAATTAACGTAATCGATACCCCAGGTCACTCTGACTTTGGTGGTGAAGTAGAGCGTGTTTTGAAAATGGCCGATGGTGTTTGTTTGTTGGTGGATGCTTTTGAAGGACCTATGCCACAAACTCGTTTCGTATTACAAAAAGCATTGCAGTTGAATTTAAAACCAATTGTAATTATCAATAAAGTGGATAAAGAAAACTGTCGTCCTGACGAAGTGCATGATGCCGTTTTTGAATTATTCTTTAACTTGGATGCAACCGAAGAGCAATTGAACTTCCCTACTTTTTATGGTAGTGGAAAAAATGGTTGGTTCAATGAGTCATTAACGCAATGTGAAGATATCACGCCTTTAATGGATGGTATCTTAAAGTATGTTCCAGGTCCTGATGTGAAGGAAGGACATACACAAATGCAAATCACTTCTTTAGATTATTCTACTTTCTTAGGTCGTATCGCGATTGGAAAAGTTGAAAGAGGTACCATTAAAGAAAATCAAAATATTGTTTTGGTGCAAGCAGATGGAAGCATCAAAAAAAATAAGGTAAAAGAATTATACGTATTTGAAGGAATGGGTAAGCGTAAAGTCACAGAAGTTGTTTCTGGTGATTTATGTGCTGTAGTTGGTTTAGAAGAATTCAACATCGGTGATACCATTGCTGATCCAGAAAATCCTGAAGCATTACCAGTGATTAGTGTGGATGAACCAACCATGAGTATGACTTTTAGTATTAATAACTCTCCTTTCTTTGGTAAAGAAGGAAAGTTTGTTACCTCTCGACATATTCGTGACCGTTTAATGAAAGAAACCGAAAAGAATTTAGCATTGCGCGTAGAAGAAACGGATAGTGCTGATAGCTTCTTGGTATATGGTCGTGGTATTTTGCACTTAGGTGTATTGGTTGAGACCATGCGTCGTGAAGGATATGAATTGACTGTGGGTAATCCTCAAGTTTTGGTGAAAGACATTGATGGTAAAAAAAACGAACCATTTGAGATATTGGTAGTAGATGTTCCTAGTGAATTCAGCGGTAAAGTAATTGACTTGGTGACCCAAAAGAAAGGTGAAATGTTGATCATGGAATCTAAGGGTACCATGCAACATTTAGAATTTGATATTCCTTCTAGAGGTTTGATTGGATTGCGTTCTCAAATGTTGACGCAAACTGCAGGTGAAGCTGTTATGGCACACCGTTTCAATGAATACAAGCCTTGGAAAGGACCAATTCCTGGAAGAAGCAATGGTGTTTTGATTGCAAAAACTGGAGGAACAACAACTGCTTATTCTATTGATAAATTACAAGATAGAGGTCGTTTCTTTATTGAACCAGGTGAAGAAGTTTACGCTGGTCAAGTATTAGCAGAACACATTAAGCCAGGTGATTTGAATATCAACGCTGTCGAGATGAAAAAGTTAACCAACCACCGTGCAAGCGGAAGTGATGATAGCGTTCGCATTACACCAAAAATACAATTCACTTTAGAAGAGTGTATGGAGTATATTCAATTTGATGAATGTATCGAGGTGACACCAAAGTCAGTTCGTATGCGTAAGTCTTTATTGGATGAGAACGAGCGAAGCAAAGCAACAAAACAAGCTGCTCAATAAGCTTTAAGCTTGAAGTATATAAAAAAGCGTCTCGATGAAAATCGAGACGCTTTTTTATATGAAACAATTTGAATTTAAAAATTTACTTGGAGCTTTTTGTTTTAAACACTTTTAATCCTTAAGCATTTACAGGTTTGTTCAGCGTCTGCCATAATAAGTCCTTAAGTTCCATCAAATTTTTTGAAATGGCAGAAGAGATAAAAATATGCGGAATATTTTCTGGTAATTCTTTTTTAATGGCATCCATCAACTCTTGATCTAGTAAATCTGTTTTGCTAATGGCGATGATGAAATCCTTTTGCAATAACTCAGGATTGAATTCATTCAACTCGTTCTTTAAAATTTCGAATTCTTTTTTGTGGTCATTAGAGTCTGCTGGAATCAAGAAAAGTAAAACTGCGTTTCGTTCGATATGTCTTAAGAATCGATGGCCTAAACCTTTTCCTTCAGCAGCGCCTTCGATGATTCCAGGTAAATCTGCAATACAGAAAGATAAGTTGTTTCTATATTCAACCATACCCAATTGAGGGGTCAAGGTTGTAAAAGCATAGTTCGCAATCTTTGGTTTTGCTGCTGTAATTGCAGATAAGAGTGTGGACTTACCTGCATTTGGAAACCCAACCAATCCAACATCTGCAAGTACTTTTAATTCAATTTGTTTCCATCCCTCTATTCCATCTTCCCCTGGCTGTGCATATTCAGGTACCTGTTGTGTAGGTGTAGCAAAATTACAATTACCCAATCCTCCACGACCTCCCTTTAACCAAACAATTTCTTGTCCATCGTGTAAAATCTCTGCTTCGATTGCACCAGTTTCCTCGTCTCTAGCAATGGTGCCTAATGGTACTTCAATAATAATATCTTCACCGTCTTTACCAGTACATTTATTTTTAGAGCCATTCTCTCCGTCCTTTGCCAAAACATTTTTATGGTATCGCAAATGCAATAAGGTCCAAAGTTGCGAATTACCCCTTAGGATCACGTGGCCACCTCTGCCTCCATCACCACCATCTGGTCCACCCTTAGCTGTTAATTTATTTCTCAGAAAATGCCTGCAACCAGCTCCGCCGTGGCCACTATGGGCAAAAATGCGGATGTAATCAATAAAATTATTTCTTTCTGACACTTGTTCTTGTTAAGCTACAAAGTTACTACAATCATGTGGTAATTTAATTTAACTATTTGCTTTAAGGCCATCTATTAAAATAGCAACCATATTTTGTTCTAGTTCTTCTGCGCTAATTTTTTTTGTTGAACGTTGCCAGCTTTCAATGCCACTCACTGCATGTAAAAATATAAGGACGACAGTTGGGGCATCAATCGGCTTGATTTCCTTATTCCTAATTCCTTCTTCAATAATTGCGGCCAATCTTTTACGATATACTCTTCTTTGATTTTGGTAATTGGATAAATAAGGTTCAGAAAGATGCTTCCATTCTCTATCACTTACATACACTTCCTCATAATGATGAATCATCTCTACAATATGGAATCGCAAGATCTTCTCCATTTTCTTTAATGAACTAATATCCTCAGACTCTATCTCATCAATTTTTAACACGAAACGATTGGCTACATTGAATACCAATTCATGCAATAACTCACTTTTTGATTTAATATGGTTGTATAAACTTGCCGCTTCCACCCCAACAGCCTCTGCTAAATCGCGCATACTTGCCGCTTTATACCCTTTTTCTCTAAAAAGTGTGGCTGCTTTACGCACAATGACGTCCTTTCTGGATCCGTTTTTTTCTGTTTTGATTCTTGCCATGAGTTGATTTAATGCTTTTATTAATGCAAAATTATCAAATAAAAACCAAGGTTTTGGTTAATTTTTGATTAATTCATTGGTTTTCGTTAGTTTTTTGGTAATCAAGTACTTGTATTGATAGAAGTACTTCGATTTAGAATGCTTTGGGAGGGTTGTCTTAAAAATCGTAGTTTCGCAACTTAAAATCAAAAAAATACATATGTCTTTAGTAGTTGTTGGATCTATGGCTTTTGATGCCATTGAAACCCCATTTGGGAAAAGTGATAAAATAATTGGTGGAGCAGCTACTTATATTGCTTGGTGTGCTTCTAATTTTACCCCAGTAAAGCAAATTTCGGTTGTAGGAGGAGATTTCCCCCAAGCAGAATTAGATGCCTTGACCGCAAGAGGTGTTGAATTGGAAGGCGTGCAAATAAAAAAAGATGAGAAGACATTTTTTTGGAGTGGTAAATATCATTTAGATATGAACACACGTGATACTTTAGATACACAATTGAATGTATTGGAAAATTTCCAACCAGTTGTTCCAGAAAGTTATCAGGATTGTGAAATTTTAATGTTGGGTAATTTGGTACCATCTGTTCAAAGCAGTGTGATCAAACAAATGAGGAATAGACCTAAATTAATCGTGATGGATACGATGAATTTATGGATGGATATTATGATGGATGATTTAAAGCATACCATTAGTTTGGTAGATGTGTTATCTGTAAATGATAGTGAAGCGCGTCAATTGAGCGGGGAGTATAGCTTGGTAAAAGCAGCAAAAAAAATCATGGAAATGGGTCCAAAGTATGTGATCATCAAGAAGGGTGAACATGGTGCTTTATTGTTCCATAAAAATGAAGTCTTCTTTGCTCCAGCATTGCCATTAGAGGAAGTATTTGATCCAACTGGTGCTGGAGATACTTTTGCTGGTGGATTTGTGGCACATCTTGCAAAGACAAAAGACATTTCATTTGAAAATATGAAGTCTGCGATTATCTTAGGAAGCGCGATGGCAAGTTTTTGTGTAGAGAAGTTTGGTACAGAGCGTTTGACAGAAATCACAATAGAAGATATCAAAACACGTGTTGCATCTTTTGTTCAGTTAGTGAACTTTGATATTGAATTGGTTTAACATTGAACATTAATAATTGATACAATGAAAGTTGCAGTTGTTGGTGCCACAGGTTTAGTGGGTACTAAAATGTTAGAAGTACTTGCAGAGCGTCATTTCCCTGTAACTGAAATCATCCCAGTTGCCTCGGAGCATTCTGTAGGCAAGGAAGTTTTTTTTAAGGGAAAGGCCTATCAAGTGGTACGAATTGAAGAGGCTATTTTGGCAAAACCTGCTATTGCAATTTTTTCTGCAGGAGGAACCACTTCTTTGGAGTGGGCGCCTCAATTTGCTGCTGCTGGCATTCGCGTGATTGATAATTCTTCAGCATGGAGAATGGATCCAACAAAAAAATTAGTCGTGCCAGAAGTGAACGCTTCTGTTTTAACTGCAGCTGATTTTATCATTGCTAATCCCAACTGTTCAACCATACAAATGGTAGTTGCATTGCAACCTTTACATGAAAAATTTAAAATCAAAAGAGTGGTCGTAAGCACTTATCAAAGTGTCACTGGAACTGGTAAACAGGCGGTGGATCAACTATTCGGCGAGCGTAAGGGTGAAAATCTATCAGCCGACCAAATGGCCTACAAATACCCAATCGATTTAAATGTGATTCCTCAGATTGATGTGTTCTTAGAAAATGGATATACAAAGGAAGAAATGAAAATGGTGAAAGAGACTTGTAAGATCATGCAAGACGATTCAATTAAAGTCACTGCTACAACCGTTAGAATTCCAGTAGTGGGAGGACATAGCGAAAGTGTGAATGTAGAATTTGAAAATGAATTTGAATTAAATGATGTGATTTCAATTTTATCTAAAGCACCTGGAATTGTAGTTCAACAAGATGATGCTGCTCAATTTTATCCAATGCCTTTATGGGCGCATGAAAAAGATGCAGTATTTGTAGGCAGATTGCGCAGAGATGAGACGCAGCCGAAAACTTTAAACATGTGGATTGTAAGCGATAACCTTCGAAAAGGAGCTGCGACCAATGCAGTTCAAATTGCAGAGTATTTAGTAGCTAAAGGCATTATTTAGAAAGGATATAAGCATGCTTAATAAATAGTAGTAAAGAAATTCAATTTTGAGTGAACTTTTGAGCAAAGCGATAGAGAGCGAAAAATTAGGATTTCGAATTGCTATTTATTAATTCAATGAAATCAGCCTCAGTCATTATTTTTATTGAAGCTATTTTTTTAGCTTTCTCTAATTTACTTCCAGCATCTTCTCCAACAATTAAGTAATTTAATTTACTACTCACTCCGCTCAAAATATGTCCACCTTTTGCTTCTACCATAGCTTCTGCATCCGAACGCTTGAGTTGTATTAAAGTACCTGTAAATAAAAAGTTCAATCCTGTAAGTGCGCCGTCGGTTGATTGATGGTTGGTTTGTTCCACGTTCAATCCTAATTGAATCAGCGACTCAATCATATGGAGTTGAATTGGGTCACGGAAAAACTGAACAATACTACTTGCTACTTTAACACCTATATCTTCGAACTCAAGCAAATGCTCCTCGGTGATACGCGTTAAATCAAGTATATGGTTAATTTTACTTGCAATTGTTTTAGCAGTTGTTTCTCCTACAAATCGAATACCTAGCGCATAGATGAATCTATGCAATGGCTGTTGCTTAGAAGCCTCAATGGAGGCAGTTAAATTGTCAACACTCTTCTTTCCAAATCCTTCTAATTGTCCAATTTGTTCAAAGTTGAGTGTATAAATTCCAGGAATGTTTTTTAACAAACCAAGTTCGAAGAATTTTTTAATATTTGCTTCGCCTAAATTTTTAATATCCATGGCGTCCTTGCTAACAAAATGTGCAATGCGCTCTACAATCTGTGCACTACAATCCATATTAACACATCTCCAAACTGCTTCCGTGCTTTCTTTGACTAAGGCTGTAGCACAAACAGGACAATGGGTTGGGAATACAATCTTTTTTTCAATACCAGTTCTTAGACTTGCAATGGAATGGACGATTTGAGGAATGACATCACCAGCACGTTCTATAATTACAGTATCTCCTAATAGCAAATCCTTTTCAATGATATACTCTTGGTTATGAATGGAGATACTCGAAACAGTGACACCGCCTATAGCGACCGGTTTTAATTTAGCAACAGGAGTCACTGCACCAGTTCTGCCTACTTGAAATTCTACATGCTCTAAAACAGTGGTCGCTTGCCTTGCTTTAAATTTAAATGCAATCGCCCATCTTGGATGGTGTGATGTCATGCCTAATTTTTCTTGTAAGGCTAAATCGTTGACTTTAATCACTAAGCCGTCAATTTCATAAGGAAGTTCGTCTCTTTGAGCTGCGACAATAGCGCAATATTCAATGACATCCTGTATTTTAGGCACAATTTGTTTTTCTTTTTCAGGCGATCTAAATCCCATTTGCCATAAAAACGCTAGGGTCCCACTATGGGTCGTTAAAAGGGGGTTCATTTTTTTTCCTGGGATGGGTAAAGTATAGCTTACATGATAGATGAACGCATCTAAATTTCTTTCTGCGACTTCTTTAGGATCCTTCATTCTTAAACTACCCGATGCAGCATTTCTAGGATTGGCAAGTGTTGACTGCTGCTTGGATTTCAACTTATCATTGAAATCGTTGAAAGCCTTTTTAGTCATAATGACTTCACCACGAATTTCAATTTGCTGAATACCATTTGCTGCAAGTGGAATTTGTAATGGAATGGATCTTATTTGTTTGATATTGTTGGTAATGTCTTCCCCTTCAACACCATCTCCTCTAGTACAAGCGCGCACTAAAAGGTCATTTTCGTAAATTAAGGAAATACTAGCGCCATCAAATTTTGGTTCAACACAATAGGTGATAGATTCAAGGCCAGCACTTTCTCTTGCTTTACGGTCAAAGTCAATGAGGTCCTCTGCATCATAGCTATTCTCTAAGCTCAACATGGGGACTAAATGTGGTACCGTTTCAAAGTGACTATTTAAACTATTGCCCACTCTTTGACTTGGAGAGTCAGGGGTAATTACACTTGGATCTGCGGCTTCTATAGACAATAAGACTTGATAGAGCTGGTCATATTCATAATCGCTAATCAATGGCTCATTGACTACATAATATTGGTACTCATGAAACTGTAATACCTTTTTTAAAGCAGTCAATTCAACGCTTAAAGGGGTTGCTAAAAATTGCTTTGTAGTTTGCTGTAATTCTTGTATTTCTGCTTTATCGTACATGGGTTAAAATCTTCGCTAAAGTACAAACTTTAGCGCTTGCAAGCTCATAATTTAATACCTTTATGGACTAAATAATGTATACTTATGTTGTATTCAATGACGGGATATGGAAGGGCGGAAATGACATTCAATGACAAAACACTCTTGGTGGAAGTCAAGTCTTTAAACGGCAAGCAATTTGACGTTCGTTTAAATATTCCATCCATCTTAAAACCTATTGAAGTTGAAATCAGAAATACATTAAATGAACACTTATTTAGAGGAAGTGTAGAGTGCTCTATTGCTGTTAGATCCAATGGTGCTTCAAAGCCAGTCAATATCAATAAAGAACTAGCTAAATCCTACTACCAACCCATTGTTGAACTTGCAGATGAATTAGGCATTGGCAAGGAAAATATCTTAAGCACTTTATTAAAAATGCCAGACGTGGTGGCTTCTACCAATGAAGTTTTATCAGACGAAGAAAAACAAGCCATTTTTAGTTTACTAAAACAAGCTATTGACTTACTAAATATTCACAGACAAGCCGAAGGGAAATCCATTGAATTGGATTTGCTAGAACGTGTTGCGGGTATTGAAGCACAACAAGCGGCCATTGCCGTGCTTGAGCCCAATAGAAGAACTAAAATAAAAGAAGGCTTGATTAAATTATTAGAGCAACATGTTGGCCCTGATAAGTATGATAACAATCGTCTTGAACAAGAATTAATTTACTATATCGAAAAAATTGATATCTCAGAAGAGCGAGTTCGTTTAACAAACCATTGTGCTTATTTTAAATCTATCCTTGCCCAAAAAGATCCAAATAAAGGAAAAAAATTATCTTTTGTATTACAAGAAATGGGTAGAGAAATTAATACAACTGGCTCTAAGGCGAATGATGTTGATATTCAAAAAGCAGTGATTGTAATGAAAGATGAATTAGAAAAAGCAAAAGAACAAATCTTAAACGTTTTATAAATGGGGAAATATTTTAGACTAGTTGGTTGTATCTTTTTTTTAATGAGCATCGCTGCTTGTCAAACAATCCCCTTGTCTGAACAAAATACAATTCATCCAGACCATCAATGGAATAGCGCAAAGTCAGAAAAATATTTGTTCAATATCACCGATACCAATCAATTGTATAAAGTTATTTTTGTCATTAGACATCATAACGCTTATCATTATAAAAATATTTGGATCGAGCTAAATCATCATGGGATAAATGAAAAAATGCAAACCGAAACATTCAATTTGAATTTAGCAGATGATCAAAAAGGTTGGCTAGGCACGGGGATGGATGACATTTATGATCAACGTATTCCCATCTACTCAAAACCTATCAAATTAAAGTATGGGATGCATACTTTCACCTTGAAACATTCAATGCGAGAAGATCCGTTACAAAATATTTTAGCTACAGGAATTCGAATAGAAAAAGCTGGTTTATAATATGCGCATGCCATTTTCCATATCAAAACTAGTATGGGTCAGAATCATTTATTGGTTATTCTTAACCTATATGGTAGCTGCGTTTATTTGGTGGTATGTGGCCCTGGTCAAGCAAAATGAATTATTGACAGCTACAAAAATTGAAACCTTAAAAGCAAGAGGGCAGGTAGACCAACAACATATTGCAAACATAGAAGCCTTTGCTACTAGAAAAACCAAACAATATATTGGAGAGGGATTAACATTTTTAATGCTTTTTCTTTTAGGTGCTATTTATGTGTACCGTACCTTATTGAAACAATTAAAGTATTCCACTTTACAGCAAAATTTTATGATGGCAGTGACGCACGAACTTAAGACGCCCATAGCAGTCACCCAATTAAATTTAGAGACAATAGTAAAAAGAGATTTGGAACCAGCACAACAACAACATTTAATTGAGAATACACTTAAAGAAACAAAACGATTAGATGCACTTTGTAATAATATTTTATTGGCCTCCCAATTTGAAATGGGGCAATATGAAACTAGTAAACAAATAGTGGATCTTTCCGTCATCACAGCTCAATGTATTCATTCCTTTGAAGAACGATACACCAATAAAAAATGTATTGCATCCATTGATGCAGCTATTCAATTTCAGGGTGAACCATTACTATTACAATTAATGATTAATAATTTATTGGATAATGCCAATAAATATGCAGCACCTGAAACGCCTATTTGCATTGACTTGCATTTGGTTGGAAAAAATATTGAACTAACTGTTAAAGATGAGGGTGTTGGTATTGCATTAGAAGAAAGATCAAAAGTATTTGATAAATTTTATCGAGTGGGTGCAGAGCAAATCAGATCAACTAAGGGCACTGGACTTGGATTGTATTTATGTAAAAAAATTGTCACATTCCACACTGGTGCTATTTTCGTTAAGCCAAATCAACCTAAAGGAAGTATTTTTGTGGTCCAACTCAAGGCAGAATAATCATGCAAAAACATAGTATCTTATTGGTGGAAGATGAAGAGCATTTACATGAAGCTTTAAAGTTGAATTTAGAGATGGATGGCTACCAAGTAGATTCTGCATTTGATGGAGGAGAGGCATTAAAGAAAATACAATCCGCCCATTATGATCTTCTGATTTTAGATATCATGTTGCCTTCTTTGGACGGGTTTAGTATTACAGAACAAATGCGATTGAATAACAATCAAACACCCATTTTAATATTAAGTGCAAAAAATACAAGTGCTAATAAGGTGCAAGGTTTAAAATTAGGTGCCGACGACTATTTAACCAAGCCGTTTAATTTAGAAGAATTACTTTTAAGAGTTGCAAAACTGATTCAAAAGCAGGTACAACAGGTGCATGCCTCACCTCAAATTGACCGCTACCAATTTAATGGACATCATATCGATTTTAATGCCTCAGAGGCGATACTTGCCTCCGGAAAAAAAATCACCTTAACCAAACGCGAATTATTATTATTAAAATTACTCATCGACCATAAACATCATGTGGTCACTAGAGAAAAAATCCTTCAATTGGTCTGGGGCTACCAAGTCTTTCCTAATACTAGAACCATCGATAATTTTATCTTGAATTTTAGAAAATACTTCGAAATAGATCCTAAGCACCCAAAACACTTTATTTCTATGCGTGGGGTAGGCTATAAATTTCAAGATTAATCTGCCTTTACGCAATGTTTGGGCAAAATTTGCGTTATTATTTGTAGATAATTTTAGCCCATGTCATTGTCCTCTATCCAAGACTTTGTAGAACCTATTAACCTGTCTTTTTTGTCAAAGGACGAAGGGTATAGAGATACGCAGCTTGGTAAGCATATCAAATCTTATGAAAATCAACTCCCTGACATCAAGGATGCAGATATCGTATTAATTGGTGCAGGGGAATGCAGGGGTGCTGGCTTTGCCTTGAATGGTTTTGAGGCTGCCAATGCGGTTAGAGCTGCTTTGTACAATTTATATTATTGGCATGCACAGGTTACAATTGCGGATATCGGAAACGTAAAGCTAGGTCAGTCTATTCAAGATAGTTATGCTGCATTAAGAACAGTGATTGCAGAATTGATCCTTCAAAATAAAAAAGTGGTGATCATGGGTGGATCTCATGACCTAACCCTGCCTCAATACCATGCCTATACGGCCATTCCTACTTTAGTGAATGCAGTAGTAGCTGATGCTAAAATTGATCTAGATTTAGAAGCTAGATTGCCATCGGATCATTTTTTAGAAGAATTATTTACAGGTTTACCGAATCACCTGAACCATTATGCACATATTGGCTTTCAAAGTTATTTCATGCACCCGCATATGCTTGAAACTATTGATAAGCTTAGGTTTGACTGTTTTAGATTGGGTGTGGTGCGTGAAAGTATCGAAGAGATGGAGCCGGTCATTCGAGATAGTCATATGATGAGTTTTGATATTAGTGCCATTCAAAATGCGCAAGCGCCTGCCAATATTATTACGACAAATGGTTTTAATGGAGAAGAAGCTTGTGTGTTGATGCAATACGCAGGAATGAGCTGGAAAACAAGTTCTATTGGTTTATTTGGATACCAGGCAGAACTCGATCAACATGGATTAACAGCGATTCAGATGGCACAAATGATATGGTATATCATTGACGGCGTGCATCGTGGTAAAAAAGAAGCGCCTTTATCTGCCATGGATCGTTTTAAAGAATTTCAAATTGCATTTTCAGATATTGACACGCAATTTTTGCAAAGTAAAAGTACAGGTAGATGGTGGATGAAATTGCATAATGGGGAGTGGATGCCTTGTAGTTATAAGGATTATTTAGTAGCTTCCAATAACGAAATTCCAGAAAGATGGCTAAGAGCATTAGAAAGAGAGTAATCCCTTATAAGTTTGAAAATTGGTTTAAATTATGCTTAGTAATAGTTGGAACTGCAATTGTTTTTAGCGCATGTTCTGTTCGTCAAGCGCAAAAAACCTTGCTGAGTGCTGAAGCAGTGAAGGGTGCACATATTGGCATTGCCATTTACAATGATACAAAGGGTCAGTGGCTGACCAAATACCAAAGCGATCATTATTTTACCCCTGCAAGTAATACAAAAATTTTGGCAACTTATTTAGGTCTTGAATTTCTGGGAGATTCATTACCAGGGTGGAAAATGGCAGAAAATGCAGATACTTTATTTTTGTTGCCACAAGGTGATCCAAGTTTTATGCATCCTGAATTTAGTTATCAACCTGTACTGGAAATAATTAAAAACACAAAGAAGCAGGTTGTGATAGTGGGCAATGCGCAAGATCAATTTGAAGTATTTGGAAGTGGTTGGTCCTGGAATGATTATGCCGAAGACTATCAGCCAGAAAGAAGCAGGATGCCGATTTATGGGAATGTGGTTCACTTTTACCAAAGCAATCAAAAATTAACTTCTATTAAGCCATTTTATTTTTTTAAAGACTATACAGACTTAGATAAAGTAGAAGAAAAAAACTGGACTAGAAATAGGACGGGGAATCGTTTTTATACCACTAGTGAAAGTAATAAACGCAAATATTTTCAAGTACCATTTAGCCAAGAAGATGCACCAATGCTTTTGGCCATTAACTTATTGAGTGATACTTTAGGCAAACAGATTCACTATCAAAAAAATGGTGTAGGATCCACTAAAGGATTCAAGACAATTAAGACTGTGCCAACAGATAGTTTACTAAAAATAATGATGTTGCGTAGCGATAATTTTTATGCAGATCAAATTGTCTTAATGGCAAGTGCGCAATTATTGGGTAGGATGGATGATGCAGCATTAATAGACAGTACAAAAAAATTAATCTTTACAGCATTACCCCAAAGCATGCGTTGGGTAGATGGAAGTGGTTTGAGTCGATATAATTTAAACACCCCAGAAAATTATATTGCTATATTACAAAAGATGCAAGCCAAATTTGGAGAAGCACGTGTAAAAAATATATTTGAAAAGGGTGGAGAAGGCACGATTGCTGCTTACTATAAAAATTTCCCAGGAACCATGTATGCAAAGACAGGCACATTGGGTGGTCAAGTAGCATTGAGTGGATTTATCTATACACCAAAGCAACAAAAATTATATTTTTCGGTATTGGTTGCGAACCACATGAGTCCATCAAGCGCTCAAGTTAGAAGAGCTGTGGAGACCTACTTAACCAGTGTCACGAAGGGAATGTAAGTGTAGTGATCATTTTTCCTTAGCCATTGACAATGGAAACTTCAAAAGGAATCATTCTATTTGCTAAACAATCGATCTAAATAATCCTCATTGAATTCAATGAAAGTAGGTGCGCCAGATGCAGTGCTATTAGGAATATCACATTCACTTAGTGATTCAATCAAGCTATGCATTTCCTTTTGTCCTAAATTTTGTCCTGCTTTAATGGCCATTTGACGTGCCATGCATCGAATTAATTTTTCTCTTTTACTGAATTTTAAATCGGCACTAAAATGTTTGAACTGTTCTAATAATAGTTCGATGGCATTCTTTTCGTTACCCGCAAGCACATCGGCTGGGATACCTTGAATGATAAAACTATTTTGACCAAAAGCTTCTATTTCATAACATATATTGGCTAGATCTTCCACCATCTCTTCAAGCAATACTGCATCGCTTGCACTTAGTTCTAATACAACAGGGAATAAGCTTTTTTGTGTGGCATGTGGTTGTGCACTTGCTTTTTGGTATTTTTCGTAAAGGATCCTTTCGTGGGCAAGTTGTTGGTGGATGATAATGATGCCACTCTTTGTAGGTGCAATGATATAAGTTTGATGCAGCTGCATCAAAAACGCATCTTCTGGAACAGATAAGGATGCATCCTCTTTATACAAACCCATGGAAGAGGGTTTCACAATGAATTCTTGATTTGCACTAGGCATTTCAGTAAAAAAATTTTTCCAATCCTGCTGTCCAGTTTGTTCAGTTTTTGGAATAAAATGCGCTTGATTTTTGTGTGTAAAGCCTTCATACAATGACTTTCTAGAAGTTTCTTGAACTTGACTTTCAGAAAAAGGTTTTTGAATGGCATCCAATTGTTGAATATTGGCGTCTAAAGAAAAATCCAAAGAAGGCGCAATACTAAACTGTGCTAAAGCATGCTTTACTGCTGCTTGAACAAATGCATAAATAATTTTATCGTCTTCGAATTTAATTTCTTGTTTCGTAGGATGTACATTGATATCCACTTTAGAAGGATCTACATCGATGTATAAAATATAACTTGGGAAACTATCTTTTGTTATTAAACCATCAAAGGCATTTGCGATGGCATGGTGCAAGTAGGCGCTCTTAATAAATCTTCTATTGACAAAAAAGTATTGGTCGCTCCTGGTTTTTTTTGCAGTCTCTGGTTTACCAACAAATCCAGAAATGGTTAAGTAGTCTGTATGTTCTCCAACAGTCACCAACTTACTTTGATAAGAATTACCTAATACTTGAATTGCCCTTTGCTTAAAGCTGCCTCCATCCCAATGGTAGACTTCTTGACCATTGTTATTTAAGTTAAAATGAACCTCAGGAAAAGCCAATGCCACTCTAGTAAATTCCTCTAGTATATGTTTAAGTTCAGCAGCATTGCTCTTTAAAAAATTCCTTCTGGCAGGTACATTGAAAAATAAATTCTTCATACTAATACTCGTGCCAACAGGTGTTGCAACTGGAGTAGTCGAAAGCACTTTACTATTTTCAATAGCAACCTCTGTACCAACTTCGTCTTCAGGTCTTTTTGTTTTTAATTGGACTTGCGCTACTGCTGCAATGGATGCCAAGGCCTCACCTCTAAAACCCATGGTGCGAATTTCAAATAAGTCTTCTATGACACTTATTTTACTAGTTGCATGCCTAGCAAAAGCATTTTGAGCGTCTTTTTCAGACATACCCTTGCCATTGTCAATGACTTGGATCAATGATTTTCCTGCCTCGTTAACAATCAGTCGAATTTCCGTAGCTGCTGCATCTACCGCATTTTCCAATAATTCTTTGACAGCACTTGCTGGTCTTTGTATGACTTCGCCTGCCGCAATTTGATTGGCAATATGATCGGGTAGTAAATGAATTGTATCAGCCACTTATTTAACTATTTTAAAGTGTGTAAAAGTAGTAAATTTGCGTCTTAATCAAGCACCTTATGCATAGAACAGCCGACATCCAGAAATTAAGCCATAAATACCTTCCAGCCGACTTTGTGATCAGAGATTGGGCAAGTCTGGAGCCTTTTTTTAAGGAATTACAAGAACGTCCTATCCTATCTGTTCAAGCATTAGAGGCATGGTTAACAGATCTAAGCGAGTTAGAAGCTTGCATCAGTGAAGATGCTTGTTGGAGACAGATAAAAATGACTTGTGATACCACTGATAAAAGTTTAGAGGATGCTTTTACATTTTTCTGTATGGAAATTCAACCTCAAATGCAACCCTATGCAGATGCTTTGAATAAAAAATTCATTCAGTCCGAGTATACTGCTGAGTTAGATCAAGCGAAATACCACACTTATTTGAGATCGGTTCAAAAAAGCATTGAATTATTTAGAACAGAAAACATTCCAATTCAAGCCGAGTTAAGTGTTTTGCAACAACAATATGGTGTGATTGCAGGCAAGATGACCATCGAAGTAGGGGACAAGGAATATACTTTACAACAAGCAGCTCAATTTTTAGAAAACGAAGACCGCGCATTTAGAGAAGAAGTGTATCGAAAAATTCAAACAAGAAGATTGCAAGACCAAGATGCAATGCACGACTTGTTTACAAGCTTAGTACAAAAAAGACACCAACTGGCTTTGAATGCTGGATTTGAAAATTACCGTGATTA
The DNA here is from genome assembly GCA_037143275.1 of Chitinophagia bacterium. Classification (GTDB taxonomy): domain Bacteria; phylum Bacteroidota; class Bacteroidia; order Chitinophagales; family Chitinophagaceae; genus Sediminibacterium. The sequence continues at coordinate 605,690 of JBAWZB010000001.1, forward strand.
TAAGTTTGCAGAATTAGGTCGATTTGATTATACTAAAGAAGATTGTTTTCAGTTTCATGAAGCAGTGAAGCTTCATGTGATGCCAATCATTGAAAAAATTTATACGCGTAAAAAAGAAAAACTGGGTGTCGATATGCTCAAGCCTTGGGACTTAGAAGCAGAACCTGCTGGCACCAAGCCCTTGCGCCCATTTACAGATGGAAAAGATTTGTATGAAAAATCGGTGGCTTGTTTTGAACAGATTGAACCATTTTTTGCAGCTTGTTTAAAAAAAATGAATGAACTTAAACATTTTGATTTAGAAAGTAGAAAAGGTAAAGCGCCCGGCGGGTACAATTGTCCTTTAGCAGAATCAGGGGCGCCTTTTATATTTATGAATGCTGCGGGGCAGATGAGCGATGTGACGACAATGGTGCATGAAGGCGGACATGCAGTGCATTCTTTTTTAGCGCATCCTTTGTCATTGAGTGCATTCAAAGAGTATCCAATGGAAATCGCAGAAGTAGCAAGTATGGCCATGGAATTGTTTAGCATGCAGCACTGGCAACCGTTTTTTGAAAACGAGGCAGATTTAAAAAGAGCAATTGAGCATCAACTAGAAAGAACGATTACTATTTTCCCTTGGATAGCCATCATTGATAAATTTCAACATTGGGTGTATACGCATCCTGCACATACGATTGAGCAAAGAACCAATGAGTGGCAAAATATTGTAAAAGAATTTTCATGCAAGACTTTGAATCAGTCTGGTTTAAAAGAATTTAGGGCGATAGGATGGCAAAGACAATTGCATTTATTTGAAGTGCCATTTTATTATATCGAATATGGCATTGCACAGTTGGGCGCCATTGGCATGTGGATGCAGTACCAAAAAAATCCTACACAAGCTTTAGAAAATTATATGAATGCTTTAGCTTTGGGTGGAACAAAGACTTTGCCTGAATTGTATCAAACTGCAGGATTGGAATTTAATTTCTCTCCTGAGTATGTTAAAAATTTAATGGAATTCACCAACCAGGAACTTGAAAAATTATATCACTAAATTAAAAACTGAGTACAATGAAAAAAATAGCGACTCTTATTTTATGTAGTATGTTTACTTTGGTTGTAACAGCACAAAAACCTAGCTCTGCGCCTACTGGAAAATCAGATCCTGTGATGCCCGTTTATTTAGTGGATGGCGTTGAAACTCCTTATGCTAAAGTGGTAAAAATTAATACGGCACTAATTGCTTCCATGGATGTATACAAAGGTCCTGACGCCATTGCTAAGTTTGGAGCAAAATATAAGCATGGTATTGTATTGGTGAAATTAAAAAGTACAACAAAAAAATAATTGCTATCACTGCTTTGATAAAAAAAAGACCTCGAATTTTCGAGGTCTTTTTTTTATGCGTTGTTACCCTTTTTAGAACTAGGCCCTTCGGGTCTTGGTCCATTATTAGGGCGGGGTCCATTTTGATTCGGTCCTTGTGGACGCGGTCCGTTATTAGGACGAGGCCCATTACTTGGTCTTGGTCCATTATTAGGGCGGGGTCCATTTTGATTCGGTCCTTGAGGTTCTCTATAATTTCTTTGTTGATCTCTTCTGCGTCGATCGTTTTTTTCTAATGAACGTAAACTTATTTGACCAACTAGCTCAACAAATTCTGGTTCTACTTCTTTATTCTTACTTGTGATTTCTACAGCTTCCAATTCTTCTACTGCAATACCTTGTTGATTCAGTTTTTTAATTTCCTTTACGCGTTCTATTGTTAAAGGGTAATGTTTGGTATTATTAGGAAGGGTATACCACATTAGATTTTTGAAAATATCTTTCTTAATTAAAAATGCAGTACCCATTGCAGTTTGTAAATTGTCTGCGTAATCTGGAAAAGCCTGCAATGCATCTAAATACGTATCTAATTCAAAATTTAAACAACATTTTAAACGACCACATTGGCCACTTAACTTGGTTTGATTGATGGATAAATTTTGGTAACGTGCAGCAGTGGTGTTGACACTTTTGAAGTCGTGTAACCAAGTACTACAACAAAGTTCACGGCCACAACTTCCAATACCCCCTACTTTAGCCGCTTCTTGACGAATACCAATTTGTCGCATTTCTACTTTGACTTTAAACTCGCCTGCGAAAATGCGGATCAATTCTCTAAAGTCAATACGATCATCTGCTGTATAGAAGAAAGTACCTTTTTTACCATCTGCCTGTAATTCAATCTCACTCAATTTCATCTGTAGTTTCAAATCTCTTGCATATGCCCTGCTTCGAGCCAACATGTCTGATTCTCTACTCTTACTTATTTTAAAGGTCTCAATATCTTTATCTGTACTTGCCCTTAGGATTTTCTTGATCTCCGGATGAAATTCATCCGTACCACTTTTTTTCAATTGCAAACGAACGAGTTCTCCAGTCAAAGAAACTTCTCCAACGTCAAAACCATTGACGCCTTCAACTGTCACATAATCGCCTTTTTCAAAAATTTGGAAAGTAGGGTTTCTAAAAAAATCTTTTCGGCTTCCTTGCTTGAAGCTTACTTCTACCACCCTACATTGACTTTCTGTGTCATCCACAGGCAAGTCTCTTAACCAGTCATGTACATTTAGTCTATTACATCCACCTGTACTACAGCCTCCATTACTTTTGCAGCCATTGGGCGTACCCGTGCCGCATGATCCACATCCCATATATTCAAATTCTAACTGTTATTAATTGAAATACCCGACACCCACTTTCTTCAAAACCCAGCACCCTAGATTGGCGTCTATGTCAAAATTAAGGTTTTGTTGCGAATGATATGATAGAACTTGATCCCCATTGCCATAAATAACATCTTGGCGTTGGCATTTCGCTCTATATAATAGACGGCTTTGTCCAATTCTTGGATAATGGCCTCTAATTGACCTACTCCAGCAATTTTATTGATTCTGAGGGCAAAATCCTTTAAATCTGGGTCTAAAGGTAGGTCTGTGCCCAACACTTTGATGCGGATGCTTTGCTCAAGCAAGTGATTAAAGTATTTTAGAAATTGTTTTTGCTGCTCTCTTCCCAATTTGCTGACCTCATCCACCCATTTCATTTGTGACAAGGGTCCATTTTTAAGGATGGCATTGAGCCAGTCTCTAATTTGGTCCAAAAAATCGTTATCACTATGTTGTATTAAATGGAGCGCTTCTCTATAATTCCCATCCGACATGGCTGCTATAAGCTGTGCCTTTTCTGGACTTAGTTTTGCTCTTTCCTCTAGCGCACCTGTAATATCAGCGTTGGTCAATCTTGGAACTCGGATAAACTGGCATCGACTCAAGATGGTTGGAAGGATTTGTTCCTCGGAATTGGCGACCAATAAAAAGATAGTATCTGCTGGAGGTTCCTCAATGAGTTTTAATAATTTATTGCCTTCCTTTCCTAAATATTCTGGCATCCACATTACAAGCACTTTAAAAGGACTTTCAAAACTTTTGAAACTTAATTTTTTGATGATTTCAGCACACTCGTCTGCACTGATATTACCTTGTTTGTTTTCTGCTTTAATGAATTGTAACCAGTCAAATACATTGCCGTAAGGATAGCCCTGAACAAAGTCTCTCCACTGCTCTATAAAATTGGCACTGATATTTTTTTGACCTGGTTTCTCTGTAATGGTTGGAAATGAAAAGTGCAGGTCTGGGTGCATCAATTGATTCGCACGCTGGTAGGCAGGCAAGTCTGCAATGGCATTAGGCTCGTTGAATGTATGGACTTGTTTTGCAAGTGCTTCTGGGTCTGCAAATAGGTCCACCACTTCATTGGTTGTAGCAGGAGAGCTTACTAAATATTGAGCAAATGCAATGGCAAGGGGCAGTGCGCCAGATCCTTCTGGTCCAACAAACAATAGGGCATGGCTCAATCTTTGGTGTTGAACCATTTCTACTAATTGCTTTTTTAATTTTTCTTGACCAATAATATCGCGCAATAACATGCAGCGAAGATAGGACTTCCTAGGGTAAGCTTATTATTTTAAGTAAGTCAAAATCGCGTCGCTATCTGGTTTTACATTGCTTGGAAAGTAAGCCAACATTTTTCCATTTTCATCCAATAAAAATTTGTTGAAATTCCATCCGATGGTAGCGTCTAAAACGCCATTTTTTGTCTTTTGAGTCAACCACTGGTAGATAGGAGATTGAGTATTGCCTTTCACATCTACTTTATCTGCTAGTGGAAAAGTAACACCATAATTTTTTTCGCAGAATTCTACGATTTCAGCATTCGTACCTGGTTCTTGTCCACCAAATTGATTGCATGGGAAACCAATGATCACTAATTTGTCTTTGTATTGACTGTATACTTTTTGCAATTGCGCATACTGTGGGGTATAGCCACATTGGCTTGCCGTATTCACTACTAAAATCTTTTTGCCTTTATATTTTGACATATCAATCTGACCACCGTCAATGCTTTTAACTTTAAAGCTATGGATGCTTTGAGCGTTGGTCAATAAACTGCAAGCAACAAATAAGAAACTTAATATTGTTTTCATAATAAATAATTGAATTAGATCATTGAATGGTTGAAGTACTAAATATAACAAGAAATCATTCAAAAAGTTGACTCAAAATCCCATTAGAGCGTATAAGCTGCAACGGCAATTGAAATGGAAGCGGGCGACCCAGTCATTAAGCTTGCTATCGCAGCTTCTAAAGTGGCCCCAGTGGTAAGCACATCATCCACCAATAATAGATGCTTTCCATGAATGCTTTCCGGATGTTGAATCAAAAAAAGGTCTGGAACTTGTTGCAGTCTTGCCTTTCTATTTTTCTTTGTTTGCGAATTGGTCCAGCTTCTTTTGATTAAAACATCCTCAAGGATGGGTCTATTCCAAACCTGCTGCATCCCCATTGCAATGATTTGACTTTGATTGTAGCCTCTGCTATTGATTTTGGAATGTAGAATTGGAATAGGAATAAGTAAGTCAATTTGATCAAATTTTTTCTCCGCAGCAATCGCTTTGCCCATTAGTTGCCCAAAAAAGACCCCCACTTTTTTATTGTGATGGTACTTTAATTGCGCGATCAGTGTTTGTACTAAACTGTCTTTTGTGAAAAATAATAAAGCGCCAGCAGCATGCACATGCACGCTTCCCCAAAATATTTTTTCTATTGGATTTTCGTTGATGCTAAAAAAATCAGTTAAGGGCAAATTATCTATGCAATTTGAACATAGGGGAATATCTTTTTCAATTTGATCTGTGCCGCATCCAAAACAAATTTGCGGATACAATAAATGCAAAAAAGCATTTAGGTAGTTGCGTATACCGTTGAAGATTTTCAAGATTAGAAAAATAATCGATAAGCTTCATCTACTCTTTCTACAGGAATAATTTCGATGCTATGTTTTTTTGTATCGATTCCTTTAGTGTTGAATCCAGAAATAATTATTTTTTCAAATCCTAATTTTTCTGCTTCAGCAATGCGTTGTTGAATTCTATTCACCGCACGAATTTCGCCGTTCAATCCTACTTCTCCAGCAAAGCAAATCCCTTGTGGTAAGGGGATGTCTTCGTAGGAAGAAAGCAATGAAAGAATGACCGCAAGATCTAATGAGGGGTCTTCTATTTTAAGACCGCCAGCAATATTTACAAAAACGTCTTTCATCCCAAAGGCAAACCCACCGCGCTTTTCAAGCACCGCCAATAATAATTGTAACCTTCTTAAATCAAATCCAGTCACTGTTCTTTGTGGCGTACCATACACACTTTGAGTGACCAATGCTTGTACCTCTATTAACAATGGACGCATCCCTTCCATGGCAGCTGCAATCGTGCTTCCGCTCAATGCATCGTTTCTTTGTGCAATTAAAAATGCAGATGGATTGGTCACCACTTTCATACCTGTTCCCGTCATTTCGTAAATCCCTAATTCACTTGTGCTACCAAATCTATTTTTTAAAGTACGCAACATCCTGTAAGCATAATGACGGTCTCCTTCAAATTGCAAGACCGTGTCCACCATATGTTCTAAAATTTTTGGTCCTGCAATGGAACCTTCTTTAGTAATATGACCAATTAAAAAAACAGGGGTACCTGTTTCTTTTGCGAATCTTTGAAATTCTGCAGCAGTTTGTTTGATTTGTGAAATACTTCCAGCTGCTGCATCAATTAAATTAGATTCAAGTGTTTGAATTGAATCTACAATCACCACTGTTGGTTTTAATTTTTTAATGGCTTTAAAAATTGCTTGCGTATGTGTTTCGGTCAATAAATAAAAATGGTCGTTCTCTAAGCTTAATCGGTCGGCACGCATTTTAATTTGCTGAATACTTTCCTCGCCACTAATATATAAAACAGTTTGATCCTTCATCATTAAGCCCTGTTGTAAAAACAAGGTACTTTTCCCAATCCCTGGTTCACCTGCCACAAGTACAATGGAACCTAACACTATACCCCCACCCAACACTCGGTTCAATTCTGAATCGGAGCTATCAATTCTTTTTTCTGACTGACTTTGAACTTCATTAATGGCAATCACCTCGGTCCCTTTTTGGGTCACAGCATAATCCTCCCAAGTAGCCGTATTGCCCTTGCCTTTATCAAGGACTTCTTCTGTAAAACTGTTCCATTCATTACAGGCGGGACATTTGCCAGCCCATTTTGCGGACTCATAGCCACAATTGGTGCAAAAAAATGCCGATTTTGACTTACTCATGGGGTAAATATAAGTTGAAATCCCATTTTCTTACATCGTATTTACCGAAAATGAAATATAACCCATTTTTATATTAAATAATTTAATTATATATAATCGAAAAATCAATTTCTAGATACAAAATTTCAAAAATTAGGTAACAATTGCTTAATACTATTAAATTTTTGTTAAATTGCCCTCCAATCCAATTTGGTTTTTTCAAAAAAATAAATTCTATGATGAAAAAATTTTTTCTATTGAGTTTTCTTGCCTCCTTTCTGATGATTGGAGTAGCAATAGCTCAAAACACAACAGTCAGTGGTAAGGTTACCGACGAGTTTGGTGCCCCAATTGCAGGTGCAAGTGTACTTGTAAAAGGAACTAAAACAGGAACAAACTCTGATGCTCAAGGTAATTTCACCCTTGCAGTTCAAGCAAACAAAGTATTAGAAGTTATCGCAGTTGGTTACGAAAGCCGTCAGGTTTCTACCAATCAGAAATCTTTTTTAATTGTACTGAAACAGGACGTAAAATCACTTTCTGAGGTGGTTGTAACTGGTTTTGGTGGATCATTGATTAAAAAGGAATTAACAGGAAATATTGCTCGCGTAAAAGGAAAGGATATCGAGTACATGCCAACACCAAGTGTGGACGCTGCCTTACAAGGTAAAGCTGCGGGTGTATTTGTAAACAGCCAATCTGGTAAATTAGGTCAAGCAGTTACAGTAAGAATTAGAGGTAACTCTTCTATCTCTGCATCTAGCCAACCTTTATATGTATTAGATGGTATCCCAGTTACAGCTACAGACCAATCTACTTATGGTGGTGATATGAACCCTTTGACAGATATCAACCCAAATGATATTGAATCAATCGAAGTATTAAAAGATGCCTCTGCAGGTGCGATCTACGGATCTCGTGCTGCAAATGGTGTGGTTTTAATTACAACTAAAAGAGGTAAAGCTGGTAGAACTCAAATTACTTTCAACTTGCAAACTGGTCAATCAGAAGCAACTAAGAGAGTAAGAATGTTGAACTCTACAGAATACAATGAGTTAGCATTGGAAGCAGCAAAATATTCTGATGATGCAGAAGGCATTCCATACAACGATCCATCTAGTTATACTTCCTACATGAAAAATGACATCATGAGCTATCATAGCTATGGTCAGTGGGATAAAGATCCAAGCAAGTCTTACGATTGGCAGGATCAGGCTTTCCAAAAAGGTCAATACCGTCAAGCTGATTTACAAATCAAAGGTGGTAATGATAAAACTAAATTCTTTTCTTCTTTCCAACATTTAGAGCAAGGCGGTACCATTGTAGGTAACGAATTAAGCAGAACTACAGGTCGTTTGAACGTAGACCAACAAGCAAATAACTGGTTAGATTTAGGTGTTTCTTTAAGTTTATCTAGAACTTACAACCGTCGTTTACCTGGTGATAATGCGTTCTCTAACCCATTACAATCTGCGGCTTTATTACCAATGACACCATTCTTGGATCCTAATACAGGTTTACCTGCAGGTACACCTCCAGGTGATGTAAACGTTGGTTTATATTTTAACCCAAGAATCCAAATTGACTACGCTAAATACACACAAGATGTATATAGAACTTTTGGTAACACTTATTTCAAAGTAAAATTATTACCAGGTTTAACTTTCCAAACTGAATTTGGTTTAGACTTCTTAAGTCAAAACGAAGAGCGTTATTACCAAACTCAAACGGTAAGAAACACAAGTTCAGCAACTGGTGAAGGTACCAACACTGGATCTTTTGTAACAAACTACAATACCAATAGTTATTTCAACTACAATAAAGTAGCGGGTAAGCATAATTTTGCTGCTACTTTAGGTATGCAATACCAACAATCTCAAGCGAAATACAATAGTACAACTGGTACTGGTTTCCCTTCTGATTCTTACCAAAAAATTGCGAGTGCTGCAACTAAGTCTGGTGGTAGTTCTTCTCAAACAGATTTCAGATTCTTATCTTATTTCTTAAGATCTAATTATACTTTCAACGAAAAGTATATCGTTTCTGCAAGTGGTCGTATCGATGCATCTTCTAGATTCGGTAAAAACTCAAGAACAGGTTTCTTCCCAGCGGTTTCTGCTGGTTGGATCTTGTCTAATGAAAAGTTCTTAATGGATAATAAAGTAGTTAGTTTCTTAAAAACAAGAGCTTCTTACGGTATCGTAGGTAACTCTGAAATTGGAAACTTCCCTCAATTGGGCTTATTTACTGGTGATGCTGGTTATGCTGGTGCTGCTGGTCAAAGACCTTCTCAATTAAGAAACGATGATTTGAAATGGGAAACAACAACACAATTAGATGCGGGTATCGATTTCGGATTATTCAATAACAGAATTTCTGGAGAGATCGATTACTACGTAAAAAATACAACTGGTTTATTATTGAACGTAAATATCCCTGCAACAACTGGTTTCTCTAGCATGGTAAAAAACGTTGGTAAATTAGAGAACAAAGGTTTTGAATTTGTATTAAATACTCAAAACTTAGTAGGTGCTTTCAAATGGACTACAAACTTTAACGTAGCATTGAATCAAGGTAAAGTAACTGATATCCAAGGTCAAGTCATTGAAGGTGGTGTTGGTAGCATGAACCGTGTACAAGAAGGATATGCAATTGGTGTATTCTATACTGCAGAGTGGGCTGGTGTTGATCCTGCAAATGGTAATGCATTATGGTATAAGAACACAAAAAATGCAGATGGAACAATTGATCGTTCTACAACAAGTGTATTCAGTCAAGCTACAAGAGTGGTAACAGGTAATCCAAATCCAAACATGATTTTAGGTTTAACCAATACTTTCTCTTACAAAGGTTTTGATGCAACTATCTTCTTTAACGGTGTAACAGGTAATCAAAACAATATCTATGGTATGGGTCGTTATTCTTCTGCAAGTATGCGTTACGAAGACAACCAAACTTATGATCAAATGGCACGTTGGAGAAAGCCTGGTGATATCACAAATATCCCACAAGCTAGATTGTTTTATAACAATGGTGCTCAAATTAGTAGCCGTTATATCGTAGATGGTTCTTATATCCGTTTAAGAACGGCTTCACTTGGATACACTTTTGATTCTAAGAAATTAAACAAACTTAAACTTGAGAAAGTGAGAGTGTATGTATCAGGTCAAAACTTGTTAACCTTCACAAAGTATCCTTATTGGGATCCAGAAGTTAACGCCGATGATTTTGATTCTAACATTGCAAAAGGTAATGACTTCTACACGCCGCCACAACCAAAAACATTCTTGTTTGGTATAAACATTAATTTCTAATTCGTTAATAAAGCATTTTATGAAAATATATAACAAAACAATAAACAAATACTTAGCTGCTATTTTGTTTACAACTGTACTTGCTACGGCTTGTGAAAAGCGTCTAGACGTTTTTCCATACCAAAGTATTGCAGATAACAAAGCCTTGTTATCTGAAGGTGACGTAACCGTTACTTTAATAGGTGCCTATGATGGTGCGCAAGCTGCTACTGTATACGGTGGTGATATCATGGTATTGAACGAGTTAATTGGTAATGGCGAGAATATCAACTTTACTGGTACTTTCGCTGGTTTGTCTGATGCCTTTAAAGCTCAGATGACTGCAAATAACTCAAATGCTGCTGGTACATGGACTGCTGCTTACAGCACCATTAATCGTATCAACAATGTATTGTCTGCAGTAGATAAAGTAACTTCTTCTACTACAAAGAAAAATTCAACTGAAGGACAGGCTTTATTTTTAAGAGGTTCTATCTATTTTGAATTGGTTAAATTATACGCTAAGCCAGTAGGCAATGGTGATTATGCTACCAACCCAGGTGTGCCATTGGTGTTAACAGCAACTGGTAACGTAACTGAAGCAGATTATAAAGCTAGAGCAACTGTAAAAGCAGTATATGACCAAGTGATTGCGGATTTAACAAAAGCAGAATCTTTATTGCCTTCTTCTAACGGTATCTATGCCACTAAGTGGTCAGCTGCTGCACAATTGTCTAGAGTGCATTTAGCATTGAAGAATTATACAGAAGCGGGTGCTGCTGCAAATCGTGTGATTGCAGGTAGTGGTAAAACTTTAGCAACTGAAATTGGTAAAAACTGGTTTACATTCATTAACAATGGTGGAACGACTCCTGGTGAATATTTATTCTCAATGAAAGTAACTGCACAAGATGGTACAAATTCATTGAATACTTATTTTGGTAGAACAGTTAGTACTTATCCAGGTTCAGCTGGACGTAGTGATTGTAAAATTAAAGCAGCGCACTTTACACAATACGAGACTGGAGATAAAAGAAAAGATTATTTCGTTTTATCTGGCGGTAACTATTATACTTTGAAGCATTTAGATCGTTTTGGTGATGTACCTGTGGTACGTTTATCTGAAATGTATTTAACAAGAGCTGAAGCAAACCAAAGAAACACAACAGTGGTTGGTGCTACACCATTAAGTGATGTGAATGCAATTCGTACTAGAGCTGGTTTACCTGCTTTAACTGCAGTTACATTAGCTGATATCTTGAAAGAAAGAAAGTTAGAATTGGCATTTGAAGGACAATTCTTACCTGATGCTAAAAGATTACAGACTAATGTAGGAACATTGGCTTGGAATTCTCCAAAGTTAATCCTACCTATCCCTCAAAGAGAGATGGATGTGAACAAGCAATTGGTTCAAAACGAAGGTTATTAATCCAAACAGGATGACATAAAAAAAGACCCCGAATTTTCGGGGTCTTTTTTTTATAATTTAATTTCTTCCATTTGATCATCTAGGAATTTGTATTCCACCAAATGACTGGTATTAGAAGCCTGAGATTGTAATTTTAATTTGTACTTCTTTTTCCAGCGCTTTATAATGCTATTAAAGATGCCTTTTGTCAAGTGTGAATGAATGATAGGATGTACTAATATCGTCAGCTTATGGTGACCATGTGTGGCTAAATAAGCTAGTTTCTTTTCCATCTCGTCTTCCAACAATAAAGAAGCTGTAATAGTTCCTGTACCTGAACAAGCTGGACAGTCTTCAGAAGTATTGATATTGACTTCTGGTCTGATTCTTTGTCTAGTAGCTTGCAATAAGCCAAACTTAGATATTGGAAGTATGGAATGCCTAGCCCTATCAGTTTTCATGAAACCTTCTAAGGCTTCTTGCACTTTCTTTCTATTTTCTGGCAATTTCATGTCAATAAAATCAATGACAATAATCCCACCAATATCTCTTAACCTTAATTGCCTTGCGATCTCTTCTGCGGCCTCTAAATTTGTTTGTAAAGCATTTTCCTCTTGGTTATTACTAACGCTCTTAAAACCGCTATTAACGTCCACTACGTGAAGGGCTTCGGTATGTTCTATGATCAAATAAGCCCCACTATTTAAATTAATGGTCTTCCCAAAAGAAGACTTCACTTGCTTGGTGATACCATATTGATCAAAAATGCCAATATCTCCACTATGTAAACTGATGATATTTGATTTATGAGGAGCAATTCTTTGCAAGTAGCTTAATGTGATATCATAAATCTTCTTGTCATTCACCACAATCTTATTAAAATCTTCATTTAGAAGGTCTCTTAAGATACTGGTCGTTTTACTTTCTTCATTCATGATTCTTGTAGGTGGTACTGCACCCTTTAAGTTGGACTGGATGTTTTTCCAGTTGGCTTCTAAAGTCAGTAAGTCCTCATGCAGTTCGGCAGTTGTTTTGCCTTCGGCGGCTGTCCTTACAATCACGCCAAAGTTTTTTGGACGGATAGACTCCATCATTTTCTGAAGACGCTTACGTTCATCGGAAGAATGAATTTTCTTAGATACAGCAACGATTTCATTAAATGGAGTTAGGACCACAAAACGACCGGCTAGTGAAATTTCACAAGTCAATCTTGGTCCTTTTGCTGCAATTGGCTCTTTTAAAATTTGCACCAAAATATTGGGCTTACCATTTAAGACCTCGCTGATTTTTCCTGTTTTTACAATCTCAGGTGCCGACTCAAACTTAGCAAAATCAAATTGATGATGTTGGTCGTTCATCGCATCATGCGTGAACTTGATAACAGATTTGATATAAGGGGAAAGGTCTGTGTAATGCAGGAATGCATCTTTCTCAAATCCCACATCAACAAATGCGGCATTCAATCCAGGTATGATTTTTTTCACTTTTCCAAGATATAAATCACCTACTGCAAAGCGGGCATCAATCTTTTCGTTATGAATTTCTACCAATTTCTTTTCTTCTAAAAGGGCAATTTCAACCCCATCAGCAGAACTATTAATAATTAAATCTTTATTCACGAATAGCAACTTTTAATAAAACATACAACTCGCCTAATAGCGATAGAATGCTTTATGTTTTTGAAAACACGGCCACTTTACAAAGGAAGGTAAAAGGTAAAGTAAAGTTGCTAGGTAGAGAAGTGGCGTGCAATGGAAAAGAATACAAGCATTTTTCAGATGAAAAATGCTTGTATTGAAGGAGCTTTATTTATTCTTCTTCTTATGACGATTTTTTCTTAAACGTTTTTTTCTTTTGTGCGTCGCAATTTTATGACGCTTTCTTTTTTTACCACAAGGCATGTTCGATTCTTTTTCTGTTATAAAATATTATTTCTTTAATTCTTTTATTCTTTTGGAGATGGCTGCTTTGGCTTCTGGGATATTCACGCTATTGCTAACTTTTGTATACCATTCAATGGCTAAAGCTTTTTGGTTGGTCAACTCGTAACACTCTGCTAAATGAATCATCGCTTCGATATGATTAGGCTGGATTTTGATCACTGTTAAAAAGCGCTCAATTGCCTTATCATATTGTCCTGATTTTTTACCACCTAATGCCAGGATCAATTGACCATAAGCATTGGTTGAATCTTTATCTACCACTTCTTTGATCTTTGTAATCCCTTGCATAGGATTGTCAGATAGGTTGCCAAATAAATAACAAGCACCTAAATTAATTTTTGCTGAGTCATTTTTTGGATTGATTACCAATGCTTTCTCTAAAAGAACTTTTGCTTTTCCGGCTATCCAAGGTTGGAGTGCTGGTGGCGCATCCGGCGTAAGTAGATTATCTACCAACAGCTGGGCTGCAAAAGTGAGGCTTTTTTCAGAATTTTCCAACAAAGCAGCACTGTAAGTGAAATATAAATATGGCGCTAGTTTTTGGGCTGAATCTGCCCAGAACTTGGATAATGCCTTAAATGACTTCAAACTATCTTTGGCATTGGGTGCCTTTGTCAGTTGATTTTCTATGGATAATAAGTAGATCTTCTGGTTTTCTGAAAGGGCTAACTTGGCCGTATTTAAAATCGATTCGGTTGTAACAACTTGATTTTCAGTTGTTTGATTGGAAGGAGTCGCTTCTTTAGCAGTAAATCTAGGGGTAAAAAAGTAGAGCAAACTAAATAGTAGTAGCCCAGACAAGAGGAGTATAAGTTGTTGTTTTCTCAATGCAAAAAGATTTTTGCAAAGTTAACTACTTACGTTTGCTTTTCACCTCGTTTACAAATTCTTTTGCTGGTTTAAAAGCTGGAATAAAATGTTCAGGAATTTCTACCGCAATATTCTTTTTGATATTTCTACCAATTTTTGCGGCTCTCTTCTTAGTAATAAAGCTACCAAAGCCACGAATGTAGATATTCTGGCCGTTTGCTAAACTTTCTTTTACTTCTTTGAACATGGTTTCTAAAGTGACTAAAACATCAACTTTAGGAATTCCCGTTTTCTCAGAGATTTGATTGATGAGATCAGATTTTCTCATGGAGTTTGGTTTTGGGGTTTTTGTACACTAAATATATGAAATTTTAACTTTTAACAATGATATGTCCATTTTTTTTACGCATTTACAGACATATTTTTAAGCTCATATATATTAAAATAAAATAAATATAAAGAATGATGCCTTAGATCTATGCTTATTTTCTGCATAAACAATGGGAGATCTCCCTATTTTTAGGCAATTTTGCGTTGAATGTCTATCTATTTCACCCAACAACTGCTTATCTGGAATCAAACCGCCAATCATAGAATTATGCCTTGGAAAGGGGAATCCGACCCCTATAAAATTTGGTTGAGCGAGGTCATATTGCAACAAACAAGGGTAGACCAAGGCAGGGCCTACTACGAAAAGTTCATTCAAGCCTATCCAACGATACAAGATCTAGCAAAAGCAAAGGACGAAAAAGTATTTAAATTATGGGAAGGTTTGGGGTATTATAACCGGTGCAGAAATTTGTTACATACAGCTAGACATATCACCCATCATTTAAAAGGTATTTTTCCAAATACCTATGAGGGCCTGCTTGCATTAAAAGGAATTGGACCTTATACTGCTTCTGCCATTGCATCTTTTGCATTCAATTTGCCTTTTGCTGTAGTGGATGGAAATGTATTTAGAGTGCTTGCAAGATTTCATGGCATTTCAACACCTACAGATACGAATGAGGGCATTGCAATATTTAATTCACTAGCAAATCAACACTTAGCGAAAGACCAACCCGGCTTATACAATCAAGCAATCATGGATTTTGGAGCAACAGTTTGCACACCAAGTAATCCTGACTGTATATCTTGTAACTTGTCATCTAAATGTGTAGCGTTTAACCTCAATCAAGTCAATCAATTACCTGTTAAGTTAAAGCGCATCACTAAAAAGAAAAGACATTTCGATTTTTTCTGTTTCAATTATAATGGTACTTGGATGTTGCAACAAAGAGGGGAAGGGGATGTGTGGAATGGGTTGTTTCAATTTTATATTTTGGAACAGGACCGAATCCCGTCGTTTTCGGATAGTTATTTAGAAACCATTTTATTGCATCAGTTTGGGGTGCCTAAAAAACAATGGAAGTTTATTGGTGCCGATAAACAACCCAAATTGTTCAAGCAAATTTTAACCCATCAAACCATCCAAGCACGTTTTATTTGTATACAGTTAACAAAAATGCCTAAAATGCTTCAAAATGCTTTGTGGGTTAAGCCTAAGCAATTGTCAAAATATGCATTTCCAAAAATCATTAATGATTTTTTAGTAACTTTCCATAATGGAAGCGCACTCGAGTAAGTTTATATTTTTTGCAGCCACTTATTTTGATGTCTCAAAAATGCAACAGGATGCATTGTTGCTATTACTTCTTTTTGTCTTACTTTTTTTATCTTTTGCTATTGCAGGTTCAGAAGTGGCATTTTTCTCTCTGTCTTATAAGGACATTCAAGTTTTAAAAACAAAAAATCAAAAGCCACTTAAAAGAATTGTAGACTTATTAGAAAACCCAAAACAACTTTTGACTTCGATGTTAATTGCAAATAGCGCTATTAATATTTGCATCATCCTAGTTTCTAATATTCTCATTGACGATCTGTTTTTATTTGATCAAATTCCTGTTCCTGGAATCGAGTTTATGATTAAAGTGGTAGCGGTTACTTTATTGCTTTTATTTTTTGGCGAAATCATGCCAAAAGTGATGGCAACTCAAAATAATATTCGATTTGCAAATGACTTTGGGGGCATCATTCAAGTGGTGTATTTTATTTTTTCTAGAATGAGTGGATTGATGGTGAAATACACCAATGTAATTGAGAAAAAGTTAGCGCAGAAAGATACTGGTAATACCTATAGTATGGAGGAACTTGACCAAGCAATTGAACTCACAACTTCTCCAAATCAGTTGGACAGCGAAAAGAAAATTTTAAAAGGAATTGTAAAATTCGGCAATATCACTGTTCGTCAAATTATGAAAACCAGGCTGGATGTATATGGTGTGGAAGACACGATTACCTACAACGAATTATTGGAAAGTGTTAAAGAGCATAATTATAGCCGATTCCCTGTCTATACAGAAGACCTAGATACAATTGCTGGTATCATACATACGAAGGATTTAATACCACATTTACAAGAAGAAGCGAGCTATCAATGGCAAAAGCTTATTCGTCCCGCGTTGTTTGTACATGAACAAAAAATGATTGAAGATTTATTGAAAGAATTTCAATCTAAACGCATTCACTTTGCAATTGTGGTAGATGAATTTGGAGGAACAAGTGGGATCATTACTTTGGAAGATATTTTAGAAGAAATTGTTGGCGATATTAAAGATGAGTTTGATGAAGAAGAATCGATGATCAAAAAAATAGATGATTTTCATTATATCATAGAAGGCAAGACAGCCATTATAGATTTTTGTAATTTTATTGATATCCCAACTAATTTCTTTGATGCCGTGAAAGGAGAAAGCGATACTGTTGCTGGATTGATATTAGAACTTGCGGGTGAATTTCCAACTATACAACAAGTAGTTAAATACAAGCAATTTAGCTTTACAGCTTTAGATATACAGAAAAATCGAATTTATAAAGTACAATCCATCATTACACCTATCACTACTATTAGCCAGGAAAATGTTTAAATTCTTTTTCATTCTAGGGGTATCCTTGACCATTGGCTTTACTGCTTGTAATTCAAAATTTACACCTAAACAGACTGGTTACCCAGCAATAGCGCTTCCAAAAAAAACATACATTACTGGTGCCATCCATGGAATGCCTTATGCTTTTGATATACCTTCTTATGCAGTAGTCGATAAAAATGTTTCACCTATGGGTGTGGGTCATCAAAATATAGGTTGGATGAACCTTCAATTTCCAACCCTGAATGCAACTTTATACATAAGCTATAATACCATTCAAAAAGATAAGTTGAACGTTTTGGTTCGGGATGCTTATAATTTTGCCAATAACCATTCCAATAAGGCTAGTTTCATTGAAGACTCCACTTTTGAAAATCCAATAGGGCTTAAAGGGGTATTTTTTCACCTGGGTGGAGATGTTGCAAGCCCCTATCAATTCTTCATTACAGACTCTAGCCATCATTTTTTAAGGGCTGCACTTTATTTTGATACCACGCCCAATGCGGACTCACTTGCTCCTGTCATTGATTTTTTAAACCAAGATTTAAAACAGCTTGTGCAGACCTTATATTGGAAATCTTAATCATTTAGTAATACCTTTGTTTTAACCCTTTTAGTATGATTATAATAGACCAGGTTTTAGTAAGTGACCAAGTGATAGAGGAGCAATTTGTTTGTGATTTAACAAAGTGCAAAGGAGGCTGTTGCGAGGATGGTGACGCAGGTGCACCCCTAGACAATCAAGAAAAAGAATATGTCAAGCAGTTCTATGAAACTGTTAAACCTTATATGACCAAGCAGGGAATCAAAGAAGTTGAAACGGTGGGTCCATATTTATATGACAGAGAGTTTGGATGGGTGACGCCTACCATTAATGGTGGTATTTGTGCCTATGGTTATAAGGATGAAAAAAATATTATTAAATGTGCTTTTGAACAAGCCTATAATGATGGTAAAATTTCATGGAAAAAACCAATAAGCTGTCATTTATTTCCAATTAAAATTCAACAAAGCAAGTCTGACCCATCTGTTGAATACATGAACTATGAACCTAGAGAGGACTTGTGCAAAGCGGCTTGTAATCTTGGTGTTAAATTGAAAGTACCTGCTTATGTGTTTTTAAAAGAGTCCATCATTAGAAAGTACGGCGATGAATTCTATGAAGCATTAGAAGCTTCTGCAAAACATTTAGCGCAAAAATAAGACTGTATGGAAAGTATTTACTCAGACTCATTTGATCAAATAAGTAGCGAGAAGGCCCTCGATCTGGAGCATAGAAAAAAAATTAATTTCAATATTGGTAAGTACAATGCTGTGGTACCTAAGGGCAAGATGCAATTTGTAGATTTGGAAAAAGTAAGATCTCAAGCAAAAAATATTAAATGGGAGGCTATTGAACACTTGGATTTATATTTAACCCAATTCGAGGAACAGATTACCAAGCGAGGTGCAAAAGTTTTTTGGGCAGAAGATAGCGAGCAAGCACTTGATTTTATTGGGTCTATTTGTAAGAAAAAAGAATGTAAGACTTTGGTGAAAAGTAAGAGCATGGTGACAGAGGAAATCCACTTGAATGCTTACTTAGAATCCATTGGTGTTGAATCGGTAGAAACAGATTTAGGGGAATACATTCAGCAACTGGACGGGGAAGCGCCTTATCATATTGTGACACCTGCCATGCATAAAAGCAAGGAGGATGTCGCTAAATTATTTGCAGAAAAACTGGGTACGGATATCAATATGACACCAGAAGAAATGACCTTGGTAGCAAGAAAAAATTTGAGAGAAAAATACGTACAAGCAGAAATTGGGGTCACAGGTGCCAACTTCATTTTACCAGACATTGGTGGTATTGCATTGACTGAAAACGAAGGGAATGCAAGACTGTCTGCTTCATTTCCTAAAACACATATTGTAATTGTAGGCATTGAAAAAGTAATTCCTTCTGTGACTGATTTAGGATTGCTATGGCCTTTGTTATCTACTTATGGCACCGGTCAACAAGTTACCGTGTACAATAGCATTATTAGTGGACCAAAACAAGCAGATGAAGCAGATGGTCCTGAGGAGATGTATGTGATTTTATTAGACAACGGAAGGACCAATTTACTAGCCAATGCAAAAAGCAGGGAAGCGCTTTATTGTATTCGTTGCGGTGCTTGTTTAAATGCCTGTCCTATTTATAAAAATATAGGAGGACACGCTTACGACACAACTTATAGTGGACCAATTGGAAGTGTGATTACACCTCATTTAAGAGGCATGCACGATTATAAGCATTTGAGTTTTGCATCGAGTTTATGTGGTAACTGTACTGCAGTATGCCCGGTTAAAATTAATTTACATGAACTTTTACTAGAAAACAGAAGGGAGTCTGTTGTGGCTGGCGAAAGTAATTTTTCTGAAGAATTTGCCTGGAAGATTTGGAAACAAGCTTCTATGAATCGATTGTTAATGAACCAAGGCAATGCCACCATTAAAAACTGGGTGATCAATAAAATATTTAAAGGTTGGGCCAAGCAAAGAGCCCCATTGCAATTTCCTTCTAAGACATTCAATCAACTTTGGAAAGAAAAAAATAAAAAATAAAACTCCTACAACGACTAAGCTACATTTTACTTACATGCCATCCGCATCTGAAATTGCATGAACTGGATCCTTTTGATCCTTTAAGCTATTGTTGACTAAGTAAACACCAACCAAGGTAATCACAGATCCTACTATATTATTCCATGTCATATGCTCATTTAATAATAGTGAACCTACCCATATTGCTACAATTGGATTGATATAAGCATATAAGGATGCAATAGATGATTTTAAATGCTTCATACTATAAATGAAGGACATAAATGCAAATACAGATCCTCCTATTACCATGTATACTATGACACCCCAAGATATTTTAGGTATTTGATTTAAAGGGATATAGTCACCACTAATGAAGGTGATGGTACCCATAATGAATGCGCTAATTAGCATCTGCCATCCAATTGAATTGTATGGATTAATCTTGATTGTAGTCCTGGAAATAATAATAGAACCAATACTCCAAGTAATCATAGCTAAGAAGGATAGGACAACCCCTAATATATAATGACTTCCATGCATTGTTAAACTGTCTTTGTAAAAAATAAAGCCAATGCCTAATAGCCCAAGACTTAAACCAATCAAGGTTTTGGGTGTTATTTTGATTGCTTTAAAATAATATCTTTCAATCAACACAACTGATAAAGGATATAAGGCTGCAATTAACGCAGCGAGTCCACTTGTGATAAATTTTAAACCATAAGTGGCAATCCCATTGGAAGAGACAAACATCAATAAGGACATACCTAATAACCAAAGGAATTGTTGCGCGTTAGGAAGTTTTTCTCCTTTGATTAAAAAGAAACTAACGTACAAAGAACCTCCTAAAAATTGTCGAATACTTGCCATTTCAAATGCGGGCATGTGCATCACACCCATCTTGCTTGCGACCCAAGTGGTGCCCCAAACAATACTGGTAACCGTTAAAGCTAGGTAGGCTTTATTTTGATTGGCCATTTTTAATGCTTAGTGTTTGAAATGTCTAAGCCCAGTCATTACCATGGCTAATCCACCTGCTTGGCAATACGCCACACTATCTTTGTCTCTTACAGAACCTCCTGGCTGAATAAAGGCTTCGATGCCTGCCTCTTGTGCAATTTTGACACAATCATCAAAAGGGAAAAAAGCATCAGAAGCAAGGCTTGCCCCCTTAAGATCGAAATTAAATTGTTTCGCTTTTTCAATGGCTTGTCTCAACGCATCAATCCTAGACGTTTGCCCACAGCCTTTCCCAACTAGTTGCTTATTTTTAATTAAGGCAATGGCGTTGCTCTTTAAATGTTTGCAAATGATATTTCCAAATACTAAATCTGCTTTTTCATTTTCGGTACATGGTCTTGCGCCTACCTCCTCCCAATTGGTATAATTGCCAGTATCTAAGCCTTGTTCAAGACTTCCGTTAAGGATTGATTTTTTTTGTGCTGGATGAAAATGAATACCTGGCTTTGTTTCAAGTAAGATTCTATTTTTCTTTGCAGTTAAAATTGTCAAAGCTTCGGCTTCGTAGGCAGGTGCAATCAATACCTCAAAAAATATTTCTTGAATGGCTTCTGCTGTGGCTTTATCGATGGTACCATTGGTGACCAGCACCCCTCCAAATGCACTCTCTGGGTCTCCGGCCAATGCATCTTCCCAGCTTGCAAATACCGTATCCCTTTGCGCTACACCACATACATTGGTATGCTTAATGATAGCAAAACTCGTAGTCGGTAAATCTTGTATGAGTGCAATTGCTGCATCTACATCTACTAAATTATTATAGGATAATTCTTTTCCATTTAATTGCGTAAACCAAGCATCTAAATCACCATAGAAAGTGGCTACCTGATGCGGATTCTCTCCGTATCTCAATGTCTTACCAGTTACAGGATTAAAATAATTGCTAATTGCAATATCATAATGCATCACCACTTCAAAAGCCTTTGCAGCAAAAGCTTTTCTTTGATCTAAGCTCGTGCTTCCTGCTTGGGCAATCAATATATTATTCAGTACTTCGTAATCCTCTTTAGCAGCAAGTACAGTTAAATCGCTGAAGTTTTTAGCGGCAGCTCTAATCATAGAAGGACCTCCAATATCAATTTTCTCGATGATTGCTTTTTCTTCGGTCGTGGTCCTTAATGTTTCTTCAAATGGGTACAAATCAACAATAACAAGATCAATGGCTGGTATTTTAAATTCCTCCATTTCTTTTAAATCTTGCTCCTCGTACCTTCTTCCTAAAATACCCCCAAAAATAGAAGGGTGTAGGGTTTTTACACGTCCACCTAAAATGGAAGGATATCCAGTCACAGACTCTACAGCGACACAAGGGATACCTAAATCTTCTAAAAATTTTTGGGTGCCTCCTGTGGAGTAGATGGTGATATTATGTTGGTGAAGTGTTCTAGCCAATGGCTCTAAACCATCTTTGTAAAAAACAGAGATTAATGCTGATTGTATTTTCTTTTCCATATGTAAAGGTACGAGCTTCTGGATTTTTGTACTGCTTGGATTTTCCACAAAATGGGTTAAAGACTGAATAACTTTATGCAACTATATAGACAAGTTCCCAATAGCAGCAGCAATATGCTTTTTGGGGACTTATTGTAAAGCCAATAGAAGCCCACAAAGAGACAAAAATAATAATAAATCAGTCCAGCTATACCTAAAACGTAATGACGCTGTTCCGTTTGTAAATATTGAAAAAGTAGGCGAATGCTTCCATTCATTGTTTGGATATACCAGCCAATCAATCTTGCTATCATACCATGTATGAATTCAATATTTGGTAAAACCATTAAAGCCAATAAAGCATATAATAAGACACTGCTTATAGGTACAAATAGGAAATTGCCAATGATAGACAAACTTGAGCTTGTATGAAAATAATACAATATAATGGGCAATGTGGTTAACTGTGCAGCAATGGAAATGGCCAGATTGCTCCATGCAATTTGCAGTAATCGGTTGTCTAAAGGCACCAATGCGAATAAGGGCTTATAAAAAAAATGGATACCCACCACCGCGGCATATGAAAGCTGCAGGCCAATACCTGTAATGATTTGACTATTGTAAAGTAATACCAACAGTATGCCAATACTAATTGTATTGAGTGAAAAAGTATTCAGATAAAAAAATCGGCCAATCAATAGGGTGCTAAAAAATAAACTCGCTCTAACTACAGATGGTCCTGCATGTGCAATAAGCGTGTAAGACCAGGCAATTAAAAGCAGGATGATTAGCTTTGACCATCTTGCCCAATTTTTATTGGGTAACCAAAGCGTACATTTTTCAAGTAATTTAAACAATATATCCAAGTGCATACCGCTGATGGCGATGATATGTAAAATACCAAGTTGTTGGTAGGCTGTTTTAAGTGTTGGGGACATATCTGATTTGGTTCCAAATAATAAGCTTTTGGTAAATGCATTGGATTCAGGGTCCTGAAAGGCTTGGTCTATTTTTGATAAAAAATATTTCCTTATTTCGACCACCCATTGAGCTGAAATTATATCACTTAAAAAGGAACTGCTAGCATGATACTGAGCAACTAAGACCCCCCAAAATAGCAAGATAATTGTTGGCAATAGGCTCAGTATTTTTATTCTATGTTGAAAGGCAGCACTGAAGTATAAAAAAATACATGAAATACCAACTAGTACCTGTAATGTAGATTGTGGGAGTATTGGCCAATATTGTTTGGTAGAGGTATAGGCTATAAAGCCAATTAAAAAGTAACAACAAATTAAAAAAATAGGATTAGACGCCCTCCATAATATCAATTTGTTTTGCATCTACAATCATAGTGCAAAAATGTAATTGAATGATTTCGGTAAATACTTATTTTCCTAAGATAAAAATGGCAAGTCGCTTATGTAATTCGGGCTTATTATTTTTCCAATACTGCATAGTGGCAGTTTTGATTGATTCAGTTGGGCCAGTGATATCAACACCAATACAGAGTTGTGTGTTAGGATGACATGTTTGAAGGATTGCTTCTAATAATTGATTATTTCTGTATGGGGTTTCAATAAATAATTGTGCAATACCATTGCTTTGGACGATTTGTTCAAGTTGTTGAATTTTCTTTTTTCTTTCGGCCGTATCAATTGGGAGGTACCCATTGAATGTAAATCCTTGTCCATTAAAACCGCTGCCCATTAAAGATAATAGGATGGAGGAAGGTCCCATGTAGGGCTTCACGATCGCACCTAATTGCTGCGCAGCACTAACTAATATTTGTCCTGGATCTGCAATCCCCGCGCAGCCTGCCTCTGAAACAATACCAATTGTTTTACCGGATTTTAAAAGTTGTAAAAAAGCGTTGATTTGTGCAGCTTCCACTTGGTGAATGGTAAACCACTGATAGTTGTCAATCACCATTTCTTTCCATATTTTTTTAAAATACCTTCTAGTCGTTTTTTCATTTTCAACAAAAAATGCATCACATGATTGAATCCAAAGCGCCACATCTTTTGGAATTGCTTCCCAGCCTTCTTCATGCAATAACATTGGCAACAACAAAACTTTTCCCAATACTTCCTTCATTATTCGGTGTCTTTTATTTCTTGAGTATTTAAATGTGCAGCAACCAAAGCATAAAATGGTGCAGTGACCCATCCAATGATTGGAAGTAAATGTAAAAGATAAAATACAATACCATTTCCTACTGGAAGTCCTTTGTGGCGATTCACATAAGCAGATGCAAAATTTCTGTTATGCTTTTCTGTTGCCAATCCAAAATCCATCATGGCAAATCCTAGATAATAGCTTTCCATTAAAATGGTAAACAATGGTGTAAACCAACCTACTACTGGCAATGTACATACCAACACTATGGGAATGAGATAAACAGTCTGCCAAAGCATATTATTCAAATTGACTACAACAGATCGTAACACTAATTTGAAGTAATCCTCTTTATTCCATACAAAAGGTATTGCTTGCTGAATCGCAACAATACGCAAATGCAAGTAGGCAAAAAGAGGCGAAAAGAAAATTAAAAAAAGATACTTGAATAGAGCAAAGTAAAAAAGAAGTAAAGTGAACCAAAGCCAGAAACTCCCCATCGTTATAAAAAAACCAAGCCAATTGCTATTCAAACTATCTATAAATGACTTTAGGCCAGTTTTTAAAATGATAGATTCAATAAAAATACTTGAGGTTTGTCCAAAATAGTTCATCCCAATAAGCAACAAACTGGTGTAGATGATCCCAGGCAAAATCATCCATTTCCATAATTTATTTGTTAAAATAAATTGGTGGGCTAAAAAGTAAGCGCGTATAGATAAAATAAGTTCTTTTAGCAATGCTTCGGATTTTGGATAAAGATACGAAGCTACCGGGATCTATGATTGCATTTTAGTGCCAAAGGCAAGATCTCCAGCATCGCCTAAACCAGGTACAATATAACTTTTGTCATTTAAAATAGGATCAATTGCAGCACACCAAATTGGAATAGTAGCACCTAACTCTTTTTCGACATGCGCAATGCCTTTTTCACTGGCAATCG
This sequence comes from Chitinophagia bacterium, assembly GCA_037143275.1. GTDB lineage: Bacteria > Bacteroidota > Bacteroidia > Chitinophagales > Chitinophagaceae > Sediminibacterium. The sequence continues at coordinate 630,852 of JBAWZB010000001.1, forward strand.
TAACCACTATATGAATTTGTGCAGGGGTATAGGATTTTTGTATCGCTTGAATCGTCTCTACTAGGGAAGCGCCTGTAGCCAACATTGGATCACATAAAATTAAAGTTCTATTGTTTAAGTCAGGGCAACTAAAGTATTCAAGACTGATTTCAAAACTGCCATCTGAATGATGTTTTCTGTAGGCAGAGATAAATGCATTGTCTGCTTTATCAAAATAATTCAACATGCCTTGGTGTAATGGTAGTCCAGCTCTTAGGATAGTCGCTAAGACAGGCTGTTCTTCTAGCAACGAAGTTGAGGCGATACCCAATGGGGTAGTGATATCGACCTGCTTAAAATGCAAAGTCTTGCTTAATTCATAGGCAGCCACTTCTCCAATACGTTCTATATTTCTTCTAAAACGCATTCTATCATTTTGCAACGCCACATCTCTTAGTTCTGCGACCCAATGGTTTAATAAACTATTATGTTTGCTTAAGTCAATGACCATATACTTTATTTAATGGTGTAATGCAATAATGCCAATACAATAAAATTAATATAATTTAAACTGGTCTCCATCAAAAAGCCCAAGATCGCTCATTTTGAGGTGTGGGATGACCAATAAAGCCATAAAACTAAGGGTCATGAATGGCGATCCAAGTTGCGTACCTAATGATTTCGCCATTGTATCTATTTCGGTATAATCTCGCGCAACCTGATAAGGATCTGCTGTGCTCATTAAACCAGCAACTGGTAAACCAATGACTTTAGAAGATTCGCCATGTACACAGCTAATTCCACCTTTTTCTTGCACTACTAAATTGATAGCCTTTAAAATACTTTTATCGTCTACTCCAACAGCAATAATATTGTGACTATCATGTGCCACAGTAGAAGCAATGGCACCTGTCTTAAAACCAAAAGACTGAATGAGTCCAATTTTTGGTTTAGCTGCATGATAACGATTGTATACCACTACTTTTAAGACATCTTTTTCTATATCTGAAATGATTTCATTGTCTTTGATTGTAGGCGATTGCCAAACCAAATTTGTGATCAATTGTCCATCTATTGCATGTATGACTGGAACCATGCCATTATTAGATGGATAGGCTTCAAAAGGTAATTTAAGATCAGATAGCGTTAACGGAAGCGCATCGAATTGATTGATGGTGGCAGCTTGAACTGGTTTGATCAATGAATGACCATCTTTTGCGACCAATTGCCCATCAATATAGGTTTCAAGGACTTTAAAATGACTAAGATCTTCTACCAATATCAAGTTTGCGGGATCATTGACCCTTGCAAATCCGGTTGGCAATTGGTAATGTATGACTGGATTGATACATGCTGCCCTCAACACATTAAAGACATTGATTCCATTGGTGACTGCTCTAGCACATAATTGGTTGATATGACCTTCCAATAAACTATCTGGATGTTTGTCATCGCTACACAACATAATTTTTTTAGGATGGTCATCGATCAATTCATACAATGCTTCAAAATTTTTGGCTGCACTTCCTTCACGAATTAAAATATGCATTCCAAAACTTAATTTGTCCACCGCTTCCTCGATGGTGAAACATTCGTGGTCGGTACTAATACCTGCCTCTATATATTGTTTTGCTTGTTCGCCCATTAGTCCAGGTGCATGTCCGTCAACGGGCTTTCCAATTGCGTGTGCCGCTTTTATTTTTTGCATGACTTCTGCATCCTGATGCAAAACACCAGGAAAGTTCATCATTTCGCTTAAATAATAAATGTCTGAAGAAGCTAAAAGTGTTGCTGTGGCGACACTATCAATCACTGCTCCAGCAGTTTCAAATTGTGTTGCAGGTACGCAGCTTGGTGCACCAAAGAAAAAATGAAAAGGTACTTTTTTCCCGTTATCAATCATGTATTGCACGCCTTCTAATCCACAAACATTTGCAATCTCATGCGGATCACTGATGGTACCAATGGTGCCATGTACTACCGCGAGTCTAGCAAAAGAGCTAGGCACAAGCATACTACTTTCAATGTGTACATGACTGTCTATAAAACCTGGTAAAATAAAATGATTTGGAGCTGCATCACATTCGGTGATGGACACAATCATGCCTTCTTGAATCAATAAGGATGCTGGATAAATACGTTTGTTTAGGACATCAACGTATTGACCATGAATAGTGGTTGTTTGCATTGTGTTATTTGGATCGGTAAATTAAAACCAATAACTCAACTTAAAGATAAGCGCTCTATTCTTATTTTTAAATAAAGGATCGGTAAAATAGTTATCCGTGTAGACTAAAAAGAAATCACTCATTGGTTTATAGCGGTATTGCAACCTACTATTGATATTGAAATTATTACTCTGTGTATTATACTGAATAAATGTGGTCCAGAACAGTTTGGTATTAAAATTATATTCAATTCTTGGAGCCACTAAAAACAATTTCTTGCTACCATAAAGCCCAGGCAATTGAATATGATTGAACTGTGCATTTAAGCGTAAATTAAGATGGGGTTGACTTCTCCAGTTGATGCCTGCTCCGAGGCTTTGAACTGTTCCATTGTAAAATTGTCCAGATGCGATTTCGGACATCCATCCAAATAATTTCCTTGCATCAGAACTGTATCCAATACTAAATTTTGCGTATTGATATTGTTTTGCAGGAAGCGGTTCACCATTTGTAAAACTAGTTGCAAAAAGTAGGTTGGTAATATTATTACTTAAAGTTATTTTTAAATTAGAAGCGTTTTTAAAATCTGTTTTGATTAGAAGGGTGCTTTCCCATTCATTAAAACTATTGTCTGGATTGAATACAACATAATTGTTCATTGAGGATTCTATCCTACCAATCTTTCCCTTTGAGGGTAAAATATTATAAGAAATTTCTGAATAAATATGTTTATATCCAACCCTAATTATGGTATCGCGGATGGCATCATAGTTTTCTATTCTTTGAACAAATCCCATATCCGTATAATAATTCTTGCCTACGTTTGCTAAGTCAATTACAAATCCAAATTTTCGAGTATCATAATTGAAACCTAATTCATAATAATTATTAAGCTCTTTGATGGTTGGTTTCATGGACATATTGTAATTAGCCCAATATCCGATTGTACCCGTAGCATTAGAATAGTTGAAGCTAACACCCGCATTCCTTCCATATTTGTCAAGCGGATGCTTCTTTTCTTCTTCTACAGAAATAAAATTTTCACGGTTTAAAAAATAACCTTTGACAATAGACCTCTTGAGCACTCTTTTTTGCAATGTAAAAGCCGAAAAATTTTCGGGTGCATAATCTCCTTGTCTCCCTGTTTGCATATTCATGGCACCAATTCTTACATCTGGTGATAAATTGCCAGAAAGTCTAGCACCAAATAGGATCGGTATTTTATTTCCATTTTTATCTAAGCCAATAGTTCTTGAATAGAACGGTCGAACTCCTGGTACACCAAATCCTGCAAATAAATCTGAATTTTCTAAAAAGAAAGCCCTTCTTTCAGGCAAGAAAATACTAAACCTTGTTAAGTTCGTTACTTGGTTATCTACTTCTACTTGTGAGAAGTCAGGATTCACTGTTAAATCTAGGTTCAATGCAGAATTCAAAGCAATTTTTGCATCAAATCCTGCATTGCCAGAGGTGTTTGTTTGTGCTAATTGTTTGTCATCAGAAGCCCCACCAGTTAGATAGGGTAGTAAGATGACATTATTTGAACTCACAGGAGGTTGCTCTTCCCATTGCATCAATCCTGTTAATCCTAAATCGTAAGATTTAAAATTCGTAGCCACTTTTGTCCAAGTGCTATACTCAAAATTTTTCGCATCAATGCGTACAAAGTTGACGCCCCAATTTTTATTTTCGGCATCATAACGAATAGTCTTTAGCGGAATCGCAATTTCTGCAATCCAATAATTTCCATAATCCTTGGTCATTGAAAACCATTTGCTATCCCAGCTATAATTAATACCGTCACTACTTGAGCCAGATAGTTGATCCTCTGACTGAACATTCAATGTACTTAGAACAAAATAAAAACCATTGGTTTGTTGATTGGTTGGGTCCAAAATAATTCCTACACCATCCATACCGTCATGCCCTATATCTCTTTTTAAACTCTTAGTGATTGCGGTCCCACTATCGTATACTTTAAATCCGAAGTAGATATTTTTATCATCGTATAAAACCTTGACTTCTGTTTGTTTTTTAGGAGCACCTATATCATTTGGAAATTTCTTTTTAAAATTACTTACAGCAGTTACGGTATTCCAAGCTGCTTCTTCCATAACGCCATCTAACTTGATAGGCATTTTCGCAGGCTGAATCGTCAATTTAAAATCTTTCTGATTTGGTGCGGAATTTTGCCCAATTGCAGAATGAACAAGTAGCAAAAAAAACAGGATATTGTAAAAGTGTACAGTTCGTTTCATCATTATTCTTTATCTAATATATCGGGTCGTCTTTGTTTAGTTCTAATCAAGGCTTGCTCTGATCTCCATTGATCCACCTTTTTTGGGTCACCTTGTAATAATATTTCTGGGACAGTTAGTCCACGAAAATCTGCAGGCCTAGAAAATACCGGTGGGGCTAATAAATTATCCTGAAAAGAATCGGTAAGCGCAGAGGTTTCATCATTTAATACACCAGGAATTAGTCTACCTACGGCATCAACAATCACTGCAGCAGCTAATTCGCCACCACTCAGTACGTAGTCTCCAATTGAAATTTCTTGCGTTACATACAAATCTCTAATTCTTTGATCAATGCCTTTATAATGACCACAAATAATTAGGATTCTATTTTTTAAGGATAAAGTATTGGCGTCTTTTTGTTCAAATCTTTTACCATCAGGGGTTACAAAAATAATTTCATCAAATGCGCCACCTTCTTTTTGTAAATCGTCAATGGCATTGGCGAGTGGTTCACACATAATCACCATACCTGCGCCACCTCCATATTGGTAATCATCCACCTGTCCATGCTTATTAATTGCCCAGTTTCTTAATTGATGCAATTTAATATCAAGGTGTCCGCGCTCTTGAGCCCGCTTCATAATGCTATGCGCAAAAGGGCTTTCAAGAAGTTCCGGAAGTACTGTTAAAATTTCAATGGTCATGCGACAAAGATAATTGAGATTAGTCCAAAAAATCGCCTAAATCTCGACGGTTCTTTTTGGTAGGTCGCCCAATCTTACTTAAGCGTTTGCCTGTTTGAAATGAAGCTGCAACTTGCCTGACTCTTTCTAATTCTTCTACTGGAGTCAGGTCTTCATAGTATTTTATAGCCTCGACATAAGCCACTCGACCATCTAGCAGTTGGGTTACTTTCAAAATCCAGTTTTTATGTTCTGTCCTGGCCTCGTAGACATCTCCTATAACCACATTGCGAGAAGCTTTTATATTTTCTCCATTTAATTTAACACGCCCTTTGTCAATAGCTTCCGTGGCCATGCTTCTAGATTTGAATACACGGATAGACCATAAATATTTATCGAGTCTTAATTTTTCTTTCTTTACTTCTGGCGCGCTCATTAATCCTTATTTTTTTTCTGCAAAAAATTTGTGGAAATAAGGGATGGTTTCAATGCCTTTATAAAAATTCACTATATCGTATTTTTCATTAGGGCTATGTAAATTATCACTGTCTAAGCCAAATCCCATGAAAACAATTTTTAACCCAAGTTCTTGCTCAAATAAAGAGCAGATTGGAATACTACCACCACCTCTAACAGGAATAGGGTCTTTACCAAATGTTGCAGTAATGGCTTTTGCGGCACTTTGATATTCGTGAGAATCAATTGGTGTAATATAGGGTTCGCCGCCATGATGCTCAAATGCATGCACGGTAACATTATCTGGCGCAATGGATTTAAAATAATTCAATACTTTTTCGGTGATGATTGTAGAAGATTGATTTGGTACCAATCTGCAAGAAATTTTTGCAAATGCTTTTGAAGGTAAAACTGTTTTTGCACCTTCTCCTGTGTATCCGCCCCAAATGCCATTGACTTCCAATGTTGGTCTGATACCTGTTCTTTCGTTGGTACTATAACCTTTTTCACCCCATACATTGGCAATGCCTAAATCTTGTTTAAACTCATTTTCATCAAATGGTGCTTCTGCCATTTTTGCACGCTCGGCATCTGTTGATTCAATCACATCATCATAAAATCCAGGAATCGTGATATGGTTATTTTCGTCATGACAAGCAGCAATCATTTTAGATAAGATGGTGATAGGATTAGCCACCGCGCCACCATACACGCCACTATGTAAATCTCTATTTGGTCCTGTTACTTCTATTTCGATATAGCTTAAACCTCTCACACCAATATCAATAGAAGGTGTATCCATGCTAATCATGGCAGTATCGCTAATTAAGATCACATCTGCTTTTAATAGGTCTTTATTCGCTTTCACAAAACTGGCCAAATTTGGACTTCCAATTTCTTCCTCACCTTCTATTACGAATTTAATATTGGTACACATGGTATTGGTCTTAGTCATCATTTCCAAGGCCTTTACATGCATGTAAAACTGTCCTTTATCATCACAAGCACCTCTTGCAAATATTTTTCCATCAATAATAGTTGGATCAAATGGACCACTATTCCAAAGTTCTAGTGGATCGGCAGGTTGCACATCGTAATGTCCGTATACTAAGACTGTTGGAAAACTTGGATCAACCATGATTGCGCCATAGACAATTGGATGTCCTTCGGTTTCATAAATGGTAGCCACCTGCGCTCCAGCATCTGTCAAAGATTTTGCGACCGCTTTAGCACAGGTTTGCATATCTCCGTTATGTTCCGATTTTGCACTTACACTTGGTATGCGTAATAAATCCAATAACTCTTCTAAAAAACGAGCATTATTTTTTTCCTGAAATTCCTTCCATGCATTCATAACCTATTTTTATAATTGATGTTTTAAATCTGATAATACATTTTCAATAGTCCAGTCTAATTTTTGTACAAGTGGCGCTTTTCTTTGCGCACAATTTTCTGCTACACATATCGGGCAACTGTAGGGCATACATCCATCTGTATGCACAAAAAATTCAATGCTTGCGCCAAATTTATACTTTATTAAATCCGTAAATTCTTCTACTACATGATGCGCTTCGTTTACATTTAAAAACCAAGGCACTGTAAGATGACAGTCTATATGCATTAAGCTGCCATATTTAATGACTCTTAAATTATGTAAATCCACCCACTGTACATTTCGGTTTTTATTCAGTTCGCTCACCACTTCTTCTAATAAAGCAAGATCTGCCTCGTCCATGATACCAGCCAATGAAGCCCTAATAATTTTATAGCCATTGTAAATAATCCAAAAGCTCATTAAAATGGCTAGTACAGCATCTATTCCGGTAATATTAGTAAGCAGTACAATGCCAATACCAATGGATACTGCAAATGTGGTAAAGCTATCTAATATTAAATGTTGTCCACTAGACACGAGGGCAAGTGATTTATTTTTAGTACCCATTTTTTTTGCAATCAATCCTGCAAATAAATTTAAAAAAGCAGTGACGAGTAAAACCCATAAACCATTATCTAGGCTATGCAATTCAGAAGGTTTAAAAAACGCGCTAATAGATTCATAAAAAATAATTAAACCAGCTGCAATGATTAAACTTCCCTCAAAAGCGGCAGAGATGAATTCTGCCTTTCCATGACCATAAGGATGTTCTTTGTCTTTAGGTTTTGAGGCCACATATAAACTATAGAGTCCAATAGCACCAGCCAATACATTCACTATACTTTCCAATGCATCGGATAAAACAGAAAGAGAGTGCGTCATGAAATAAGCCACAAACTTCAACACAAATAGAATGACACTTAAGGAAGTGACATAGAACTGTATTTTTAAATTCTGTTTAGCTGCTTGCAATGGAATTAATTATTTAATGACTTATAATTTGAATGGATTGTATCTTTCTTCTACAAATTTCCAATTCACAAGGTTCCACCAATTGTTGATATAATCTGCTCTTTTATTCTGGTATTTTAAATAGTAAGCGTGTTCCCATACATCCAATCCTAACAAAGGAAATCCTTTTGTTTCTGCGATATCCATTACTGGATTGTCTTGGTTGGGTGTAGAACAGATGGCTAATTTACCTTTATCGTTTACAATGAGCCAAGCCCATCCGCTTCCAAATCTATTTTTTGCAGCTTCCGAAAATGCTTTTTGAAAATCGGCAAAACTGCCAAATGAACTTTCAATTGCTTTTAAAAATTGGCCAGTTGGTATTGTTGTAGGTGCGGGTTGCATAGACTGCCAAAATAATTCATGGTTATAATGACCACCAGCATTATTGCGCATTTTTGTAGAATACTTTGAGATGGATTCTAATAAGTTAGTGATTGATTTTGTTTTTATATCCACATTTTCTGCAACACATGCGTCATTTAAATTTTTTGTATATCCAGCTGCATGCTTAGTATAATGAATCTCCATGGTCATCGCATCAATGAATGGCTCTAAAGCATTGTACGCATAAGGTAAGGGTTGTTGTACATAATTCACCTCTTGACTCATTTGAAATCCGCCAAGTGTATGAATGATGGGCATGCTCGCCATTGCAATACCTGCTTTGCCAGTTTGTTGGATGAACTGACGTCGACTGTTGGATGAACTAGACATAGGATTATTTTTTAAAGTACTTCTGTAAAGTTACCTTAATTGGCTGTAAAAAGCGGTAGTAAAATTCCTGGTTGAACAATTGTGAATCACGCATGGCCTTATAGGTTAAGAATAAGCCTACAGGTATTAAAAACAGACTAGACAACCACATCCCTGCATACACCGACCATTGCCCAGACTTGGCTAGTTTCTCTCCAAAATTATTAAGTAGGAAAAAGACCACAAAAAAACCGATTGCGGAAACCATTGGTGCACCTAGTCCTCCTTTTCTAATAATGGCACCTAATGGGGCACCAATTAAAAACAATACAATACAAGCAAAAGAGAGTGTGAACTTTCGATGCCATTCAATAGCATGTATTGTTTCAGCATACTGCCTTTCATTGTAGATGGTCACTAAGCTCGCTAAATTATTTTGCAAAGAGGAGAATTGGTAACCAACAGATTCCACAATGCTGCCCTGCTGCGCTTTTGGAATGATTGAATCAAAAGTATTGATTTGGGTAGGTTGATCCCCTTTAAACAATTTGGCACTATCCTTGTAAAACATAAATTTTAGATAAGGATAAATTTCTGATTGTGTTTTTTTTATGAAAAAACTATCCATAGTCTGGATAGAGTCAATAGCTGTATTTAATTGTCTTACACTGAGCATTTTTGGATCATAAATTACATCTACCGTTTTGGTCATCTGAAAACTTTTCAGATCAAATACTTTTTTATATTCTTTAAAATTGAGTCTTGTAAATTCGGTATTGGTAGTGGCTCTGTAGCCTTTTTCTTGGTAACGCCATCCATTGTATAAAATAAACTCTAAAAACTTTTTATCGGGTGTAACTCTCATCACACCTGACTTTGCTGTAATCATATTGTCTTGCAAACCAAATCTTTTCTCAAAAATAACGATATCTTTTATGATACTGTCATTGGCCTCCTTCTTGCCTAATTTAATCACATAACCCTCTATCTTATCATAAAAAATACCTTCTTTTAAATCAATAGCTGGTTTTGAAATAATGATTTCATATTTCAAGGTAGTCAGCCGCATTTGAGAGACAGGAATAATATTATTAGCCAATAAAAAAGCAATACCAGCTAAGAAGATGGCAAAAATAAATAGTGGTCGCATAAACCGAACCAAGGGAATACCTGCGGACTTGATGGCAATGAGTTCAAAACTTTCACCAAGGTTTCCAAAAGTCATGATCGATGAAAAAAGCAAGGCCAAAGGAATAGCTGTTGTCAACATGCTGATAGATACAAGGCCAACTAATTTCAAAATAATGAAAGTGTCCAATCCCTTGCCAACTAAATCGTCAATATATAGCCAAAAGAATTGCATGGTCAGCACGAATATAGAAATAGTCAATGCTGCCAAAAAGGGTCCTATAAATGCCCTTAGAATTAGTATGTCTAATTTTTTGAACAAAATTGTAGTGCTAGCTACCTATTCTATGAAATAGCTCTTTGATTTGATAACCCCAAAGTTGACTTTGGTCTTTAATCTCATTTTTCTCAGCAAAATCCTTAATGATTAACACAGTTTGGTTTGAAATTTCTGTTTTTTCAATACAAAACTCAAAATATTCATTCTTTTCGCTGTGTAACCACCTGAATCGAATGAATTTATTTTCTTCTTGGTCTAAAATTTCTGCCTTATCTGGTGTACCACCATTCCATGAAAAACTGAACACATTCTCCCATTCGTCCACTCTATCAGCGAACCATTCTTGTAAACCAGATGCGGTGGAGAGGAATTCAAATAAGATTGCTGGAGAACATCTAACCGGAAACTCAAGTGTAAATAGTAATTTTTTACTCATAATGTCAAACTACCCTATCGAGGGCTCATTTGATGCAATAATATTAAATAAAAGCATGCCTCCAAGTATTTTAGTCACTTAATTCGTTAACAAACTGTAAAGACTTCAGATATTAGCTTATTTTCTATTGTATGATTACTGATAATCAATCATTTAGATCGACTTGTAAATTTGCTACATCTATCAAATTGGACTAAAATTGAACCTAAAAAGACCTGATTTCAATGCCTTTGATCGCTTATCTTTGCAAACCATAAAGACAGTCCTATGTTCAATGCACTTAGCGAAAAATTAGAATCAGCGTTTAAACATCTAAAAGGTCAATCCCGCATCAATGAATTGAATGTGGCGAATACCTTAAAAGATATTAGAAAGGCTTTGTTAGATGCCGATGTCAACTTTAAAATTGCTAAGGAATTCACCGATAGTATCAAAGAAAAAGCGGTTGGTGAAAAAGTCATCAATGCCATTAGTCCTGGTCAATTGATGGTTAAAATAGTGCAGGATGAATTAACTGCATTAATGGGTTCGGAGGCGAGTTTATTGGACACTTCAAAAAATCCAACCATCATTTTAGTAGCGGGTTTGCAAGGTAGTGGTAAGACTACTTTTTCTGGCAAGTTGGCGACGTATTTGAAAGCTCAAAAAAAATCACCACTCTTGGTTGCTGCCGATATTTATCGTCCAGCTGCAATGGATCAGTTGACCGTATTAGCAGCACAAATTGGTGTAGATATTTTTGTAGAGCGTGAAAATAAAGATGCAGTTTCTATTGCACAAAATGCAATTGCGTACGCAAAACAAAATAATAAAAACGTGATCATCATAGATACTGCAGGTCGACTTGCTGTAGATGAATTGATGATGAACGAAGTGGCAAATATTAAATCTGCTATTCAGCCTCAAGAAATTTTATTTGTCGTAGACTCAATGACAGGGCAGGATGCAGTCAATACAGCAAAGACTTTCAACGATCGATTAGATTTTACAGGTGTTGTTTTAACAAAGTTAGATGGTGATACCAGAGGTGGAGCAGCTTTGTCCATTAAGTATACCGTGAACAAGCCGATTAAGTTCATGAGTAGTGGAGAGAAGATGGATACATTAGATGTTTTTTATCCAGAGAGGATGGCGCAAAGAATTTTAGGGATGGGAGATATCACCTCTTTAGTTGAAAAAGCACAAGCACAATTTGACGAGGTTGAGGCGAAAAAATTAGAGAAAAAAATTCGAAAAAATCAATTTGATTTTGAAGACTTTTTAACCCAAATTCAACAGATCAAAAAAATGGGTAACCTGAAAGATTTAATGGGGATGATACCAGGTGTTGGAAAAACTATCAAAGATATCGATATCAAGGAAGACGCATTCAAAGGTGTTGAAGCCATCATTCAATCCATGACATTAATTGAGCGAAGAAATCCAGATACCTTAACACCAAGTAGAAAAGCAAGAATTGCAAAAGGTGCAGGAAAAGACCTTGCAGAAATCAATGCCTTTATCAAACAATTTGACCAAATGAAACAAATGATGAAGACAATGAGCGGTCCTGCGGGTGCGGCAATGGCAAGTAAAATGCCTGGCATGAGAAGATAAATAACGCTTTATAAGTCGTAAGTAGTTGATTTTCACATTTTTTGGCCAATTTTGATTTCTTATTCCATTTAATTGGGTGAGTTCAGTAATTTATTTTATCTTTGCCCCCCTTAACCCTATTTGTTAACGCCTATAAATTTCTATTTAAAATGGCAGTAAAAATGAGACTACAGCGTCATGGTAGTAAAAAAAGGCCTTTCTACTTTATAGTAGTGGCTGACGGACGCGCACCAAGAGATGGTAAATTCATCGAGAAAATTGGTACTTACAATCCTTTAACAGTGCCTGCGACAATCAATTTAGATCGTCAAAAGTCTTTAGAGTGGTTAAACAAAGGTGCTCAACCTACTGACACCGTTCGCAGAATTTTATCTTTCAAAGGAGTACTTTATTTAAAACACTTATTACGTGGTGTTAAATTAGGTTTATTTGATGATGCAACAGCAATGACTAAGTTTGAATCTTGGTATGCAGAGCATGAAACATCAATCGCTTCTAAGAATGATGCACACAAAAAAGCACAAGCTGCTAAAAAAGAGTATGTACCTATCGTTAAGAAAGTAGCTGAACCAGTTGCTGAAGAAGTACCTGCTGAAGTAGTTGCTGAAGAAGCACCTGCTGAAGTTGAAGCACCAGCTGCAGAAGCAGCTGCTGAAGAAACTCCAGCTGCAGAATAATTAATCTGCAACTTTCTTAAAATTCAATAGCATTTAACCTCCCGTTTATCGGGAGGTTTTTTTTATCGTCCAATCATTTACTAAATTTGTGTATGAGTGAATATATCCATATCGGAAAAATTGTAGCTGCACATGGTCTCGCAGGTCATCTAATATTAGAGCATGCGTTAAGTACCCCCATTCATTTTAAAGGTATTGACGCCATTTTTGTTGAAAAAAATACGGCCAGTTTTATTCCCTATTTCATTCAGTCTGCATCTGCTAAAACAGAAAGCTTAACGCATTTACAAGTGGATGGCATAACGACAAGAGAAGCCTGCAGTATTTTGATAGGAAAAAAAGTATGGCTACCAGAAGCCGAGTTTCAATTACTGGTAGACAAAAGCTCACCGCTTTCATTATTAGGGTATATGGTGGTTGAAAAAGGAATTGAATTAGGAAAGATAGAAGAAGTGATTGAACAACCGCATCAACTCATGGTGACCATTTTATACCAAGGTCAAGAAGCTTATATTCCATTACATGAGGAGAGTCTTAAAGGGGTAAACCATGCAAAAAAGCAGGTGGATGTTGTATTACCCGACGGATTATTAGATTTATATACCGAGACGGATCCTACTTAACAATTAACTATTCCATTTATCTAATTGCTTAATTGTTGCAGCTAAATCTTTTGGTAGTGGCGCTTCAAAAGCAAAAGCTTTTTCTTTAAAAATAAGTTTTAAAGAATGCGCATGTAAAGCGTGTCTTGCAAGAAGTGGCTTTTCTTCCTCTTCAGATTTACTTAATTTGAAATTCTTTTTCTTGATACTAGAGAGTAGTAATTTTTCACCATCACCGTAAATTTCATCTGCAATAATAGGGTGTCCTATATGTTTTGCGTGAACTCTAATTTGGTGGGTTCTCCCAGTATGAATTTGAAATGAAACCAAGGCGTAACGTTTGTAGTAAGTCACAACCTCATAGGTGGTTAATGCTACTTTCCCTTTTACATGAATATACATCTGTCCCTTTTTAACTGGATGTTCCATGATGCTTCCGTCAATACTTCCACTTTGTTCGGGACGGCCTACAACTAGGCCAAGGTATTTTTTTTCAATTGTTCTGCCTTCAAATAAAAGGCTGAGTTCCTTATGTGCTAGTGCATTTTTTGCAAAAACAATGAGGCCACTTGTAGCTTGATCCAGACGGTGTACTGTAAAAATAGTACCGTATTTATCTTGTAATAGCGACTTAATAGAAAGTGTTTTACCAAAACGATCTGGAATGCTTAATACGCCAGCAGGTTTGTTGATGACAACCATGTCTTGATCCTCAAATATAATATCTAACATCCCTACTTACTTGCTTTTCTTGTAAATGACTTATTTAAAAACTTCAATGTGCGTACTTCTTTTTCTGCTAAGAAACGCCACTTACCACGATCTACATTCTTCTTGGTTAAATTAGCAAACATGACTCTATCTAAATGTCTTACATCGTATCCAAGGTGTTCAAATATTCTTCTTACAATTCTGTTTCTTCCACTATGAATTTCAATGCCAATTACATTTTTTGAAGTATTGGATAAATAACTAACTGCATCGGCTGCAATGAATCCATCTTCTAAATCAATACCTGCTGCGATAGACTCCATATCGGCCTTGGTCACAGGTTTGTCTAAAGTGACTTCGTAGATTTTTTTAATCTCGTAAGAAGGATGCGTTAATTTTTGTGCTAAATCACCATCGTTGGTTAATATTAAAACACCCGTTGTGTTCCTATCTAAACGGCCAACAGGAAACATTCTTTGTGTGGTTGCATTTTTGATAATATCCAAAACTGTCTTTCTGCCTTCTGGATCGTTTGCAGTACAGATATAATCTTTTGGCTTGTTCAATAAAATATACACAGGAGTTACTTGCAATTGCAATACTTTCCCTTTTAATCTTACCACATCTTTATATTGAACTTTATATCCAGGCTCTAAAACCGTATCTCCATTCACTGTGATATGACCAGATTTAACGAGTTCTGCAGCTTCTCTCCGTCCACAAGTACCTGCGTGTGCAATGTATTTGTTCAGCGGCATTTGTTCATAAGGCATGTCTTCATTGGCAGTGACTTTGCCAATACTAGCTGTGCGTTTTGCGTCAGCTCGATCCATAGAGGCAGGTGTGCGCTTATTAACTCTTGGGTTACCAGACTGCTGAAGCTCTCCATATTTTGGTGCTACATCAGCAGATTTGAATGGTCCTTTTGACGCTGCTTTTGATGGGGCAGATTTCGCTCTTAATGGAATGGAATATTTTGGAGGACCTGTTACAAATTCTTTTTTATCGTAGCCGCCTTTTTTTTCAAAACCTGCTTTTTTATTATTCCCTAAAGGCTCAACAGCAATACCTCTTTCGATATCTTTCTTTCTTTGACGCGCAGCTTCACCAGCAGCTCTTGAATCTTTTTTTGCCTGCTTTTTTTCTTGTCTATATTCTTCTTTAACTGCACTTCCTTTTTTCTTATTGGCAAACTTGTCAAAGTTGTCGGATCTTTTTGCTTTCATAGGAGGTGGTATTAATTGTCTTTGTTGGCTAACTGTCCACAAGCCGCATCAATATCTTTACCACGACTTCTTCTTACACGAACATTCACTCTGTTTTTTTGTAAAATTTCGACAAATGTTTCAAAGCCTTCTTCATCAGGCTTATCAAAAGGGAAACGATCAATGGCATTGTATTCAATGACGTTGATTAAATCTGCAGGTACTTGTCTGTAAATTTTAACCAATTCCATAGCATCTTTTTCGCTATCGTTGAAATCCTTGAATAAGATGTATTCAAAGGTAATTTCATTGCCTGTTTTTTTGTAGAAATAATTAAGCGCTTCAATCAATGATTCAATATTATTGCTCTCATTGATTGGCATAATTTCATTGCGTTTCTTATCATTCGCTGCGTGAAGGGATAGGGCCAATTTAAATTTCACTTGGTCGTCACCTAATTGCTTGATTTGTTTTGCTACACCAGCCGTTGATACGGTGATACGTCTTGGGCTCATTCCTAAACCTTCTTGTGAAGTAATTTTTTCAATGGCCTTCATTACGTTCTTATAATTCAATAATGGCTCGCCCATGCCCATGAAAACAATATTGGATAAATTTTGATCATAGGTTTTTTCAACCTGTTGTTTGATCATCACTACTTGGTCGTAAATTTCATCAAAATTTAAGTTCCTGCTTCGCTCCATATAGCCAGTCGCACAAAATTTGCAACTCAAACTACATCCAATTTGAGAAGATACACAAGCGGTCTTGCGTAAGGTAGTTGGAATCAGGACCCCCTCAATCATATGGTCATCAAAAGTTCTGAATCTAGTTTTAAATGTACCATCGCTACTCATTTGAGTGGTATCAATCGAAAGTGCCGGTAAAGTAAAGTGCTCCACTAATTTTTTACGTAAATCCAGGCTTAAATTGGTCATTTCGTCAAAGCTATGTGCATGTTTTTGCCATAACCATTCTACAATCTGTTTTACCCTGAATGGCTTTTCTTCCATTTTTGCTATAAATCGTTCAATCTCAGCGACCTCTACTGCCCTGATATTTGGTCTAGTTTGCTCCATGCTGCAAAGATACTTGATCAGTCTGTTAACATTCAACTATTTCTATTGAAAACTCAATAAAAGGCCCTATTTTAGGCGTCTCAAAACTTAAATCAACAATTATGAGAAAATTATGCTTTTTGACCCTGATTTTAATGGGTGCTTTTATGTCCGTAAATGCACAAACAAGTCCATTGAATGATTATTTAGGAAAATACGTCTTTGCAGAAGGAAGTCCGGTAGCGGAAGTGTCTTTAACTATCCAAGATTCTAGTTTAGTGATTAATTCAGCTATGGGCTCTGTGCCATTAGAGAAAAAAGGGGTAGATAGTTTTTATTTAGCACCTTACGATGCCTTAGTGATTTTCAAAAGAGCGGACGGAAAGACTGTTGCGACTATTAGCATTTTCGTGCAAGGCACAGAATTAGTGGGCAAAAAAGAAGCAAGTCCTGTGGCATTAAAAGAAGATGAATTCTACGCTACACTTTGGGCTAAACAAAACAACTAGTAGGTATTAAAATTCCATCGTTGCTAAAGCATCAAATGGAATTGTTTGTTGTGTACCAGTGATTAAGTTTTTAAGGGTGCATTCTTTTTTACTCAATTCATCGGATCCGATGATGATGATATTTGGAATGCCTTTCTTTTCGGCATATTTAAATTGCTTGTCGAATTTACTCTTGTCCGGGTAGATTTCACAAGCAATTTTTTTTGCTCTCAAACTAGCCATTAATTGATAGGCTTCTTTTGCTTCGGCATCCCCTAAATTAAAAAATAATATTTTCGTGTTTTGTTCTACCGAGGTTGGAAATAGATTTTTTTCCTCAAGTACATCATAGATACGATCCACACCAAAGCTAATACCCACTCCAGGTACATTTGGAACACCAAATAAACTTGTTAGGTCGTTATACCTTCCACCACCACCAATACTTCCCATCTCTGCGTCGATTGCTTTTACTTCAAAAATTAATCCTGTATAATAATTTAAACCTCTTGCTAAAGTAAAATCTGCCACTAAATTTTTTGCTAATCCGCTTGCTGCATGGTAGTCTAACACGTATTGTATTTCTTCGATGCCTTTTGTTGCATTTTCATTGCCACTTAATAGAACACCAAGCTGCATTAATTTTACTTCGTTGGTTCCTTCGATTTCTAAATAGGCTTGAATGGTTTTTTGTTGCGCTGCAGTAAATCCTTTTTGATCTAATTCTTCTGCCACTTTTTCCCAACCAATTTTATCTAATTTATCAATCGCAATGGTTAAGTCAATCATTTTAGCTTCTCCACCACAAACTTGTGCAAGACCTAGTAATATTTTACGGTTGTTGATTTTTACTTGAACCTCTAATTGGAGCTGCTTGAAAACGGTTAAATAAATAGCAGATAATTCAACTTCGTTTAATAAACTATCTGAACCAACAATATCCGCATCGCATTGATAGAACTCTCTATACCTTCCTTTTTGAGGACGATCTGCCCTCCAAACTGGCTGAATTTGATAACGTTTAAAAGGAAAGCTAAGTGACCCATGGTTCATGGCTACATACCTTGCAAAAGGAATGGTCAAATCATATCTTAATGCTCTTTCTGTAATTTGAGTACTCGATTTTCCTTCCAATATTTTTTTAAATCCTTCGCCTGTAGCTGCCGCTTTTTGTGGGTGATCCAATCCGTTGTTCAAAATCTTGAAAATAAGTTTGTCGCCTTCCTCTCCGTATTTGCCCATGAGTGTTTCCAATTGTTCCATGGCAGGTGTTTCCAGTGGCTGAAATCCATATAATTCAAATACCGTCCGAATAGTTTGAAAAATATACTGTCTTTTTTGAACGGTTGCTGCGTTAAAATCTCTGGTGCCTTGTGGTAAAGAAGGTTTATTCATGAACTCAAATTTGTTTGTAAAGATAATTTTTTAAATCGTTACCATGTTATTTGTTTAATTTGCTTTTCAAAATTGCCCTTTATGGAAGAAAGAGAAAAATCTAACAGGTCTTATCGTTTTTTTAGACGTATTTATGACTTTTCTATGTCTGCACTGATTCTTGGAATTGGTTGCCTTTTGTTTGGTGCCAAGTATTTCAAAATGGATATGGTGTTGAATATTGACAATGATTTCAGGCTTATTTTTGGCACTTTGTGTCTGGTTTATGGAGGATTTAGGCTCTTTAGAGCCGTCAAACAAGATTATTAATGCAATCAAGTAATAACTTTTTAACTATGCGCCCCTTTGTAATCGGATGGATTTGTATGTTCCTATTGGCTTCTTGTAATACCGAACCTAAAAACACAATGGATACCCCAAACGAAGGGTTTATTCGTATTTCTGTTGAGGAAAGTTTTAGACCCTTTATGGAAGAGCAGTTAAAAGTATTTTTAGGGAGCAATCCTAAAGCCCAGATTGAGGTTAATTATAAATCAGAAATTGAATGTTTCAAAGATTTAGCCAATGATAGTACCAGGATGATTTTTGTGACCAGGGGCTTAAATCAAAAAGAACAAGTAGACTATAAAAAAAGCCTCAATTATAATCCCAATTTCGCCATTCTTGCTTACAACGCAGTGGCCGTATTGGTGCATAAATCGGCAAAGGATTCCGTTTTTAGCTTGTCGGATTTACAACAAAGACTTACTGGAAAGTCCAACAAAGAAGTGGTCATGGATGGGAATAATATGACAGGTATTATTCGTTTTTTGAAAGATAGTTTAGCAAAAGACGCGCCACTAGGTAAAAATGTAGTTGCTGCAAATGGAAGCAGGAAAGTGATTGACTATATTGCTACACATACCGATGCCATTGGGTTTGTTGGGATGAACTGGATTGGGGATGGCTATGACCCAGCACAAATTGAATTACGTAAAAAAGTAAAATTAGGCTTGGTAGAGTGTACGCAATGTCTTGAAAAAGGCTATTTTTCCAAACCCTCACCAGCTACTATTAGCAGAGCACAATATTCCCTTACATTACCTATTTATTATATCTTAAAAGAAAATACGGCTGGCCTTGGTACTGGATTTTTAAATTTTCTAAGTTTGGAAAGAGGTCAGTTAATTTTTAAGCGTTCTTTTTTAGTCCCAGCAAAAATGGGCTTTAAAAAAAGGAATAGTTTGTTAGAATAGCCAAATAAGCTAACAAGTTTTAGTAGAATTAACTAAAATTTAAATCTGTTTCTTGCAAAAAAATTAATATTTTTAGCCTTCCCAAAGTAGATCCTTAAAGGATTCGCTTTGGTATCCCTTTTTTTCGTAGTATTTACTTAATGAGGGGAGTAGAAATAGTCAAATTTATAAAATACAAAAACACCTGTGATGAAAAAATTGGTTGTATTAATGATGGCAGTCGTATTTGCTTTAACTGGAGTTAATGCTCAAGTACCTGTATCTCCATTAAATGAGGGATTGAAACTGTTGCGTTATGAAAAGAACAAATCTGCATTAGCATTTTTTAAAGATGCTTATGAGAAAAATTCCAAAGATCCAGAAACTATATTTTGGTATGGCCAAGCCATTTTATCTCAAAATGGAGCAGGTACGCCTGATCCATCTTTAGTTAAATCAACAAAAGAATTGTATCAAAAAGCTGCAAACGAATTAGGCAACAATGCATGGATCTTAGTTGGAACTGCGCATGTTCAATTGTTAGAAGCTGGCGAAAAGGCAGACATCAATGCAATCAAGCAAACTTTAGAAGTAGCTATCACAAGTACATTAAACACAAAGGGTAAATTTAAAGGAAAACCAAGTCAAGAAATCGTGAATGCTATTGGGTATATCCACTCTGAAATACCTTCTAATGTTGGGGATCATCAATATGCCATTAACAAATTAAAAGAAACCATTTCTGCTTATGAAGGCACACCTGTGTTACCAAGTATGTATGTGAATTTGGGTATTAACTTCCTTAAATTAGGTGGTGAAAATGGAGGAGAAGCAGTCACTGCTTTTTTAGAAGCAAGCAATAGAGATCCACAAAATGCTTATCCTTATTATAGAATTGGTAAAGTGTATCAATCACAAAACAACTTAGAGTCTTTTGACGAGTATTTTAAAAAGTCTTTAGCTGCTGATCCAAAGTTCCCATCCACTTATTTTGCATTGTATCAATATTATGCTGATAAAAATACTGAAACCGCAAAAACGAATCTGGATTTATTCTTACAAAATGCAGATAAGGATCCAGCCTTGGATATCTTCAATGCAGATTATTTGTTTCGCGCAGGACAATATGACGCTTCTTTGGCTAAAGTAAAAGAGTTAGAAGCTTCTATTGGAATTACAGCTTTACCTCGAATTGCAGTGTTATTGGCTTACAACTATGATAGAAAAGGAGATTCAGTTCAGGCTAAAGCTTATATCCAACAATTTATCAATATAAGCCCTTCAGATAAGGTGCTTAATACAGATTATGAGCTTGCTGTTAAAGTGTTGTCTAAATTCAGTGGCAATGAGGTTGTTTTAGCTAGCATCCTTGAAAAAGCCATTTCAGCGGATACTGCTAAGGCAAATCGAATGAAATATTACAAATTAGGAGCAGATATGTTTGAAAAATCTAATATGTATGTAGATGCATTAAAATGGAATACCAATTATTTTAACCTTAGAGGTATCAAAGACGAGTTGTATTATTATAAATTATCAAGTGTTGCTTACAATGCAAAAGATGGCCTTTTTACAACAGAAATATCTAAACAATACATCACTGCATTCCCTGACCGTCAAAACGGGTACTCTTTCTATGTGAAAGGTGCACAATTGATCGATACTGCAAATAAATTAGGTATCCTTTTTCAAGCGGCTACTTTACAAAATGAGTTTATGTTGAAAGATCCTGTTAAATACAAGCAGGGTTTAGTCAACACTTATTACCTAATGATGGGTTATTACAATGAGATGAAAGATCTAGAAAAAGCGATAGGTATGTGTGATAAAGTATTGGAATTAATGCCTGGTGAGGCACAAACTGTAAAAATCAAAGAAAGCTTGGTGAAGAATTGGGAAATTCTCAAAAAAATGCAAGGCAACCAGAAGCCTGCTGCTGACGCCCCTGCTCAAAATAATAACTAATCCAGCGCAACAATTTTTAGCCATTTAATTTTTTAAAAAAAAGCTACTAAAAACTCCTCTTAAATGAGGAGTTTTTAGTTTAAACAAGTTCCTTTGCGTATTTTTGCGGCACCTAAAAGACGTATACATGAATAGTGCTGCTAATTACTTACCTATCCTATTGCAAATACTATTTGCAGGTGGCTTTGTAGCCATCATGATTTTGGTCTCTAGCTTAGTGGGTCCTTCTCGTAAAACATCCGACAAATTAGAAAATTTTGCGAGTGGTATTGAATCTCATGGAGATGCAAGATCACCTATGGCCATCAAATATTTTTTAGTGGCTATCTTATTTGTCTTATTTGATGTAGAAGTTATTTTCTTTTATCCATACGCAGTTAATTTTAAAAGTTTAGGCTGGGCTGGATTTTTCGAAGTGGTTTTATTCGTAGGATTTTTCTTGGTAGGCTTTGTCTACATCATCAAGAAAGGAGCACTTAAATGGGAAGATTAATTTTAAAAAATATAATGCATCAATTATGCGTCCAGTAAGATTTAACATTCATCCAAAAGAAGCAGCAATCGCAGATGCAATTGGCATGGGAAAGGCACCAGATGGTGTTCCAGGTGAAGGATTTTTTGCAACTCAATTAAGTTCTGTTGTAGGACTTGCTCGTAAAAATTCTTTATGGCCCTTACCTTTTGCAACATCATGTTGCGGTATTGAATTCATGGCGACGATGGCATCGCATTATGACTTATCACGTTTTGGTTCAGAGCGTGTGGGCTTCTCTCCACGTCAATGTGATTTGTTGATGGTGATGGGTACCATCGCAAAAAAAATGGCACCGGTGTTAAGACAAGTTTATATCCAAATGGCTGAGCCACGTTGGGTGATTGCAGTAGGTGCTTGTGCATCTAGTGGTGGTATTTTTGATACTTATAGCGTATTACAAGGGATTGACCAAGTGATTCCTGTAGACGTATATGTACCAGGTTGTCCTCCAAGACCAGAAGCAATCATCGATGGCTTTATGAAAATTCAAGATTTGGTTGGACAAGAAAGTATTCGTCGTAGAAATAGTGAACAATACAAAGCATTATTAAATAGTTATGGCATTCAATAGCCAACACTTAATTATTACAATATGTCGTTAAATAACGAAATAGTACAAGAAAAATTAATTGAAAAATTTGGAGACCAAGTATCCCAATTTGCAACTAGTTATGGTATGCTTTCTTTTGAATCTCCAAAGGAAATGAATTTGAAAGTGTTGCAATTTTTATATGACGAGCCAAGTTTAGCATTTACATTTTTAACAGATATCTGTGCTGTGAATTATCCAGATCAAAAAGGTGCAGAATTAGTAGTCGTGTATCATCTGCATAATTTAAAAGAAAACATTAGGTTGCGATATTCTGTAAGCACTTCATTGGAAAATACAGATGTGTATACGGCCACTAAATTATTTGAATCCGCCAATTGGATGGAGCGAGAGACCTATGATTTTTTTGGTATCAACTTTGTGGGTCATCCCAATTTGAAACGTATTTTGAATGTGGATGAAATGGATTATTTCCCATTAAGAAAAGAATTTCCATTAGAGGATCAAACAAGAATAGATAAGGATGATGAAATGTTTGGCAGAGGATAAAAATTATAAAATCAAGGTATAACTAAATATACAATGGAACACAATCATATTACATTACCAGAGGGCTCAATTGAAAAAACAACGACCACATTAAATATTGGTCCTACACATCCAGCCACGCACGGTGTCTTCCAAAATATTATGGAAGTAGATGGGGAGCGCGTTGTGTCATCTGAACAAACAGTGGGTTATATCCATCGTGCATTTGAGAAATTGGCAGAAAGAAGACCCTTGTATCAAATTACAACAATCACCGATCGCTTGAATTATTGCAGCAGCCCTATCAACAATATGGGATGGCATATTACCTGTGAGAAATTTTTGAAGATAGAAACACCAAAGCGTGTAGATTATTTACGTGTGATCATTATGGAATTAGCACGTATTTCTGATCACTTAATTTGTAATTCTATTGTGGGTGTGGATACTGGTGCATATACTGGATTTTTATATGTGATGCAGTATAGAGAATTGATTTATGAAATCTATGAAGAAATCTGCGGATCTAGATTGACAACGAATATGGGACGTATAGGTGGCTTTGAAAGAAATTTCACCAATACTGCATTTACAAAGTTGGAGAAATTCTTAAATGAATATCCAAAAGTGCTTAAAGAATTCGAAAACTTGTTTACTAGGAACAGAATCTTTATGGAGCGTACTCAAGGCACAGGTGGCATCAGTGCTGAGCGTGCCATGAACTACGGCTTCACTGGTCCAAATTTAAGAGCAGCAGGTGTAGATTACGATGTTCGTGTACACCAACCATACAGTAGCTACCAAGATTTTAATTTCACAGTGCCAGTTGGAACAACCGGAGATAACTACGACCGTTTCTTAGTGCGCAATGCAGAAATGTGGGAGAGTATCTCGATCATTAGACAAGCTTATGAAAAAGTACAAGCTTTTAAAGGAGCAGAAGCAGAAGTCTACCATGCAGATGTTCCAGAATACTATCTTCCTAAAAAAGAAGATGTGTATACAAAAATGGAAGCTTTAATATGGCATTTTAAAATCATCATGGGCGAGATTGATTTACCAAAAGGTCAAATATACAGCCCAGTGGAAGGTGGTAATGGCGAGCTTGGTTTTTATTTAATCAGCGATGGTGGAAGAACACCATTTAGATTACATTTTAGAAGACCTTGTTTTATCTACTATCAAGCTTATACTGAATTAATCAAAGGTGGTATGTTAAGTGATGCTGTGGTGACAATGAGTAGTTTGAATTTGATTGCCGGAGAATTAGACGCATAACAAAAAAAGAAATTTTCGATATGACCTATACTTTTACTGATACTCAAATGGCCGAGCTGAACCGCTTGGTAGCACGTTATCCGGAAGGAAAACAAAAAAGTGCATTGTTGCCTGCTTTACATTTAGCGCAAGATAGTTTTGATGGATGGTTGCCTACTGAGCTAATGGACTACGTTGCTAGCTTGTTAAAAATTGAACCTATCGAAGTGTATGAAGTAGCAAGCTTCTACAGCATGTTTAATTTAAAGCCTGTTGGAAAATTCATTTTTGAAGTTTGTCAAACAGGGCCTTGTATGATTAGTGGATCTGATGATATCATTGCCTATATCCAACAACAATTAGCTATCAAGCCGGGAGAGACGACCAAGGATGGTGTATTTACTTTAAAATTAGTCGAGTGTTTGGGTGCTTGTGGATATGCACCAATGATGCAAGTGGGTAAGATTTTTAGAGAGCATTTAACGAAAGAAAAGGTAGACAGTATCATTGCTGAATACAGAGCAACTGTAACAAAATAACAAATCACTGAACGCTTTAAAAATATTCAAATGGGTGTAAAACTATTACTAGATAAAGCAAATGTACCAGGAATCCGTACTTACGAAGTCTATCGTCGTGAGGGTGGTTATCGCAGTGTCGAGAAAGCTTTGAAGGAAATGAATCCCGAATCTATTGTTGAGGAAGTAAAGAAAAGTGGACTAAGAGGAAGAGGTGGCGCAGGTTTTCCAACAGGAATGAAATGGAGTTTTATTGCAAAGCCAGAAGGCGTGCCACGTCACTTGGTTTGCAATGCAGACGAAAGTGAGCCAGGAACTTTTAAGGATCGTTATTTGATGGAATTCATTCCACATTTATTATTAGAAGGATTGATTGTGTCAAGTTTTGCATTGGGCTCTCATGACACTTATATCTATATCAGAGGAGAGTATGCATGGATCACTGATATTCTAGAAGAAGCCATCAGCGAAGCAAAAGCAAATGGTTGGTTAGGAAAGAATATTTTAGGAACAGGATTTGAATGTAATATTCATGTTCAACGTGGTGCAGGTGCTTATATCTGTGGTGAGGAAACGGCTTTGATTGAATCTTTAGAGGGTAAGCGTGGTAACCCACGTATCAAACCACCGTTCCCAGCAATCCAAGGTTTATGGCAACGTCCAACTGTAGTGAACAATGTAGAGACATTGGCAGCGATTGTACCGATTATTAATATAGGTGGTGAGGAGTATGCAAAGATTGGTGTTGGAAGATCCACTGGAACAAAATTAATTTCAGCTTGTGGTAATATCAACAAGCCAGGTGTGTATGAAATTGACATGACCATCTCGGTTGAAGAATTTATTTATAGCGATGAATATTGTGGCGGTATCAAAGGAGGCAAGCAATTAAAAGCTTGTATTCCTGGAGGATCTTCTGTGCCAATTTTACCTGCTAACTTATTATTAAAAACTGCTGCAGGCGAAACACGTTACATGAACTACGAAAGTTTAAATGATGGTGGATTTGCTACAGGTTCTATGCTAGGTTCTGGAGGTTTTATTGTGTTAGACGAGGATCAATGTATTGTAAAAAACACCTTGACATTAGCCCGTTTTTACCGCCACGAAAGTTGTGGGCAATGTTCTCCATGTAGAGAAGGTACTGGTTGGATGGAAAAAATATTACACAAGATTGAACATGGTCATGGCACAATCGCGGACATTGATTTATTATGGGATATTCAAAGAAAGATAGAAGGAAATACAATTTGTCCATTAGGTGATGCAGCTGCATGGCCTGTTGCTGCGGCGATTCGTCATTTCCGTGATGAATTCGAGTGGCATATCAACAATCCTGTTTTATCACAAACAAGCAATTTCGGTTTACAACACTATGCAGATCCAATCCATGTACCTGCATAACATAGAAATATAAACTATGAGCGAACAAAATTTATTTAAAGTAACAATCGACAACATTACCATTGAAGTTCCAGCAGGAACTACAGTGTTGCAAGCTGCTCGATTAATTGGTGGTCAAGTTGCTCCACCTGCAATGTGTTTTTATAGCAAATTGCAAGGAAGCGGCGGTAAGTGTAGGACCTGTTTGGTAGAAGTATCAAAAGGTTCTGAAAAAGATCCAAGACCAATGCCTAAATTGGTTGCTTCATGTCGTACCACCGTGATGGACGGAATGGAAGTAAAAAACATCACAAGTGAAAAAGTAATTGATGCAAGAGCGGGTGTGGTGGAGTTTTTATTATTGAACCACCCATTGGATTGTCCGATATGCGATCAGGCTGGAGAATGTCATTTACAAGATTTAAGTTTTGAACATGGCAAAGCAGAAACACGTTATGAATTTCAAAGAAGGACGTTTAAAAAGCATGATTTAGGAAAGAATATTCAATTGCATATGACGCGTTGTATTTTATGTTATCGTTGCGTCTTTACTGCGGATCAATTAACGAATAAAAGAGTGCACGGAATATTAGACAGAGGAGACCACGCAGAAATTGCAACACATATTGAGAAGAGTTTAGACAATGAATTTATAGGGAACGTGATTGATGTATGTCCAGTGGGCGCATTGACAGATAAAACATTCCGATTTAAAAATCGTGTTTGGTTCTTAAAACCGATGGATGCACACCGTGATTGTCCAACATGTTCTGGTAGAGTCACGTTATGGAATAGAGGGGACGAAGTATATAGAGTCACTGCAAGAAAGGACCAATGGGGTGAAATAGAAGATACACCAGAAGGACAACCAGGATGGATTTGTAATACTTGTCGTTTTGATAAAAAGGAAACTGCAGATTGGATCATTGAAGGGCCTCGTGAAATTAGCAGACAATCTGTAATTGCGCAAGGACATTATGCTGGTAAGATTGGCACTACAAAACCTAATGAGACTTTTACAGCAGTCAATGATGGTAGAACACCACATTTATTGATGGATATTCATGATGAAAGCGAAGTCAATCAACCTAGTATCCATTTAGGTAAAATTCAAGGACCTTCTCATGGGGCAACTTTTAACACAAACAATACTCATAAAGCATAATTATATTAGCATGACAATTCTTGCATTTGATTGGGGGCTGGTGATAGAAAAATTAATTTTAATTGCTATAATTGTTTTCGGCAGTTTAGGCATTGCCTTGTACACCACTTTTGGAGAAAGAAAAGTGGCCGCCATTTTACAAGATCGTCCAGGTCCTAACAGGGCTGGTCCTTTTGGATTATTACAACCACTAGCAGATGGTATTAAATTAATCATGAAAGAGGAGATCATTCCAACAGCTGCCAATAAGTGGTTGTTTATTTTAGGCCCAGCATTAGCAATGACTGCTAGTTTGATGACTTGTGCAGTGATACCTTGGGGATCAGACGTAGAATTATTTGGTCGAAAAATTGCTTTGCAAATTGCAGATATCAATATTGGTATCTTATATGTTTTTGCTGTGGTGAGTATGGGTGTGTATGGTATTATGATTGGTGGATGGGCTTCTAATAATAAGTTTTCTTTAATGTCTTCGTTAAGAGCGGCATCGCAAGCAATTAGCTATGAATTAGCGATGGGCTTGGCACTAATCGCTTTATTAATGACCACTGGTTCTTTAAGTTTAAAGACCATTGTAGAACAACAAATTCATGGCAACTGGTGGAATATTGTGTATCAGCCATTGGGCTTTTTATTGTTTTTTATTGCTGCATTGGCAGAATGTAATAGAACGCCATTTGACTTGCCAGAAGCAGAGAATGAATTGAATTTTGGATACCATCAGGAATACTCTTCTATGAAATTGGGCTTTTATTTATTCGCAGAATACATCAATATGATTATGAGTAGCGCCATCATGGCGTCGATGTATTTTGGAGGATATGATTTGCCTTTCTTCGACGAGTCAACAGTTGCTCCTAATATTGCTGCCATGATTGGTGTAGGCACTTTATTAATTAAAATCGTTTTATTTGTTTTCTTATTCATGTGGATTCGTTGGACTATCCCGCGTTTCAGGTATGATCAATTAATGAACTTAGGATGGAAGACGATGATTCCATTGGCACTTTTTAATTTATTAATTACAGGTGCATTAATTCTAGCCAACTTATAATTTATTTAAATCATTGTATAAAGACATGCAACCATTAACCAACAAAGCACAAGCCGTAAGTAGAGCACCCATGACCTTTTGGGAGCGCTTGTATTTGATTAATATTATTAAAGGGATGTTCATCACATTTAGTCATATGTTTAAAAAACAACCGACTACACGTTATCCCGAAGAGAAGCGCGCTTTTAGCCCTGTATTCAGAGGGTTACATGTTTTAAATAGAGATGAGGAAGGAAGGGAGCGTTGTACTGCGTGTGGTTTATGTGCAGTGGCTTGTCCTGCAGAAGCCATTACAATGGAAGCGGCTGAGCGTGAAACAGGAGAAGAACATTTATATAGAGAAGAAAAATATGCCGCCAAATATGAAATCAATATGTTGCGTTGTATATTCTGTGGCTTGTGTGAAGAAGCTTGTCCAAAAGATGCCATTTATTTAAGTGAAACTTTTGCCCCAGCAAATTTTACGCGTAAAGGATTCATTTATGGTAAACCCGATTTATTAATCCCAAATCCAATGACCGAAGCGAGTGATTTAGCTTTGGCAAGAGGAGTAGAAGCATAACCAATACTATGAGTACAGTAGACGTTTTATTTTATCTATTAGCTGCATTTGCAATTGTAAGTGCTACGATGGTATTAATTAGTAAGAATCCAATACATAGTGTATTGTGGTTGATCTTGGTATTTTTTGCTATTTCTGGACACTATATTTTATTGAATGCACAATTTTTAGCGATCGTGAATATCATTGTATATGCAGGTGCGATTATGGTATTATTCTTATTTGTGATCATGTTAATGAATATCAAAAAAGATGCCGAACCACAAAAGCAATTATTGGTAAAGTTAACAGGAGTGATAGCTGGAGGTAGTTTACTTACTTTATTGATAGCAGTAGTGAAACAAACAGGTGCAATACAAAATAAACAAGTTTTATTAAAAGAGGGCAGCATTGGTTTGATTCACCCATTGGGCAAAGCATTGTTTAGTGACTATGTAATCCCATTTGAGATAAGCAGTGTTTTATTCTTAAGTGCGATGGTTGGCGCAGTCATCATTGGTAAAAAATAATTATAAATAAAATCATTAGAGATGTCTATACAGTATTATATCATTTTATGTTTGACTTTGTTTAGCATTGGTGTTGTTGGGGTTTTGACCCGTCGTAACGCCATCATCGTATTCATGTGTATTGAATTAATGTTAAACGCAGTGAACTTATTATTGGTCGCATTTTCAAAAATGTACCACGGAATGGCTTTGCAAAACGCAGCAGATACTACAGCAGGAATAGATGCACAAATTTTTGTGTTCTTTATCATGGTGGTAGCAGCGGCAGAAGTAAGTGTAGGATTGGCCATCATTGTGATGATGTACCGCAACACCCATTCTGTAGATATCAATTTCTTAAATAGATTAAAGAATTAATTCATTCCGCATGAAAACAATATTAGGATTTATAGTTTTATTGCCCTTAGTTGGATTTTTATTCAATGGTTTGGGACGTAATATTTGGAGTAAAAAGATGATAGCAACAAAAGCTACAGGATATATTTTTGCTTCTTTTATATTTAGTTTAATAGCCTTTTGGAATGTACAAGAACAAGGCGCAATCGTGGTGCATTATTTTGACTTCATTAACACCAATACGGTTAAAATTCCTTTTGATTTTAGAGTAGATGCTTTGTCAAGCCTGTTTTTATTAGTCATCACAGGTGTGGGTACATTGATTCACTTATATTCTTCGGCTTACATGCATGAGGAGACAGCACCCCATTATGCACGCTATTTTGCTTATTTGAATTTGTTTATCTTCTCCATGCTTTTATTGGTACTAGGAGATAATTATGTGATTATGTTCATTGGATGGGAGGGTGTAGGATTGTGTTCTTATTTATTAATTGGTTATTGGTTTACCAATACAACCTATAATAATGCTGCTAAGAAAGCATTTATCATGAACAGGATTGGTGACCTAGGTTTTTTATTAGCCATCTTTTGGTTGATTGTGAAATTGGGTACAGTAAGTTACGGGGAAGTGTTAACAGCAGAAAGTGTAGCTAAATTATCTAGTACAGATATTACGGCAATCACTTTATTATTATTTGTAGGTGCGATGGGTAAGAGTGCACAAATTCCATTGTATACTTGGCTTCCAGATGCGATGGCTGGTCCAACACCTGTTTCTGCATTGATTCACGCGGCAACCATGGTGACTGCTGGTATCTACATGATCACTAGAACAAATATTTTTTACACACACAGTGATATTGCTCAAACTGTCGTTGCAGTGATTGGGATTAGTACTGCTTTATTAGCAGCTACCATTGCAATCAAGCAAAATGATATTAAAAAAGTATTGGCTTACTCTACAGTGAGTCAATTAGGTTATATGTTTCTTGGATTAGGCGTTGGCGCATATTCAGGTGCAGTATTCCATGTCATCACTCATGCCTTCTTTAAAGCATTGTTGTTCTTGGCTGCTGGTTCTGTGATTCATGCTATGCATCATGAACAGGATATTCGTAAAATGGGTGGATTAAGATCCAAATTGCCTATCACGCATATCACTTTCTTAATTGGATGTATTGCAATTGCTGGTGTGCCTCCTTTTAGTGGGTTCTTCTCTAAAGACGAAATCTTAGCAGCGGCCTATGCTAAAAATCCAATTTATTGGTTCCTAGGATTGATTGGTGCAGCAATGACTGCATTTTATATGTTCCGTTTGTATGCAACCACTTTCTTGGGACAATTCAGAGGGACAGAAGCACAAGCAAGTCACCTGCATGAGAGCCCAGTGAGTATGACTATCCCATTAATTATATTAGCTGTATTTAGCGCAGTGGGTGGTGCAATGGGTGTGCCAGAAATATTAGGCGGACATCATTGGCTAGGACATCATTTATCTAGTATCATTGGAGCAGAAGAAGCATTGCATTTATCGCACACCACAGAGTGGATTTTAATGGGAAGTTCTGTCAGCATTGCTTTGTTGGCTTTATTGATTGCAATAGGCAAGTACAGCAAACAAGCGGATGGAGCACCGCAAACTGCATTGGGTAAATTTTTATACAATAAGTGGTTGGTAGATGAATTTTACGAAAACGCAATTGTTCAACCATTGAATCGTTTTGCAGGCTTCTTAAAAGAGGTCATCGAGAAAAATGTGATTGATGGTCTGGTGAATGGTACAGGAAAGTTAGTGCAGTACGGAGCAAGGCAAACACGTTTAATGCAGAGTGGTCTTGTAGGGTATTATATTTTATTTATGGTGTTGAGTATTGTTTTATTATTCCTTATATGGTTTAATGATATTGCCATCATTCGATTCTTTCATAATTTGATTCAATAAATTTTTAGCAATAATGGTATTACTTTCAATTCTATCTATTCCGTTTATCGCAGCAATCATTTTGCTATTTGTTAAACCTAATGAAAAGGCAAATTACATTGCGATTGCATCAAGTGGAATCACTTTGGCACTTGCTTTGAATATTGCATTCAATGGCGCAGCTAATTTTGATGCTAGCTGGATATCAAGTATCAATGCAAGATTTATTTTAACAGCAGACGGCTTATCTAAAATATTACTTTTATTGACAGGTATTAGTTTCCCTGCCATATTCATCGCAACTTCAAAAAATGAAATAAAAAATAGGGCTCAATTTTTATCATTGATGTTATTTACACAAACAGGCTTATTGGGTGTGTTTTTAGCTGGAGATGCTTTATTGTTTTATTTTTTCTGGGAATTAGCTTTGATTCCAGTCTATTTTCTTTGTTCCATTTGGGGCGGTGAGAAGCGTATTGCTGTGACTTTTAAATTCTTTATTTATACATTCTTAGGCTCTTTATTCATGTTGATTGGTATCATTTTGGTGTACACGCATACTGCCGATCAAAGTTTTGCCATTCAATCTTTTAAACAAGCTACTTTAACATCTGGCCAACAATTAACAGCATTTGCATTATTCTTTACAGCATTTGCTATTAAAATGCCCATCTTCCCTTTACATACATGGCAGCCCGACGCCTATGAACAATCACCTACTGCGGTGACAATGGTATTGAGTGCCGTGATGGTTAAGATGGGTTTATATGGTGTAATGAGATGGTTGATGCCTTTGTTTCCAGATGCATTTAGTGCGCATTCAAATTTTGTAGTGATCCTTTCTGTGATTGGTGTTTTGTATGCTTCTTTCATTGCCATACGTCAGGATGATATGAAGCTTATAATCGCTTACTCATCGATTGCGCATATTGGCTTAATGAGTGCAGCGTTGTTTGCCAATAACGAAATAGGTGCTCAAGGTGTTTTGATACAATTATTCTCACACGGAATAAACGTATTAGGCCTTTGGATCATTGCAGATATCATTGAACAACAAACAGGAACAAGGTCTTTAAAAGAGATGGGTGGACTAGCTAAACAAAATCCAACATTGGGTATTTTGCTTGTAGGGTTTGCGTTTGCTAATATTGCATTACCATTAACGAATGCATTTATTGGAGAGTTCTTAATGTTTAATAGTTTGTTTCAATTCAATCCTTGGATAGCAGCAGCAGCTGGTGTAAGTGTCGTATTGGCTGCTATTTATACTTTGAATATGGTACAAAAATGCGCGTATGGCCAAGTGAGCGAAAAGATAAACAAGATGCAAGCACCGAATGTACCTGCTCAGTTTGTGTTGATCGTATTGTTAATTGTAGTGATCATTTCTGGAGTATATCCTGCTCCTTTCTTTGATTTAACTGCAGATACATTAAAACAATTATTTATCAAATAATTAAATGAATTTATAATGAACGCAATTATTGCTTCGGCTATATTAGGTGTATTAATGATGTTTGCTTCTTGGATTTTTGACAATGAGAAAACCCATACCCGCATTGCATTGGCAGGGCTACTGGCTTTGATTGTAGCCAATGTCTTACAATTAAGTGGTATTTATACCATTCCAGTTGATTATAAGAATATGCTTTCGTTTACACAGTTTGGATTATATGTGAACACCATATTATTTATTTTAACCTTCTTGTATGTGTGGTTAAATGGAGATGAGATTGTAAAAATTGGCAATCATGCAGCAGATTTTTATGCGTTGTTTTTCTTTATTTTATGCGGGGCAAGCATCCTGACTTCTTTCAATAATTTATTAATGTTATTTATTGGAATTGAAATTTTATCTATCCCATTGTATATCTTAACTGGATCAGACAAAAAGAACTTGAATAGCAATGAAGCTGCTTTAAAATATTTTTTAATGGGTGCTTTTTCTACAGGTATATTTTTATTAGGTGTTACGTTTATATACGGTGCAACAGGTACATTTCAAATTACTAGTCCAGTATTGAATCCTGCAACAGGAATGGTGAAAGAACAGCTGATGCATTCAGCCGGATTAATTTTAATTTTTGTTTCTTTTAATTTTAAGGTTTCTGCAGCACCATTTCATTTTTGGACACCAGATGTATATGATGGTGCACCAACAGTATTTACTTCTTTTATGGCAACAATTGTTAAAGCCACTGCCATGATTGCATTTGTGGTCTTATTTCATAGTCAATTTAAAGCACTGGGTTATGCTTGGGAATTATTATTAACTTTTGTTTTAATCTCCACCTTATTTGTAGGTAATATTACTGCTGTTTTTCAGCGTAGTGTAAAGCGTATGTTGGCCTATTCTAGTATTGCTCAAGTTGGATTCATGCTATTTGCATTATACGGGCCAACAAATTTTGCCAACGAGGGCATCTTACTTTATATCATGGCCTATTCAGTGGCTAGTATTGGTTTGTTTGGAGTATTAATTAAAATGGAAGACTATAGTTTTGAAGCCTTCAATGGTTTAGCTAAAAAAGAACCTTTATTGGCTGCTATGACAACAATATTTGTATTGTCGTTGGCAGGTATTCCACTCACCGGAGGATTTTTTGCCAAATATTATATGTTGAATGCAGCGGTTCAATCAGGGATTGGGCTTTGGTTGGTTGCTTTAGCAATCCTATTTGCTTCAGTAAGTATCTATTACTATTTCAAATTGATCCAAGCAATGTATTTTATAGAAGGGGAACCTGCAATGAAAGCGCTGGGGCAGGGTTACAAGTATAAATTACTTGTTTTTGCAATTTTAGTAATTGGATTAGGTATTTTGCCCAATGTATTCCTCTCTTATCTTTACTTTTAGCCGTTCCTCAAATAGATTTGCTTTTAAGTCAAAACCTTATTTAATCTGTGCTACCTTTAGGTACAGATAAAAAGATTTTATGACCTTACAGGACTCCTTTATATTGGCTTGGCGCACCGTAAAAGGCAATAAGTTAAGAACAAGTATTACGGTAGCAATTATTGCTTTTGGTATTATGGCGCTTATAGGTATCATCACCGCCATCTCTGCAATGAACCAAAGTTTAAAAGAGAATTTCTCTTTTATGGGTGCCAATGCATTTACCATTCGGTATAAGGAAATGAATGCAAGAATGGGCGGACCACCACAAGGAGATGAGTTTTCAAAAACTAAGAAAGGGCAAAAAGAAAAAAAATCCAATTTAGATAAGCCTTTTAAATTAGAAGAGTCACTTTATTTTAAGAATAATTATAGTTTCAATAGAGCACAAGTGAGTGTGTACCGAAGAGCGAATGGCAATAATGAAATTGTTTATAAAAATTTGAAGACCAATCCTCAGATTGGTATGTGGGGTGCCGATGAAAATTATTTAGCAGTAAATGGATACCAACTTGCAGTTGGCAGAAACTTAAATACCGTGGACCTCCAATCTGGACGCAATGTTTGTATGATTGGAAGTAGTGTTGCCACAAAATTATTCCCAAAAAATCCAAGTAAAAGTATCGATAAAATCATTTTGGTTCAGGGGAAACCTTATCGTGTGATAGGCTTATTGAAAGCAAAAGGATCAAGTGCGATGCTAAGACAGGATGACATTGTGGTGACTTCATTAAAAAATGTGCGTCAATATCAAAATAGCAATCCTTCTTATCAATTAGGGGTTGCTGTAAACAATGTCGTTGAGTTAGAACCTGCCATAGACGAGGCAATGTTGCAAATGAGAAAAGCAAGAAAATTAATCCCAACAGAATCAGACAATTTTATTATTGATAAGAGCGATAAGTTTGCTCAGTTATTCATTGGCTTTTTAGCGGGCATTAGTGGTGCTGCTGGAGCAATTGGCATGATTACTTTGATTGGAGCAGCAATAGGCCTTATGAATATCATGTTAGTGGCTGTGAATGAAAGAACAAGAGAAGTAGGTTTGATTAAAGCTTTAGGAGGAAAACGAAAAGATGTTCGTCGACAATTTTTATTTGAAAGTGTTATCATTAGTTTGCTAGGCGCTGTATTTGGTATTTTATTAGGGGTGCTTGTTGGAAATATATTTAGCATCGTATTAAACACGGGCTTTGTGATACCTTGGTTCTGGGTGATTACTGGTATTGTTATTTGCTCTGGTGTTGGACTAGCTGCAGGTATTTACCCTGCCATGAAAGCGGCAGCTTTAAATCCAATTGATGCATTGAGGTACGAGTAAAAAAACGCCTCCAGATACTGGAGGCGTTTTTAATTAAAGTCATTAAAATTAAATGAGTAAGATGAATTAGACTAACTCATCCAACTATCATTCTTATTTAGGATCTAACGCTTGTTTAATTCTGTCTTGTAAGTCATTGATGTGATTTACTGCGCTAGCCTCTGTAGCAGTTGCTTTAGCAGCTTGCAATGTCACAGATAATTTTTTTAATTGTGCTTTTGCCTCAGATACCACATCTGTATTTTCTACATCAGCACTTGGGGCACCTAAACGAACGATTGCACTTGCAGCAGATGCAGATGCAGCTGAAGGGTTAAGCAATTCATCTAATTGACTCACAAATGTTTTTTGTAAATTTCTGCGATAGATATCTGCCTTACTTACGTCACTGAATAAACCTTTTCTTAAATCGTCCATCATGTCATTCAATGCATATGAACTTGCACCAAATCTTGTTTGGCTCGTAGTGATTCTATACAATCTGTTTTTGTCAAGTAAAGATTTTAAGATACTTATTTGAACTGATTGTACGCGCTCATTTGTAGAAGGGTTAGCAAACTTGTTTAAGATAGATGGATCCATCAACCACTTTGGTGTTGTAAATAATTGTGTATGGAAAAATTGCATTGCTTGCTTTTGTGTCGCAACAGTGTTTGGTGTATACACATCTCCTTTTTCTTCTACACTCTTAAAAGTCTCTTGAATACCACCTACATTTCTTAAAACATGGCCCATGTATCTACTAAATTGACCTACTACTTGACCATACATTTCACTTAAATTTTCATAACGATCACCTTCTTCTTTTGTCCACTCAGGCAAGTTCACTATGATTCTTTTCAAGTTTTTAATACCGTATTCACTTGCTAACATTGAATTATCACCTAAGTCTTCTGTTTGAGCTCTTGGATCATCATTTCTTCCTTCACCACCAAACCATACTCTTGGGTTCTTCGTTAAATTGTCAACAACCCATTTGTTATTGATTTTACGATCTTCTTGTGCATCGTTTATACCAGTAAAAGTATAACCCCATTGAATGGCCCATTTATCATAGTCTCCAATTCTTGGAAACAATCCAGATTGTCCAATTTTATCTTCGGGTTGTGCAACATAGTTAAAGCGTGCATAATCCATGATAGAGGCTGTGTGTCCATTTGCTTCTACCCAAGTTTTATCTCTCAATTTTTCTACAGGTGTTTTACTAGAACTACCCATATTATGTCTTAAACCTAATGTATGACCAATTTCATGAGAAGATACAAATCGAATTAAATTACCCATTAAGCTATCTTCAAAATGCATTTTTCTTGCAGCTGGATCGACTGCTGCAGTTTGTACCATATACCAATCATGTACTAAACTCATTACGTTGTGGTACCATCCAACATGGCTCTCTAAAATTTCACCACTACGAGGATCATGTACTTGAGGGCCATATGCATTTTCAATATCAGAAGCAAAATAACGAATCACAGAAAAGCGTGCATCTTCCAAGCTCATGGTGCTATCATTGGGCCATTCTTTACCTACGATTGCATTTTTCCAACCTGCTTTTTCAAATGCGGCATTCCAGTCATTCACACCAGCAATCAAATAAGGCACCCACTTTTTAGGGGTAGCTGGATCTACATAATATACGATTGGTTTGATAGGTTCAACCAACTCACCTCTTTTGTATTTTTCCAAATCCTGTGGTTTTGGCTCTAAACGGTAACGAACGGCAAAAACTTGATTTTTTACCTTTTGTTGGTCGTCTGAATATTCTACATAATTATCCGCAAAGTAGCCGACTCTTGAATCAAATAAACGACGTCCCATTGGTGTTTTAGGCAACAATAAAATAGATGTATTTAATTCAAAGGTAACAGCGCCAGCGTTGGCTGCAGCGGGAATGAAACTGCCACCTGCAGGACTTCCAGGAATTGGAGCACTTGCGTTGTATGTTTTTACAGTCTTTACTTCGATATTGATTGGGTAAGACTTAATGGTTTCTATGTAAGAACGATCGGCAGCTAATCCAGAAAGACTAAAATTTCTCTTTTCAAAACTACTCAAGCTAACAGCTTGATTGTCACCTTTAAAAAAGTCGGTTACATCAATGATAGAACTAGTGGAGTCTTTTCCATAGGCTTTTATATCAAAAGAAGCCACAATTGGATCTAAATAAGAGTTTTTAACTGCTTTTGCGATGGTTTGAGTGGAATCTGCCATACTAATTAAAGACACCACACGCATGAAAATGCGGCTATTAGGTCCCTTTTCAAATTGAATGGTTTGCTCATTCACTTGCTCGCCACCATACTTTCTGGCACCTCCAGCTACTTTTGCATAACGTGTTACTGCAATCAACTCTCTACCCAAAAGACTATCTTGGATATCAAAATAGAACTTGTCATCTTGAAGGTGAACCGTAAAAACCCCTTTTTGGGTGATTGCCTTCTTGGTGATGAATTCTTTAAAGGTTTTTGGGCCTGTTTTTGCTGGAAGCTCTTTTTTTGCGCCAGCTGCTGCAGTACTTGTGTCTGCAATGGGCATAGTTCTTTGGGCATTTACAACACCTGTAAGCATGACACAAAGACTAATAATTGTGAGGTTTTTTTTCATATTATATAATTGTTGTTTTTTAAAAACGCCCCCTAAATATATTGTATTCGGGGTAAAGTTTTTTGTTAATAATTTTTTTACTTAAAAAAAATGTCTTGAAAATTGTTTCAATCAATAATTTACTTATTTTGTAAGCCCTTAGGAACTGAAGTGTTAAGATAATTAAAAAAATCACCTTTAGTTTTGAGGATTAAATCAGTTTTTAATAAATTTAATTTAAAACCAAAAATCAATTGAATCATGGCTGAGACTAAATCAACTGCAACAGCTGCATCAAAACAAACAGCACCGAAAAAAGGCGGTAACTTGTTTGCATCCTTAGCACCTATCGCTTGTATCTTAACAGGCTATGTTATCTGGCGTTTTTTCCTAGGTAACCCAAGTAATTTCACAAACCCTGATCCAAGTGGTGGTTTCTGGCCATCTCACAAAGGTCCTATAGGTTCAATTACAAAAATGTACGAAGGTGGTATCGTAGTACCTATCTTGATTGGTTGTTTATTGATTGTATTAACTTTCGTAATCGAAAGATTATTAACTATCAAAAAAGCTTCTGGTAATGGTAATATTACAGAGTTCATTCGTCAAATCCAATTCCATTTAGCGAATAAGGAAGTGGATAAAGCTTTGGCTGCATGTGATAAGCAAAAAGGTTCTGTAGGTAATGTAATGAAGTCTGGTTTGACTAAGTACAAGGAAATGATTACAAACACAGAATTAGATACAGACCAAAAAGTATTGAATATTCAAAAAGAAATCGAAGAAGCGACTGCATTGGAATTACCAATGTTAGAAAAGAACTTGGTTTTCTTATCTACAATCGCATCAGTTGCAACCTTATTAGGTTTGTTCGGTACGGTATTAGGTATGATTCGTTCTTTCTCTAAATTAGGTGAAGAAGGTGGTGGTGAAGCTGCACGTGAATTGTCTCAAGGTATCTCTGAGGCATTGTACAATACTGCATTAGGTATTGGTACATCTGCTGTAGCAATCATTATGTACAATATATTTACTACAAGTATTGATGGTATCACTTACGGAATCGATGAGTCTGGATTTACTTTGACTCAAAGTTTCGCAGCGAATTATAAATAAATCATTCATTAAGGCCTGGCCTTAAAAATATTAAAAGACTATACAATGGGTAGAGCCAAATTACCTCGCAAGAGTACAAACATCGACATGACAGCAATGTGTGATGTGGCCTTCCTTTTATTGTCTTTCTTCATCTTGACAACTAAGTTCAAGCCTGCAGAAGCAATAGCGGTAGAGACACCAAGTTCGGTGGCTTCTAAAGTTGCTCCTAATAAGGACTTCGTTTTAGTTACAATTGATAAGGATGGTAAGGTTTTCCTAACCATGGATGACGAACAAAAGAAGGAATTAGTTGCGAATGCTGTAAACAGCGAACGTAACTTAGGCATCAATGTAGCTGCTTTCAAAAAAGCAGGTTTCATTGGCGCTCCATTAAATGGACTGAATTCTTTTTTATCAATTCCTGAAGAAAACAGAAAAGGCGATCAATTACCTGGTATACCATGTAAGGATAGCACCAACAATGAATTGATCTATTGGATGCAAGTAGTGAAAGCAGCATATGCAGGTGAGAAAATGGACCTTTTATTAAAAGGGGACAATGTTGCCAAGTATCCAGCTTTCAAGAATGTAATCACTGCTTTCAAGAAAAACGAATTGTTGAAGTTTCAAATGGTAACCAATCCTGAAAACGCTCCTGAAGGCTCTGAATTATGGAAGAAGTCTATGAAGGGTGAAAAACAGGAAGATTAATTTTAATAACTAATTAAAAGCGCTTACAATGGCAGAATTAGATACCTCGGGTGGTGGCCATAAGAAAGGACCAGGGGTCAAGAAAGGAAAAAAGTTATCAACTCGCGTTGATTTAACACCAATGGTGGACTTAGGTTTCTTATTGATTACCTTCTTCATCTTCACCACAACCATGAGTCAACCAACAGCGTTAAAGTTGTTTTTGCCAGATGATAAAGTAACAGATGAGCCAAACAAGGCAAAAGAGTCTGGTGTACTTACCATCTTAATGGGGGCAGATAATCATATTTATTATTATGAAGGTCAATTAAAATCAGATGGTTCTAATTTTCTTTCAGCCTCTTATAATGGCGAGAACTCTATCCGTGATGTCATCTTGAAAAAGAAAGCAGACGTTAGGAGTAGATCAAGAGATACTGAAAACCCTTACAAGGATTTCGTAGTCGTGATTAAACCTGGTGCTGACTGCAATTACAAAAATGTAATTGACATCTTGGATGAAATGGCAATTAACGTTGTAAAAAAATATGCATTAGTTGATATTTCTGACGGGGAATCCCAGTTGGTAAAAATCTCAGATGCAAGTTCACAAACTTCGGCAAGTAAATAAAAGCATTAAACATGGACATAAATAAAATATTAACCGCCGATTTTCTTGATATCCTTTTCGAAGGCAAGAATAAAGCCTATGGCGCTTATGAGTTACGTAAAACGTATGATAAGCGTTTAAAATATGGTCTTTTGGGGATGTTTCTTGTGACTTTGACTTTGACAGTTGGTGTAATTTTATCCAATAAAATTAAGAATGATAAAGTAGAAGTGGTTGCAGTAGATTTATCATTAGAGAATGTAAATCAAGATGAAAAAAAGCCTGAACCACCGCCGCCACCGCCACCAAAACAAGAACCACCAAAGGTTGAAGTCACTAAATTCACCCCTCCAAAAATTGTAAAAGACGAGGAAGTGAAGGAAGAAGACGAAATCAAGGAAGTTGAGAAATTGGAGGAAACTAAGATTAGTACTTTCAACCAAGAAGGTTCTAAAGACGATGGATTAGTTGCTCCTGTTGAACAAAGTACTGGTGCTGTTGAAGCACCAAAAGACGAAGACTATGATAAGCTATTCACTTCGGTTCAAATACAAGCCGAGTTCCCAGGTGGACAAAGTGGATGGCAAAGATTCTTAGAGCGTACTTTGAACAGAGACTTGCCAGTTGAAAATGGTGCACCTACTGGAAAATACTCTGTAACGGTTTCTTTCATCGTAGCTAAAGATGGTTCTATCTCTGAAGTAAAAGCAGAGAACGATCCTGGTTATGGTACAAAAGATGAAGCAGTTAGAGTAATTCAAAGAGGTCCAAAATGGAAACCAGCTGTTCAAAATGGACGTAATGTAATTTACAGACAAAGACAGACCATTGTTTTCATGGTTTCTGAAGACTAAGATTCAAACAGATTCAATATAAAAAGGCTCCCAATTGGGAGCCTTTTTTGTGTAATTTTGCAACCATGCAAAGCACATTAAGCAACTGGAATGACACTATTGTAGCACTCGCTACCGCACCTGGATTAGGCGCCATTGCGGTGATAAGACTGAGTGGTCCAGAAGCCATTCATATTGTGAATGCAGTATTTGAAAAAAAGGATTTAACCAAACAGGCTTCACATACGGTACATTTTGGAAAATTAATTGATAAGGGGATGGTACTAGATGAAGTTGTAGCAAGTATTTATAGAGCCCCTAAATCTTACACAGGCGAAGAAGTAGTAGAAATTTCATGTCATGGTGCGCCTTTTATACAGGATTCAATTTTACAATTGATGATTGAAAAAGGGGCTCGAATGGCCAAGCCAGGAGAATTTACACAAAGAGCGTTCTTGAATGCGAAATTAGATTTAACACAAGCCGAAGCAGTAGCAGATTTAATTGCTAGTAATACAGAAGCAGCAAGAAAAACAGCTTTACATAATTTAAAAGGAGGCTTCTCGAATGATTTACAATTAATGCGTGAAAAATTAATTAAGTTTTCTGCATTGATTGAATTAGAATTAGATTTTTCACAAGAGGATGTGGCTTTTGCGAATAAAAAAGAATTAGAAAATCTAGTCTATCAATTGCAAATAAAAACGCAAGAATTATACGACTCATTTAAGTTAGGCAATGTAATTAAAAATGGGGTGCAAGTGGCCATTGTAGGAAAACCGAATGCAGGAAAGTCTACACTCTTAAATGCCTTATTAAATGAAAGTAGGGCCTTGGTGAGTGATATACCTGGAACCACCAGAGATACGGTCGAAGAATATTTAAATATACAAGGTGTATTGTATAAATTAATTGATACGGCAGGTATTAGAACTCAAACCGAAGATTCCATTGAACAAATGGGTATTGAAAAAAGTAGGGAGAAAATTCAAGAGGCAGATATTGTGATTGCTTTATTTGATGCAAGTACACATAACGCATCAGACATTCAAGCATGGCAATCTGATATCGGTGTGGCAAACGAAAAATTAATTTTAGTGGGCAATAAAATTGACCTTGCATTAGATCAAGCAATTGCGTCAAATGAAGCATTCAAAGAAGTATTATTTATCTCTGCTAAAAACAAACACAATATTATAGTATTAGAAAATGCGTTGAATCAAAAAGTAGTTGGTGATGCATTGAATAAAGAAGGGACCATTGTAACCAATGCAAGGCATGTGGCTTCTTTGAAAAAATTAATGCTGGCGC
Source organism: Chitinophagia bacterium (assembly GCA_037143275.1). Lineage (GTDB taxonomy): Bacteria > Bacteroidota > Bacteroidia > Chitinophagales > Chitinophagaceae > Sediminibacterium. Next base: position 673,881 of record JBAWZB010000001.1, read on the forward strand.
TCAATGATATTGAAACAGGATTAATCCAACATGCAACCGGTGATTTATTAGCATTGGATATACGCCAAGCGTTACATTATCTTGGCACCATTACAGGGGAGATTACCAATGAAGATCAATTGGATTTTATATTTTCTAAATTTTGTATTGGCAAATAAAAACCAATGACAATGCACAATTGTTTACATAGACCCACCTTCTACAAATCTTGCATCCACTGTTAATTCAGATAAAGTTTTACCTCCTTTTAAATTTGCCAGCATTTGTACGAATGCTAATTTACCCAATTCGTAACCACTAGTTTCTACATAACTAATATTGGGATGGTATAAACTTGGAATAAAACCGTTACTGATACTAATTACACCAATCTCTTTTGGAACTTTAATATTCAATGCCTGAATTGCTTTCATCACACCTATCAATATTTCATCTGTCATCGCAAATACAGTGTCAAATTTTTGTATTTTGTTCAGGTGTTTTTTAAATGCAGCTTCTGCTTCTAAAGAGCTGTGTGTATGTTCATATGTGCAATGTGTTTTAGGCGCATATTTTTCCATGAATTGTTGAAAGGCTTGCTTTCGTTTTAAGCTGATGGATAAAGCAGGGTCACCAAATAATGCTAATACCCGTTTTGCTCCTCTTTGAATAATATTTTCTGCAGCAATGATGGCGCATCTTTCGTCTGCCATTCTCACTTTAGTATATTTATTTTCTTTAGGAACAATATCAAAAAAGACAACGGGAATATCCCTATCACTCATTTTCTCATACACTTCCAAATTTTGTGTATGGGCAGATAAGCATGCAAAAACGCCAGAAACTCTGTTCTGTCTAAAAATCTTTAAGTTGTTCAATTCATTTTCTATGTTGTTGCTAGATTGCAAAATCATCAAAGCGTATCCGTTTTTTCTACTTTCCTCTTCTATTGCTGCGATAAAACTATCATAAAACAAATTTGCAATGGCGGGAACAATGACACCAAATATTTTGCTGCTCTGCGTTCTTAATTGAATGGCATAGGCATTTGGCTCATAGTCCAGGCTATTTGCCAGTGCATGTACTTTCGCTTTTGTGGCAGTTGAAATATCTGGATGGTCTTTCAATGCCCTAGATACCGTGGAAATACTTAACTGTAATTGTTGTGCCAACAATTTGAGTGTTGTGTTAGTCATAGTCAATCATCTTTACAAAGTTCAATTTAAGGAAAATTAACACAAAATTTACCGCAAACGTTTGCGAAATTAGAGAATTTAGAAGCTTTTCTAGATAATTTGTTTTATGCCTAACTCCTGTTTAAATACCCTATAATCAAGCTATTATTGAGTTTTAATGGGAATTAAGCCTCAAAAAATTAGATATAAACTAACATTTGTAGTACCAAGCCCCAAAAAGTTAAAAATTATTTAACAAAAGATTTGTTTCATATCAAAATTGTGTATTTTGTAGCTGCTTATTAAACCAATAAACTGCCAATTATGAATTTTTCAAAAATTGTTAAGTCCTCTTTCGTAGGACTGTTTCTTGGCTTGCTTGCATTGAATGCTCAAGCTCAGAACAAAACAGTTACAGGTAAGGTATTAGATGCAAAAGACGGTTCTCCAATCGCAGCAGCAACTGTTGTCGCTAAAGGAACTAGCACAGGTGCTAAAACAGCAGCTGATGGAACTTTTGCAATCACCATACCATCTTCTGTAACAAAATTAGTTGTTTCAACTGTAGGTTATTCTTCTAGAGAAGTAGCTGCAGAAGGAAACGTAACAGTATCATTAAACCAAACAAGTGAGCAATTGAACGAAGTTGTAGTTGTAGGTTATGGTACTCGTAAAGTAAAAGATGCGACTGGTGCTGTTGTTTCTTTGGGTGAGAAGTCCTTTAACAAAGGGGTGATCTCTTCTCCAGAGCAATTGTTACAAGGTCGTGTTGCTGGTGTGAATGTTACATCTAACTCTGGTGAGCCAGGAGGTGCAATTAACATCACTATCAGAGGTACTTCTTCTGTAAGAAGTAACAACAACCCATTGTATGTAGTGGATGGTGTGCCTTTATATGGTGGCGGTACAGTAGGAAGTGCTATCTCAGTAGAAGGTGGTACCACTGCAAGAAACCCATTGTCATTCTTAAATCCAAACGATATTGAGAACATCTCTATTTTAAAGGATGCCTCTTCTGCAGCAATCTATGGTGCTAGAGGTGCGAATGGTGTTGTATTAATTACAACTAAGTCTGGTAAAGGTAAGCCTAGCTTAACTTTTAACGCGACTACATCTGTTTCTACGATTGCGAATCGTTATGATTTAGCTGGTCCTCAAGAATTTGTTTATGGTATCAAGAAAACATTAGAAAATTCTGGTATTGATGCTTCTGGTGTAGGTAGTAACGATAAAGGTTTCAACACAAACTGGCAAGATAAAGTATTCCAAACAGCGGTATCTAATAGCTACAACTTAGGTTGGGGCTTCTCAAATTCAAAGTCTTCTTTGAAATTGAATGGTTCTTATGATAACCAACAAGGTATCGTTAAAACTCAAGGATTAAAGCGTGTTACTTTTGGTTTGAAATATTCTAATCAATTGACTTCTCGTTTAAAATTAGATATCACTGCTAACCAATCTATGGTTAAAAATAGCTATGCACAGGTTACAAATAATGCTGGTTACCAAGGTTCTTTGATTGGTGCGATGATTTCTTACAACCCAACTTTCCCTGTATACAATGCAGATGGAACTTGGTATGATAACCAAGATGGTAACAGAAACCCTGTTGCAATCTTAGAAGGATACAAAGACAATGATACTTATAATAAGTTATTAGCGAATGTGTCTCTTTCTTACAAATTGACTGACAACTTAACATACAAGGCGATCTTCGGTATGGAGAATGGTGCATCTGAGCGTTTAACTTTTGTTGATCCTCGTTTACCAGGCGCTTATATTCAAGGTCAAATCAATGTTCGTGGTAAGAACTACGTTGGTTCTGATTTCTCTGGAAAAGGTAGAGCTGCTCAGCAGTTTCTTGACCAAACTTCTAGCTTGATCGAGCACACATTAAACTACGATAAAACATTTAAGAATGGCAACAACTTACAAGCTTTAGCTGCCTTCTCTTACCAAAAGACGACTGACTATTACAGAGCATCTCAAAGATGGGGTACTGCTGGTGCGACAAAGATGTTAACTAACTACAGAGATTACACAGGTGGTGTGACTGATGTATATGGTGATAGTACTCAAGTTGAATTACAATCTTATTTCTCTCGTTTAAACTACACAATGAAAGACAAGTATATCTTATCTGCATTGGTGAGAATAGACGGATCTTCTAAGTTTAGTAATGGTAACAAATATGGTACTTTCCCAGCATTTGGTTTCAAATGGAGAGTATTAGAAGAAAAGTTTGCTCAAAAAACTTTGGGTAAAATCTTCTCTAATTTTGACATGAGATTAAACTATGGTATCACAGGTAACCAAGAGTTCCCTGCTTATGCTTCTTTAGCTTTACAACAATCTAATTTCACAGGTGGTAATAGTGTGATCACTAACTCTAATCCTAATTTGAAATGGGAACAAACTACAACACAAGGTGTTGGATTTGACTTCTCTATGTTCAACGGAAGATTAAACGGTACGGTTGATTATTTCAATAAGTCTACTCAAGATTTATTGTTCTTGATCAGCTATCCTCAACCAGCAGCTTCTGCTGATCGTTGGGTAAACTTACCAGGTAATGTTACTAACAAAGGATGGGAATTTGGTTTAGATTACCAATTAGTGCGTCCTGCTTACAGAGGTGCATTCGGTTGGGATGTGAACTATAACATGTCATTCTTAAAGAACAATGTTGAAGGATTCGGATCTACTGTGGTGAACACAGGTGAGGTTTCTGGACAAGGTTTATCTGGTGCTTATGCACAAACAATCCGTGATGGTTCTCCTTTATTCACTTTCGTAATGCCTACTTTCTTAAGATTTGATGCTTTTGGAAATGGTGTGTATGCGAATGGTGCTAAGGATGAATTACAAGGTTCAGCTTTACCTAAATTCAACGCAGGTTTAACAAACAATTTCTCTTACAAGAAATTTACAGCAAGCTTCTTCTTTAATGCAGTAACTGGTTTTGTTGTTTACAACAATACAGCAAATGCATTGTTATTAAAAGGAAGTTTGAAGACTGCACATAACGTAACAAGAGATGTTGTGAATTCAATTGAGAACTCAATCAATCCAGGTAACGTTTCTTCTCGTTTCTTAGAAAAAGGTGATTATATCCGTTTTGCAAACGCTAGCATCAACTATGCAGTGGATGTGAAAAAAGGCTCTTTCATCAAGGGTTTGAATCTTTCTCTTTCTGGTCAAAACTTAGGCTTATTTACTAAGTATAGTGGTTTAGATCCAGAGGTGAATGTAGACAAATCTAGAAACGGTGTACCTTCTCGTGGATTTGACTATACTGCAACTCCTAGAGCTCGTGTATTCACATTAGGTATCAACGCTCGTTTTTAAATTAATAAATAACTATACACATGAAAAATAATTTCATCAAACAAACAGCCATCTACACCACTGCCATCGCAGTGAGTTTGGGTGCGGCTTCTTGTTCTAAATTAGACGAGAAAGTGTTTGGATCAAAAACTGTTGCTGCTGCATCTACTGGTGGAGCTGCATCTGCGAATCTTGCATCTGTTTATGACGCAACAAACGCTTTGATGGGCCAAGGAAACTGGTATGCTTTACAAGAGCATTCTACAGACGAATTACTAGGACCAACTCGTGGTACTGACTGGGATGACTTCGGTACTTGGAGAAAAATTCATTTACATGCAGTAGATGGCGCACACAATCAATTATATGATACTTGGAATGGTATCAATAGTGGTCTTTTTAAAGCGACTTTAGTTGCAGAAAAAGGCGCTGCTGCTGATCAACCTGCTGCAAAGTTCTTAAGAGCTTTCTTAGCAACGCAAGTAATGGACATTTTTGGTCAAGTACCTTACCGTGGTGCTTCTGATGGTCCAGATGTGATTCCTGCAGTAAAAACAAGATCGGAAGCTTTTGATTGGATCATGACTGATTTGGATGCTGCAATTGCTGCTTTGCCTTCAAATGCTGCGATTACTGATAGCCGTAAAGCAACAAAACAAGCTGCTCAATTTTTGAAAGCGCGTTTAATGTTGAACAAAGCTGTTTACAAAGCAGATCCTAAAACACCAACTACATTCACTTTTGCAGCTGCAGATATGAATTCAGTAATTTCAATGGTGGATGCGATCACTGCTAGCACTAGATTTTCTTTAGCTGCTAATTACTGGGATAACTTTGTGTGGAATAACCATACAAAATCAACTGAGTTGATCTACACAAGAGGTGGCGATGGTGCTACTCAATTAGGTGGAACAATTAATGTAAACTGGTACACAGGTATGGGAACACACTACAACCAAACATTCTCTGGTTGGAATGGTTTCACTACAACTGCTGATTTTTACAATTCATTCCCTGCTGTTGATAACAGAAGACAATCTGATATCGCTGGCTACACTGAGTTAACTGGTTTCAATGCTGGTTTCTTAGCTGGTCAACAATATAAGTATGACAAAGGTGTGAAAGTGAAAGTAAAAGATCGTTCTGGTTCTGACTTAGTTTTCACTCCAGAAGTATCTTTATTCTTCTCTACAGAATCAAAGGGTATCAGAACTATGAAGTATCCTATGGAATATAAGGATGGTAATTTCAATGGTAAAAACGACTACGTTTTCTTCCGTTACGCTGATGCGTTATTGATGAAAGCTGAAGCGATTTTAAGAGGCGGTACTGCTACTAATGGCGAAACTGCACTTTCTATCGTGAACGCTGTAAGAACTCGTTCTGGTGCACCAGCATTAACTGCTGTGACATTAAGCGATATCTTAGCTGAAAGAGGTCGTGAATTATACTTAGAGGCTGTAAGACGTCCAGATTTAATCCGTTTTGGAAAGTACAACGATCCAGTAAACGAAAGAGCTGTGAAGTCTGATGCTTCAAGAGTAGTTTACCCTATCCCTAACCAAGCTGTTTCTTCAAACCCTAATTTGAAGCAAAACTTCGGTTACTAGGATTTACTTTAAATAGTTTACCTATTATAGAAAAGGCCGTGGTTTACCACGGCCTTTTTGTTTTGAGGGGCTTTCATAAAATCTAATGCCCCTCAAAACAAACTATTACGATTTTAGGCGGGCGTTTACGCCCGCCTTTTTGTATTTTTACGAATTAAAATCAGGCCTCCTTTTATGCAAAGAATATACCTACTCCTTTTTGTTGCTGTCTTTTTTTCTGCTTGTACAAAGTCCAAGGACGGTCAACTTTTTGAATTAGTTCAAAACAGCGGCATTCAATTTACGAATACGGTAACCGATGAGAAGGACAATAATATTTTTAAATACCGTAATTTTTACAATGGTGGTGGTGTTGGTATTGGTGATATCAATAATGATGGACTTGCCGATGTGTTTTTTACGGCCAATCAAGGGGCTAATAAATTATTTTTAAATAAAGGCGATTTTAAATTCGAAGATATTTCTGATAAAGCAGGATTTTCAAAAAAAGATCAATGGAGTACTGGTGTGACGATGGTGGACATCAATAACGATGGCTGGTTGGATATTTATGTAGCCAATGCAGGCCACATGATGGAAGAAGATCTACGTAAGAATCAATTATTCATTAACAACCACGATTTAACTTTTACCGATAGTGCAGAAGCCTACGGATTAGCAAACAATGGATATACCACACATGCTTCTTTCTTTGATTATGATATGGATGGCGACTTGGATTGCTTTATGGTAAACAATAGCCCTATTCCTGTAAACACTTTGAATTATGCCAATGCAAGAGATGTGCGCGCAGAAAATTCAGATGTAGCAAATTTTTTAAAAGGAGGTGGGGATCATTTGTATAAGAATGAAGGCGGAAAATTTGTTGAAGTATCTGCAGAAGCTGGCATTCATGGAACACTCATTAGTTTTGGTTTGGGTGTAACCATTGGTGATGTGAATGGCGATGCTTGGCCCGATGTATATGTATCGAATGATTTTTTTGAAAGAGATTATTTATACATCAACCAAAAGAATGGCAAATTCAAAGACGAAATAGAAAATTATACCGAGCACAACAGCATTGCATCCATGGGAACCGATATGGCCGATGTGAACAATGATGGTTATCCAGATATTTTTACAACAGAAATGTTGCCTGACAATGATTTTAGATTAAAGACAACAAGTTCATTTGACAATATAGACATCTATCGATTGAAAGTCGCCAGTGGGTTTTATCATCAGTTCATGCACAATTCATTGCAGTTAAATAATAAGAATGGAAAGTATAAAGAAATCGCCCATTTTTCTGGCGTAGAAGCGAGTGATTGGAGTTGGGGAGAGATGATCTTTGACGCTGACAATGATGGATACAATGACATCTATGTAAGCAATGGTATTTATCGTGATTTAACCAATCAGGATTTCATAGATTTCTTTGCCAATACCATGATTCAAAAAATGGTTTTGTCTGGCAAGAAAGATGAGATTAGCAGTATCATTGAAAAGATGAGTAGTCACCCCATCCCCAATAAAATGTTTAGAAACAATGGTGATTTAACTTTCAAAGATATGGGCAAAGATTGGGGGCTAGATATGCCTAGTTTTTCAAATGGCGCTGCTTATGGCGACTTGGACAATGATGGCGATTTAGATATAGTGGTGAATAATAACAATATGCCAAGCTTTGTCTTTAAAAACAAGAGTAGAGAAAAAAACAAGAACGGATATATTGGATTTAAGTTAAAAGGGCTTCCACAGAATATCAACGCAGTGGGGGCAAAAATCAATCTATTTGTTCAAGGGCAAATTTTAAGTAAGGAAGTCATTCCTGCAAGAGGGTTTCAGTCTTCAGTAGATTACAAACAAATTTTTGGATTAGGGCAATTTAAGAAAATTGATTCTGTGCAAGTGATTTGGCCAAACCTAACACAAAGTATTTTAAAAATTCAAAAGCTAGATACAGTCTATACCATCGAACAAGCTACATCAATTGTAAGTCCATTTGTGTTGGCACAAGAAAAAGTAGCACCCTTGTTTGAGGAAGTCAAAACCAACTTTGAAAAACATACCGAAGATGACCATGTAGATTTTTATGCCGAAAGAATCATTCCAAGAATACTTTCACAAGAAGGACCAAAAGCAGCAAGTGCAGATTTAGATGGGGATGGCTTAGCGGATTTATTTATTGGCGGTGCGAATAATAAGGGTAGTCAAATTTATATTCAATTAGCAAGCGGCGATTTTAAACCTAAGCCACAGATGGCATTTAAGCCATTCGAGTCTTACGAAGATGTAGCAGCGGTGTTCTTTGATGCCGATAAAGATGGTGATATGGATTTATTAGTGGGATCTGGTGGTAACAATCGCTTATCTACAAGAGGCGAATTGAATCACCGCCTTTTCCTCAATGATGGCAAGGCCAATTTCACGCATCTTGCGGATGCATTCCCAGTATTTGAATACAACACAGGCGTCATGGTGCCTTTTGACTATGACTTGGATGGAGACCTTGATGTATTTGTTGGCGCTCGAAATACCCCATTAAAATATGGTGTAACACCAGCAAGTGCATTGTACCAAAACAATGGTCAAGGGCAATTTAAAGATGTTACAAAGTCTGTGGCAACTGATTTTCTAAAATTAGGGATGGTCACCAGTGCAGTGGCGGGTAAGTTGAGCAATCAAGGTGAAGCATCACTCATCATTGTTGGAGAATACATGTATCCAATGATATATGCTTTTGAGCAAGGTAAAATGGTAGAAAAAATAACCAATTTAAAAGGCCTCAATGGCTGGTGGCAGGCTGTTCATATGGCAGATATAGATGGAGACGGGTTCCAGGATTTAATCATTGGGAACATGGGCGAGAATGGTTACCTAAAGCCAACACCATCTGCGCCGGTAAAACTTTGGATCAATGATTTTGATGGCAATGAAAGTATCGATAAAATTTTAACAAGGACAATCAATGGTAAAGATGTGCCAGTGTTCTTGAAAGGCGAAATGCAAGAGCAAATTCCTTTACTCAAAAAAGAAAATTTGAATTACGAGATCTATGCCAAAAAATCCTTCCAAGAATTGTTTAAAAAAGAATTGGTAGATAAAGCGGAAATGAAATTATACAACTATTCAAGTTCAATGATTGCATGGGGAAAAGGCAATGGACAATTTGAGATTCAGCGTTTACCAAACGAAGTGCAGTTTTCTTCATTGAACGCGATGGTGTCCACCGATGTCAATGCAGATGGCAAATTAGATTTAGTCATGGGTGGCAATCAATTTGGGTTTCTGCCTCAGTTTGGTCGTTTAGACGCCAATTATGGATTGGTATTATTGAATCAAGGCAAACGGAAACTTAAAGTGTTAGAAGACAAACAATCGGGCTTGGCCATCACTGGGCAAGTGAGAGATCTGTTATTGATTCAGCAGCCAAAACAAAAGGGTGTATTGTTTATCAGAAACAATCAGTTCCCAGTGTACATGAAAATTAAATAATTCTATGTTTTTTAAATACAACCACAGCTGTAAGCAAGTTGCATCAATTTTAACATCAAGCGCCAAGATTGTTGCATTGAGTGCCATGCTTTTTGCATGTAACCAGCCAGCTAAGGAATCGCCATTATTTGAGGCACTTACAGCCGAGCAAACAGGGATTCAATTTGAAAATAAATTACATCCTAACGAGCAGTTTAATATGTTTCATTATATGTACTATTATAATGGCGCAGGGGTGGGTACTGGAGATTTTAATAATGACGGACAGGTGGATATCTTTTTTGCTTCCAACGAGGGAGACAATCAATTGTATTTAAATAAAGGGAAATTACAATTTACAGAAGTTAGTAAAGCAGCACAGATACCTCAGGATAGTGCCTGGAACACGGGCGTATCTGTGGTAGACATTAACAATGACGGGTTATTGGATATCTATATTTGTAGGCTAGGCAATTTTGAAAAATTTGTATCCAAGAATCAGTTATTAGTTTGCGTTGCAATTGAAAATGGTATTCCAAAATACAAAGAAGCTGCTGCTGCGTATGGTTTAGATTTTTCTGGCTTTAGTACACAAGCAAGTTTTTTTGATTACGATCAGGATGGCGACTTAGATGTTTTCTTGTTAAATCATTCCGTACATCAGAACGGCACCTTTGCACCAAGAGCAAGTTTTATGGGCACATTCGATCCTTTATCAGGTGATCGTTTATTTGCCAATAACAATGGGCATTTTGAAGACCTAACAAAAGCGTCTAAAATTAATAGTACGGCCATAAGTTATGGACTAGGAGTGGTGATGAGTGATATCAATTTAGATGGGTGGGTAGATATTTATGCCGGCAATGATTTTCATGAAAATGATTACTTGTACATCAATCAAAAAAATGGCAGCTTCAAGGATGAGCAAAAGGAAAGATTGATGCATACCAGCCAATACTCCATGGGGGTAGATGCGGCCGATTTAAACAATGATGGCTTTCCAGAGATTGTCTCTATGGACATGTTACCTAAGGACCCTTATATTTTAAAAAGATCTTTAGGTGAAGACGACTATGATATTTATCAATATAAAATATCAGTGGGGTACGATTATCAGTTCACAAGAAACAACTTGCAATGGAATCGTCGCAATGGAAAATTTAGCGAAGTAGGAATGTATGCGGGTATGTTTGCAACAGATTGGTCTTGGGCCACACTATTAATGGATTTTGACAATGACGGGTATAAGGATATTTTTATCGCGAATGGTATCCCAAAGCGCATGAATGATATGGATTATGTAAACTATGTATCCAATCAGGAGATTCAAGAAAAAATAAGGGATAATAAAATGGGGGAAAAGGATATGGCCTTGATTGATCGCTTCCCAGAAATCAAAATCCCTAATCAATTCTTTCTAAATAAAAAAGGGCTGTCATTTGATGACAAAGAAAAAGCAATTACCAACAACCCTCCATCCTATTCGAACGGGGCTGCCTATGCGGACTTTGATAATGATGGCGATTTAGATTTAGTGGTCAACAATGTAAACGATAAGTCCTTTATTTATGAAAACAAAAGTAATCAAGATACAACTGCACATTCAGTTGCAGTAACATTAAAGGGCGCAGCAAAAAACATCAATGCTATAGGTTCAAAATTAGTTTTGTTTACACCAGGTGAAATTAGAACCTATGAAAAATTTCCTGTTAAAGGATTTTTGTCTAGTATGGAGATTCCATTATCTATTGGGTTAAAAAATACAAAAGTGGATTCGGCTTTCTTAGTGTGGCCTGATAACAGTTTTCAAAAAATCAATCCTGCCCAGTTCAAGAAAAAACAATTAGCATTCACTTATCAAATTGGATTACTAAAATTTGATTATAATTTAATTAACCAGCACTGGCCAAACAAAACAAAACAGGCTTTTGACTTAACTGCTAGTTCTGGTATACAATTCAAGCATCAAGAAAATATTTTCCAAGAATTCAATAGAGAGCAATTGATCCCTCAAATGAATTCTACTGAAGGTCCTGCTTTAGCTGTGGGCGATGTCAATAAAGATGGCTTAGAAGATATTTTCATTGGAGGCGCTAGAGGGTTTAGCGCAGTTTTATATGTTCAACAAACCAATGGGAAGTTTATCCTTTCCAAACAAGAAGCATTTCGTCTAGATAGTAATTATGAAGATGTATGTGCAGTGATGGCCGATGTGAATAAGGATGGGTATCAAGATATAGTAGTTGGGTCTGGAGGAAATGAATACTTTGGAAAAGACAAGCACATGATGCCAAGGGTGTATCTAAACAATTCAAAAGGACAGTTTAGTGTTCTAGACAATGCGATTCCAATTTACAATCAAAGTTCTTCGATTGTTGCAAGAGACTTCAATCAAGATGGATCAGTAGATCTTTTAATTACGAGCAGGGTCACCGCAATGGATTATGGTGCGTCAACTGATAGTTATTTGTTATACAATACTGGCGATGGACATTTTAAAAATGTGACAGCCACGGTGGCCCCAGATTTAAATCGCATCGGGATGATTACGAGCGCCACAGAAATGGATATTAACAGAGACGGCAGTTTGGAAATCCTATTGACCCACCAGTGGGGCGGGATTGATGTCATGTATCCATCTGTCAAAAAATGGACAAAAGCAAGTGCAACTAATTTGCCTGGTTGGTGGAATTTCACATTACCAATTGATATTGATTTAGATGGGGATATGGATTTTATTGCAGGGAATCTAGGCTTGAACACCAGGCTGAAGGCGACAGAAAAAGAACCTATCAGTATGTATTACAACGACTTTGATGACAATGGCAAATTCGAACAAATCATTACGTTCTATTTGCAAGGAAAAGAAATTCCATTTGCCAACAAGGATGAAATTCAAAGACAGATTCCTAAAATAAAAAAGACCTTTTTGTACGCCGAAGATTTTGCAAAAGCAAACCTGTATGATATTTTCACAAAAGAAAAATTAAAGACTTCTAAAGTGGTACATGCATATCATTTTGCAAATACTTTATTCATCAATGATGGCAAAGGAAAATTTACAGCAAAAGCACTTCCTTGGGAAGCGCAAATTTCTGCCTATAAATCTGCTGTCGTGATGGACGCCAATGGGGATCAATGGCCTGACATTTTAATGATGGGGAATTTTTACGATAACAATGTGCAAATGGGTAGGTATGATGCTGATTATGGCACCTTATTGATTAACAACGGAAAGCAAGACTTTAACGTAGCAGCCATGAATGGATTGAGTATAAAAGGACAGGTTAGACATATTGCACCTATTCAGATCAAACAACAATCAGCATTTGTATTGGGTATGAACTCAGATAGTTTGAGACTCATTCAATTTAGGTAATACAGCTTTACAATGAAATAATCAACTGCTTAATAAATTGGGTAGTTAATTGTAGAGATCCAGCGATTAGGATCTTTTTCCAAAAGTCGATTGGTGTTATAAATTACAAATGGAATAGCAGGTGAGTATTTTTGTTTGTCGGTAATATACTGCTTGGTTGCTTCAAATGCTGCATTCACGTTTGCTTGGTCACCTTGTACTTTAACAGAAAGTAAATTTCCTAGTACCATTTTTTTAATTGAAAATACCCCATTCACAGGAATATCTCTTTCTAATGGGATAGCAACTTGAAGGTAGATTTCTTTTGCATCAACCCTTGTCATGTTCACCATGGGGTCTCCTATCGCTTTTCCTTTTTGAGTGTTGATATATGCTGTTAATTGATCCACCATTTGATAAATCTGCACCAAGGACGGAGTGTCAGTTGAGGTTTGGTCTATAGCCAAATAACTAGAATCTTTCACTTTTGTTTCAACAATATCAAATCCATAGACACCTTTACTGTAGTTATAATGTGCCGTTGCTGCTGCTAGTACTTGATTTAAATGACCCTGTATTTTTCTTGCAAAAAGATAATATTGAATCCTTTTAATGGGTGACCAACCAATTTGGTCCATACTTGTTTCAAATTGGATAAATGAATTTTTTCCTTCTGCATTTTCAATTGAAAACACAACCGGCACCAATATTCCATCTTCATTTAAATTTGCTTGTATTGTTGCTACTAAACTATTGGTTGGTTGAAGGACAATCTCTTTTGGCATCCACTCAGACCATTTTGAGGTCTGTGTCATTGCCCTAATCACACTTGAAGTAGGTTGGTAAACCATTTGGCTGCCTTGAATGGTCAGTTGATTTGGAATAAGTACATACACGCCAGCAAGGCTTAGAATGAGGATGATCGAAACAAACCCAATAATTTTTTGCATAGCAACAAGTTCTTTAAGAGCGTGAAATTACATAAAAATACCCCTTTATAGGGGCCCGATTTTAATAAAAATGGCTATTTTAGCCTATTGAAAAAACTAGGCGCTATATTATTCTTGGGCATATTGCTTTTTAACGGATTTGGTTACCGATTGGTATCGAATTACTTTGACCAAAAAGCAGCTGGTCAATTAGTCCATCTAATTGAAGAGAACAACTATGATGAATCCTACCTAGTGACTATTAAGACGCCAATCAACCTACCTTATTACTCCAACAATCCTCAATTTGAAAGAGTAGATGGAGAGATTGTGATCAAGGGCATTGTATATCAGTATGTTCAAAGAAGAATATACAACGACAGCCTAGAACTAAAAGTATTACCGAACCAAGATCGTTTGCATATTAAAAATGCAAGAGAAGATTTTTATAAATTAGCACAAGACCTTTCTAATACCAATCCAGACAAAAAATCTGTCCCACTAGGAAAAGCTAGCGCAAAATTTATCAGTTTTGATTATATCCAACAAAATATTAGCTGGCATTTAGCTCCAGTAAATTTGGCGAAGGTAACGACTGGTTATCGTTACAATACGCGTTTAATAAGCAATTATTTAACGGTAGAAGGTCCGCCTCCGAAAATACTTGCTTAATTTTTTACGCTCGCAATGAAGTCCTGCTTAGGCATGACTTGAATAAATGTGCATTGGCTCAAAAAGCTTTGCAACTTGCTTTTACTATCAACCAAACTCAATGAATAAATTACTTACTGTATTGCTACTAGCAATGACTATGATTGCTTGTAACCAATCCAATGACTATAAAAAAATTACCTGTAACCCCGACTTATATGCCTACACAGTGCATGAATTAAATCAGGTGGTGATGGGCAATAATTTTAGTCCAATTGTGGCATCCAGAAACTACGCTTATGCAGCTATTGCAGGCTATGAAGTGGTGGCTGCTGGGAATCCAACTGCCTATCAAAGTTTAGCTGGGCAATTGAAGGGGCTCTCACAAATGCCAAAGCCAAAAGACACTTCAAATATTGACTTTCCTTATGCAGCATTGGTTGCCTATGCCACAGTAGGCCAGGCCGTGACTTTTCCAGAAGGCAGCATGAAGGAGTACACAGATAGTTTAAGAAAATTAGTGCAATCAAATGGGATGTCTAGTAAAATGATTAAAGCATCTGAAGCTTTTGCAAAGGAAGTCAGCACATCTATTATTGCATGGAGTAAAAAAGACAATTATGCGCAAACAAGAAGCGCTGAAAGATATACTGTAAAAGATTCTCCAGGACGGTGGATGCCAACACCACCTATGTACGCATCTGCTGCAGAGCCACATTGGGCCGAGATTAGAACAATGGCCATTGATAGTGCGAGTCAGTTCAGACCATCACCTCCACCTGCTTTTAACGTAACAGATAAAAACAGTGCGTATTACAAGAATGTCATGATGGTGAAAAATGCAGGAGATAGTTTAACAGAGGAACAAAAGCATATTGCTATTTTCTGGGATGACAATCCATTCAAAGTGAATGTGACAGGACATGCCATGTTTAGTACAAAAAAGTTTTCTCCTCCAGGGCATTGGATGAGTATTGTAGGAATTGCTAATAAAACAGCAAAAACTGATTTTAATACATCAGTGTATGCCTATGCAAAAACGGCTATTGCCCTATTTGATGCGTTCATCCATACATGGGATGCAAAATATACCTACAAAACAGTACGTCCAGAATCGGTGATCAATAAATACATTGATCCAAATTGGAGACCGCTTTTACAAACCCCTGCATTCCCTGAATACACTTGTGGGCATTCCACCATTTCATCTGCAGCAGCTGAGGCTTTAACTAGTGTGTTTGGCGACAATTTTGCTTATACAGACTCTACCGAATTGGAATTTGGTATTGAAAACAGAAGCTTTAAGTCGTTTAGAGCAGCAGCCGAAGAAAATAACTGGGCGCGTTTCTACGGTGGGATCCACTTTCACAATTCTTGTATCACAAGCACAGCAAAGGGTCGCGCACTTGGAACTTATATCGTATCTAAGTTAAAAATGAAAAAATAAATTCAATCAAATTGGGTATAATAAATAAAAGATAACATCAAAAAATACATGAAAAAATCAATTATAGTATCGGTATTATTATGCTTTAGCTTTATCAATCAATCTAATGCACAAGGTTGCGTAGCCATTAGAACAGTGGGTGGCTTATGCACAATGGAACATGCGGGCATGCATCAAGAAGACAGTTCAAAATGGACTTTCAATTTTAATTATAGGTACTTTAAATCTTACAAACATTTTAATGGTACTGACGAACAAAAATATAGAGTAGAAGAAGGATCTGAAGTGATTAATTATAATAGCGCAATAGATCTTTCCTTAACAAGAAAGCTCAATGAAACATGGATGGTAGGTATTAACATACCACTTGTAAATTATGAACGTACTTCTAAGTATGAACATTTAGGAAATACGAGTCCGTATCGTTTTGCAACAGCAGCTAGAGGATTAGGGGATATTCGACTTTCTGCCTACAGATGGTTGATTGCACCGGATGCCAATAAAAAAGGCAATCTAATGGCAGGACTTGGTATTAAATTACCTACAGGAAATTACAAGGCACAGGATGAGTTTCAATACACAGCTAACGCCCGAAGAATGGGTTATGTAGACCAGTCCATACAGCCAGGTGATGGAGGATTTGGTATTACTTTGGAATTAAATGGATTTAGACAAATGAATAACGAATGGAGCAGTTATGCCAATGCCTTTTATTTATTGAATCCTAGAGACAACAATGGGGTAAGTACAACAAGAGGTGGAGTGGCTAGTGCAACAGCAATTAAGTATACTTCTAATGTGATGAGTGTGGCAGATCAATACATGGTTCGATCTGGATTCAATTACAGCAAACAAGCATGGACCTATTCATTAGGTTTAAGGTATGAATGTATTCCAACTTATGACTTGATTGGGAAAAGTACAGGATTCAGAAGACCAGGTAATATTTTATCTGCTGAGCCTGGTCTGACTTATATGGTTAAGAAGTACAACTTTTTCCTATATACTCCAGTGGCATTAAAACGCGAAAGACCACAGAGCTATCCAGATGTTTTAAAAACCAATGACACTGGGGTATTCTCAAGAGGGGATGCTGCCTTTGCAGACTATAGCTTTAATTTAGGAATGAGTTTTAAGTTCTAAGGAATCATTTCTAGAATAGCAAATTCATAAGCACCTAAAATAAAATATTCGTTGTCATTACCAACATGATGCGTAAGGCCAGTCCAATGATCTTTTAATTGTGCTGGCCTTAGGCCATGTTCCTTAAAAGTGTACCAAGTGACATAGGAGTCAGCTGCTTGATAATTAAACAAACAGTATAATTTTTTATCCTCAAAAGTACGAACGAATCCAGCCACATGAATATTATGAGGCGTCATCCAAGTTATATTTTTTAAATCGCTTAAGATTGGCAAAGCTTTCCTAATTTGAATTAATTGCTTTGTTGCATTAAAAATGCGGTATTCAAAACTCCCTTCTTTTTTTCTTTGGTCATTTTTATTCCAGTCAATCATAGGGCGATGCATCCACCTATTGTCATAACTTTTACCTGGGTCATTTAAATAGCTATAGTCATTGGTATACGCCACTTCGTCTCCGTAATACAACATAGGGATGCCACCCATGAACATTGTATGCGCTTGCATTAAAATAATTTTCCTCAATGCATTTTCAATTTCTCCTGCATTGTTCCAATCTAAGGCTTTTTCTAATCCACACAATGAAGCGAGGGATCCACTAATGCGTGCGTCGTTTGTTTTTGGATTCACAGAAAATAAAGCACCGGCAGCAAACGATCCATCATGATTACCTGAGTAATAGTTTTTCAAATAGGTTCTATGATGATAAGGATTAAATCCAACACTTGCAATGATTTCGTCGTCATATCCAAGTCCTATATCGTCATGGCATCTAGTGTAAGAGATCCAAGTGCAACCAAAAGGTTTTTGTAAAATATCGTGTTGTGCAGTTAACATGATTCTTGTATCGCCTGTGGCTAGCGCATCCCATTGCAGTGCCATCTGAGTGGCATTGTATGCTACATCACACTCGTTTGCGACATAATCTTCTGTGCCAAAATATTTGATGATTTCTTTAGGGGCTACAATGGCTTCGCCTAACAATGCCATGCCTGGACTCGCCACTTGAGTACATTGTTTGATTAGTCTAAGTAAAGTATGCGCTTTAGGTAAATTTTGACAGCCAGTACCAAGTTCTTTCCAAATAAATGCTGGCGCATCTATACGCAGAATATCTACACCTAAATTTGCGTAAAATAAAATGGTATCCATCATCGCTACCAACACAGCCGGGTTGCTAAAATTTAAATCCCATTGATAATGATGGAATACGGTCATCACCCATTTATTCAATTCAGGCACATAAGAGAAACTCCCAGGTGAAGATTCTGGAAAAATTTCAGGCATGGTTTGATCTAATTGATTGGGGATGCTTCTATCATCATAGAAATAATAAAAA
Organism: Chitinophagia bacterium; assembly: GCA_037143275.1. Classification (GTDB taxonomy): domain Bacteria; phylum Bacteroidota; class Bacteroidia; order Chitinophagales; family Chitinophagaceae; genus Sediminibacterium. The sequence goes on from JBAWZB010000001.1 coordinate 692,297, forward strand.
TCTTGATAATAAGGATCCCCCGCTTTCGCTTTTTGTGCCCACTCATGATGGTGAGAGGTATGGTTTAGTACAATGTCCAACATCAAATACATGTCAGCAGCATTCATGTCTGCAATTAGATTTTGCAAGTCCTGCAAATTGCCAAATCTGCTTGCTACTTTTCTGAAATCGGATACGGCATAACCTCCATCACTTTCTCCTTCTGGACTTTCAAAAATAGGCATGAGGTGTAAAAAATTTACACCCAGTTCCTTAAAGTAATCCAATCTTTTTTTTACTCCTTGAAGGTTGTCACTGAATCGATCCACATACAAACTCATGCCCGTGATTTCATTGCTTAAATACCAATGACCTAACTTGGATTTTTGGGCATCTTTTTTTAATAAGATATCAGCACGTTCTTTGTATTGTTGAATTAGTGTAACCAAAAGACCTTCGAATGCTTCATTTCTTCTTGGATGACCTGCATAGACTTCATCAAATAAATTCTCGATGGCATTAATATGCCCTAAAAATTGTTGGCTAAAAGCGGAATCCTTTTTTATGCTATCAATTTTATAGGTCGCTAATAAATCAGTACCGAATTGGTGTAATGGGGTCAGGTTCACAGTGCAATTGCTATTTAGGAATTGAAAATAGAATTATTTAAATGTTTAAATGCTTCCATAGCGCCCAGGTATTCACATGTTCTCGCACCTGCTTTATTGGCATTTGAAATCATGGTTCTCCATTGTTCAATTGGCAGTGCTTGCATATCAGTAGGTTTAGTTCCAGTAAGTTGGTATAAAACGGCGCCTACAAAAGCGTCTCCAGCACCTGTGGCATCTATAGCAGTAATTGGAATGCTTGCAATGATTTCAGTCCCATGGCTAGTAGACAATAAAGTACCTTCTTTACCCAATGTTATAGCAAACACGGCATTTGTTTTTGAACGTAGGGCAGCAGCTGCAGCATCCACTGAATTAAGTCCTGTAATTAAGATGGCTTCTTCATCACTCAATTTAAAAAAATCACATGCGGCAATAAAATGCCAAGACTGAGTGATAAAACTTTCAGTCGAGTTAGGGAATAATAAATGTCGATAGTTTGGATCAAAACTAATTAATGCACCGGCTGCTTTTGCTTTGTTCAATAAATCGATATAAGTTGCTTGCAATGGTCCAGGTAAGAATCCTGTTGCAGAACCAAAATGCACTATATCGTATTCGTTTAAATTTAATCCAGCTAAATCTGTCATAGATAGTTGCCCATCGGCGCCTCTATTGAAATAAAAATCACGCTCTCCATCTTCCATTAAAGAAACAAACGCAAAAGTGGTAAATGCATTTGGGTCTTGGATAACCCACTTTGTATTCACGCCCATTTCACTCATCAAATCAATTAGGTGTTGACCAAAAGGATCTTTGCCCACTTTTGCTGCCATGTCTACCTGGCCCCCAAGTGCAGCAATAGCTGCTGCTACATTCGCTGGAGCGCCACCTGCTTTTTTTAAAAAATTTTGACCATCTGCAAGTCGACTACCTCTGTCAGTACAAATCATATCTATCAAGGCCTCTCCAATACACAATACTTTCATATCCTATTTTTAAATCAATGCAATTTGTTTCTTAATTTTTTTCTGTCATTTATCTATTGCGATCTATGCTTCTTTGAGTTCTTTTTTGCTTGAATTTTGAATAAACAAAGTAGCAACTGCTGCAAACAATAAAAAGACACCCGCAAAGCTGATGGCTTTACCAGGGTCGTTGTTTAAAAAATGTTTTAAAATATATCCAAAGCTTAAATTTTGAATCAACATAGGAATCACAATCATCATATTAATAATGCCCATGTATACGCCATACTTTTCTTTTGGTATTTTATCTACCACCAATAAATAGGGAATGCCCATCATACTTGCCCATGCAACACCAAATCCTGCCATAGGCACAAATAATAAATTTTTATCTGTGATATGGGGGAACACCAACAATCCAATTGCAGCCAGGATCAAGCAAACCACATGAATCATTTTAGGACTTATTTTTTTTGCCATCCAAAGTAAAACAAAGGCACTCGCAAAGGTGATAATATTGTACCAACCATTTACAAGACCAGACCAGCCTACTGCTTCGTCATACGCTGGATTGTTTTGGTAGACTGTCGTATTCCAAACAGATTTTGCGATGCTTTTAGAAGCATTTTGCCAATAACAAAACAAAGCATACCACTGAAACAGATATACCAACCCCAATTGCCACATGACTTTGGGCATATGACCAATGGCGTTACTAATTTCTTTGAATGGAGTAAACACATTTATTTTTTCCGCCTTCAGTGCAATTAGTTCTGCCTCTGTAGGAGGGATTTCGGGGGTTTTAAAAACTGACCAACCCACGGTGGCAATAGAACAAACACTTCCTAAAAAGAAAGAGGCATAAACCCAATAAGGCAGACTACCATAATTGCCATGAATATTTTTCTGAAAAACAAATAAAGAAATATTTGCTAAGGTGATACCTAAACCGGTAAAAAAACTTTGGGTCAAAAATCCTGCAGCATGCTGTTCACCAGGTAATTTATCTGCAATGAATGCTCTATAAGGTTCCATCGCAGTGTTGTTGGCTGCATCTAAAATCCATAACAATCCAACAGCCATCCACAAGGCACTACTAAAAGGGTACAAAAACAAACATATACTACATAGTAATGCACCAATTAAAAAATAAGGCTTGCGTCTTCCAAATCTTGGTGACCAAGTTTTATCACTCATAGCACCAATGATTGGTTGAATCAATAAACCTGTCATGGGACCAGCCAAGTTAAGCATTGGGATTTGATCAGGACTTGCACCCAACATATCATAAATAGGATTGACTGCAGATTGTTGCAATCCAAAACTGTACTGGATTCCTAAGAAACCAACATTCATATTAATGATTTGCGAAAAGCGCAAATTGGGTTTAGATAACATAGGACAAAGTTTAAGCAATGTGTTCTTTAAATATAGTGATTTTGTCTTTTTTACTAACAATTGTTTCTTTTAAATCAGACTTTTTGCAGTAATTTTTTCTATGCAAACCTTTGCGCTTTGTATCTTTAGGTTCAATCTGTACTTTTAGCATATGCCTATTCAAATTCAATTTCAAAAAGCGCAAGTCATTCAAGGCCTACGATATCATTTTATAAAGCAACCAGAAATCAAGGGTTTATTGTTAATTGTAAATGTCTATGCTATCATCACAGCAGTGCTATTATTCTATAAGAAAATTAGACCTGAGCTTTTTCTAGTGGGTTCGTTATTGTGGATCATACTTATGGTATTTTTTTGGTTTTTACTCCCCTGGTTATTTTACAGAAAAACCAACATGTTCAAACAGGACTGGCAATTTAATTTTGACAGCAAAGAAGCCAGTTTGGAATCCGACAACGGAACTGCGCATTGGGCCTGGTCAGATGTGACTCAGTTTTTTGAAAGCCCCTTGTTTTTTCATGTGTATTTTGCACCAAAATCCTTTTTCATCCTGCCTAAAACCCATTTTAGCTACGAAGACCAACAATTAATCAGAGGTTATTTTAAAAAAAGTTAGCATTTGTTAGCATTTTCAGCCCTTTTTTAGCCTTAAAGTGCAACAAAAAAAGCGTTTCTAAGCACAGAATAACATTTGTGAAAACAAAAAGGCAAATAAACACCGTGTATTTTAACAAAAAGTATATTTTTGCCGCGTAAACAAAAAACTATTTACAATGTCAGACATCGCAATCAGAGTTAAAAAAATTATCGTTGACAAATTAGGTGTAGATGAAGCAGAAGTTACAAACGAGGCTTCTTTTACAAATGATTTAGGCGCGGATTCTTTAGACACAGTGGAATTAATCATGGAATTCGAAAAAGAATTCAATATTTCTATCCCAGACGAACAAGCAGAAACTATTACTACTGTTGGTCAAGCTGTTGCTTATTTAGAAGAGCACGCAAAATAATAATTTATATTATTTTATAAGCTGAACCTTCGGCATATTTAATCCGCCTTTTTGAGCCTTGCTTTAAAGGCGGATTTTTATTTTAAAAATATTTCACATGCAAGCTAGACGTATTGTAGTTACAGGAATAGGTGCCCTAACACCAATAGGGAATAATGTAGAAACGTATTGGAATAATTTAATCAATGGCGTTTCTGGTGCGGATATGATTACACAATTTGACGCGTCAAAGTTTAAGACAAGATTTGCATGTGAAATCAAAGATTTTGATCCAACAGAATTTATGGATCGTAAGGAAGCTCGAAAACTAGATCGTTTTGCACAGATTGCATTGGTAGCAAGTGATCAAGCGGTTTTAGATGCTGGCATTACAAAAGACAATGTAGACCACGATAGAGTGGGTGTTATTTTTGCAAGTGGTATTGGAGGTTTAACAACTTTTACAGAAGAGGTGACCAATTTTGTACATGGAGATGGTACACCAAGATTTAATCCATTTTTTATTCCAAAAATGATTTTAGATATTGCTGCAGGACAAATTTCTATGAAGCATGGCTTTAGAGGGCCCAACTATGCAGTGGTGAGTGCTTGTGCATCTAGCACAAACGCAATTATTTCGGCCATGGATAATTTAAAATTAGGTAAAGCAGATATCATTATCACTGGTGGATCTGAAGCCGTGATAGGCATTGCGGGCATGGGCGGATTCAATGCAATGAAAGCAATGAGTGAGCGCAATGACGATCCAAAAACTGCAAGCCGTCCTTACGATAAAGACCGCGATGGTTTTATCATGGGGGAAGCAAGTGGTGTGTTGGTATTAGAAGAATTAGAGCATGCTATTCGTCGTGGTGCAAAAATATATTGCGAAGTAGTTGGCGGAGGCGCCACAGCGGATGCATACCATTTAACTGCACCACACCCAGAGGGATTGGGCGCAAAAAATGTAATGAATGCTGCATTAAGAGATGCAGGTATGCAAGCCAATGAGATTGACTACATTAATACACATGGTACTTCTACGCCTTTGGGGGATATTGCAGAAGCAAAAGCTATTGTAGATGTTTTTGGAGAGCATGCGTACAATTTAAATATTAGCTCTACCAAGTCTATGACTGGTCATTGCTTAGGTGCAGCTGGTGTGATTGAGGCAATTGCATGTATTCAAACAGTCATTCACGATATCATCCCTCCAACCATCAATCATTTTACGGACGATCCAGATTTAGACCCAGGTTTAAATTTCACTTTTAATAAAGCCGAAAAGCGCGTTGTGAATGCCGCTTTGAGTAATACTTTTGGTTTTGGTGGACACAATGCTTGTGTGATTGTTAAGAAATACAAAGCTTAACAAAGCATTAGATGAAGCGCTTATACCAACTAATTTTTTCTTTCAGAAAATCTGAATTTGAAAAAAGTGTTTTAATGTTAATTGGGTATCCTACTTCTAAAATGGTGCTATTCCACACTGCGTTTAACCACCGATCTTTAAAAGAAAGTCCATCAGAGAACAATGAAAGGATGGAATTTTTGGGCGATGCCATCATCAGTTCGGTCGTAGCCGAATACCTCTTTAAGAAATACCCTTACAAAGGCGAAGGTTTCTTAACCGAGATGCGCAGTAAGATGGTCAACAGACAACAGTTGAATCATATTGCCATTCAAATGGGGTTAAAAAAAATGACTCGTTTTAATAAACTAGATGGCGGATTAAAGAGTAGTCAGATTTTTGGCAATACGCTAGAAGCCTTGGTAGGCGCTATTTACCTAGATAAAGAATATAATTTTACAAAAAAATGGATCATCGAAAAAATGATTCAACCTTATTTGTTCATGGATGAATTAGAGCAAATAGATATTAATATTAAAAATAAAATAATCGGCTGGGCTTTAAAGCAAGGCAAGCAAATTGATTTTGTTTTAGCTGATGAAACATTAGAAGGAAGACGCCGATTATTTACAATCAATATTGTTATAGACGGCGAAGTCATTACCTCTCAAAAAGGATTTACAAAAAAAGACGCTAGTCAGATTGCCGCACAAAAAGCGATTGAGATTTTACAGATCACTTAGACAAACAAGCTAGCGCAATGATTAAGAAAGACTTATTTTTTTGTCTGGCACAGTTCAATCAAAACCCCACCTGCATCTTTTGGATGCACAAAACAAACCCATTTATTATCAGCACCTAATTTTGGGGCATCATTGAGCAATGTGAATCCTTCTTTTTTCAATCTTTCCATTTCTTCAAGAATATCAGGCACTTCAAAAGCAATATGGTGTAACCCTTCCCCTTTTTTACCAATGAACTTGGCAATCACCCCATTTGGGTCCAAACTGGCGACCAGTTCTATTTTGGCCCCATTTTGTAAAAAAAACGCTGTATCCACTGCTTCACTAGCTACTTGTTCGGTTTTATAACATTGCGCTCCCAAAAGGCGCTCATACAAAGGAATACTTGTTTTTAAGTCATTCACCGCAATGCCAATATGGTCCACCTTATAATCCATTTTTAATTGTTTTACGAATTGGGAAAAAAATGCCACCTAAAGCTAACGAAATCCTACATATTGGCCCTCAATCTTTAACTTTGTAGCCTTAGACAAATATAAAATAGAACCATGTTAAAATTACCAATTTATCTCGACCATAATGCAACTACCCCAATGGATCCTAGGGTTTTGGAGGCGATGATTCCTTATTTCACCGAAAATTTCGGAAATGCAGCAAGTAGGAACCATTCTTTCGGATGGCATGCAGAAGAGGCAGTTGATTACGCGCGTGAGCAAATCGCTCAATTAATTGGTGCAGATCCAAAGGAAATTATTTTTACTTCTGGTGCAACAGAAGGAGATAACTTAGGTATCAAAGGGGTATACGAAATGTATGCAAGCAAAGGCAATCATATCATTACTTGTACTACTGAACATAAAGCGGTTTTAGATACTTGCAAGCACTTAGAGAAACTAGGTGCAGAAGTAACTTATTTAGAAGTTCAACCTGATGGATTAATAGACTTGAAGGAATTAGAAGCTGCAATGAGACCAACTACAATTTTAGTTGCGATTATGTATGCAAACAATGAAATTGGCGTAATTCAACCAGTTAAAGAAATCAGTGCCATTGCAAAAAAGCACGGCGCTTTATTCTTTACAGATGCTGTGCAAGCGGTTGGTAAAATACCAGTAGATGTAAATGCTGATGGCATTGACTTAATGGCGTTTACTGCACATAAAATGTATGGCCCGAAGGGCGTTGGTGCATTGTATGTACGTCGTAAAAATCCAAGAGTAAAAGTGACAGCACAAGTAGATGGTGGTGGACATGAAAGAGGTATGCGTAGCGGAACATTGAATGTGCCTGGCATTGTTGGTTTTGGTAAAGCATGTGAATTAGCAAGATTAGAAATGGCTTCTGATACAGAAAGAATTTCTAAATTAAGAGATAAGTTAGAAAATGCATTAAAGCAAATTGATGAGTCTTATGTGAATGGTAACCCAGCACATCGTTTACCACATGTTAGTAATATTTCTTTCAAATATGTAGAAGGAGAAGGTTTGATGATGGGCTTTAATAAGGACATCGCTTTGTCTTCTGGTTCAGCTTGTACTTCGGCTTCATTAGAGCCTAGTTATGTATTGAAGGCTTTAGGTTTAGGTGATGATTTAGCGCATAGCTCATTGCGTTTTGGATTGGGAAGATATACAACAGAAGAGCAAATCGATTTTACTATCAAAGCAGTAACAGACACTGTATTGAAATTAAGAGAGATGAGTCCTTTATGGGAAATGTTCAAAGAAGGAATCGATATTGATGCCATTCAATGGGCACATCATTAATTAACAAAAGAGATCAAGTCTCATTTAGAAATATTTTAAAATAAAAAATCATGGCATACTCAGATAAAGTAATCGATCATTATTCTAATCCTAAAAATGTAGGAACATTAGACAAATCATCAAACACAGTAGGAACAGGTTTAGTAGGCGCGCCAGAATGTGGTGACGTAATGCGTTTGCAAATTCAAGTAGATAATGCTACTGGCATCATCACTGACGCAAAATTCAAAACATTTGGTTGTGGTTCTGCAATTGCTTCTTCTTCTTTAGCTACAGAGTGGTTAAAAGGTAAATCAGTGGACGAAGCAGTTAAAATTGACAACATGGATTTAGTGGAAGAGTTAAACTTACCTCCAGTTAAAATTCACTGTTCAGTCTTAGCAGAAGATGCTATCAAAGCAGCTATCAATGACTACCGTTCAAAGAATGGCTTAGAGCAATTGGTATTTGAGGAGAGGATACATTAATATAACACATACTATGTGTTATATTAAGTAGACGATGGATGTAGAAAATTCTATACAATGAGTGAAGTTTTAGAAAATACCATTTACGTGAGTGAGAAGGCGAAAGCAAAAGTGAAACAACTGATGCTGGACGCTGGCATTACTGATGATCCTAATTATTTTTTAAGAGTAGGTGTTGTTGGCGGTGGCTGTTCTGGATTGAGCTATAAGCTCGATTTCGACAATGAAATTAAGCCGATGGATCAAGTTTTTGAGGACAACGGCGTGAAGATTGTAACTGACCTGAAAAGTTTTTTATACTTAGTCAATACTGAATTAGAATTTTCAGACGGATTGAACGGAAAGGGTTTTTATTTCAACAATCCAAATGCAAGCAGAAGTTGTGGCTGTGGAGAGAGTTTCGCTGTATAGTAAAATAAAAGATGATTATAAAATTTAGTGCTCCGTTAACATGGGGCATTTTTTTTGTAGCTTTGATACATGTGGGCAATATGTAAAAAAGAGTGGGCGCATTATTTTGGAAGCTTATCTGGCTACCTAATTATCAGTTTTTATTTATTGGTGAATGGTTTACTGTTATTTGTCCTCCCTAATTTTAATGTATTAGATTTTGGGTACACAAGCCTGCAAGTGTATTTTGATTTTGCCCCATGGATTTTGATTTTATTGATTCCTGCAATCACCATGCGGAGCTTCTCCGAAGAGTACAAGCAAAGCACCTATGAAATATTAAAGAGTCTACCAATTTCGTCGAGGTCTATTTTGATAGGAAAATATCTTGGCGTCTTCTCTATCACCATCTTAGCGATTCTTCCCACATTTTTTTATGCCATTGTTTTAAATCATTTAAGTGCTGTTGGTGGTATAGATTGGGGAGCAACTATGGGTGCTTATATTGGCTTAATTGCACTTGCAGCTGTCTATGTGGCCGTGGGTGTGTACATGAGTAGTGTGACAAAGCATACCATGATTGCTTTATTGGCTTCGGTACTCATTTGTATTTTTTTATACAAAGGATTTGACTGGATTGCAGAGGTACAATTTTTTCAAAATGGGTACGATTTTTATATTCGTCAATTAGGGCTTTTGGTACATTATCAAAGCTTAAATAAAGGAGCAATTGTATTACAAGACATTGTGTATTTCATAACCATCATTCTTTTATTTGGCCTAGGTGCTATGGAACAATTGTCTGGCAAGTTTAAGTATGCCTGGGTTTTATGCATCCTACTTTTATTGAACTACCTAAGCCATTTGTATCCATTACAAATTGATTTAACAAAAGACCAACGTTATACCATCAGTGATCAATCGACCTCATTGATTCGAGATTTAAAGCAGCCAGTCAAAATACACTTTTATCTAGGGGGTGAATTACCTACGCATTATAAAAAATTAGAGCTTTCGACCATCCAATTTTTAGAGCAGCTCCAACAAATTAATCCAACATGGATTAGTTGGGATCAAACCATTCCAGGGGAGTTATTTAAAGATAGTGCGTTGATGCTATTTTATGATAGCCTTCAAAAGCAAGGGTTGCCAATTGATCGTTTTCAAAATATGGAGACTATTACTGATAAAAAATTAGATCAACTTTTAGTGCCAGGATTACTGATCGAAGTGGAAGGACAGAAGCCAATTGCAATAGATTTGAGAAGTAGCAAGCAATTCTTTAAGCCCTATAATATTGTAAAGGAATTACCCGAAATTGATATAGAAGCTAGCTTTAATGCCGCCGAAGCGCTTTTAGAATATAAATTAGTACAGGCAATTTATTTATTGAATAGGACTGCTAAACCAAGTATCGCATACTTAGTGGGCAATGGAGAACCCTTGGATTACACGGTGAATGATTTAGGACAGTCCATCAAAAATCAATACAATCTTGGGGTCTTTGATTTAAAGAAAGGGTTCCCTGATGCTTCGAAAATTAGCACCTTGTTGATTGTAAAACCAACGATGCGATTTACCGAATTAGATCAATTAAAAATTGACCAATACATTCTATCAGGTGGCAATGTCATTTGGGCATTGGATCCATTGTTTGCAGAGTATGATAGTTTACGCAATACAGCTGGAGCCTACCTTGCATTTGATCGTGGACTAGGATTAGAGGCACAATTATTTAAGTATGGCGTGAGGGTGAATCCTAATTTAGTACAAGATTTAAATTGCGCAAAGCTACCAATGGTGGTGGGCGTAGATGAAGCAGGGGCACCGAAAATTCAAAGAGTGCCTTGGCCTTATTACCCTTTCGCCCAAGCGGGATCGGAGCATCCAATGGTTCAAAATATGGATAGAGTCCTTACTGCTTTTCCTGCAAGTCTTGACACAGTGCGCGCAATTGGTATTACAAAATCGATTTTATTAACCACAGATACAACCAGCAGAATCATAAGTAGTCCAACAATGATTCAATTAAATAGCGGTCAGCAAGAGGGGGAATTAGCGCGCTTTACAAAACAACATATTCCAATTGCTGTCTTACTAGAAGGACAATTTAAATCTGCCTTTACTGGCAAATTAACGACATCTTTAATGGACTCCGTTCAATTATCGACTGGCAAATCTTTTAGGACAGTCGGTATCAAAGTGTCAAAGCAAATTGTACTATCCGATGCCGATTTAATTACCAATTTTGTAGATGCGCAAAAAGGACCACTTCCAATGGGGATGATTCCATATGAGGGTGTTCAATTTGCAAATCCAGTTTTTTTCCAAAATGCGATAGCTTATTTAAACGAACCAATCAGTTTATTAGAAGCAAGAAAAAAGAATTTAGTGTTAAGAAGACTTGATCCAGGAAAAGTCGCAGAAAATAGACTTTGGATTCAAATCGTATTATTGATTGGTCCATTATTCTTGCTTGGGCTAGGCTATTGCACTATGTATTATTACCGTCAATCTCGATTTGCCGTATCTAAATCATAGCTTATCTTTACAACATGACAACAGATCAAATTGTATATGCAGTTTTCGGCGCAGTGGTAGTGACTGCCTTAATTTTAGACTTAGGATTTCTAAGTAAAAAAAACAAGTCCATTACCATTCCACAAGCGCTTCAGCAAACATTTATTTGGGTGTTGTTAGCTTTAGGTTTCTTTATATTCATGTGGTTAGAGGAAGGTCAAAAATTAGCATTTGAATATTTAAGTGGTTATTTAATGGAGTGGAGTTTAAGTATTGATAATATTTTTGTTTTTATTTTAATATTTGATGCCTTTAAAGTCAAGGAGCAACACCTCTCAAGGGTTTTGTTGATAGGTATTTTGATTGCCATTGTATTTAGGGTCATTTTTATTACGGTAGGAGTTGCATTGGTAGCTCAATTTGCTTGGTTATTATATTTATTTGGAGTGTTTTTATTGTATACAGGTTATAAGATGTTTACTGCTGGAGAGGATGAAGCCTTTGATCCTCAAAAATCTAAGATCTATCTTTTCTTAAAAAAATTCTTACCTATCACCAATCAAGATGGAGATGGAAAATTTATGATGCGTATTGGCGGAAAGCCAATGTACACGAGCCTTTTTGTAGTAGTTGTTTTATTGGCTGCTATCGATTTAGTGTTTGCTTTAGATTCAATCCCAGCTGTAATGGGGATTTCTATGAGCAGCCTAGTCATTTATACTTCTAATATCTTTGCGATTCTTGGTTTGCGCTCTTTATTCTTTTTATTAAGAGGCGCTGTGAAACAATTTGAACATCTTCAAAAAGGAATTGCCATTGTTTTAATATTCATAGGTGTTAAAATGCTTGGAGAGCATTATATCAATATGGTGATGAATAAAAATACACAAGTGCTAGTATCATTATTAGTCATTGTATTTTCAATTACTGGATCAATTTTATATTCTATCTTTTCAAATCGTCAAAAGAACTTACCAAAGGACTTTAAAGACAATATTATTTAGTTTATGCAACTTAAAATGAACGGAAAAAAAGTAGCAGCTTTGATTATTGCTATTATAGTGATAGATCAGTTGTTGAAATTTTATATTAAGTTGAACTACTTTTTAGGTGAAGAACATCTAGTGATTGGATCCTGGTTCAGACTGCATTTTGTCGAGAATGAGGGAATGGCATGGGGTCTAAAATTTGGAGGTGAATTTGGAAAAATTGCCTTGACTTTATTTAGATTGGCTGCGGTCATTTGGGGTATCTTTTTAATCAAGGGATTTATAAAAAAGCAATACCATAATGGGTTTATCATTTGTGCGGCTTTAATATTTGCTGGAGCATTGGGTAATTTAATTGATAGCATGTTTTATGGGCTGTTGTTTGATGTAAGTGTACCCTATTCAGCGATGGTGGCGCAGTTTTTACCAGAAGGGGGCGGGTATGCTAGTTTTTTACATGGCAAAGTGGTAGATATGTTTTATTTCCCAATTATTAGAGATGCGCATTTTCCAAGTTGGGTCCCTATTTGGGGCGGCGAGTCCTTTGAATTCTTTAGTCCAGTATTCAATTTTGCCGATATGTCCATTAGCACTGGTGTGATTGCTTTATTTGTCTTTCAAAGCAAGTTTTTCCCTTCTGAGGAAGCAGCATAAATTCGTTTCCTTTTTTCCCCGCTTATTCGTACCTTCATGACCTAAAAATCAGATAGGACAAGCGTTTTATGAGTAATCAATATCCAGAATTCAATGGTTTACATCTGCCAACCATCGAGGCAGAAATTTTAGCAGCTTGGAAAAAAGAACAAGCTTTTGAACAATCTGTTCAATTAAGAGAAGGTAAAACACCGTTTGTGTTTTATGAAGGCCCTCCAAGTGCCAATGGCATGCCTGGAATTCATCATGTTATTTCAAGAACTTTAAAAGACATGGTTTGTCGTTATAAAACCATGCAAGGCTTCCAAGTTAAAAGAAAAGGTGGATGGGATACCCACGGTTTACCTGTTGAGTTAGGGGTAGAAAAAGAATTAGGTATCACCAAAGAAGATATTGGAAAGACAATCACTGTAGAAGCATACAATCAAAAATGTAGAGAAGCAGTATTGCGTTACAAAAAAGAGTGGGATGATATCACCAATAAAATGGGGTATTGGGTAGACTTAAACAATCCATACATCACATTCGAAAACAATTATATTGAGACATTGTGGTGGATACTAAGTACACTTTATAAAAAAGGATACTTGTATCAGAGTGTTAGCATTCAACCTTATTCTCCTGCAGCTGGAACTGGGTTGAGCTCGCACGAATTGAATCAGCCAGGTACGTATAAGGATGTGAAAGACACTTCGGTAGTGGCGATGTTTAAAGCCATTCCTTCAACTGAAAGTCAATTTATTTTTGATGCAGCTGCAGCCAATCCACTTTCTAAGGAAGTCTATTACATGGCTTGGACCACAACACCTTGGACTTTGCCCTCTAATTTAGGTTTGACTGTTGGACCAAATATTGAATATGCATTAATAGCAACCTATAATCCATACACTGCAATACCAGTGAATGTAGTTGTCGCAAAAGCCTTGATATCAAAGTATTTCAAGGAGGAAGGATTGGGCTTGACTGATTTTGCAGAAGGTGATAAAATTGTTCCTTGGAAGGAATTGGCCACATTTAAAGGAAGTCAATTGGATGGATTACGCTATGAGCAGTTGATGCCATTTGAAGCAAACAACCCAGCGAATATAGAAGGCGATCCGTTTAAAATTATTCAAGGTGATTTTGTTACTACTGAGGATGGTACTGGTATTGTACATACTTCACCTGCGTTTGGTGCAGATGACTATAAAGTAGGTCAAAAAAATAATTTAGGCATCATCACTTTGGTGGACAGAGCAGGAAAGTTCATTGATGGTGTGGGAGAATTCGCTGGAAGATTCGTGAAGAATTATAAAGACGAAAAAGATTTTCAAGATGTGAACGTCGATATCTCGGTGAAGTTAAAAAAAGAAAATCGTGCTTTTAAAGTAGAGAAATACGAACACAATTATCCGCATTGTTGGAGAACAGATAAACCAATTTTATATTATCCATTGGATGCATGGTTTATCAAAACCACTGCAGTGAAAGATAGAATGGTGGAGTTGAATAAAACTATTAATTGGAAACCAAAGAGCACTGGAGAAGGTCGATTTGGTAATTGGTTAGAGAATATGGTGGATTGGAATTTATCTCGTAGCCGTTATTGGGGGACACCACTTCCAATCTGGAGAACAGAAGACGGAACAGAAGAAGTTTGCATTGGATCAATAGACGAATTGACTGCAGGATTTTTAGCCGCAAAAGAAAAAGGATTTAATAAAGCCGTACAATTACAAATTGTAGATGGCAAACTAGATGTAGACTTGCATAAACCATTTGTAGACCAGATAGAAATTTTAAGTCCTACTGGCAGACCAATGCAACGCGTTACAGACTTAGTTGACGTATGGTTTGATTCGGGCGCCATGCCTTATGCACAATGGCACTATCCATTTGAAAATAAAGATTTAGTCGAAAAAGGTTTGGCCTTCCCAGCAGATTTTATTGCAGAAGGGGTGGACCAAACTAGAGGCTGGTTTTATACATTACATGCATTGGGCGTTTTGTTATTTGATAAAGTAGCGTATAAAGCCGTGGTGAGTAATGGCTTGGTTTTGGATAAGAATGGCAATAAGATGAGTAAGCGTTTGGGGAATGTGGTGAATCCATTTGAGACCTTAGAGACCTATGGTGCAGATGCTACAAGATGGTATTTAGTGACCAATGCTTCACCTTGGGATAATTTAAAATTCGATTTATCAGGTATACAAGAAGTGCAAAGAAAATTCTTTGGCACTTTGTACAACACCTATCAGTTTTTTGTATTGTATGCCAATGTAGATGGATTCAAATTTGAACAGCCCTATATACCAGTCAAGGATCGTCCAGAGATTGACCGTTGGGTGATTTCTTCTTTACATAGTTTAGTGCAGACAGTGACGGTGGCGATGGATGACTTTGAGCCAACCATTGCTGGACGTGCGATTGAAACATTTGTGGACGAGCATTTAAGTAACTGGTATGTGCGATTATGTAGAAGAAGATTCTGGAAAGGCACTTACAGCGAAGATAAAATTGCTGCTTACCAAACCTTGTATGAGTGTATCGAAACCATCGCAAGATTAATGGCTCCAATTGCTCCATTCTTCTGTGATCAATTATTCAGAAACTTAAATGGAATTACAAAACGTTTCGAAGCAACCTCTATTCATCATATTGATTTTCCAAAAGCCGATCCATCTAAAATGGATGCAGCATTAGAGACAAGAATGCAATTGGCCCAAGATATTTGTTCTTTGGTTTTATCTATTCGTAAAAAGGTGAATATTAAAGTGCGTCAACCATTACAAAAAATCCTCATCCCAGTTTTAGACCTTTCTATGAAATTAGCCATTGAGCAAATGGAGGAATTGATTCTGGCCGAGGTGAATGTGAAGGAAATTAATTATATCACAGAGACGGAGGGGGTGATTAGCAAAAAGCTAAAACCGAATTTCAAATTATTGGGTGCCAAATTGGGAACTAAGATGAAACAGGCATCTGCAGTCATTGCAGCTTTGAGCCAAAATGAAATTTCTGAATTGGAACGTAACGGAACCCTCACAATTCAAGTCGAAGAAACTGCTATTGTATTGTTAATCAATGAAGTAGATATTATTGCCGAGGATATCCCGGGTTGGAGTGTGGCTGTGAAGGGTAATTTGACCGTTGCCTTGGATATTAGCCTTTCTGAAGCCCTTTTAAAAGAGGGAAATGCTCGAGAATTGGTAAATAGGGTCCAAAACATCCGAAAAGAGGCCAATTTTGAGCTTACAGACAAGATTTTACTCCAAATTGTGGATAACACAAACTTGAAAGGTTCTATTAATGAATTTTCAGAGTATATTTGCCGCGAAATATTAGCGACCCAAATTGATTGGGTAACTAGCCTTGAAGAAGGCGTCGATATTGAAATAAATGATCAAAAACTAAGAATCTTAGTTAGACAAAAAGGATAATTATGGCTACAAAAAAACCAGCACCTAAAAAAGCGGCTCCAGCAAAAAAAGCTGTGCCAGCAAAAAAAGCGGCTCCTGCAAAAAAGGCAGTGCCAGCTAAAAAAGCTGCGCCAGTGAAGAAAGCGGCTCCTGCAAAAAAGGTAGCTCCGGTAAAAAAAGTAGTTCCAGCAAAAAAAGCTGTACCTGCTAAGAAAGCGGCTCCAGCAAAAAAGGCTGCACCTGCTAAGAAAGTAGTTCCTGCAAAGAAAGCGGCTCCTGTAAAAAAGGCTGCACCAGCAAAAAAAGTGGTTCCTGCAAAGAAAGCGGCTCCTGTAAAAAAGGCTGCACCAGCAAAAAAAGCAGTACCTGCTAAAAAAGTAGTTCCTGTAAAGAAAGCAGCTCCAGCAAAAGCACCTGCGAAGCCAGTTGCAAAAGCGCCAGTTAAACCAGTAGTGGCTGCAAAGCCAGTTGAAAAATATGTACCTCCTGCAAAACCAGTTCCAGTGATTCCTACGCCGCCTGTAAAACCAGTGCGTAAGGCAGCAGAACCAATCAAGGATATTAAAGTACCTAAGATCAATGCAAAGAGCAGTGTACCATATCAACCAGGTTATGTACCAATGGAAAAGAGAAAAGAAGTAGAAAGATCAACTGATACTTTAGTAAAATATTCTGATGCTGAATTAGCAGAGTTTAGAGAGTTGATTTCAAAAAAATTAGACGCTGCAAAAAAAGAATTAGTTTATTTACAAGGATTGATCACGCGTAAAGACGAAATGGGTGGCGACAACGACGACGCAAGATACATGACCATGGAAGATGGAAGTGTAAGTATGGAGAGAGAGCAAATGGGTCAAATGGCTAGCCGTCAAATCACTTTCATTGACCATTTAGAGAAAGCTATCATGCGTATCGAAAACAAAACCTATGGTATTTGTAGAGTCACTGGTCGCTTAATTGACAAAGCACGTTTACGCGCTGTACCTCATGCTACGTTAAGCTTAGAAGCGAAATTAGGTTATGTAAAAAATAGTAGCGATCAATAATGATAACAAGCAAATAGCTTGAACTTAAATAGACCTCTAAAAAAACCCGATCATTGATCGGGTTTTTTGCTATTTCACTTCCTGCATCTCAATCAATTTCTTGTAGTAACCGCCTTGTTCTAGCAAGGTCTCGTGGTTACCGCGTTCTACGATGGCACCTTTTTGCAATACAATGATTTCATCTGCGTGGCGTATCGTAGATAATCTATGCGCAATCACAATAGAAGTTCTGTTTTGCATCATATTATTAATTGCATCTTGCACCAGTCTTTCGCTCTCTGTATCTAAAGCCGATGTGGCTTCGTCTAAAATTAAGATGGGAGGATTTTTAAGCACGGCTCTTGCAATGGTTAAACGTTGACGTTCGCCTCCGCTTAATTTACTACCTCTATCTCCAATCATCGATTCGAATCCGCCTTCTTTTTTGATAATAAAATCATAAGCGTTCGCAATCTTAGCTGCAGCAATAATCTCCTCCATCGTGGCTTCTGGTTTGCCTAAAGCAATATTAGCAGCAATCGTATCATTGAATAAGATAGGCTCTTGTGTAACAATACTAATGAGTTGTCTTAAGCTATGTAAACTATAATCCTTGATATTTTTGCCATCAATGAATAAATTACCTGAAGAGACATCATGAAATCTTGGTACTAAATCTGCAAGTGTACTTTTGCCTGCACCAGAAGAACCTACCAAAGCAACTGAAGTTCCTTTTTTGATATTTAAATTAATTGCGTTCAAAATGCTTGCATCTTGATAAGCAAATCCAACATTGTCAAAATGAATACTGTCTTTAAATCCATCTAGTAAAATAGGATTTGCAACTTCTTCTACCGTATTTGGGGCTTCCAATATTTCATTCAATCTATCTAGTGTGGCTGTGCCTCGGTTTACGTTGTAAACAGCCTGTGACAAGGCTTTTGCGGGATTGATGATTTGTGAAAATAAAGCCACATAAGTGATAAATGAACCTGGAGAAAGTATATCGCCATTTAAAACAAGTTTGCCACCAAACCAAAGTACACCACATAAAATAGTGACACCTAAAAATTCGGAAACAGGAGAAGCTAAATCTCGTCGGTATAAAATTCGATTTTTTAAATTAAATACATCTTCTACCAATCCATAAAACTGACCTTTCACTTTGCCCTCTGCATTAAATGCTTTAATAATTCTTAATCCAGATAAAGTTTCTTCCATCTGACTTAAAATCTCGCCCCATTTAACTTGCGCTTTATTAGTATGCTTTTTTAAACTACGACCAATTCTACCTACGATAAATCCTGCAAGGGGCAATAAAATGAAAACAAATAAAGTGAGCTTGGCGCTAATTAAAAACAAGAAAATTAAAATACCAATAATTGTCAATGGCTCTTTGATCAAGCCTTCTAATGCACTAATGACCGAACTTTCCAATTCTGCAATATCATTAGAAGCCCTACTTAAAATATCTCCTTTTCTTTTTTCTGTAAAAAAGCCAACAGGCAATTGCAATATTTTATCATACAATAGTTTGGAATATTTCTTGGTCACCATATTGCGGATAGGCGCTAAAAAATAAAATGCGAGGTATAAAAATAAATTCTTAAAAAAGATAGATACAATGATGAATAAACAGATCCATCCCAAAGCATAACTTTTACCATTGGCCTTGATGGTATCTTGTAAAAATGTGTAAATAATGTCTTTGATGTTGGTGCTATCTGTCACCGATACAGGTGTTAAACTTGCAAAAGCACTGTTCCCAAAGATGAGGTCAAGGAATGGGGTAAGCATCCCTAAAGAAAACAAGCTAAAAAGGATAGATAACAAGATAAATAGACCATACCAGCCCATATAGGTCTTGTATTCCTTGATATAACTTACAATGCGAAAAAATTTCTTCATAATTAAAACTATTCCCTCAGAATAATGAGCAAAGTAACTAATTTTACAGCGAATCAACGACTTTGATTATGGAAGAGGGGAAAAGACAGAAACAAGTAGCTGGTGCGATTCAAAGTACCATGAACGATATTTTTTTAAAATTGGGCTTGAACCATTTGCAAGGCGGGATGATTTCCATCTCCACTGTAAAAGTGACCCCAGATTTACTAGAAGCTAGAATCTATTTAAGTTTATTTCAGGTGGCAGATCAGGAAGCTTGTTTTAAGAAAATCCAAGCACAGGCCTGGGACATCAAAAAGCATCTTCAAGAAACCATGAAGCATCAACTAAGACGTATTCCGGTATTGCATTTTTACCTAGACGATACCTTGGATTATGTATTTAAAATGGAAGAGATTTTAAAAACACTTTAAGTTGCATTTTTTATTTGCTTGGCGTTATTTTAGGGGTAAATATTCCTTTCAGGCAATACAACTCATTGCATGGGTCAGTGTTTTTGCCATTGCCATTGGTACGGCTGCCTTGCTCACTATTTTAAGTGTATCCAATGGCTTCTCTGAAATCGTCAATGGATTGTACTCAGATTTCTATGCCGACTTGCGTGTGGTTCCTACAACTTCAAAATTTGTGAAGCTTAGTCAAGCTCAATTCAATGCTGTAAGACAAATTCCTGGAGTGCATTATGCCACAGGCATTGTCGAAAATAAAGCAATCCTTGTGCGTGGTGCAAACCAATCGGTGGTATTTGTAAAAGGAGTTGATTCAAATTATATACATATTAATAAAGTCAATCAATATTTAAAAAGAGGCGTGTTTGATGTGGGCAATCTGGATAGCCCCAAATTAGTTTTGGGTATTGGTGTGGAAGCAAATTTATTATTGTTCAATGCAGTCTTGGGAGAGCCTTTGGAATTAATTGCAGTGGGTCGTTCTGGGAAGTCTCTAAAATCAATGGATCAGCTGAATCACCTAGTAGCAGTGCAGTCTGGCGCATTTTCGGTACAACAAGAATTTGATGCACAATATGTTTTTACATCCAACCAATTTGCGCAATATTTATTTGATTTGGATACCAACCAATATTCTGGTATAGAATTATCCATAGATGTATTCAAAGAAAAAAACATTCGTACCGCCATTCAAAATAAATTGGGACCAGGTTTTTCGGTACTCAATAAATACCAACAAAATGCAGACTTGTATAAAATTATGCAAGTAGAAAAATGGATCATTTTTGCCATTCTCGCGCTCATCATGGTGGTGGCTTCCTTTAATTTAGTAGGTGCTTTGACCATGTTGGTTTTGGAAAAACAAAAAGACATTCATGTGTTGCATGCCATGGGCGCTACTGCTGGCACGATTCAAAAAATATTCCTTAGTTTGTCCATTGTGATGGCCATGACGGGTGCGTTCATTGGCGGATTGATTGCTTCTTGTTTGATTTTTTTACAAACTCAATTTCATTTCATCCAATTACAAGGCGCAAGTTTTGTGATTGACTATTATCCAGTCAAAGCAATTTGGACAGACTATGTAGCAGTTATTAGCTTAGTTGTTTTGATAGCGATTGTGGCAGGATGGATACCTGCAAAAAAAGCAGCAGACCGAATATTTGAAAAAATAGGCTAATTAATTTTAGAAATCTCCTAAAGTCATTTCTAATTGTCCTAATGCATTTTCTAATTGTGCGTCGTTAGGTGCGATACCATGCCATTCATGTCCTGTTTCCATAAAGTCAACACCCTTTCCCATGATGGTTTTCATCAATATCACAATTGGTTTACCTTGTCCAGTCAATGTTTTAGCGTGTTCCAATGTGGCTACAATCTCATCCATATTGTGGCCATCCATATGTAACACTGTCCAATGGAAAGCTTTGAATTTATCTTCTAAACTATCCAAATTCAAAACCTTGCTCAATGGTCCGTCAATTTGTTGACCGTTCACGTCTATCGTAGCAATATAGTTGTCTACTTTATTGTGTGCAGCAAACATAATTGCTTCCCAGTTTTGACCTTCTTGTAATTCACCATCACCATGTAATGAGTAAACGATACGATCGTCACTATTGTATTTTTTTGATAAAGCAGCACCAATCGCTACGCTCATACCTTGCCCAAGAGAACCACTTGCAATACGAATTCCAGGTAAATGCTCATGTGTAGTAGGATGACCTTGTAAACGAGAATTGATCATTCTGAATGTGGCTAATTCTTTGATATCAAAATAACCTGATCTTGCTAACACAGAATAAAATACAGGAGAGATATGTCCATTGGATAAAAAGAAAAGATCTTCTCCTTTTCCGTCCATATTAAAAGCAGGATCATGCTTCAATACTTTAAAATAAAGGGCGGTTAAAAAATCGGTACAACCTAGAGATCCACCTGGGTGACCACTTTGTTGTGCATGCACCATTCTTACGATATCTCTTCTTACTTGTGAAGCTGTTCTTTTTAATTCCGCTGTTGACATAATCTTATTTTAACGTTGTGGCAAAGATAGAAAAATTACTGCCACAAAAAAAGGTCAGGGAAGAATACCAAGGATTTATTAGCTTTGTCTTTGAAAACATTGAATTATGTCAGACGAATTAAAGAAAATAAGTACAGAGGCAGAAAGTGGCATGAAAAAAGCCATCCATCATTTAGAAGTAGAATTGTCTAAAATTCGTGCGGGCAAAGCGACACCTTCTATTTTAGATGGGGTTAACGTGGATTACTACGGTACCCCAACACCAATTGGTCAAATTGCGAACGTACAAGTATTGGATGCTAGAACCATTAGTATTCAGCCTTGGGAAAAAAATATGTTGGCTTTAATTGAAAGAGCCATTATGGGTGCAAATATTGGTATTACCCCACAAAACGATGGCGTTAATATTCGATTGTTTATGCCACCATTGACCGAGGAGCGCAGAAAAGAAATGGTCAAGAAAGCTGGTGGAGAAGGAGAGCAAAGCAAAGTGGCAATTCGCAACATCAGGAGAGATCATATTGAGCAAGTGAAGAAATTGCAAAAAGACGGCACAAGCGAAGATATTTGCAAAGGTGCAGAAGATGAAATTCAATCTTTAACAGACAAACATATTGCTTTGGTCGAAAAACATTTAGAAGCAAAAGAAAAAGAAATAATGACTGTTTAATGGTCTAGTTTTTTTAAAAAAAATACAGCCTCCAATTTAAGATTGGGGGCTTTTTTGTTTTAAAAAGGGGATGAATTTTAAGTTGCCTCTATTCACAATATAAACCCCAAATAAAATGACCCCAAGGCAAACCACTTGCAATGGCGCCAAGGATTCTCCATAAATCAAACCCCATACTACCGCCACGATTGGAATACCATAGGTGACCATTGATCCAAATAAAATACCTGCTTTTTTAACTAAGTAATAAAATAAGATGGACGACATAGAAGTACCTATCATGCCTAAAATGGCGCTTGTTACAATACTATGCATGACATTTGGGTCCTTAAAATTATAGTCAAAAAAACCTGTGAAAAATAAAATAGCAGCACTTGGTAGAATTAAGCAAGAAAAAGCTACTGAAGCAATTTGAATGGAACTTATGGCTTTTAAATTTCTACCAACGGTATGCACATTGATGCCATACAAGATCGTAGCAATGAGCACTAGGCTAGCATAAGCAAGATTGTCAAAATGCATATCCTTCCCTGTTAAGAGCAAAAAAGTCAATCCAATGAATCCAATTAATATCCCTAAAAATTTTACAGTCGTAGTTTGCGTTTTATAAAATAGGACACCTACAAGGATGGTGAATAATGGTGTCAGGGAATTTAAAATACCCGCTAAAGCACTATCTATCTTTGTTTCTGCAATGCAAAAAAGGTAGGCTGGGATAAAATTACCCACTAGTCCAGAAACAATCACGATGCCCATTTTGTCTTTAGGTATTTTTCGAAAGGCTTTAATGGCAAATGGGAACAAAACAAGTCCTGCAAAAAGCATTCTTAGGGAAGCGACTTGGTATGGGCTAAATGCTTTTAATCCTTCTTTCATTAAGATAAAGGAACTGCCCCATACAATTGATAATAAAACAAATACAAGCCAATTGGTCCACTTCTGATGCATCCTTGCTGGTTTTGAACAAAGATGCCTCATTTTGGCTAAAAAATGAATAAATATCACTTTCTTTGTAAGGATGAACCAGCATACTAATTATTCGATTAAAGTGGACCAATTTGAGGGTCCTTTTGACCTTTTATTGTTCTTTATTGAGCGTGACGAGATGGATATTTACAATATCCAAATCACTAAAATCATACAAGACTTCTTAGAATTTATCCATGCTCAAGACAAGTTGAACATTGAATTAAGTAGTGAATTTATTTTATTCGTTTCGACCTTGATGCGCATTAAGGCAAAATTATTATTGCCAAGAAAAGAGATCGATGCTTCTGGAAATGAGATTGATCCAAGACAAGAATTAATTGACAAAATTTTAGAGTATAAAAAGTACAAAGAAGCGGCAGTTCAAATGGCAGATTTAGAGGCAATGAGAATGCTGATGTTGAAGCGTGGTAATATCCAAAAAGAAATGTCTTTGGTTGGAGAAGAAGCAGCCGAAGGAACAGAGTTACAGACTGTCACTTTGTTTAAATTGATGAAGGCTTTTGAGAAAGTGATGTTGCGTGTGCAAGATCGTCAAAACAGGCCTGTTCATACCGTTGTTCGTTACAATTATACCATGGAAGGTAGTCGTACTTATTTGCTTACAATGGTGCAAGAAGGAAAGACGGTTGCTTTTGAAAAAGTGTTTGATATTTGCGAAGACCGAGTGCACGCTTTATTCTTGTTCTTGTCTATTTTAGAATTGGCACAACAGAAATACATGAAATTAATGGTCGGTGAAGGACGCAATAATTTTATCATAGAGTGGAATGAAAACAGGGAAGACGATTTAGAGCCAGGATACATCGAGCAAACAGATTCATATGAAACAAAGTTTGATCAAAGTACTTTTGCAGATGCCCCAGAAGAAGCAGGTGATTTTGATCCAAGCTTGAATTAATTAGCCTTCTACCAAGACCGATTTTCCTAAAAGATTTTTTACAGCATTGGCAATCGCCATAGCGTCGTAATGACATTCTTGTTGTAATTCTTTTACAGAACCATGTTCCACAATTGAATCAGGAATACCTAAAATGCGCACTTGACTATGGTAATTATTCGCATTCATGAATTCCAATACAGCAGAACCTAATCCGCCTACTACAGTTGCATCTTCTACCGTGACAACTAATTCATAGTTTTGGAATACCTCATGCAATAATGCTTCATCGATTGGTTTTACAAAACGCATATCATAATGTGCAGGATCAATGCCCTCGAGTCTTAAATTACGAATAGCAGTTTGGGCGTTGTTACCAGGATGTCCGAATGTAAGAATTGCTACCTCTTTACCTTCTTTCAATCTACGTCCTTGTCCAATGGTCAATTGTTCGAAAGGCTTTTTCCAATCCACCATCACACCTTCACCTCTAGGATAACGAATCACAAATGGTAAATCAGTTGCTGGTAATTGAGCCGTATACATTAGGTTTCTTAATTCTTGCTCATTCATTGGGGCAGCAATAATTAAATTAGGAATACATCTAAAGAAAGCAATATCATAACAACCGTGGTGTGTAGGTCCATCTTCGCCAACCAATCCAGCACGGTCTAAACAAAATACTACAGGTAATTTTTGCAATGCCACATCATGAATCACTTGATCATAAGCGCGTTGCATGAACGAAGAATAAATATTACAAAAAGCTTTTACGCCTTGTGTCGCAAGACCGGCACTCAAAGTCACCGCATGTTGTTCACAGATCCCTACATCAAATGCGCGATCTGGCATGGCTTCCATCATGAATTTCATGGAGGAGCCACTTGGCATTGCAGGGGTTACGCCCATAATCATTGGATTCATCTCGGCTAATTCAACAAGGGTCAAGCCAAATACATCTTGGTATTTTGGTGGTTGAGGTGTCTCAATTTTTTTCTTAAAAATCTCTCCAGTTAATTTATCAAACAAGCCTGGGGCATGCCATTTAGTTTGGTCTTTTTCGGCAAGTTCATAGCCTTTACCTTTCACAGTAAGAATATGCAAAATTTTAGGTCCAGGAATCTCTCTTAAATCTCTTAACGTGTCTACAAGATTGGTGATATTGTGACCATCAATAGGGCCAAAATACCTTAATTGTAATGCTTCAAATAGGTTACTACTTTTAGAGACCATCCCTTTTAAACCAGCTTCTACCTTGGATGCCATCTCTCTTGTAAAGGTTTTACCAATAGGCAGTTTGCCCATCAACTCCCATAATTCGTCCCTCACTTTATTGTAGGTAGGAGAAGTACTGATATCGGTTAAATATTCTTTTAGCGCGCCCACATTGGGGTCGATACTCATACAGTTATCATTCAAAATAATCAGCACATCGCTGTCCGCCACACCAGCATGGTTCATGGCTTCGAATGCCATGCCAGCAGTCATAGAGCCGTCCCCAATGATTGCAACCGACTTCCTGTCCTCACCCTTGTATTTAGCCGCCATCGACATACCAAGTGCTGCCGAGATAGAAGTAGAGGAATGACCAACGCCAAAAGTATCATATGGGCTTTCGCTTCGCTTAGGAAAACCACTTAATCCATTGTATTTTCTATTGGTAACAAATGCATCGCGGCGACCCGTTAAAATTTTGTGTCCATAAGCCTGGTGGCCTACGTCCCAAACCAATTGGTCATAAGGTGTATTGTACACATAATGCAATGCTACACTCAATTCTACCACGCCAAGGCTGGCTGCAAAATGACCTCCATGTACACTCACGATGTCGATAATATACTGACGTAATTCATCGCATACCTGGTGTAACTTCTCCCTAGAAACCTTTTTTAGGTCATCTGGTGTATCAATATGCTTCAATAATGGTCCGGCCTCAATCTGCATGCTCAAATTTTAGTCTTGTAAAAGTAAGTTAATAACAGAAAATTAAGCTAAAAGTTGCATGTTATTTAAGTTTGCCGATGAAACATCAATTTCACCTTTAATCCAATAAAATAGGCCAATATCGTAGGATAGGGTTTAAATTTGAAAGGTGAAAAAACATCAATCAATTTATTGGATCTGTCAGATAGGAGGTTGGATGACTTATGGTCTTACCATCATCTTTTTCTCCTATATGCTTGAGAAACAATTAAGCTCTGTTTTTTATCCACGTTTAATTGCCAATGTTTTATTAGGGATCATAGTGACACATTTGTTTAGAAAAGCAATGCTTTCTTTGTCTTTGCATCCTCCCATGCCCACAATCAAATGGTGGCAGCTGCTTCTTTTATTATTGACCTTTGCAAGCGCGTATAGTTTTTTAACAAGTTATGCGGTAGAGGTTTTAAAATTATTTGATGCTTCAAGAAAAGTGAGTTTACAAAGACGCTTTTTAATTAGCTTGGTAATAGACACACCTATTATTTTTGTTTGGATGTCCATCTATATTTTATGGCATTATATTGAGTTCACTAATTCCGAAGCCATTCAAAAAGTCAAATTGGAAAGTTTAATCAAGGAATTACAACTTAAGACCATTAAATCTCAAATGAATCCGCACTTTATTTTCAATGCCCTTAACAGTATAAGAGCCTTGGTAGACGAGGATCCACAACGTGCAAGACAAGCCATTACAGAGTTGAGTAATATTTTAAGAAGTAGCATTCAAGCAGACCAAGCCGAAGTCACAAGTGTAGAAAAAGAATTAGATATTGTAAAGGATTATCTTGCTTTGGAATATATCAGATTTGCAGATCGGTTGGTTGTGGAGTATACCATTGATGAGGAGACATTGTCCAATCAAATACCACCCATGATGCTTCAAACCCTAGTAGAAAACGCCATTAAGCATGGTTTAAGTAAACAGCCGGGTAATTGTTTGATCAAAATCATTTCTATTTATGAAGACAATAAGCATTTGCTGATGGTTCAAAATACCGGTGTATTGGATCAGACTGGTCTTGATGGATTTGGTTTACAAAGCACAAAAAATAGATTGAATATTTTATATCGTGGAAACGCATTGTTTGAAATCTATCAAAGCCAACCGAATCAGGTTACGGCCAAATTAATCATTCCAATTGCCTCATAGTAAAAAAGCACAATATGCCCATCAAAGCAATTATCATAGATGACGAAAGATTAGCGCGAAATGAGTTAAAAAAACTATTGGAGCAGCATCCTGATATCACCATTATAGACGAAGCAAGTAATGTAGATGAAGCAATAGAGAAAATTGATTTATCAAGACCAGACCTTATTTTTTTAGATATCCAAATGCCTGGCAAAACGGGTTTCGATTTGTTGGCTGAAATTGAAAAATCACCACGTGTTATTTTTACTACAGCATATGATGAGTTTGCTTTAAAAGCCTTTGAGGTAAACGCTTTGGACTATTTATTAAAACCAATTGATCCAAAAAGATTAGCGGATGCGATTCAAAAACTACAATCAGAAATTGCGCTAGAACAGGCCAGTTTATTGGGTGTAAATAGAGGACCATTAACAGAATTTGACCAGGTTTTTGTAAAAGACGGGGAGCGTTGTTGGTTTGTTAAATTAGCGGACATTAGGTTGTTTGAAAGTGTTGGTAATTATGCTAAAGTTTATTTCTCCACTAACAAGCCATTGATTTTAAAGTCTTTGAATGCTTTAGAAGAAAGACTGGATGAACGGGTATTTTTTAGAGCCAATAGAAAACATATTATCAACTTACATTGGATCGAAAAAATTGAACCTTACTTTAACGGTGGCTTACTAGTAGAATTAAAAGGCGGAGAAAAAATAGAGATCAGCAGACGCCAAACGGTAAAATTCAAAGAAATGATGAGTTTTTAGAAAAAAGCAATGCCAGGTCTAATTCAAACTATGAATGGCTTCAGCAATCATTTGTATCAATGCCGGGTCTTTTTCAATGGCATTCCCAATGACAATAATATCCGCACCCGCTTTACAGTTTTCAATGGCTTTCTCGGGTGTTGTAATACCACCTCCAACAATTAAAGGTGTTTGTATATGCTTGGCCACCTGTTGGATCATGCTTGTAGGAATGGCATTTTTTGCCCCACTACCAGCGTCCATATAAATCAGCTTTAGCCCTAACATTTCACCAGCCATGGCGGTACAAGCAGCAATGTCATTTTTATTTGATGGAATTGGGTTGGTATTGGATATATAAGAAACTGTGGTTGGCATACCTCCATCTATTAACATATAACCTACTGGAATAATTTCTAATTTACTTTGTCTTACAAATGGGGCACTAATCACATGCTGACCAATCAGTAATTCAGGATTTCGTCCAGAAATTAAGGATAGATATAATAAGGCGTCTGCTTTTGGGGTGATCTGGTCTGGGGAGCCTGGAAAAAGAACGACAGGAATAGTACAAGCTTGTTTAATTTGTGTGACTACTTGGTCTAAAGTATCGGTCACCACTAAACTACCTCCCACAAAAATAAAGTCTACTTTAGATTGTACGGCAAGGTCAATTGTCTTCTGTAAATCAATACCACCTAGCTTATCTGGGTCAATTAAGACTGCGAATGCTTTTTGTTGATTCGTTTTTTTATCTAGGATATTTTGATATACGTGGTTGCTCATCTGCCACAAAATTATCTATTTTAACTATATAATCCTTGACTTCCTTTTCTATTACAAAAAAAAAAACGATTCATCCAGCTTTTTTTTCTCAAGAAACTAACAATTAGTGGGGATAAATCCTAAAAATCAATCCGGGTCAATGATTTCTAATTATTCACAGTGATTTTCCACATCTGTTGATATTTCTGTTGGTAAAGTCTCAACAGAGCACTATATTTTCGTATACCCGCTTAAGTTTTTAATTATGCGGGACTAACCTGTAATTACTACATAAAAATTGACCATGGCTAACACAAAAACAAAAAAAGGCTTAGAATTTAAGCGCAAATTCACCATCGATGGCGTGAGTCCATTCGATCAATTCGAGTATGATTACAGAGACAGTGTAATCAAAAATCCGAACGGAGAGAAAGTATTCGAAATGACGAATGTGGAAGTGCCAAAACAATGGAGCCAAATTGCAACGGATATCCTTGCACAAAAATATTTCAGAAAAGCGGGTGTACCTCAAGCCGATGGTTCTTTGGGTAGAGAAACAACTGTCAAACAAGTAGCACATCGTATGGCTAATTGTTGGAGAGTATGGGGAGAGCGTTATGGTTATTTCGCAACAACTAGTGATGCACAAGTATTCTACGAAGAATTAGTATATAGTATTTTAAACCAAGCATGTGTGCCAAATTCACCACAATGGTTTAACACGGGTTTACATGAAAGTTATGGTATCACAGGTGGTGCGCAAGGGCACTATTATGTAGACCCTACCGATAAGCAATTAAAGCGTTCAACAAGTGCATATGAGCGTCCTCAACCACATGCTTGTTTTATCTTAAGCGTGAGTGATGATTTAGTAAATGAGGGTGGTATCATGGACTTATGGACAAGAGAAGCAAGAATTTTTAAATATGGTTCTGGAGTTGGAACAAACTTCTCACAAATCAGAGGATCTAACGAAAAATTATCTGGTGGAGGTTCTTCTAGTGGCTTGATGAGCTTCTTGAAAATTGGAGACCGCGCTGCCGGTGCGATCAAATCTGGTGGTACAACACGTCGTGCTGCTAAAATGGTTTGTCTAGATTTAGACCATCCAGAAGTATTAGAATTCATTAACTGGAAAGTACAAGAGGAAGATAAAGTTGCTGCTTTAATTGCTGCAGGTTATGACAATGGATATGAAGGAGAAGCTTATGCAACTGTTTCAGGCCAAAACTCAAACAACTCTGTGCGTATTCCAAATAGCTTCTTTAAAGCATTGTCTGAAGATGGTAACTGGGAATTAAAAGCACGTACCGATGGTCGTGTGATGAAATCAGTTCCAGCAAGAGAAGTATGGGAGCAAATTGCAAACGCTGCTTGGCGTTGTGCAGATCCTGGTACACAATATGACACTACAATCAACGAATGGCATACTTGTCCAAAAGGAGGCCGTATCAATGCATCTAACCCATGTTCTGAATACATGTTCTTGGATAATACGGCATGTAACTTGGCTTCTGTTAACTTAAGAAAATTCTTCAACGAATCAGATAATTCATTTGACGTAGAAGGTTTTGAATACACTACTAGATTATGGCAGACTGTATTAGAAGTGTCTATTTTAATGGCGCAGTTCCCTTCCAAAGAAGTAGCGCAATTATCTTATGACTACAGAACGACAGGTCTAGGTTTTGCTAACTTAGGTTCTATGTTGATGGTAAGTGGCATTGCTTATGATAGTGAAGAAGCTCGTGGTATCGCAGGAGCCATCACAGCAATCATGACAGGTGTGGCTTATAAGACATCTGCAGAGATGGCTGCTTTCCTTGGGGCATTTGATAGATATCAAGAAAACAAAGAAGATATGTTACGTGTAATGCGTAACCACCGAGCAGCTGCTTATGATGCAGAAGATGCATATGTGGGTCTTGAAATTAAGCCTCAAGGCATTAAAGCACAATTCACGCCTAATTACTTATTGAAAGCTGCAACAAAAGCATGGGATGATGCAGTTAAGTTAGGAGAAAAATATGGGTACAGAAATGCACAAACAACAGTTATCGCACCAACAGGAACCATTGGTTTAGTAATGGATTGCGATACAACAGGTGTTGAACCAGATTTTGCATTGGTTAAATTCAAGAAATTATCTGGTGGTGGTTATTTCAAAATCATCAACCAATCTGTTCCACAAGCATTGAAGAACTTAGGCTATTCACAAGCAGAAAATGATGCGATTGTGAACTTTGCGGTGGGTCATGCAAGCTTCGAAGGTGCACCTTATATCAATAATAAAAGCTTATTGGCTAAAGGTTTCACACAAGAAGAAATTGATAAATTAAATGGTGCTGCTAAATCTGCATTTGAAATTGGATTCATCTTTAACCGTTTCACTTTAGGTGACGCATGTTTAACAAGATTAGGATTTAAGGAAGAAGTATTCGCAGACTGGAGCTTTAATTTATTAGAAGCTTTAGGATTTACAGAAGATCAAATTGATGCTGCCAACGATTATGTTTGCGGTACTATGACTGTAGAAGGTGCGCCAGCATTGAAAGATGAGCATTTGTCTATTTTTGATTGTGCAAATAAAAATGGTAAAAAAGGGGTGAGATACATTCACGCACACGGTCACATTAGAATGATGGCTGCATGTCAACCATTCTTATCTGGTGCAATTTCAAAAACAATTAACCTTCCACATGAAGCTACAGTAGAAGAAATTGCGGATAGTTATTTATTGAGTTGGAAATTAGGATTAAAAGCGAATGCGATTTATCGTGATGGATCTAAATTAAGCCAACCATTGTCTACAAAATCTGATAAGAAAACAAAAACAGATAGTGCTGAAGCAGAAGCATCTGAAGAAGTAGCAACTTCTCAAATGGTA
The DNA here is from genome assembly GCA_037143275.1 of Chitinophagia bacterium. Taxonomy (GTDB): domain Bacteria; phylum Bacteroidota; class Bacteroidia; order Chitinophagales; family Chitinophagaceae; genus Sediminibacterium. Next base: position 723,972 of record JBAWZB010000001.1, read on the forward strand.
GACTTAAGCAATTTAACTGTAGATGAATTATTAGAAGAAGTACAAAAGAGAATGGCAACATCAACTGATACCGTTTTGAAGCGTCAATTGTCTCGCATTGTTGAGCGCAAATCTTTACCAGCTAAGCGTCGTGGCTTCACACAAAAAGCGCGTATTGGTGGTCAAGTATTGTTCTTAAGAACCGGTGAATACAATGACGGAACTGTTGGTGAATTATTCATTGACTTGGCAAAAGAAGGTTCAACCCTTCGTAGCTTAATGAACTGTTTCGCCATCTCTATCTCAGTAGGTTTACAATATGGTGTGCCATTAGAAGAGTTTGTTGACAAATTTGTATTTACAAAATTTGAACCATCAGGTATGGTGGATCATCCAAATATTAAAACAACCACCTCTATTGTGGACTTCATCTTCCGTGCCTTAGCTTATGAATATTTAGGCAGAACAGATTTAGTGCATGTATTAGATAAGCCTACAGTGGAGAACTTAGGAGAGGAGGGAGATATTACACTTGTGGGAAAGCCTGAGTTGAGTAGCATTCGCGTAACTGCACCAGCTACTCATGCAACTGCAGCCAAAGCAAATGTAGTAGCAGCAGTGAACGAAGGTGGTTCTATGGATAATATTACTGCAGCAGCAAAGAGCATGCAAAGCGATGCACCTGCTTGTAGCACTTGTGGACATATCACTATTCGTAGTGGTACTTGTTACAAATGTTTAAACTGCGGAACAAGCATGGGATGTAGTTAAATCAAAAAACATCCTCTGATGATTTTAATCCCCACCCGAAGCGGTGGGGATTTTTGTTTCTCAGCGCTTCCAAATTTTTTTATAATTCCCACCCCATAAATGGGTGGGGATTTTTGTTTCTCAGCCCAAAAAACATTCAAATAAAAAGTTTACAACAATAGATAAAATCAAGTAAATTCATAGTTCAAATTATCACTAGAAAAATAATTTTCTTATGTCTGATTTTCAAGTTAAAGTAGCTCCTAAAACATATGACGCAGTCATAGTGGGTTCTGGTGCTGGTGGTGGAATGGCTGCTTATGTATTAGCAAAAGCAGGATTGAAAGTATGTTTATTAGAGGCAGGTCCAGATTTTGATCCTGCAAAACATTCTGCTCAAATGAAAAATCCTTGGGATTCACCTCGTCGTGGAGCAAGTTCAAAATACCGTCCATTTGGTGAATTTGATGGTTGTTTTTGGGGTTGGGAAATTGACGGTGAACCTTATACCCAAACAAAGGGTTCCGATCATTTTGATTGGTGGAGAGCAAGAATGGTGGGAGGAAGAACCAATCACTGGGGACGTATTTCATTAAGATTTGGTCCAAGAGATTTTAAAAGAAAAAGTATCGATGGCTTAGGGGATGACTGGCCAATTGGTTACGAAGATGTAAAGCCTTATTATGATAAAATAGATCAATTGATTGGTGTATATGGAACCAACGAAGGTTTAGAGAATGATCCAGATGGTATTTTCTTGCCTCCTCCAAAACCAAGACTGCACGAATTGATGTTTAAGAAAGCGGCAACTGGTATTAATATTCCAGTGATCCCTTCTCGTTTATCTATCCTAACTAAAAAAATTAACGATGAGCGTGGCGCATGTTTTTATTGCGGACAGTGTAATCGTTCTTGTAAAGTGTATGGAGATTTTTCTTCTTCATCTGTATTGGTAAAACCAGCAGTGATGACAGGCAATGTAGATTTAATTACAGGTGCCATGGCGCGTGAAGTGTTGACAGACAATGAAGGAAAAGCAAAAGGTATTTCATACGTGAATAAATCGGATAAACAAGAATACCAGATCAATGCAAAAGTGGTGATTCTTGGTGCAAGTACTTGTGAGACGGCACGTTTATTATTGAATTCTAAATCACAAAAACATCCAAACGGATTGGCGAATAGCTCTGGCGTTGTAGGTCATTATTTACATGATTCAACTGGTGCTGCATTGGGTGGCGTGATTCCTAATTTAATGGGTCGTAAGCGTTACAATGAAGATGGTGTAGGCGGTATGCACGTGTATACACCATGGTGGTTAGACAATAAAAAATTAGATTTCCCACGTGGTTATCATATTGAATACTGGGGTGGCATGAGTCAACCAAGCTATGGCTTTGGTATGGGCACACAAGGGTTGAATGGCAAATTCCAAGTGAACGGAAAAACCAAAGAAGAAGGCGGATACGGAAGCTCATTAAAAGAAGACGTTCGTTTCTTTTATGGTGCAAGTGTAGGTATGGGTGGCCGTGGTGAAGCAGTGCCTCGTTTTGAAAATCATTGTAAGATAGACCCAGATGTGGTAGATAAATATGGTATTCCAGTTTTAAATTTTGATTGTAAGAATTCAGAATATGAAATCAAGCAAGCAAAACACATGAAAGAAACATTCCGTGAAATCATGCATGAAATGGGCGCTGTCATTACCTGGGGTGATCAGGATGATGCCACTAATAATTATGGCTTATCCAATCCTGGAAATATCATTCACGAAGCAGGTACAGTGCGAATGGGCAATGATAAAAAAACTGCACCACTAAACGCATGGGGACAAGCGCATGATTGTAAGAATTTATTTTGTGTAGATGGTTCTGTATTTACGTCTCAAGCAGACAAGAATATTACCTGGACCATTTTAGCATTGTCAATGCGTACATCGGAATACATTTTGGATCAGTTACAAAAACAAAATCTGTAGATTTTGTTTTTAAAATCATAAAAGAAGTGTGAAGGGTGTTTAAATTTTTTGAAACAAACTTCACACGACCAAAAACAAAATCTATAAAACTAATTACCATGGACAGAAGAAAATCCATTAAAGCATTAATACTCGGAACAGTTTCTGCAAGCGTTGTAATTGATGCATGTAAAAGCGAGAAGACAACTGTTGCTGAATACAATTTGGATGATAGAATGCAGGAAGAAAAAGATTATTTGGTAAAAGTAAACGCTGAACCAAAATTCTTTGATGAGCACGAAATGGCCACCATCACTGTATTAGGCGATATCATTATGCCTAAAGATGCAACAAGCGGTTCCGCCTCCGATGCAAAAGTGCCTGAGTTCATTGAATTCATTGTAAAAGATATGCCAGAACATCAAGTGCCAGTGAGAGGCGGATTAAGATGGTTAGACTTACATAGTTTCAATAAGCATGGAAAATCTTTTGTGAGCTGCACAAGCGCACAACAAATAGGCATTGTAGACGAAATCGCTTATCCTAAAAAAGCAAAGCCAGAAGTTGCGCAGGGCGTCAGCTTTTTTAATAAAATGAGAGACTTAGTTACAACAGGTTTTTATACTTCAGAGATAGGTGTGAAAGACCTTGGATATATGGGGAATGTTCCAAATCAATGGCAGGGCGTACCTGATGATGTGTTGAAGCATCATGGACTTGCTTATACTGAGAAGGAACTCAAAGAATGTATTTAATTAATATAAAAGCTCTTAATTTTTGATTGGGTTTTATACTACTTAAATTAGAAAATATACCTATCCCTAGGCTCTCGCTCACTTCGCTCGAACGATCGCTACGGAATAGTATATTTTTCTAATTAGTTCTAAAAAGAATATAAAAAAGGCCCCAAAATTTTGGGGCCTTTTTTATTAAATCATTATAAATTTCTTATATCTACGAAATAGTACTTCCTGCAGCAATTGCTTCGCTAGGTTGTACAAAGTATAATTTTCCAGCAGCGTCTTCGGCCATTAAGATCATGCCCTTGCTTTCGATGCCGCGCATTTTTCTTGGTGCTAAATTCGCAACTATAGTCACTTGCTTGCCTATAATTTCTTCTGGTTTAAAATGCATTGCAATACCAGAAAGGATAGTTCTTTGTTCAAATCCAAGATCCACTAACAGTTCCAATAATTTATCCGCTTTTTCTACTTTTTTGGCTTCTATGATGGTGCCTACGCGTAAATCTATTTTTCCAAAATCATCAAAAACGATTTCTGGTTTCAGGCTATTGTCTTTTGCAGGTTCGGTGTTTGTATTGTCCATAGTTGTTTTTTTAGCAGCTACATTGGCTTGTAACTGTGCTAATTCTGCATCAATTTCTTCGTTCTCTATTTTTCTAAAAAGCAATTCAGGCGCGCGCAAGGAGTAGCCTACTTTTAATAAATCAAATTTCCCCGCGTTCTCCCAGTCTAACATTTTATCTACCACTTTCATCATGTAACACATTTTCTTGGCAGTAAATGGAATGAAAGGTTGAGCAAGAATCGCTAGGTTAGCACACAATTGTAAACAAGCATGCATGGTGTTGTCGATGATTTTTTGCGCATCCGGATTTTGATCCAATGTCTTGGCCACAATCCATGGCTCCTGCTTTTGCATGTATTGGTTGCCTTTTCTTGCAAGGTCAATCAATTCAAATTGCGCTTCTCTAAATTTATATAGCTCTAATAAATTCGTGATTTTTTCTTTAGATACTTTCACCGCATCCATCATGCCTTTAAAACTATCAGTTGCATTGTCACTAGCCGCTTCTGCCGCAATTAAATCGGTATGAAAAGGAGGCACTTTGCCATTGCAAAGTTTATGCATTAAGACCCAAGTTCTATTTACAAAATTGGCGAAGATGCTAACCAATTCACCATTCACAGATTCTTGGAAACCTTTCCATGTGAATTCACTATCCTTTGATTCAGGTGCGATAGAAGTTAAATAAAAACGCAAACTGTCTGCTAATCCATCTCCACCATTTTCTTTTTTAATCCACTTGTTAATATAGTCATCCATCTCGATACTCCATCCTCTTGAAGTACTCATTTTATCGCCTTCTAAATTCATGAACTCATTAGCAGGCACATTCTCTGGCAAAATATTGCCATTCAATTTTAGCATCACAGGGAAGATGATGCAATGGAATACAATATTGTCTTTACCTATAAAGTGTACCAATTTTGTATCCTTGTCATTCCAGTAAGGCGTCCAATCTTTGTTGTTGTTAATGGCCCATTGTTTGGTGGCACTGATGTATCCAATAGGTGCATCAAACCAAACGTACAATACTTTTCCTTCTCCTCCTGGCACAGGAACTTTAATTCCCCAATCTAAATCACGGGTGACCGCTCTTGCTTGTAAGCCACCATCAATCCAGCTTTTGCACTGGCCTACAACTGCAGGTCGCCAATCATTTGCGTGTTCTTTTAAAATCCATTCGCGTAAAAAATCCTCATGTCTATTTAAAGGCAGGTACCAATGCGAAGTTTCTTTTTTAATAGGCGCTTGACCACTTAAAGTACTCACCGGATGAATCAATTCTTCTGGGCTTAAAGTCTTACCACATTTTTCACATTGATCTCCGTAGGCTTCTTTATGACCACAACTAGGACAAGTACCTTTAATATATCGATCTGCTAAAAAAGTATTGGTGGCTTCGTCAAAATATTGTTCCGAAGTTTTTATTTCTAAATCTCCTTTTGCTTCTAAATTTTTAAAAAATTCGGATGCAGTTGCATGGTGCAAAGGGTCGCTTGTTCTGTGATAGATATCAAAGGCAATACCAAGGTCCTTGAAATTCTGTTCAATGATGGGATGGTATTTATCAATGATCGCTTGAGCGGTGGTACCCTCCTTGGTTGCCTGAATAGGAATGGCTGTGCCATGTTCATCACTTCCACAAACAAAAACAACATCTCTTTGTTGCGCTTTTAAATAGCGAACATAGATGTCGGCAGGTAAATAAGCACCCGCTAAATGGCCTATATGCTTTAAACCATTTGCATAAGGAAGCGCTGCTGTAATCAAATATCTTTTAGGCGTGTTCATTGCTGCAAAAGTACTTAATATTGTGGTATGATTCAACCGTCTAAACTGACTCCTGGCAACACCATTGGCATTCTTTGTCCGGCTGGCGCCATTCCAATGGAAAAAGTGACTATTTGTGCGCAAGTCCTTGAGTCATGGGGTTATCAGGTCCGCATTGGAAAGACAGTAGGTACTCAATTTGGTCATTTTGCGGCATCCGATTTGGAGCGACAAAATGAATTACAGGCCATGATGGATGACCCCAAAATTCACGCTATTCTATGTGCACGTGGAGGATATGGCTTAAGCAGGATAGTTGCCCAATTGGACTTTACAAAAATCAAATCCCATCCTAAATGGATCATAGGCTTTAGCGATATTACCATTTTACATGCGGCTTTGCAAAAGCATGGCATTCAAAGTATTCATGGGCCTATGGCGGCAGGATTTGGGAAGGGTGATGCTGGGCTTCCATATATCATGGCTTTAAAACAAATGCTAGCAGGTTCGGCACAGCCCGTGGAGGCAAAAGCCCATCCAGCCAATTGTTTAGGCCAATCGGAAGGGATATTGGTCGGCGGAAACCTTTGCTTGATCACTCATTTGATAGGAAGTGAAAACCAATTGGATACAAATGGTAAAATTTTATGTATCGAGGATGTGGGGGAATATCATTATAACCTGGACCGTATGTTGATACAGTGTAAAAACGCTGGTCTATTGGATGGATTAGTTGGCCTTGTAGTGGGCGGCTTCACCGATATGAAAGACGACGCAACAGCCTTTGGAGAGACCGTTATCGAGATGATCCTGCGCCTTACAAAAGGGTCTAATTATCCAATTTGCTTTGATTTTCCAATTAGCCACGAATTAAATAATATGCCTTTACAATTAGGGGCTACCTATCAGTTCGCTGTTACGGAACGTACTGCCGTTTTAACAAAAATCTAAAGCCTTCGATACATTAATACATTAAATTTGTATTCTAAAATTGTATCCCATGCTAAAATCATTTTTCACTTGTATCGCTTTTATTTTGGCAGGCCTTCAGGGCGTTGCAGCACAATCCTATGTGATGTCTGGTATTCAAAAGACAGATAAAGACCAGATGCAATACGAAGTTTTAGGAAAAGTTGATGGCCGTTATTGGATCTATAAAAATAACGAAGGCATCGCAACCATTGCGCAATACAATGATCAAATGCAATTGGTGCAACAAAACGATTTAGTGTTTTTACCAAAAAAATTAAACGCGATTGAGTTTATTACAAAATCAAACAGCGTATTCGCTTTTTATCAATTTCAAGTAGCTACAACAGTGTATGCGATGGTTGCGGAATTAGATGCAAAAGGACAACTCGTTGGTCAGCCCGTTATTGTGGACACAGCAGAAAAAATCCGACCAGGATCAAACACCAAAGTATTTAATTTAATAGAAAGTCAGGATCGATCAAAATTGCTTTTATTTAGTGTGAATACAACCAATGCCGCTTCTATAAAAATTAAAACAATGGCATTGTCTACGCCATTTGCTTTACTGAACGAAGCAACAATCAGCATCAATGCACAAAATAAAAAAAGTAATCTTTCTGATTTTGCCCTTGACAATAAAGGCAATTTATTTTGTTTAAGAAATGTGGCTCAACCAAATGCAGCGCCAGTAGTAAGCTTATTGTATATGGCTGCAGATGGATCAGAAGTAGTAGAAACACCTATTGTAAATAACAGTTTAATTTTAGATGATATTCGATTAAAAATTAACAATACCAATGGAACGGTATTAGTGAATTCATTTTATGCATCAGAAAAGAAGGGTAATATCGAAGGAATGTATACTTATATATGGGACATAGCTGCTAAGCGAAATAGTGTAAGCAATGCTAGTCGTTTTACCGATGCAGTGAGAGATGCAGTCACTGATAAAAGAAATTTGAAAAACGCATTTGATGATTTTTATTTTGATCAAGTGCAGCCCAATGCGAATGGTGGATTTACGATTATTGCAGAAGCGGCTAGTACAAGTTCAAACAGAAATGCTTTTTCTAGATGGGATTATTATTGGGGTGGTCCATTTTATAACCCGTATATTTTTAGTTACTGGAATCGACCATTTGGATTTTATCCATGGGCGAGATTTGGCTGGGGCATGATGCGTCCTTGGGGTTGGGGTCCAGGATGGGGTTGGGGTATGATGGGACCATGGGGATGGGGTGGTGGATTTAGCGGATTTGGATATCCTTCTGTCACCTATAGTGCAGGCAAAGTGGCGATCTTGAGTTTTGATGCAAATGCAAATATCCAATCTGTAAAAACAATCGACAAACAACAATCAGACTTGAATGTGGATCAGTTCATTGGATATGGTCAAATCAATAATGCTGCTGGCACCAATTTCTTGTATTATCAAAAATCAAAAGGAGTAAAACAATTGGTACACCAACAGTTAAATGCATCAGGAGCTATCATAAAGGGGAATCCTATCATGCTCAATGAAAAGCAAGTGGAGTGGATGCCAAGGTCATTAAAACAAGTGGGTGAAAAAGAAGCCATCTTACCTTATCAATCAAAAGGAAAATTAGGTTTTGCTAAAATTACGATTCAGTAATTATGGTTTTTTTATTTAGAGATAGGTCCGATATCAATGTGCTTTTTTTAGTGCTCTTAAGTGTTGCAGTGCATTTTCATTTTTATTGGGAAGCCCCTATTGTGATTGCGAATCCAACGGACGGCTTATTGGCGTATCTTTTGTTTCATTATGTAAAACCTTTGCCCCCTTTAGCCTTAATTGTACTTTTTCATTTGATTGTGGTTGTACAAGCACTGAGGTTGAATATTTTAGTGAGTCGTTTTAAAATGTTCCAACAAGTGAGTTATCTGCCTGCATTTACTTTTGTGATCTTAACCGCTTTGTTTCCATTTTGGGATGCCATTAGTTCTGGATTAATTGCAAATGCTTTTATCATTTGGATCTTAGTCAAGTTGAATCGTTTATACGATCAGTCCCAACCCAAAACACTAGAATTCAATATTGGAATGATTGTTGGTTTTTCCATTTTATTATACGAACCAATCGCCATTTTAATACCGGTGGTTATTTTTGCATTGGCCATCATAAGGCCCTTTAAATTGACAGAATGGTTGGTGTTGATTATGGGTATTGTACTGCCTTTTTACTTTATTTTCACTTATGTTTTTTTAACAGATTCGGCACAAGCTTTCACCGCATTTTTACCAAAATTGGATTGGGAAAATCCTTTGGCTGCATTGGATTATAAATCAATTATTGCGCTATCCTTTATGGGTATTCAATTGTTAATTGGACTATACTTTTGGCAGGATCAACAAAACCGTTTTATCATTCAGGTTAGAAAATACTGGGGCGTGATGCTATTGACCTTGGTGGTAACTTTTTTTCAGCCAATTATCTTCTCTTCACAGGCTTTATATGCTTCAGCAATTGTAATTGCCCCACTAGCTAGCTTTATATGCTTTTGTTACGCCAGTCCTAAACAGTTGATGATTCCCAATGTCTTATTTTGGATTTCTGCGGGATTGATTGTGTATAACCACCTTTTTTAGGTGAAGAATTTACCCTTTTTAGCAAAGCTTATTTAAGTACCTTTGTAGTTCAATTTTACTCAACTTTTTAAGCTTAATACTATGAAATTTGGCGTATTGGTTTTCCCTGGTTCAAACTGCGACAGAGATATGCAAGATGCATTAGAAAAAGACCTTGGTTTTGAAGTGCAAATGCTTTGGCATAAGGACAGTGATTTATCCCATTTTAATACAGAAGATTGTATTGTTTTGCCAGGTGGATTCTCATACGGAGATTATTTACGTTGTGGCGCGATTGCAAAATTTAGTCCAATGATGCAATCTGTCATTGAATTTGCAAATAAAGGGGGTAAAGTATTGGGCGTTTGTAATGGCTTTCAAATTTTATGTGAATCGGGTTTATTGCCTGGCGCATTGTTGCAAAATGCCAATCAACAATTTATTTGTAAAAATGTATTTATTAAATCTGAAAATAGTGGTCCATTGCAAATTCCAATTGCACATGGCGAAGGAAGGTACTTTGCAGATGAGGCTACTTTAGCAAGTTTAGAAAAAAACAAACAAATCATTTTCCGCTACTGCGATGAAAATGGAAATATTGGAGGTGCAGCGAATCCAAATGGTGCGATTCAAGACATTGCTGGTATTTGCAATGCAGGCAGAAATGTATTTGGCATGATGCCGCATCCAGAAAGAGCAACCAATCCAGCTTTGAACAATACGGATGGCGTGCAGGTATTTGAACTATTAGGCTTATTGAAAACTGCAGCTGCTTTATAATAGCTAATATCAAGTATCGATGTTAGTTTGTTTTTGGTTCATTTTTTAAAATCATTCAGATGAAAAAAATATTCCTTGCTTTATGTTTATTGGCTTTCGCTTTGCAAAGTCAAGCTCAAAAATTAGCGCCAGTTAAATGGGCTTACCAAGCAGTGAAGACTGGTGATAAGCGTTACAATATTATTATTACAGCAAACGTAGATGCGCCATGGCATATCTATTCCCAATTTGTAAAAAAGGGGCCAGTCCCAACTACAGTGCAATTTTCTAAAAATCCTTTAGTTGTTTTAAATGGTACTACAAAGGAAATAGGTCAACTAGAAAAGAAATTTGATAAAAACTTTGATGCCGTGATTGGATCTTTTGGCGGTAAAGTTCAATTTATACAAGCAGTCACTTTAAAAGTAATCACAAAGACAAAGTTGACTGGTACTATTGAATACATGGTTTGCAATGACGAAAGATGCTTGCCTCCAACAAAACAAAGTTTTGAAGTGGATATTCAATAATTTTAGAATAAATCATTCTTATAAAAAGCTGTGAAGCAAAATCTCATTCATGCGTAATTTACTTTTGACATTGATGGTGCTGATTTTTTCTGCAGCACAGTTACAAGCGCAGGCAGACAGTATTGCAAAAGCAACTGTTAAGATCACTGCAAAGAATGATTCCGTATACAACATACAAGTTAGTGTTCAAGTTCAAGCTGGGTGGAAAGTATATGATGCCAATGCAGAAGGAGTAGAAGCGCCTAACTTAAAATTTACTTTAGAAACAGCAATACCTGTTAATCCACCAACTTATTCTGTCGCTGCACAAGCACAAAAAGATGAATTGTTTGCGAATGCAAAAGCATTTACTGGACAATTTGATATCACAGAAGATCTTGTGATTCATGGATTTCAACCAGATAGTTTAAAAGGGGTCGTGGTGATGAGTGCAGGAAAGGCGTCCTCCTTTTATGTGATTGAATTGCCTATTGCAATGCCACTAGCCAATGGGAAAAAAGGAAGTCAGTTTACTATTTTACTTCCAGAATCGGCGCGCAAAGCACCTGAAAATGCTTGTGGTGCAACCACATCAAGTACGAATGCAGATAGTGGTGCATGGGGTGTTTTCTTTTTAGGATTTTTAGGTGGATTGATTGCACTAGTTACGCCATGTGTTTTCCCAATGATCCCTGTTACCGTTTCTTTTTTCACTAAAAGGTCCAAGACCAGAAAACAAGGCATTCAAAATGGTTTAATTTATGGCTTGAGTATTTTCTTGATTTATGTATTGGCGAGTGTGCCTTTTCATATTGTTGGAAATGTGCAACCAGAAATTTTCAATAGCATTTCTACCAATGCCTGGTTGAACATCGCGTTCTTTGCCATCTTCATTTTCTTTTCAATTTCTTTCTTTGGATATTTTGAAATTAGCCTGCCTTCGGGCATTGCCAATAAAGCCGATGCTAAAAGCGGCTTAGGAAGTTTAGGTGGTATTTTTTTCATGGCCATTACTTTAGCGATTGTTTCTTTTTCATGCACAGGACCTATTTTAGGCACTTTATTAGTAGGTTCATTACAAGGCGGTGCCTGGGCCTTAACGCAAGGCATGGCAGGGTTTGGATTGGCTTTAGCATTGCCATTTACTTTATTTGCCATCTTCCCTCAATGGCTTCAAAGCTTACCTAAATCTGGTGGCTGGTTGGATACTGTAAAAAAGGTATTGGCCTTTGTTGAATTGGCACTCGCATTTAAATTTTTATCCAATGCAGATTTAGTGCAACATTGGGGCATCTTAAAAAGAGAAGTCTTTATTGGTATATGGATATTCATTAGCCTTGGTTTGTCTGCTTACTTATTTGGTTTCTTATTGTTACCACACGATGTAAAAGGACAAAAAATTGCTTTAGGCCGAAAACTCTTAGGTGGACTAGTTGTAGGTTTCGCATTGTATTTAGGCGCAGGATTGATGCCTCAAAATGCCAATAATTTAAAATTATTAAGTGGTTTCCCGCCACCAACACATTACAGTTTATTTGCTTCAGATAGTTCAAGTCATGGCTTAAAAGCAAACGTAGTCAATGACTATACTAAAGCATTGGCTATGGCGAAGGCGCAACAAAAACCAATCTTAATTGACTTTACCGGTTGGGCTTGTGTGAATTGCAGAAAAATGGAAGAGCAAGTATGGACAGATCCTGCTGTGCAAAATTTTATCAAAGAAAATTTTATTTTATTGTCCTTGTATGTAGATGATCGTGCCAATTTACCAGTAGCAGCGCGTTTTGTATATACCACGCAAGCTGGACAACAAAAACAAATCAATACGGTGGCAGATTTATGGGCAACATTTGAAACAGAAAATTTCAATCAGTCTTCACAACCTTTGTATGTGGTATTGAGTCCAGACCAAGTATTGCAATCCAATCCTATTGGGTACACGCCAGATATTCAACAGTATTTGGAATGGCTTAAGTGCAGTGCGAGAAAAAAATAAATTAATCTACATAAAGAAGGCCCCAATCGGGGCCTTCTTTATGTCTTGGGGGAATACAATATTTAAAACTACATCGTCATGCCGCGCTCGTTCATCATCTTTCTTAGGTTAATCAAGCCATAACGCATTCTTCCTAAAGCAGTATTGATACTACAGTTGGTCATAGTAGCAATTTCTTTGAAACTAAAATTGGCATAGTGTCTTAACACAATAATCTCTCTTTGTTCTTCTGGCAATAAGTCAACTAATTCTTGAATATTTTTATGCGTTTGTGCGCGCGTCATTTTATAGTCGGCAGAATGATCGGTATGCTTAATGACTTCAAAAATATCTTGGTCATCACTTGTTTTAATTACAGGGGTGCGTTTTACTTTTCTAAAATGATCTACACAATAATTATGTGTTATTCTTAAAGCCCAAGGAAGAAATTTACCTTCTTCGGCATATTTTCTTTGCTTTAAGTTGTCAATGATTTTAATAAAAATTTCTTGGATTAAATCTTCGGCTAAATAGCTGTCTTTTACCATAAATAAGATGGTGTTGAAGATTTTTTCTTGGTAACGATCAATCAAGGCGTCGAAAGCACGGGTATTGCCTCCTTGGAAAGATTGGATCAATTCGTTGTCTGTCAGTTCAACTACTTTGTTCATTTTTTGTTTTTTATAGGTTCTTCTTAGATTGGGTAGTAGGTGCTACCTCTGGATTATGAAAGTAAATTACAAGCTTATTGTACCCGAATCGTAGATGTGGGAAACAAGATTTTTGTTTCAAGGATATCCACATTGTATTATTTACAATAATATTAAGGAGGAACACAACCAAATAGGGCATGATGGTGTTATTTTTGTACTATGGCTGTAACAAAGAAAGTGCTGGATAAAACGGAACGAAATAGCATCGAAGTGGTGGGTGCAAGGGTACATAATCTAAAGAATGTATCTGTGGAGTTCCCTAGAAACCAATTGATCGTGGTCACGGGGGTTTCTGGTAGCGGAAAGTCTTCATTAACCATTGACACCCTATTTGCGGAGGGACAAAGACGCTATGCCGAAAGTTTATCCTCCTATGCCCGACAATTTATGTCAAGAATGGGGAAGCCGGATGTGGATTATATCAAAGGTTTGTGTCCAGCCATTGCCATAGAGCAAAAAGTGACTACTAGAACCCCAAGAAGTACCGTGGGTAGCATGACCGAAATTTATGAGTACTTAAGGGTCTTATTTGCCAGAATTGGTAAAACCTACTCCCCAATCAGCGGTCAAGAGGTCAAAAAGCAAGACGTACAAGATGTGTTGTCCTTTATAGAAAAAGGAAAGCAAGGTGATAAAATGGTCCTATTGGTTTTATTCAAACAGCATGCCAAAAGAGCCATTCAAGAGGAATTGAATATCCTCATGCAAAAAGGTTTTGCTCGTATTTATTTAAGAGCAGCAAAAACCCCGCCAGCAATTGTAAGAATAGAAGATACGTTGAACTGGACTAAAAAGGAACTACAACAAAATACAAAAGACAAGGAAATTTATATTTTAATTGATCGTGTGGTGGTAAAGACATTTGAGGAGGATGATATCCATCGATTGACAGATTCAATTGGTACTGCATTTTATGAAGGAGAGGGCATTGTTTGGGTAGAACAAAATGAAACTAAACTAGTCAGTTTTAATAACAAGTTCACACTAGATGGCATTGAGTTTGATGAACCAAGTCCTAATTTATTTTCTTTCAACAATCCATACGGCGCTTGTCCTACCTGCGAAGGCTATAGTCAAGTGTTGGGGATCGATGCCAACTTAGTGATTCCAAATCCACACTTATCAGTGTATGATGGTGCTGTGGCGCCATGGAAGGGTGAAAAGCTTTCTTGGTGGAAGGATCAATTTGTGAAAGAAGCGGGTAAGGAAGGGTTTCCAATTCATCAACCCATCCTAAAATTAACCAAGGCGCAATTACAACAACTTTGGAAAGGGGTGGGTAAAGCATACGGCATAGATGATTTCTTTAAAGACGTTGAAGCCCATTTGTATAAAGTGCAGTTTCGTGTTTTGTTAAGCAGGTATCGAGGCCGAACGGATTGTCCAGATTGTCAAGGATACCGATTGCGTAAAGAGGCATTGTATGTAAAAATTGCAGAGCAACATATTGGACAATTGTGTGCATTACCAGTGCAAGACTTACAAGTTTGGTTTAAGCAATTAAAATTAAGTCCAACAGATACAGTGATTGCAAAGCGCGTGTTAATGGAGATTGAACAACGCATACAAACATTAATGGATGTGGGTTTAGGTTATTTAACTTTAAGTCGTTTGGCCAATAGTTTGAGTGGTGGAGAGAGTCAGCGTATACAGTTAACAAGATGCTTAGGCAGTAATTTAACCAACTCTTTATACATTTTGGATGAGCCTTCTATTGGATTGCATTCAAGAGACACGGAGCGATTGATTAAGGTTTTACAAAACCTAAGAGACCTTGGGAATACAGTGGTGGTGGTGGAGCACGATGAACAAATTATGCGTGAATCAGATCATATTATTGACATGGGTCCTTTAGCGGCGCATTTGGGTGGAGAAGTCGTAGCAGTTGGTAATGCAGCAAAGTTGATGAAAGATAAAAACAGTTTAACGGGAAAATATTTAAACGGCACTTTATCTATTCCAATTCCTGCAAAAACAAGATCGGCAAAACATACCATACAATTAGAAGGGGCCTTCTTGCATAATTTAAAAAACATAAATGTGCAATTTCCATTGCAATGTTTGACTGTAGTGTCTGGTGTAAGTGGAAGTGGTAAAACCACATTGGTAAAGCAGGTATTGTACAATGCACTATTAGATGCAAAACAATTGCCTACCGAAATGAAGGGCGGATTCAGTGCCATCAAAGGCGACTTGCATTTGTTTGATCAAATAGAAATGGTGGATCAAAATCCAATTGGTAAATCATCCCGAAGCAATCCAGTGACCTATATCAAGGCTTATGATGCTATTCGAGATATTTATTCAAAACAAGCTTTGTCAAAAATAAGAGGCTTCTTACCAAAGCATTTTTCATTCAACGTGGACGGAGGAAGATGTAATACTTGTAAAGGGGAAGGAGAACAATTGGTAGAGATGCAGTTCTTAGCAGATGTGCATTTAGTCTGTGAGGATTGTGGTGGAAAAAGATTTAAAGAAGCAGTTTTAGAAGTACAATACAAAGGGAAAAACATCCACGATGTATTAGAGATGAGTGTGGATGAAGCCATTGAATTTTTCAGCGAAGAAAAAAATATTGTACTTGCCATTAGTCCATTACAAGAAGTCGGATTGGGTTATGTGAAACTAGGACAAAGCAGTAGCACCCTAAGTGGTGGAGAAGCGCAGAGAGTAAAGTTGGCCAGTTTCTTAGGCAAGGGCAAAGCAACTAGTAAAATGTTGTTCATATTTGATGAGCCAACCACGGGTTTACATTTTCATGATATCCATAAATTACTAAAAGCTTTTAATGCTTTAATCGATCAAGGACATTCTTTGATTGTAGTGGAACACAATACCGATATCATTAAGTCTGCTGACTGGGTCATAGACATGGGCCCAGAAGCAGGCGTCAATGGAGGTAATGTGGTTTACGCAGGCGTTCCAACTGGATTGGCTAAATGCAAGGCTTCTCAGACTGGGAAGTATTTAGGCTAATCAGTTGGTGGGGCTAAGATAACTGCCTGCCTATGCATGAAGGGTATTTTCCTATTATTATGCATTGCGCTTGTCCATCCGGAGGAATTTGTAAAAATTTTAAGTATAAGATTGTCAAGCGATCTATCTACTTTATTAGATAATAAAATATGAGAGAGTTTGCCTTCTGTGTCAACTATAAAGTCAGCTATATATACAATGGTAGTTGTATGATTTGAAATTACATTACCAAATCCTTCCAAACTGTTCGCCAAATAATTCACCCAGCCTTTTTCTCCTCTTGTAAATTCTGGCTTGGTATTTTTTATTTCACATGCAGATGTTTCATTACCATTTTGGTCATAGCAAATTGCCTTATAATAATTTGTAAGTGAATCATAGCTTGTTTTTTCCATCGTATCGTATTTGAGTTCTGGTGTCAATGCTAAGACACTTTGATCTAGAGGATGGTAATACAGTATGGAGGCTTTGTTGCCATTTTCATGGTAATAATTCCATGGGCCAATTTTTCTCATTCCCTTTGCCAATCTTCCTTTATAAGATATATTTCCATTAGGGAAAAAACCAATTGCAACTCCAGAACCATCGCCTGTACTGTCCATTTGTAAAATCTTTTCAAGGGATCCATCTGAATACCATGCTTTACACATTCCTGTTAAAATTCCATTTGTATAATGACTAGAATCTTGCATCATCCCATTTGGATAATATTTTTCAAAAAAACCATGTGCTTTATCTTCTTTAAAATAACCACTACTTGCTAAAAATTCGTTGGCATGATAGGACTTATATTCGCCATGATAATATTTAAATCCAGTGTCCTTATCATATTTAAATACAGTGTCCTTATAGTAACTGATTTTAGCTAATTTTTTTGAATAGGCATAGTAATCTTCTCTCAGCCATAAAGAATCTACTTTTTTTATAATGCTTATTATTGGTGCAGTATTGGGTGAACTAGATCTTACACCTCTCATATCGGAATAGAAAGTAGAAGCTTGGGAACTTGCTGCAACAGAAATCAATAGCAAAGGGGATAAAATTCCAAGAACGATTAGTTTATATTTCATTTTAGTCAATTTTAGGGGCTTAATTGATAGAATCGTAATATTATAAATTTAGCCGATTTCTATGATAATCTTGAGTTGTTAGGCCAAATTCTATGTAACTTATTTAAAATCAATCTATTAGGAAAATTATTTTTGCTAGATTGTATTTTCTTTTATTATTTTTGTTGTAACTAAAAAATAGTTGCAATTTTGTATGACAAAGAAAGACAAACTACTTGAGCGGTTTTTAGCATTCCCAAATGATTTCACATTTGATGAATTAAAGACATTATTAGAAAGTATGGGTTTTGAAGTTGAAAATAAAGGCAAAACTTCTGGTTCAAGAGTTGCTTTTGTTCATATAAATTTTAAGAAACATATACTTATTCATAAACCGCATCCAAGTAAAATAATTAATAAGATTTACTTAAAGCAAATAAAAGTTGAACTTACTTTAAAACAAATTATATGAATAATACATTGAAATATAAAGGATTTTACGCATCAGTTGTATTTAGTGATGAGGATCAAGTTTTGTTTGGTAAAATAGAAGGAATTGATGATCTCATTATGTTTGAAGGTGCATCGGTTAAGGAATTAAAGAAAATGTTTGTAGAGGCGGTCGAAGACTATATTGAAATATGCAAACAAACTAATAAGCCACTACTAAAAAGTTTTAAGGGATCATTTAACGTTCGAATTAAGCCTGAAACACATCAAAAGGCAGCTATGCTTGCCACCATGAAAGGGATTAGCCTAAATCAATTGGTACAAAAAGCTATTGAGAAGGAGTTAGAAGTGGCTTAAAAAATTCAGCTAAATTAATTTTTATCTTTTTCTAAGCTTTTTACATTGGCGATATTACTTGATGACTGTTGTTTTTTTCTACCTGCATCCTTTAACGCTTTATCTAAGATCATTTCAATTTGTCCGTTTACACTTCTGAATTCATCCTCGGCCCATTTCGCTAATGCAGAAAAAGTTTCATCATTGATTCTCAAGACAAATGTTTTTTTTGATAATGACATACTTGTATTTTAAGTATTAATAAAGGGTGCCAGTATTTAAAACTGGAGATGCTGATTTTTCACCGCAAAGCACTACCATTAAATTACTAACCATCGCAGCTTTTTTATCGTCATCAAGCACAACTATATCTTTTTCGGATAACATTGCTAATGCCATTTCAACCATACTCACAGCGCCTTCTACAATTTTAGTTCTAGCAGCTACAATCGCAGTGGCCTGTTGACGTTGTAGCATTGCTCCAGCAATTTCTGAAGCATAAGCTAAGTGACTAATTCTTGCTTCAGTAACTGTAATGCCGGCTTTAATTAATCTTTCGTTGAGTTCTTGTTCAAGCATTTCGATTACTTTTTTACCACCATCACGAAGTGTAATTTGAGCATGTTCGTCTTCAATATTATCGTAGGGGTAACTTGTTGCTAAATGACGCACAGCAGCCTCACTTTGGTTTTTCATGTATTCATTAAAATTGGTCACATCAAAAACAGCTTTGTAAGTATCACTTATTTCATATAGTATCACAGCTGCAATTTCAATGGGATTGCCCAACTTATCATTTACTTTTAATTTAGTACTCTCTAGACTTTGAGAGCGAAGGGAAACTTTCAATTTTGAATAAAATGGGTTTACAAATTGTAATCCATTTTCTCTCACAGTTCCAACATACTTTCCAAAGAAAGTTAGTACAATACTATAGTTAGGGTCTACCACCATTAAACCTTTGATTAAAAAAATAGCAAATGCAATAAATAATACTCCAAATAAAACCACTCCACCCATTGGTGTTGCGTTTTGTGCAGCACTAATGATGCCAAATAGCCCTGCAATAAGTGACATAAGTGCTATTAATGCTGCTTTATACCCGTTCATTGGGTTCATTAATTTTTCCATACTAGTATTTTGATATTAAAATGATATCATAAAACTAATCTTTTTTTAAATTGCAACAAAATTATTTTGAATAACTAAATAATTAGTTATAATATTGACTAAGAAATTAGTTATAAAGCAAAAAATGAAGCATATGAAAAAATTGACACAAGCCGAAGAACAAATCATGCAAGCCCTATGGTCACTGGATCAAGGTGGTTATATCAAAGACATTTTGGAAGCATTGGATGCGCCAAAGCCACATCATAATACGGTGGCAACCTTGCTTAAAATTTTAGTAGAAAAAGAGTTTGTTGGGATTCAAAATCCCAATAGGAATAATTTTTATTATCCCTTGGTGAGTAAATCGGCCTATTCAGGAAAAAGAATTGAAGGTTTGACCGAAAATTATTTTGAAGGTTCTTATGCCAATGTGGTTTCCTTCTTGGTAGATAAAAAACAAATGTCCATCGAGGATTTGGAATTGCTTTTACAACAACTTAAAAATAAGCGCCATGACTAGTCAAATCATTTTGCTCTATTTATTGAAAACCACTTTAGTATCAAGCATATTTATCAGCTATTATTGGCTTGTATTAAGAAATAAAAAATTTCATTATTACAATCGTTTTTATTTATTGTCTGCGTCAGTAATTAGTTTGATTGTGCCTTTATTAAATTTTGATTGGTTCTCGATTGAAGAGCCAGTAATGTATGGTTCCTCTGAAGTGTTACAATTTGTTTTACCAAAATCTACTACTGCTTCTACTATTGATTTTGGATGGATGGATTTTGTTTTGATTGGTTCATTCCTTATAACTATGGTACTGGTTATCATTTTATGTATCCAAATTTTCAAAATCCAAATCCTTAAGAAAAAATCTGAAGTGACTCCTATGGATGGATTTGACTTTATCAATACCAAAGAAGAAAATGCACCTTTTTCATTTTTTAATAATCTTTTTTGGAAAGAAACGATTTCACTGCAGGATGAAGGAGGGCAACAAATTTTTAAACATGAAATTACTCATATCCAGCAGAAGCATACCTGGGATCGTATTTATTGTCAAATTGTAGCTTCTATATTTTGGATGAATCCAATTAACTGGATCATTCAGAAAGAGTTAATAACGATTCATGAATTTATTGCTGACGAAGAAGCTGTAGGTAATGCTGATGTGGCTGCTTTTGCAAAAATGTTATTACAAACGCATTATGGAAATCATTTTTTAAATCCTACGCATCAATTTTTTTATTCATCCATTAAAAGACGCATCATAATGTTAACAACATCAAGGAATATCAAATATTCATATCTACGTAGGTTGATGGTATTGCCAATTCTGGTGATTGCAGTTGGATTGGTATCTATTAAAGTACATGCAACAGAGCGTATTACAAATAAGGTAAATGAGATAAAGGCAGTGGTATTGCAAGTGATAACTGATACAGCTAAACCAATTGAAAAATTGAAGTTAAAAAGTATCATAGACACAAGTATCTCTCGCGCTGACACCAACGTCATTAAAGATGATTTTAAACAGGCTTTAATTATCATGGATGGGAAAACTGTGAGCTGGGAGAAGATGAAAGATATAAGCCCCAATGATATTGATGCTATAAATGTGCTTAAGGGAGACAAGGCGACTGAATATGGCATGGCTGGGAAAAATGGAGTGATTTTAATACAAACTAGATTTGTTGCAACTCAGCCACCTTCGAATATTACTCCCCCGTCACCTCCACAAATTGCAAATCCTCCATCTCCTGCAGAGATTGTATCTGTAGTAGGCACTAAGGGTGCAATTGTAAATAATCGTGGGAAAACTCTATTATATGTAATTAATGGAGTCCCAGTTCAAAAAAACACCAATAATCCTGTACAAAATATTAATCCAAATGATATAGAAAGCATTAGTATATTGAAAGACAAGTCTGCTGTAAGTTTCTATGGTAAAGAGGGGGAAGATGGTGTGGTATTGATTGCTACAAAAACAGGAGCAAAATCAGGAATAATAACAGGTTATAAGATGGATGCTCAAGAATTTGTTGATAAAGTTCCAACTGTAGTGAATGTAGCTAATTATCAAAAAAATGTAACTAGAATTAAACTTCCTCAATTTCCTGGAGGAGAGGAAGCATTGGCAAAATATCTTGAACAAAACTTAAATCACAAACTGCCCCAAGAACGTGGCGGGCCTGAAGGAAAATATACAGTTGTTTTGAGTTTTTTAGTAGAAGAAGATGGAACTGTATCAAATGTAGAAGCAAGAAATGATCCTGGCTATGGCACGGCTGAAGAAGCGGTTCGTGTGATTAAAAATGGCCCAAAATGGATTCCTTCTGAACGTGACGGTATAAAAGGAAATTATTTAAAAAGACTTTCGATTGTATTTACCGTTTCCAAAAAATAAGAATGTGGTTGATTTTAATTTTTATTTAGACCCCTGCATTTCTATGTGGGGGTTGTTATTTTTATCTAGTACTATCTAATTCTATCCGCGCTCTTGACCAATTTCTCGTCTTGGTAAATTTTGTAACAAGCCACTAATTGTAAAATAGGGATTAAAAATAAACTAGCAGAGGCAAGTGTGAAGCCGCCGCCTGGATGTGCTTTAACGATGGTGTAGATAAAATATCCAATCAATCCAGAAAGTAAAAAATTAGCTAAAGTCACTTTTAATTGCAACATTCGATTGCCATACAAAAAAATACTGATAAAAGACAAACAAGCACTAAAAGCTAAGCTAATTAAAGTGCTGTATTGGGCAGCGCCATTAATTTCCAAAGCATTGGGCTGTGGCGTATAATAAAACGGAAATTTTAGGATAAAGAATGCAGCAGCGCTAGCAATCAATAACCAAAGGGTTTGAATTCTTTGTATCATAGCTTAAAGTTAGCGTATAATTAGCCTAATTCAGGATACAATACAAATTGCTCCATGAATTTGTTGACTTCTTTCTTGGTGTTGGCTAACACAGTTTCATTGTCTGCGTTCATCAAAGCGGTATCAATGGCATCTACAACAAATGGAATATGGCCTTCGTTCATACCTCTTGTGGTGATGGCAGCGACTCCAAAACGGATACCTGAAGTCACAAAAGCGGACTTATCATCATAAGGCACCATATTTTTATTTGCAGTGATATCGGCCATGCCTAATACTTGTTCTGCTTTTTTACCGCTGATATTTTTATTTCTTAAGTCAATCAACATTAAGTGATTGTCTGTACCACCGCTAATGATTTCATAGCCTTTTGCAACAAATGCTGCAGCCATCGTTCTCGCATTTGTTTGAACTTGCTTTTGATAATCCATGAATTCATCAGATAAAATTTCTCCAAATGCAATTGCTTTTGCTGCAATCACATGCTCTAATGGTCCGCCTTGTGTACCTGGGAATACGGCCATGTCAATGACATTGGACCATAATCTTAAATTTCCTTTTACATCTTTTAATCCCAATGTATTCTCGCCGTCTTTTGCCATCATAATCACACCACCTCTTGGTCCGCGTAATGTTTTATGTGTCGTAGAAGTTACAAAATGACAATGGTTGAAAGGAGAACTTAATAATCCCTTTGCAATCAATCCTGCAGGGTGTGCGATATCCGCTAATACAAATGCACCCACTTCGTCTGCTACTTTTCGAATACGAGCATAATCAATATCTCTACTATAAGCACTCGCCCCACAAATAATTAATTTAGGCTTATGTGTTCTTGCTTGACTTTCTAACATTTCATAATCAATCAATCCAGTTTCTTTGACTACACCATAAAAATGCGGCGTATAGGTTTTACCAGAAAAGTTCACAGCACTACCGTGTGTTAAATGACCGCCCATGCTTAAGTCTAAGCCTAAAATTCCGTCACCATTTTTTAAGATAGCCAACATCACGGCAGCATTGGCTTGCGCCCCACTATGTGGTTGTACATTGGCATATTCTAATCCAAAAATCTCTTTTAAACGATCTATTGCTAATTGTTCTGTTTTATCTACAATCTCACATCCACCATAATATCTTTTTCCTGGATAGCCCTCAGCATATTTATTGGTCATCACGCAGCCTGTTGCTTGCATCACTTGTAAGCTTGTAAAGTTCTCAGAAGCAATTAGTTCTATACCACGTCTTTGACGTGCTAATTCTTGGTTGATGATATCAAATACAAGGGTGTCTCTTTTCATATGGATGTGTTTATAAGGTGCAAAATTAATTTATTATTAAGCTGCTCCAAAGCTTTCTAGCAAGAGTTTTAGGCTGAATATCCACATTTGTTGAGTGTTTTATAATATTCCTATCTTTGACGCGATCAAAAAGCAGGAACAAGCCGTTTTTTGCTATTTTTATCTTTCCCAAAACAAAACTGAATGAAAGCGATTATACCGGTTGCAGGCGCAGGAGCAAAATTAAGGCCACATACCTATACCCAGCCTAAGGCTTTAATTCCTATTGCGGGTAAAACAATTTTAAGTTTTATTGTTGATCAATTAAAGGCAGAAGGGATTGATGAGTTCATTTTTGTAGTAGGTTATTTAGGAGAGAAAATTCAGCATTATATCCAACAGACCTACCCTAATTTGACCACCCATTTTGTGTATCAAAATGACCGCCAGGGAACTGCACATGCGATTCAATTAGCGCAAGAAATTGTAGGTGGAGACGAGGTATTTATTGTACTTGGGGATACCATTTGTGAATACGATATAAAAGAAGTGTTAGCCAGTCCTACGAGTATGTTGGGTGTTCAAAAAGTAGATGATCCAAGACTATTTGGTGTGGCTGAAATGAACGAAGAAGGTGTGATTGAAAGAGTGGTTGAAAAACCATCTATTCCAAAAAGCAACCACGCATTGGTTGGATTGTATAAAATTAAAGAGTCTTCTATTTTATTTGAATGCTTTCATAAATTAGTTGCTGATAATATTAAATCCAATGGGGAATACAATTTAACAGATGCATTGGATTGCATGATTAATAAAGGAGTGCAATTTAAATCCTTTAAAGTAAAGAACTGGTATGATTGTGGAAAAAAAGAAACTTTGCTAGAAACCAATGCCCTATTACTTAAGAAGTCTGGTGGTTATGCAATCAATCCCGAGCTTTACACCAACAGTATCATCATTGCACCAGTGAGTATAGCAGATGGATGTGTTATAGAAAATTCAATCATTGGGCCACATGTCACCATCGGTAATAATACAACTATTAAAAGCTCCATAATAAAAGATAGTATTATTGGATCATTCACTTCACTAGACGAAGTAGTTCTGGATAATTCATTGATAGGAAGTGATGCTGCAGTAAAGGGCATGAGTCGCACCTTAAATATCGGCGACAACACTGAAATAGATTTTGGATAAACTAATTGGAATTAGAATCTCCCTATTTCTGCAGGTACATTGAATTTGCTTGTGCAGTACAAGTAATCACCAAGTCATTGATGCATACATGTGCCTGGGTATTGGCCACATACCAAACTGTGTCTGCAATATCTTCTGCCATCAATGGGGTATATCCTGTATACACTGACTTTGCTTTTTCTGCATCTCCTTTAAATCGAACCACAGAAAATTCAGTATCTGCTGCTCCTGGATGGATGGCGGTGACTTTAATTTGATATGGTAATAAATCAATTCTTTGTGCCTTGCTAATAGCGTCTACTGCATGCTTGGAGGCGCAGTAAACATTTCCATCTTTATACACTTCTTTGCCTGCGGTGCTTCCAATATTAATGATATGCCCTTTTTCTTTGATGAGCATTGGTAAGACAGCTTTAGAAGCATATAGTAAGCCTTTCACATTGGTATCAATCATGGTTTCCCAATCTTCTAAATTAGCGTTTTCAAAAGAGTCTCTTCCTAATGCGAGTCCTGCATTGTTCACCAATATATGGATGGCTTGCCATTCGGTAGGCAAGTTTTGTAAATTGTCAAATACTGCTTTTTTATCCTGTACATCAAAAGTCAAAGACAAAGTCTTGATACCATAAGTGCTTTCAAGTGCTTTTGCTAACTCGTCTAATTTTTCTTTTCTGCGTGCGGTTAAAATAACATTCCATCCACCTGCTGCAAATTTTGTAGCAATGGCTTTTCCAAATCCTGAACTTGCTCCTGTAACTAAAATAATTTTTGACATAGTCTATTTTTTTTGACCTAGTAATTGATACTAAGCATATTGTATACATTGATGTATGAATTGATTCACTTGTTCGGTTGCTTCAAGCATGCCCATATGGCCCACTTCTTTAAGCACTAAACTGTTGGATGAAGGTAGTAATTTAATTTGTTCCAAGCTATCCTGAATTGTTACAGCAAGATCGGCATCTCCTGCAATCATCCATACTGGGATGGTATTTTGATGCAATAAATGGGTCATCGCTTTTCGGTTGCGCATGGCAAATACAAATTGAATCATCGCTTCTTGGCTAATACCCAATCCACTGTCCATCACATATTGAATGGCTGCTGGGTTAGATTTCTTAAATGCATCCCCAAATAAATTGGGTGTCGCAGTTTCAAGGTATTTAGAGACACCCCACTCTTGAATAAATTCGGCCACTTTCATCCTGCTCGTTTTTTTTGCTTCGTTGTCCTCGTAAGTAGTAGAATGTAATAACAATAAACCTTGTACATGGTTGACATAATAGTCTGCAAAGGATAAGCCAATATAGCCGCCCATACTATGTCCTATGATATAGTATTGTTCAATATCTAGATGATGCATTAATTCGTGGAGTACTTCTACATACATTTGAATACTAGGTGCTTGGCTATGATGCAATGCCAATGGTTTGCAATGTACCCCTGGTAAATTTGGTGCAATGATTCTATAATGAGCGGATAAAAAATCAATTTGATTTTCCCAGATACAATGGTCTTCACCAAAGCCATGAATGAGTAGGAGTGTTTGCTTGCCTTTACCTTCATCATAATAAGCAAGCTGGTCTATTCCGTAATTGTAATAATGCGGGGTTAGCTTAATTGAATTTTGCATCCCTACCTCTTTTATTTAGAGTAATTAAACGGTAATTCAATATTAAAGCTAGTCCCATTAATAGATAGACCGAAATAGAAAATGATTGAGGAAGCCAGTAGCTAACTACAATCAGTCCAATGGATGCAATTAAAAAAATACGACCTAGGTAGCCTGCCCAAATTGGTTTAATAAAATAAAAGATGCCTGCAATCAAATACAATGGATGGATCCATGCAATATTAAAATTGATATGGCATGCAGTATGCAAAGAAAAAATACTCATGTACACCAATAACAATCCACCTAATCCAAAAATAAATAATAAAAGAATATCTAAAAATTTAGCAGTCAACACGGCCCACCTTGTATTCCATTTGCCAACAAATAAATATACCAGCATCAATCCAATGATATAATAGATTGGATCAGTTTGCTTTGCTGGAATTGTTTTTGTGAATTCGTAATTTTGAGAGGCTGCAATATGGTTAGGTTGCATTTTAATTTGATCAAATAATAAATCAGGTAAAAAGCCTGCCTGTAAAGGACTCGGTGTTTTATCTGAGACTGCGCCTAACAATACATCAATACCCAACCCTATCCATGGAATCCCTTGTTGATAAGGTGCTGCAACCACATGGGTTCTAAAGCTTTTAATATTGGATGGTGGCACCTGATAGTTGGTGAATTGATACAAACCATCTTTCACCCTAGTGGTACAATTGTCTGTGATGAAATTGTATAAATAATATCGGTTATTGCCTTCTAAATTTTTTTGCAATGCAATTTGCCATTTCGCTTTTTCTGCATCTGTTAAAATCAATACTTGCTCTTTGATACTGCGACCGAAGTATTGGTATTCTGCAATAAAATTTTGAAAGTAATCTACCGATAAAAAGTACTGTAAATTTCCTTTTATAAACTCAATTAAAAAATTAGGGGTATCAAAATCGAATGTACCAAAATTATACACTAAATCGGTTTGCTTGGCTGAGTCTACAATCCTTATTGCAGTATGTCCCCAAGCGGTATACACATCTTCCCCAGATGCGCAAGTTAAAACGCTTATTTGCAATCTTGCTTTGGTGCTATCCTGTGCCACCAATTGACTGGTTGTAAACAATCCGAAAAATAACAATAGTGGAAGTAAACAAAGTTTACGCATAGTGTTGATTTATTCGTATGGCCTTATTTTCTGCTGTAGTTTGGCGATTCTTTAGTGATATCAACATCGTGTGCATGGCTTTCTCTCATTCCTGCATTGGTGATTTGAACGAATGTGGCATTTTGCAAATCCTTTACAGTTTTTGCACCACAGTAGCCCATACCTGCTTTTAATCCACCCACAAATTGATACACAATTTCTCCTAAAGCGCCTTTGTATGCAACTCGACCTTCAATTCCTTCTGGTACAAATTTCTTAGCTTCCGCATCTTCTTGAAAATATCGATCGCCACTTCCTTGAGACATGGCACCAATGCTACCCATGCCACGGTATCCTTTGAATTTTCTGCCTTCGTATATAATTGTTTCGCCAGGACTTTCTTCGGTGCCTGCAAAAATACTACCCATCATCACGCAATTGGCACCAGCTGCTAGAGCTTTCACCATATCACCTGTATAACGAATACCACCATCTGCAATTACAGGAATATTTTTTCCTTTTAATGCTTTGGCTGATTCCATGATCGCAGTTAATTGAGGTACACCAGCACCTGCCACAATTCTTGTGGTACAAATAGAGCCTGGACCAATTCCTACTTTCACTGCATCTGCACCAGCAGCTGCCAATGCTAACGCACCTGGGCCGGTAGCAATATTACCTGCAATGACTGGTAAGTTTTTAAAATTTTTCTTGATTAATTTTAAAGCTTCAATCACGCCTTTGCTATGACCGTGCGCACTATCCAATGAAACGATATCGACACCAACACTTTGTAATGCTGCTGCACGATCCAATACATCTTTTGTAATACCCAAAGCGGCACCCACTAATAAACGACCAATGCCATCCTTAGCTGCATTTGGGAATGCTGTTACTTGTAAAATATCTCTGTAAGTAATTAAGCCAATTAATTTTCCTTGTTTGTTAACAACAGGTAATTTTTCGATTTTATATTGACGTAATATTTTTTCTGCTTTCTTTAAATCTGTTCCTTCTGGCGCAATGATTAAATTTTCCTTGGTCATCACTTCGCTTATTTTTCTTTTACGATCGGTCTCAAAGCGTAAGTCGCGGTTGGTCAAGATGCCCACTAATTTGTGGTTTTTGTCAACAATAGGAATACCGCCAATTTTATTGTCGCGCATTAGGTTCAATGCATCACCAATTGTTGCTGTCACTTCTAAAGTGATAGGGTCTACAATCATGCCACTCTCGCTACGTTTTACTTTACGCACTTGTTCTGCTTGGCGTTCAATAGACATGTTTTTGTGAAGGATACCAATACCGCCTTCTCTTGCAAGTGCGATGGCTAATTGCGCTTCGGTCACTGTATCCATAGCGGCAGATAAAACTGGCACATGCAATTTGATATGCTTAGTCAATTGTGCGTGGATATTTACTTCGGAAGGAAGGACTTCGGAATAGGCAGGCATTAGTAACACATCGTCAAATGTCAAGCCTTGTCCAAAAATGCGGGAGGTAGAATTTCTAGTTGCCATAGGCAAAGATAGGGCAAGCCCATATTTGGGCAAAATCCTTTTTTAGCGGATACTATAGAATGCCCCTCCATGGGGGAGGATGAGGCCATTTAATTCGAGGGTGAGCAAATACGTGGAAAGCAAGCCTATATTGAGATTGAACAGATTGGCCAGCTGGTCCTGGTGGATGGGGCTTTGTTTGGCAATGGTGGCTAAAATTTCTTGACAAATAGGGGGTAGATCAAAGGGTATGGGCTTTTGAATAGGGGTTTTATGTTCCTGAACTGCCCAACCGAGGCTTTCTAATAATTGGGTAGGGCTTTGGTATAATTGAGCAGTATTGGACCGAACAAGTGCAAGACAACCAGCGCTTTTTGGGTCTGTGATCTTACCCGGCACTGCAAACACTTCTCTATTATAACCTCTTGCAAGCCCAGCTGTAATCATGCTTCCACCTTGCACTTGAGATTCAATCACGATGGTGGCATCGGTCATGCCAGCCACAATGCGATTGCGTTTTGGAAATTGATAAGGCAATGGTTGGGTATTGCTGATGTTTTCTGAAATTATCCCACCAGTATCTAACATTTTATTTGCTAGACGATGATGTTGGGATGGGTAGATATGATCCAAACCTGTTGCAACGACACCCCAATTAGGAATTTTTAATTGATAAGCTTTTTCATGCACCATACCGTCAATGCCCAATGCCAAGCCACTGACCACACCTAAATTCAAATATTGAATGCCTTCGAGTAATTCTTGAATGACTTTATCCGCATACAGTGTATGATTGCGCGTTCCAACTATACTAATTAAGTAAGGCAGGTTCCATTTTTTAGATCCTTTAGAAAAAAGAAGCGTGGGTGCATCTTCACATTGCATCAATCTATTTGGATAAGCTGCTTCTTCCAAGCAAGTTGCTTCAACATTTAGTTTTGTCATACTGGACAATTCCTCCGATGCAGTTTTTAAAGGCCAGGGAGATAGGAGGCTTTCAATTGATTTTAATTCAAGTTCCATCAATGCTTTGCCTCCTTGTTTACAGGCATTGTAAATAGACATGGCGGAGCCAAATATATGAATGAGTTTCTTGCGTTCATATAGATTGATGCCTTGTAATTGTGCAAAAGCAATGGCGTATAAAAGGGATGGATTCATTGCTTGAACTTCCGAAATAAAACGATTCAGCATTCAAGTATAAATACGCTTTTCTCTACTTCAGTGTAATCGTAAAACTAATTCTTCTATTTTTTGCTCTGCCAGCTGCAGTATTGTTATCTGCGATAGGCATAGTCGAGCCCAATCCCTTTAGCAATATTCGTTCAGTAGCAATACCTTTTAATTGTAAGTAATTGCTAATTGCATTGGCTCTTTGTAATGAAAGCAATCTATTACTTTCAGCTGAACCAGTATTATCTGTATGCCCTTCTATTAAAATTTGTGCATTTGATGTTGTTTTTAAATAACGCAACAATGCGTCAAGTTCAACAGTAGAAATATTTTGCAAAACGGCAGAATTACTAGCAAAATACACTTGCTTGAATGTTTTTGTAAATATTTTTTCTATTGGGGTCAATGCAAAATCAAATGTTTTTCCTGCCATTAATTTTACACTATCTATTGGAAGGATGCTGCTCAAATAATCATGTCCTGGACTATTTATTTTTAACCCTAAACTATCAAAATAGGGTAGTGCTAATAAAAATTGACCCATGCTATCAATTTGCATTTCCATCATTGGATAACCAGAAGCGGGGTCAACAATTTGTAATTCAGCAGCAATAGATTTTTTTGTTGTGGCATCTATTATTTGTCCTTTGATAAACCAGGTTTTATAAGCTCTTGTATTTTCTGCTAAAGTAATTTTATAGATATCCAATTCACCTCTACTATCTGATCTATCACTTGCGATATAGGCAGTGGCACCATTGCTTGCAACGGCAATACTGCCTTCGTTGTCATAGGTATTAATGGGATAGCCAAGATTGATAGGCGTGGTCCAATTGCCATCTATTTTTTTTCTTGCCACATAAATATCTGAGCCACCAAACCCACTGCGTCCATTGCTCGAAAAATATAAACTCTGATTGTCTGCGTGAATGAATGGCGTTTGGTCATCCCCTTTTGTATTAATGGATGGGCCAAGGTTGATGGCTTCTTCCCAATAGCCTTTTTCATTTTTATAGGCTACATAAATATCAATACCGCCATATCCTCCAGGGCGATTACTGGCAAAATAAATAGCGTTGCCATCGGGTGCAATACTTGGTGCACTTTCCCAAAAATCACTATTGATATTATGACCTAAATTTTTTGGCTTTGACCATCCCCAAGGACTGCGTTGTACTTTATAAATATCATATCGTCCATAACCTTGTTCTGCATAATCCGCAGCGTAGTAAAATGTTTGCAGGTCGGCACTCAAACTCATGCTGCCTTTTTTTGCTGCAAAATTTAAAGTATCTGATAAAGGAATGGCTGCAGAAAATCCATCAACGCCCATTGTGCTGGTGTAAAAATCTTCTCGACTCAAATTCAATCTGCGCATGAATAAAAACAAACTGTCTTGAATACTCACAGTAGGAAAATACTCGGACGCAGGAGAGTTAATGCTATCGCCCATATTGTGGATGTTAATTTCGGGTGCCATTTTTTGGGCGGAGGCAAATTGACAAACTTCGAACAAAGCTTTCGCTTTTTCCTTTAAATAATTGGGCAAACTATTATTACTAATATAAGGGGTTAATAATGTATAAGCAGCATCGTATTCTCCAAGACTAGCGAATGCGATGCCTTGTTTTACTAAAAAAGGAATAGCAGCAGCGCTATCTATTTTTTTTATTGCATTAAAATAGTGAATGGCTTTTTGAAAATCTTTTTGGTCATGGTACACCTGAAACAATGCAATAGCAGGGTCTAGATATTGACTGTCTTTAGCAGCGGCCACTGTAAAAAATTGAATGGCATTTTGAACTTCATTCTTATTTAACGCATTGATCCCAGCCTCATAGTTCTGTAAAGCTATTTTGGTTTGCCCAAAAACAATATTGGTGCAACCTATCATGCAACATAAAATGATTGCAAAACCTTTTGGATATCGTAATTGAAAATGCATCTACCATAAAGGTAGGATAAGTCCTTAAATGAATTAAGGAACTTGGATATACTTATGTAATTGTGCGCTCAATTCCCAGCTAGGATTGGCTTTAATGTATTCTATCACCAATGGTGTCATAGCATCTGACTTCTCCCATTCTGGTTGTAAGTATTTTTTACAATCCATAGGGACATCATTTTCAAAGGAGTTGGCCCAGTCGAAATCGGATTTATTAAAGACAACCACTTTTAATTCGTCCGCAGCTTTTATAGATGCTGGTAAAGGTGCTTTGAATTTTTTTGGAGATAAACAAACCCAATCCCAAGAGCCACTCATAGGGCTTGATCCCGAAGTTTCAATATGTGTTTGAAATCCTGCAGCTTTGAGTGCAGATGTTAATGGATCCAATTGGTGCAGTAAAGGCTCGCCTCCTGTGACAATGGCTATGCGACTTGGATGCGCAGCTGCTGCAGCCACAATTGCCTCCACTGACAATACAGGATGCTTGCTCGCATCCCAACTATCTTTTACATCACACCATACACATCCTACATCACATCCAGCTAAGCGAATAAAAAACGCAGCTTTGCCCTGATGGTAACCTTCACCTTGTAAAGAATAAAATAGTTCCATTACTGGATAAGAGGATGCGTTGCTCAATGCGTTTTATTTATATGATTTATAAACCTTGGTAGGCTTTCATCGTGTTTTTTAATAAGCCTGCGATGGTCATTAAACCAACACCACCGGGTACAGGGGTTACTGCAGAAGCCACGGTAATCGCTGATGCATAATTGACATCTCCCTTTATTCTAAAACCTTTTGCTGCAGTGGCATCTGTGACTCTAGTAATACCAACGTCAACAATCACTGCGCCTGGCTTGATCATGCTCGCGTCTACAAAATCAGGCATACCCACAGCAACCACCACAATATCTGCTTTGGAACAAATATCAATCAGGTCTGCCTTAGGGGTATATCTATGACAACAAGTCACCGTACAATTGCCTTGTGGATGATCTGAACTTAGTAAAATACTCATTGGTCTACCTACAATATTACTTCTTCCAATTACAACAGCGCGTTTGCCTTTTGTTTCGATATTAAAATGTTCGAACATCAATAGCACACCATAAGGGGTTGCTGGAATAAAGGTATTCAATCCTTGAACCAATCTACCCACATTGGAGGGATGAAATCCATCCACATCTTTTTTAGGATCAATCGCTTCAATGACTTTAGCGTCGTCAATATGTTTAGGAAGGGGTAACTGTACTAATATACCATCAACATTTTCATTGGTATTCAATGCTTCAATTTGTGCTAATAATTCTGCCTCACTCACTGTCTCTTCGAAACGGTATAGGGATGATCCGAACCCAGTCTCTTCGCAATTTTTTACTTTACTTGCCACATAAGTTTCACTGGCGCCATTGTTACCCACTAAAATAGCAGCTAAATGGGGCGTTCTTTTACCTGCAGCCTTTAATGCTGTAGTTTGTTCTAATAAGCTTGCCTTGACTGCTGCTGAGGCAATTTTTCCGTCTAATACTAACATGGCGCAAATTTAGTTCTTTTTAAGATTCGTTCCCTCGTATCTTTGGGCTCTTAATTTAGTTTATGGAACAAAACCCGAATCAACCTTTAAATATTGAAATCTCTGAAGAGATTGCAGAAGGTACTTATGCCAACTTGGCCATTATTACGCATAGCAATGCAGAGTTTGTGATTGATTTTGTAAATGTGATGCCAGGCACCCCTAAAAGTAAAGTAAAGTCTCGTGTGATTTTAACACCGATGCATGCCAAGCGTTTTATGAAAGCTATGGTGGAAAATATTGAAAGATATGAAGCTGCGCATGGTCCAATTGGAGACATGGAGCAAATTGAGATCCCAATGAATTTTGGTGGTCCTACTGCACAGGCCTAGTTTATAAAATAACACTACCAATTAGGGTGTTGTTCTGCATAACTATAATAGCCCTCCGAACTGACGATTAAATGATCAATTAATTTAATGTCAAACAGTGCAGCACCTTTTTTTATTTTTTCCGTCAGGGTATCATCCACCCTGCTGGGTCTTAATTGCCCACTAGGGTGATTGTGGCAAATGATAAAACCAGTGGCGCCATGACTAATAGCGAGTTTAAAAATAATTCTTGGATCCGCGACTGTTCCTGTAATGCCGCCCTCGCTTAACACCGCTTCGTGGATGATTTTATTTGCTTGATTTAATAAGAGTAACATAAACACTTCACGTTGTTCGTGCTGTAATTTATTTTTTAAATGCATAGCTACGTCCCGACTGTGATGGATGGTGGCTTGCTTGTCCATTAAATCAATCCTTCTGGAACCCAGTTCTATGGCTGCTAAGATCCGTACTGCTTTGATTTTTCCAATCCCTTTAATTTTTAAATTAACAATATCCCGCACACTATATTTAGCAAATTTTTTCAAACTATTTTCGGTGGTAGCTAGTAAGCTTCTGGCCAATTCAATGGCATTTTGTGTAGCAGTCCCATGCTGGATTAATATGGCTAATAATTCTACATCACTTAAATGGTCGGCGCCCTTGGTGCTAAATTTATAGATGGGTTGATCCTCTTCTGCCCAAAAACGGATATTACTTATTTGCATAAACAATTTTATCCAAATATATTTTTTATACAACTGCTAATTCTGCGTACAAATACCGAGTTCTTGTGGGCAGTTGTGCATAACTTAACTATTTGTTGAAAATTTGCAGCAGAATAGCTAAAAATATGTGCACGATATCAATACCTTTGAAGCACATTTTACCCTTATGAATCCTTCAGTTAAAATTTTCGCGGGCACTGGCTCGCAGGCACTTGCAGAAAAAATTGCACAACGTTTTGGCGCCCCCATTGGTAAAATCAATATCCAAAAATTTAGTGATGGTGAATTCCAGCCTATCTTTTTAGAGAGTATCAGAGGGGATTATGTTTTTTTAGTTCAAAGCACCTATGCACCCACCGATAATTTAATGGAATTATTGATGATGATAGATGCTGCTAAAAGAGCGAGTGCTTACAAAATTATTGCAGTGGTGCCTTACTATGGTTTTGCTAGACAAGATCGTAAAGACAAGCCACGTGTGGCGATAGGCGCAAAATTAATTGCTACATTATTAGAAGCAGCAGGCGCTAACAGGGTCATTACAATGGACTTGCACGCCGCACAAATTCAAGGCTTCTTTGATGTACCGGTGGATCACTTAGATAGTTCAGCCATTTTTATCCCTTATATAGAGTCCCTTAATTTACAAAATCTTGCTTTTGCAGCACCAGACGTAGGAAGCACCAACCGTGTGCGTGAGGTCGCTAACTATTTTAATGCAGAAATGGTGATTTGTGATAAGCACAGAAAACGCGCCAATGAAATTGCAAGTATGGTAGTGATTGGAGATGTAACAGGAAAGGACATTGTGATTATAGATGACATTTGTGATACCGGAGGAACATTGGTTAAGGCTGCTGCCTTATTAAAAGAGAAAGGCGCTAGAACGGTCCGCGCTTTGATTACGCATCCTGTGTTGAGTGGCAAAGCTTACGAAAACATAGATAGTTCTGTTTTAGAAGAATTGGTGGTATGTGATACCATCCCTTTAAAACAGGAGTCTAATAAGATTAAAGTATTGACTGTAGCCGACTTGTTTGCAATCGCGATACGCAATGCCTATGAAAATAAGAGCATTACCAGTCTATTTGTGCATTCACAATTGAAGGCTAGAAATCAGTAATAGACTGATTTTCAATATAATATAAATAATTAGGAGCAACTTTGGTTGCTTCTTTTTATTTCATTACCTTTGCCGTCCATATTTAAAATTTAAACCATGAAGACAATTACAATCGAAGGACACTTGAGGACCGAGTCTGGCAAAAAAGCCGCCCGCCAAATCCGCTCTCAAGAAAACGTGCCAGCTGTAATTTACGGGGGTGCTACAGAAGTGAACTTTTATGCTTCTGCTAAGGCTTTCAAGCCTTTAGTGTACACAAGTGAATTCTTAATCGCTGAAATTACTGTAGACGGAAAAAAATACAGATGTATTTTGAAGGATCTACAATTTGACAAAGTATCTGATTTATTATTACACGTTGACTTATTAGAGTTAGTGGATGATAAGAAAGTTGTAGCTACTTTACCATTGAAATTAGTTGGATCATCAGTAGGTGTGAAAGCAGGTGGTAAATTAGTTTCTAAAGTAAAGTCTGTAAAAATTAAAGCTTTACCTAAAGACTTAAGAGAATTCATTGAATTAGATATCACTAATTTAGAATTGAACGCAAACTTACGTATCGAAGATATTAAAGTACCAAACATGGAGATCATGAACTCTCCACGTATTCCGGTTGCTTCTGTAGTAATGACTCGTCAATTAAAGCAAGAAGAATCTGAAGCTGCAAAAACAGGTAAGAAATAATTCAAAACTTTTGAATATAAAACCCTCTGAGCAATCAGGGGGTTTTGTTTTTTTAAGACCTTTCACGAAGTTAAGGTCTTAAAAAAACAACTTTTATGACTTTGACCCCTTCGGGGTTTTGTTTTTTTACGAGGTTATTTTAATTACTTTTACTCCAAGAAATCATATGTCAAAATTTTTACTCATAGGCTTAGGGAATGTAGGTGCAGAATATGCGCACACCCGTCATAATATTGGGTTTGACGTATTGGATGCATTTGTCATTAAGCATGGTGGCTTTTTTAAAGTAGACCGCTTGGCCGAAGTAGCTGAGGTTAAATGGAAAGGCAAGACCTTTATTTGTGTCAAGCCAACTACATTTATGAACCTGAGTGGGAAGGCCTTTAAGTACTGGATGGATAAAGAAAAAATCGCTTTGGAAAATAC
This sequence comes from Chitinophagia bacterium, assembly GCA_037143275.1. Classification (GTDB taxonomy): domain Bacteria; phylum Bacteroidota; class Bacteroidia; order Chitinophagales; family Chitinophagaceae; genus Sediminibacterium. Next base: position 760,759 of record JBAWZB010000001.1, read on the forward strand.
CTTAACGATAGTGGATGATTTAGCATTGCCTACTTCTAAACTACGATTACGCGCATCGGGTTCAGATGCAGGACACAATGGTTTAAAAGACATTCAATTGACATTGGGCACGGACGCATATCCTAAATTAAGATTTGGCATTGGCAATGATTTTGCAAAGGGACAACAAGTGGATTTTGTATTGGGAAGATGGGCGCAAACTGAAAGAAAATTAATTGATTTAAAAATTGAAAAATCGGTAGAAGTCATAGAGTCATTTGCTACAATAGGATTATCAAGAACCATGACCTTCGCCAACGGATTAGATATTAAAGTAGATTAAACATATTGTTATGAGTATATTTTGTATTGGACGTAATTATGTAGAGCATGCCCACGAATTAGGAAATGAAGTACCCACTTCTGCTATTATTTTTATGAAACCAGATACGGCGTTACTAGCTGCAGGGGAAAATTTTTCGATTCCAAGTTTTACCAACGATTTACATTTTGAAGGTGAGTTGGTTTTGCGTGTAAGTAAAAAAGGAAAAAATTTAAGCGTGGCACATCCCAATGGTATCCCAGTGATTGAGTATTGTGATGCCATAACAGTAGGTATAGATTTTACTGCAAGAGATGTACAAAGTAAATTAAAAGAGAAGGGCTTGCCTTGGGAGAAAGCAAAGGCATTTGACAATGCTGCAATTTTAGGCGAGTGGCATCCATTAACCTCAGAAATTTTAGCTAGTCCTATTCATTATACCTTATCTAAAAACGGGAGCACTGTTCAAACTGGGGATTCAAGTTTAATGATCTTTCCATTGGACAAGATATTAGCAGGCATTACCGAGTATTTTACCATCCACCCAGGAGACTTAATTTATACAGGAACACCAGCAGGCGTTGGTCCAACCACAAAAGGGGATGTATTTGAAGGATTTTTTGAAGGACAATCCGTATTTAGTCTTAAAGTGAACCCATAAATCCAAAAAAATTAAGTAGTTTTGCCACCCTTTTAAGGGTATAACCAAATAGGATCAAGGCGAGGTAGCTCAGTTGGTTAGAGCACAGGATTCATAACCCTGAGGTCACGAGTTCAAATCTCGTTCTCGCTACAAAGCCTCTCAACGCAAGTTGAGAGGCTTTTTTAATGCGAAGCCGCGAAACAAGCTCGCTTGATTGAGTGGATGAGCGTTAAAAAAGCTAAACAGCAAACGAAGTTTGTTGTTTGAAAGGCTTTGGGTAAGGCAACCATTCAGGAGATGACAATGCGCAGCATTGGCAATCCGTTCTCGCTACATGAAAATCAAGGACTTACGAAAATCGTGGGTCCTTTTTTGTGTCATGAAAACATCACTTTTTATCTTGAAACACTTGCTATCATTGGGTTTCATTGTGTGAGGAATTGCGTGAATATCTGTGAGGAGTTATTAAGTTGCTAACTCACCATAAAAATAGGCAGCAGTTACTCCGCCATCCATAAGAAAATCACTTCCTGTAATAAATGCAGCTTCATGGCTCATTAATAATGCAGCAACATTTGCAACTTCATCAGGAGTTCCCGCTCTTCCAACAGCCGAAGCTGAAATCATTTTTCTATAGCTATCACCTCTGGGTCCTTTTAATTCATCTTTGGCAAGTGGTGTAATAATGATACCAGGACTAATTGCATTTATTCTTGCTCCTCTTTTCCCCCAATTCACAGCCTCAGCTCTCACACGTAATGAATTTCCTCTTTTAGAAAGTTGATAAGCATGTAAAGAATCTTTTACATTATTTAAATCCAATAATGGTAAGGATAGAAGCTCTTCCACAGGTGCAGTAGCCAATGCTTTATCTTCTTCTATACTAAGTGCAGGTAAACGATGTCCTGATTGCGATGAAATAACCACACCTGCACCTCCATCTTCAATCACCTTGCCAAATGCTTCTAATACTAATGCGGTTCCATATAAATCAACTTTTAAAATAGTATCAGGGCTTGCTTGTGAGGGGGAAACACCTGCTGCATGTATTAATCCTATAATACTTCCTATGCTTTTAGCTTTTGTTACTAATTCATTTACAGATTTACTAGATGCTATATCAACTATTGAAGTGCTTACTTCAAATCCTGCTTCTGATAAAGTTTTAGCTGCTTGTTCTGCATTTTCAATTTTAATATCTGAAATTAATATATGCTTACCTGCGGATACTCTTCTTGTAATGGCTTGACCAATTGACCCAGCGCCAATCAACACTACAACTTCGTTACTACCTTTCATTTGTTTTTATTAATTAAATTAAGCTGCAAATTAACATTTAAAAAAGTAAATTTATGTATTATGCCCTGTGTCATGAAAACACTCCCTGATTTCTACTGAATTCGGTTGATTTCCGTTTTGTCAAAACATAACTAATTACAAATCAACACGTTAATTTTCTAAAAAAATCTTCATAACCCTGAGGTCCCGGGTTCAAATCCCGGTCTCGCTACATGAAAATCAAGGACTTACGTTAATTCGTGGGTCCTTTGTTGTTTCTGCGTGAGGTTTGAGGTGTGAATGAAGGTGAATCAATCACACCTCAAAATATTTAACAATATGAATATTCATATTGAACTAACTTTAAAATGTGAAAAAAGCAATAACACTTTTTACTTTAGTCATTTTTATGTTTACAACCTTGATCATGCCTTATTCAAATTATGAGGATGCTAAGGCGGTGATTAGTCTATATAAAAACAGCTTACGCTTTGACGAGGATATGAATTTTGCTGAATTTATCGGTGAAAAATTAATTGCTTCGGGGTTAGAATTTGACGAGGAGGAAGACGCTCCAATGCAAACCAATAAGATACCACGTTCGCATGATGAGGTTATACAAATTCAAAATGGTGTACTATTTCACAAACATGAGGTTTTAATTGAATTTGCCACTTACATCATTCCAATTAAAATAGGTCCTGATTTTACAACAAAGATCAACAACGAAGACTTTTGTCCAGGAATTTTTAGACCACCTTCTGCTTAGTTCTCTATTTATTACCATCGTTTTACACTATTTAAATCATTGTATTCATTTTAATATAAATGGATACTCAAATCAATATTATGAAAAAATATTTCATTATTAGCATTTTAATGTTCAGTCAAATCATTTCACATGCTCAAAAAAATAAAGTAACAGATGAGGCACAAAAAGCCTTTCAAACCAAATTTCCTACTGCTAAAGAAGTAAAATGGGAAATGGAATCCAAAAATGACTATGAAGCCAGTTTTGTAATGGACGGTAAAAAAGGCTCTGCTAATTTTTCAGGAAAAGGTGAATGGATGGAAACTGAAATGGCCATCTCACAAGCTAATACACCAAAAGCAGTCATGGATGGTTTCAATAAAGCATTTGCAGGAGCTACCATCAAAGAAGTATATAAAATCGAGTCTAAAGAAGGTAAGAACTATTACGAAATAGAATATAGTTTGAAGGGTAAAACTAAAGAAGTCAAACTCGATCCAACAGGAAAAGTAATGTAATTAATCTAAATCCACCGATTATACATCTAATTTAAAGCTAATCAATTTTGATTTGGCTAGACTGTATAATTGGTGGATTTTTTAAAAAGTTTTTAATGAAATATTTAGGTATAATACTTATACTGATAAGTTGTTATTGCAATTTATCAGCACAAAACAAAACAGGATCTGTTAATGGAACAGTGATCGACAAAAAATCTGGACTACCCTTAGAATATGCTTCCATTCAGTTATTAGAACCAAGTAATAAAATTGCTATTAAAACTACCATCAGTAATAAAAAAGGCAAGTTTAATTTAGATAGTATAGCATTTGGCAACTATTCACTCAAAGTAAATTATATGGGACTGTTAGCACCTATACAAAGTGTTTCGCTGACTGCAAATGCAAGTACAGTTTCGATGGGAGATATCAGTATGGAATTAAGTTCTAATACACTAAATGAAGTGAGTGTTACTGCAAAAAAAAATATGCTAAGTTCTACTGTAGGAAAAAAAGTATACAATACTTCACAGGATATTATGGCTCAATCTGGTTCGGCAAGTGATATACTGCGAAATGTTCCGTCTGTAGAAGTAGATATTGAAGGTAACATTAGTTTGAGAGGTTCTGGAGAATTAATGGTGCTCATTAACGGAAGACCCTCACCATTAATGGGAAAAAATAGAGCCGAGGTATTGCAACAAATCCCAGCCAATACCATTGAAAGAATTGAAGTAATCACCAATCCTTCTGCAAAGTATAGACCAGATGGAACTGCGGGTATGATTAATATCGTCATGAAAAAGAATACCAAAGCAGGTTTCAATGGAAATATTACTGGTAATATAGGTAATAAACAAAGAGACAATGGTAGTTTAAACCTCAATTATAAAACGAGTAAGCTCAATACTTTTGCTACTTATAGTATTCGCCAGGATGAAAGAAATCGTTTTGGTAATACGAATAGGACATTTACTGATTCACTTTCAAGAGCAACCACAGGGTTCTATACTGAAAATTACAGATCTAAAGCCAGGCCATTGTCTCATTTATTAAGAGGGGGTTTTGACTATACCATCGATACAATGAATAGCATCGGGCTATCTGGTAGTTATTTAAAAACCAGTTTAGAAAGAAATGATTTATATGAACGTACTTTTTTTGATAAGAATAAGCAAACCACACAACGTTTAGACAGAACACGTTTTGCACCTGCAGTAGAAAATGAAAAGGATCTTACCGCCTATTGGCAACATAATTATATCAAAGAAGGAAAAGAATTAAGGTTTGAGTTTACTGCTTCATCTCAAAGTGAAGATGAAAAAAATTATTACAATAACCAATACTACTTTCCAACTAATCTAACTATACCTGATAATAATTTTGTCAATCAAATTGAACACAACCAACAAGCTACCCTAGATTTTGTAAATCCATTAGGAGAAGATGCTAAACTTGAACTGGGTTATGCAGGATCCTTCATTCAACAAGATATCGATTTTACTACTGAAAATTACAATCCTACCATAGGCAGGGTTATTAAAAATCCATTGACTTCTAATCGTTTTAAGTTGAATCAAAAAATACATGCAGTATATGGTACCTATTCCAATGCTATTGGTGAATTAGAATATTCCTTGGGATTGAGGGCTGAACAATCATTTATAGAAAGTAATTTAGTAACCAAAGATTCAATCATAAAGAATCAGTACTTTAATGTATTTCCCACTGTTCAATTCGCCTATAAACTTTCTAAGGGTCAATTGCAATTAAATTATAGTAAGCGAGTGAACAGGCCAGAGGGCGACGATTTAAATCCATTTCCCGAATATATGGATCCAATTAATTTGAGAGCGGGTAATCCTTATTTGCTGCCAGAGTTTATTCATTCGCTAGAATTTGGGTATCAATGGAAGAATAACATGTTTACCATCGTGCCAAGTATTTACTATAGGTACAAATACAATGGATTTACTTCTATCACTCAAAAATTGAACGATTCCGCATTTTTAACTACCAGGCAAAATTTATCGAACGATCAGAATACTGGTTTTGAGCTTGTCGTTTCTGCAAAGCCAACAAAAACGATTACTGCTAATTTGAGCACCAATGTATTTTATAATACCATCAATTTTGGCACAGTTACTGCTCCCGATAAAAAATCAATTTGGAGTAGCAATACAAACTTTAATGCAAGCGCTTCTATCACTAAAAATACCATGTTTCAATTCACTTGTATTTATAGGTCTGCGAGGCAAACAATACAAGGATTTTTTGATCCAACCTTTGTTGTAAATATGGGTTTGCGTCAAGATCTAATGAAAAACAAACTATCTGTTGTCGCCACTTTAAGTGACGTGTTCAGTACCTTAAAACAAAAGTCAGATCTTACTTCTAAATTCTTAATACAAAATCAATTGACCAGTAGAGATGCACAAGTATTTTATATTGGCTTTAATTATCGTTTTGGTAGTAATACTAAAAAAGCAGATGATAAAATGCAATTTGATAATGCGCTATAAAAAATAATCAAATACTATTTTCAGGGCTTAAATGTCCAAATTCTCCATTGATATGGGCACCATTGAATGTAAGAGTGTGAAATATGTTTGTATTTTTAAAATTATATTAACCTTTTTAACTTTAAATAACTTTTAATCGCTGTGTCATGAAAACACCCCCTGAAATCGGGTCAAATCGGTTGATTTCTGTTTTGCTAAAACATAACTCATTACAAATCAACGCATTCATTTTCTCAAAAAATCTTCATAACCCTGAGGTCACGAGTTCAAATCTCGTTCTCGCTACATGAAAATCAAGGACTTACGAAAATCGTGGGTCCTTTGTTGTTTCATGAAAACATCACTTTTTATCTTGAAACACTTGCTATCATTGGGTTTCATTGTGTGAGGTTTGATAAAAAAGGGGCTCTTATTGCAAAGAGCCCCATATCAATAATCAACACTTAAAAATGAAAAACTATTTCATTAAAGGCAATAACTTAGTAGCTTCATACCAATTCCACTCCCTAACAATTTTGCCGTCTTTAAATTCAAATACTCCAAAGTCATCAAATTCTACTGATTTAATACCTTGTGTAAATTTCATTTTTATTGCTTGATAAACATAATCACCCTTTGACCCATCTTTATAATTAAATTTACTACCCCAAATAGCACCAACAGTAACTTTAGGTTGGATTTTCTTAGATATCCAGTTTTTAAAAATACTCATATTCCAATTTAAGTTATGATTTTTTTCATGGTCATAAAAAACAACCGTATCTGAAAATTTTGTTTTATAACTAGTTGTATCTAAATTTTCTAAATCTTTATTTGTTGCTTTAACAGCATCAATATTAGCCGAACTGTCATAATTAAAACCAAATTGGTGAATATCAAGTTTATCAGCAATAATTTTCGTTTCTGTTTTAGTTGAACAAGAGATAATTGTTATAATCACAATTATGGATAATATATATTTTTTCATTTTATATTAAATTATTAATTATTATATTGGCTAGTTCCTTCTTCAGCCATTTGCTTTGAAAAATCTGCATAGGTTTCTTCTTTAACAATCTTTCCAGCAGTATTGAATGTATCAAACTGTACCATGTAAATTTTTAATTCTTTTCCAGTTTTTTTTGAAATTCCACTCCATAACCACCAAGACTGTACAATTCTTGAATTGTCTTTATCGTATTGAAGATAATCTGGGTAACCCACTTGAGTTGACTTCACGTTATCATAAAATTTATAATCCAATGCCAAACCAGTTATTGACTCTGTCAATGGGAACCATTTTCCACTATTAATATCTGATACCCAAAATTTTGCAGTATCTGAATAATAAGTTTTCCATAAATTTAGGTCTTGATTAACATAAGCTTTAGAGGCTTTATTAACTATATCAATATAAGGGTGATTGATATAAATTGTTCCATTTTTCTTTTCTTTCTGCGCGAAAGATACTGTTACAAATAGCATAACAATAAAAGATAATAATAATTTTTTCATACGTGTAAGTTTAGAAATAGATTATAGTCCATTTCAATGATTAAATAAGATTCTAAGGAATGATAGTAATTACAAGAATTGTAAATAGAGCTGTTGCGTTAGAATTGCAATAGATTGAGTGATTTACTTTTAAAAGGTAAGTAAAATATTAATGTATTAAAAAATAATCTTTGCGTGAGGAAAACACCCCCTGAATTCGACTGAATTCGTTCGTTTTCCGTTATGTGAAAACATAACTAACTACAAATCAACGCATTCATTTTCTAAAAAAATCTTCATAACCCTGAGGTCACGAGTTCAAATCTCGTTCTCGCTACATTGTTATTCTCGAGAATAAAAAAGGAGTTATAAAAAGCAGGCATTAACGGCCTGCTTTTTTGAGTTTAAGGCTTTCATTCATATTTAATTTTTTCTGCTAAAATGAGTACATATTACTTTTCTATTAATTTATTTTGTTAGCGCTTGTTATTATTTTTTTGAACTTAATTTCATTATAAATACATGTACATGAAAAAATGGCAAATTGTTTTTTTACAATTTTTCTTAGTAAGTGCAAGCATAAACGCACAAGCCCCTTTTTTAGTAAAGCCTTATTTACAAGTGGGGTATGAAGGTAAGCCCTTTGAGCTATCTTTACTTTGGCATACTAAAGACACTATTAATGAATGGCGTGTAGAAGTAAAAACAACTACTAAATGGGAAAGTTCAAAAGCAAATAATTTTAACCTTGTAAATGTGAAAAATGTAACACCCTTTGTAGTATACCATTTTACAGTGAAGAACTTATTAGCTGGAAAGGATTTTGGTTATCGAGTTTTAAATAATAATAAACTTGTTTTTGAAGCATATGGTCATGCTCCAAAATCAAATAATCAAGATTATAAATTTGTTGCCATAGGAGATATTGGCGCTTTAACCAAGGATCAAAAAAAATTAGCCTCTATCATGTATAAGCTTGATCCAGACTATATTGCAGTGCCTGGGGATATTGTTTACAATAGTGGTTTAATAAACGATTATACAGAAAAATTTTGGCCAATTTATAATGCCGACCAGGCGGACTCTTTGGGTGCCCCCTTAATGCGTAAAATTCCATTTATTGCCTCTGTGGGTAATCATGATGCTGAAGACAGAGATATGGATAAAACACCTAGTGCTTTAAGCTATTATTATTTTTGGGAACAACCTTTAAATGGGCTTAAATCAAAAGAAGGCTCTAGTATGGTACCTTTATTAAAAGGTTCAGAGGAGAATAAAAATGCTTTTTACACAGCTGCAGGAAAGGCCTACCCAAGTATGTCTAATTTTTCTTATAATTATGCAAACGCACATTGGACTGTTATTGATGCAGACAATTATGTTGACTGGACCGATTCTACATTATTAAATTGGGTTAAAAATGATTTATTGAACTCCTCTGATCTAAAATGGCATTTTGTATTATTTCACCATCCTGGCTTTAATTCATCAAGAGAACATTTTGAACAACAACAAATGAGACTATTAGCGCCCATTTTTGAAGTTGGAAAAGTAGATGTAGTATTTAATGGACATGTACATAATTACCAACGATCTTTTCCTTTAAAATTCACTCCAGATAGAAAAGGTACACAATTGGTGGGAGGCAAAGATAATAAAACATTAAGAGGTAGAGTTGTCAATGGTAAATGGATTTTGGATAAAAAATATGATGGTGTAAACAATACACAAGCTAATGGTATTATATATTTAGTTACTGGTGCAGGCGGACAGGACTTATATAATCCAGAACAAGAAAATGATCCAGATTCTTGGCAAAAGTTTACACATAAATTTTTCTCTACTGACCACTCCTTAACCTATATTGAATCAAAAGGGGAAACCTTACATTTCAAACAAATTGCATCTAGTGGGAAAATAGTTGATGAGTTTATGTTGACAAAAAAGTAATATTATAATATTAAATTACTGCTTGAGGAAAACACCCCCTGAATTCGGTTCAAATCGGTCGTTTTCGGTTTTGTGAAAACATAACTAACTACAAATCAACGCCTTCATTTTCTCAAAAAATCTTCATAACCCTGAGGTCCCGGGTTCAAATCCCGGTCTCGCTACATGAAAATCAAGGACTTACGTTAAATCGTGGGTCCTTTGTTGTTTCTGCGTGAGGTTTTGCGTGAGGTTTTTAAAAAAAGAGACCCCTATTGCTAGAGGTCTCAATCGTATTTTTTCAAACTTAAAACATATTAATTACCCAATCTCACAACATCTTTTGTATCATAAATAGGCCACTCGTAAGAAATTTTTCCGTCTTTATTAATACCATAAGAATCAAAAAGAACAGATTTACCTACTTCTCCTTTTTTGTTTTTCCAAGTAAAGTCAACCCAAACATGGCCATACTTGCTTCCATCAGGCATTGTCACTACTTCAAAAATTGTGCCCCCCATAGTTAATTTACCATCCATTAATTCTCTTTGTTTTTTGAAGCCTTCAATAAGTACTGGAATTTTCACGCCTACTGTTGTATCAGTATTTGATGGCCAAATATTATGGTACGATTTTGCATTATCGGCATAAGTGGAAGCATAAGTAGCCCAATCTCCATCAGCAAATGCTGTAATACTTTTTTTAATTAAATCTACATCTGGTCCAGTTGTTGTTACTGAGCCTGTTGTTTCAGTTTTTGCTTCAGTTTTTGTTTCTTGGTTTGTACAAGCAATTAATGATGCTGATACAAGAAAACATAATAATATTTTTTTCATAGTTATTGTTTTTTGTTTAAATTCTAATTATTATTTTGAACTCAGGTCTTTCCTATAAAAAAGCATTTCATGCCACACTTCTGTAACACTATTTTGCATAGTTTCAGTAAATCTAATATAAGAGAATCTGCCATGGATTTTTTCATATGTATCTTTGACTTTATTATTGTTAGAAAGGGCCTTATCTTTTAATCCATTTGGATATCTAGTCACTACAGCATATTGAGCAGGTCCGGAAGAACTAGAAGCAAAAACTGCAACAGATTGCCCAAGTGCTTTCCAAACAGGCCTTAAGTCTTCAAGAAAAGTATACATTTGAAATCCTTGTCCTAATCTCGGAAAATAATGTGTGATGCTGATTTTGTCAGCCCAGTCATTTAGTCCAGTGGTGCTAATTGAATCCTGGAAAGTAGAATAACCCATACTCCCCCTTTCTGTAAGGTAAATAGCTACATTTTTGTTCCAGTCAATAGTGTGTTCAGTACCTAAATTGCCTCTGCTGTCAATACCCTCCCAGCTGTTTGGGCTTTCGTTGATTTGGTAACCACCCGCATCTGGTCCAGATACAATTTCAAAAATACGAGCGCTCCATTCACCGGTATGATACTTCTGGTAATGGGCAGAAACTGCCTTTTCAAATTCCAAAACTTTATCAACTTTTGCGAATACCCTATTAGTACTAATTACATTTTTTTGGCTTATTCCAAAAAAAGGAATAAGGATTAATAGAGAAAGAATTTTTTTCATACGTGTTGATTTAGAAATAGGGTATAGCCTATTTCATTAATTAAATAAAATACCTAGGAATGATAGTGATTACAAGAATTGTAAATAGAATTGTTGCGTTAGAATTGCAATAGTCTTAGTGATTTACAGTCATAAGGTAAGTATAATATATTAAACAATTATACCATAGTCACTCTGCGTGAGGAAAATACCCCCTGAATTCGACTGAAATCGGTTGTTTTCCGTTTTGTGAAAACATAACGCATTACAAATCAACGCCTTCATTTTCTTTAAAAATATTCATAACCCTGAGGTCACGAGTTCAAATCTCGTTCTCGCTACAGTGTTATTCTTGAGAATAATATAGGAGATAAAAAAGCAGGCATTAAAGGCCTGCTTTTTTTGATATTAAACTTTTTTTAATCTAATTATTACTAAAAGTATATGACCCCCAGTAACTTTCATAGTCGGCTTTATCGGTTGCGGTATACAATTCCATTTTCACTAAAGAAATCATCCATTCTCCTTTTTCTTTGATTGGAAGTGTTACATATCCATTAGAATCGGTTTGAAAAAAAGATTTAACTATCAATATGCCATTCTTTTTGCACCAAGTTCTTACTTGGTAATTGGCAAGGGGTTTTCCTTTAAATTCAAAATAGACATTTAATTCTTTGGCATCATTAGCGTAGGGGTTGTTTTGAGGGATAATCTCAAGCTGCATACCTGTATTCATTTTATACGACGCATCATTCTTGCCATCAACTTGTAAAAGTGTTTTAGCACATCTTTGATAATACTCTCTCGATCTTTTTTCTTTAATATTATTTTTCTCTCTGTAGGATAATATATTCGTCATTCCGTCTTCCTCCAAATATGCATTAAAGGCTTTTCCTTCCATTTCTATATAGGAAGGCTTAGTACTTATAGCAATAAGGTGATGCCCCGATTCATTCAAAAACATGGGGATCTTAACAGAATCCTGAGCTACGAATTTAGGAGTAATATCATTTTTGTTTTTTTCGTGAAAAATATTCACTTGTAAGGTCCTATCTTTTCTTTTTGCCCAAATGGCTTCTTTGAAGTCTTCTCCGGCATAACAGTTAACAGAGAAAGCTTCTTTTGACTTAACCTTGTATTTAACGGGAGCAATCCAATATTCGTGGGCAACTGAAAATAGGGTAATAGAAATAAAGGTTGTAATTAGAAGGTATTTGATTCTTTTTTGCATTTTAAAATATATTAATTGAAATTGAATTAAGCTTTTCCTTGCAAGGATATGTTATTTGTTATCTCATTTGCAATATGGAGTGATGTAAAGTTAATATTTGATTTTAAACCTTTTAATCAAATTCACAAATTTGTGTAATTCCCTCAAATCCCTCCACATTTGGTTAGAATGTAGTTCAATACTGGCTACAGTGTTATTTTAGGAAATATCTATAATTTTCAGAAATAACTAACATCAAAAAAAAGCAAGCATTAATGGCCTGCTTTTTTACTTTTAGATTTATCTCAAAAGAGTTTACTTTGAGCTAGTAATATAAAACACAGTATCTATAAAATAGAGCATACCATTTTGTGTTAATACATTTTCGTCATGAAGATCTTCTAGAATCAAACTTAGCTCCTCATTATAATAGTCGTGGTTCTTTTTATTTATAAAGCCATTATTTTCTAAAAAGGCTTTTACCATATTTAAATCTGTTTTTTCATTTGCTTTTACAAAAGGCTGTTCAACCACAGCATAAAATATATTCAAATCTTTGTGAAAACCCAAAAGTTGATATGCTGTATCAGGGAAAAATAAATTATTCAGTAAGAGGTTGTGAAAATAATCAACCCAACTTGCATAGTAAATTGCATCATTCAATTTAAGAACAGTTGAGCCATCTTTTAAGTATACCTTCTGTTCGGCACCTTGCGAAACGTATAAATCTATATTGATATTCTCTACCCAAAGATTATTGTCATCTGCAAATTGAACTAAGCTCTTTGTTTCTTCTTCTTTGTGCTGCTGTTGGTCTTTAGCCATTGAGCTTGCTCCTTGGCTTCCTTTAAGGTAACTGCAGGTTGTTTGGATAAGATGATGGTGCTTAACTTGGCTCTTTCCTGAAAGGATATGTTGTATGTCATCTCTCATGCAATTTTTGTGTCACAAAGGTAGTCAAATATTTCAAACATTAATTTGTGGTACTTTTCTTGATTAATTAGTCGGAAATTTTTATTCAAAATCACTGATTTTAAGCATTTTAAATATGTCCACTAGTTTATAAAATTCCCTCAAATCCCTCCACATTTGGTTAGAATGTAGTACAATGTTGGCTTCAGTGTTATTTTAGGAAATAACTATTATTTTCGGGAATAACTAACTAACATCAAAAAAGCAGGCATTAATAGCCTGCTTTTTTGATGTTAGGATCTTGCAAATTTCAATAGTAACTCAAAGTCTCCTTTGTCCGCTTTTCTTATAGCTATAAGATATTTTTCTCGCGATTTATTTTCATCAGATAGGGTTCTACTACCCCACGAGAAAACAGTTTGCTGGAAAATCTTTTCAACAATAATATCAGCTATCATTCGACTATGACGTCCGTTACCATTTGGAAAGCAATGTATGCTAACTAATCTGTGTTTGAATCTTATTGCAAATTCCGCTGGTTCATATACATTATGTTCAAACCAATATGCAGCGTCATCAATTAATGATCTTAATGCTACCGGTATTTCTAATTTGTCAACCCCAATATTTTTATTTGTTTTTCGGTATTCACCAGCCCATCTCCAAACGTTTCTATACATTCTTTTATGTAGCTCTTGTATAAAAGATTCAGATAAGATTTGTTCAGATTTGAATCTTCTAGTTAAACTCCACTGTATAGCATCTTCAATATTTTGTTGTTCAAATTCATCCAATTCGCCTCTTGTAGCAATAGACTGGATTAACAGACCTTCTTTCTCGTCTTCATCAAGCGGAGTTTGGCCATCATTGTATATTAAATCTAGTCCCATAAAATTTTAGGTGTTTTATTAATAATTTCTGATGATCTTTCTTTGATAGCATTTTCAATACGTTCTTTTGAGTTTGCTTGATCTTCTAATTTCATCGTAGTGGAAGTTCGTTCTACAATTTTTGTGGCAATTTCTAAAGCCCGGTTTTCTATCATTTGCTCCAAACTACCTGCATTAGGCACAAACCCGTAAACAAATTTCAAATCCAGGGCTTTGGCTAACTCTTGCATTGATTTTATAGTTACAGCTCCTTCTTTCTCACGTTTCTCAATATCCATAACCCCTTGCTTGGTAATGGAAAGTTTTTTGCCTAATTGTTCCATAGACATGCCAATGCCATTTCGGATTGCTTTAATCCATCCAATAGGTGGCACATTAACATGCTGTAAAACAGTTAATTGGGCCAATTTTTCATTTAGCTGTTGGAATTGAAGTTTGTTATTTCTCATAAAGTTAAGTTTTAACTTGACTATTAATATATAAAAGTAAAGCTATTACTTGATATAAACAAATAATTTGTAAAGCTATTACTTGACCTTATTATACTTTAGAATTTTAGTTAAGACTTTGTTCAATTTGTAGAATTCCCTCAAATCCCTCCACATTTGGTTAGAATGTAGTTCAATGCTGGCTACAAAGCCTCTCACGAAAGTGAGAGGCTTTTTTAATGCGCAGCCGCGAAACAAGCTCGCTTGATTGAGCGGATGAGCGTTAAAAAAGCCAAACGATTTGCATCAAGAATTGTTTGAAAGGCTTTGGGTAAGGCGAACTAAAGAAGAAGTCGACGTAGTCGACAATCCGAGAGAGGGTAAGGCAACCATTCAGGAGATGACAATGCGCAGCATTGGCAATCTGGTCTTACTAAAGTGTTATTTTATTAAATCTAATTATTATTAAAAGTATATGATCCCCAATAACTTTCATAATCAGCTTTATCGGTTGCTGTATACAATTCCATTTTCACTACTGAAATCATCCATTCTCCTTTTTCTTTGATTGGAAGTGTTACATATCCATTAGAATCGGTTTGAAAAAAAGATTTAACTATCAATATGCCATTCTTTTTGCACCAAGTTCTTACTTGGTAATTGGCAAGGGGTTTTCCTTTAAATTCAAAATAGACATTTAATTCTTTGGCATCATTAGCGTAGGGGTTGTTTTGAGGGATAATCTCAAGCTGCATACCTGTATTCATTTTATACGACGCGTCATTCTTGCCATCTACTTGTAAAAGTGTTTTGGCACATCTTTGATAATACTCTCTTGATCTTTTTTCTTGTAAGTTATTTTTCTCTCTATAGGATAAAATGTTATACATCCCATCTTCTTTCAAATAGTCATTAAATGCTGCCCCTTCCATTTCAATATAGGAAGGCTTAGTACTAATAGCGATTAGGTGATTCCCAGCTTTATTTAAACTCATTGGAATTTTTACAGAATCCTGAGCTATGAATTTTGGAGTAATATCATTTTTGGTTTTTTCGTGAAAAATATTCACCTGTAAGGTCCTTTCTTTTCTTTTAGCCCAAATCGCTTCTTTGAAGTCTTCTCCAGCATAGCAGTTGACTGAGAAAGTTTCTTTTGACTTAATCTTGTATTTAACGGGAGCTATCCAATATTCGTGGGCAACAGAAAACAACGTGATAGATATAAACGAGATAATTAGAAGGAATTTGATTTTAGTTTGCATTTTAATATTTATGATTTGAAATTGGATTAGGCTTTTACCTGCATAGATATGTTGTTTGATATCTCATTTGCAATATGTAGTAATGTAAATTTAATCATTTGTTTTATTGCGTGATGAATTGGGCGAGTTTCTGAGAGAAGTTATTCAGTTGCTAACGCACCATAAAAATAAGCAGCTGTTACTCCGCCATCCATAAGGAAATCACTTCCAGTAATAAATGCACCCTCTTGGCTCATTAATAATGCAGCAACATTTGCAACTTCATCAGGAGTTCCCGCTCTTCCAACAGCGGAAGCTCCAATCATTTTTCTATAGCTATCACCTCTAGGTCCATTTAATTCATCTTTTGCAAGTGGTGTAATAATTATACCAGGACTAATTGCATTAATTCTTGCCCCTCTTTTCCCCCAATTAACAGCCTCAGCTCTTACACGTAATGAATTACCTCTTTTTGAAAGTTGATAAGCATGTAAAGAATCTTTTACATTTTTTAAATCAAGTAATGGCAAGGATAAAAGATCCTCTACTGGAGTTGTGGCCAATGCTTTATCTTCTTGTATGCTAAGTGCAGGTAAACGATGTCCAGATTGCGATGAAATAACCACACCTGCACCTCCATCTTCTATCACTTTACCAAATGCTTCTAATACTAATGCGGTTCCATATAAATCAACTTTTAAAATAGTATCAGGGCTTGCTTGTGAGGGGGAAACACCTGCTGCGTGTATTAATCCTACAATACTTCCTATGTTTTTAGCTTTTGAAACTAATTCATATACAGAAGTGCTTGATGCTACATCTACTATTGAAGTGCTTACTTCAAATCCTGCTTCTGATAAAGTTTTGGCTGTTTGTTCTGCATTTTCAATTTTAATATCTGAAATTAATATATGCTTGCCTGAGGATACTCTTCGGGCAATGGCTTGACCAATAGACCCAGCTCCAATTAGCACTACAACTTCGTTACTACCTTTCATTTTTTTTATTAATTAATTTATGGCTGCAAATTAACATTTAAAAAAGTAAATTTATGTATTATGCCCTGTGTCATGAAAACACCCTCTGAATCCTATTGAAATTGGTTAATTTCTTTTATGTGAAAATATTACTCTTCACAAATCAAGGTGTTAATTGAAATGCTGATTGATTTTATTCAAATTCAAGTTCATTTGTAAATGATTCCCATTCTTTCATAGTTAGATATTTTAATAGCTAAATAACAATATTAGGTCTTATTTGTTTAATAAATACACTAAATAGTTAAACAAAATTATAAATAATTGTAATTCAACTATTTATGATTTTGACTAAGTATTTTGAACAACTAGTAAATAAATGGGCATCCCAATTGTTATATTAACAGGGAAGGTGACGGCTAAGGCCATAGGCAAAAAAAGTCCAGGATTTGCCTTAGGTACTGAAATTTGCATAGCTGCTGGGACAGCAATATAAGAGGCACTAGCGGCTAGTATAGCAAACATAAATCTATTAGTAATGTCTTCTGTTACAAAGGAACTTAACATTGCAATGATACAACCATTAAATAGTGGGATTAAAATGGCAAAAATCACTGGGAACCAACCAAATGAAAAAAATGCTTTTAGTTTTCTACCACTTGTAATACCAATGTCTAAAAGAAAGATGGCGAGAAAACCTTTAAATAGGTCATTTGTAAATGGCTTGATACCCTCTGCTTGTTTGGCATTGGCTAAATAACCAATCATCAAACTACCTAGAATAAGAAGCACACTTCCATTTGTAAATGAATGGGCAATCGCGCTTCTTTTATTTATTTTATTACTTTCATCTTTATTAAATATTGAAATTAAAACCAATCCAATAATGATTGCAGGCGATTCCATCAAAGCCATAATTGCAACCATATGTCCATGAAGTGATAGTTGCTGAGATTCAAGAAAGGAAACAGCAGTTACAAATGTCACCGCGCTAACCGATCCATAGGCAGCGGCAATAGCTCCAGCATCAAATACATTCAATTTTCTTTTAAGTATAAAAAAAGTATAGAGCGGTATGATGGAAGAAATTGCAATACCAAATAACATTGACCATCCAATTTCCATGGTAAATACTTCGTGGGATAATTCTTGACCGCCTTTAAAACCTATAGCGAATAAGAGGTATAGCGAAATAAATTTTGATGAATTAGCCGGTATTTCTAAATCGCTTTTTAAATAAACTGCAATTATTCCAAGCACAAAAAATAGTAATGCGGGATTGGTTAAATTATCAACAATTAAATTATAATTCATAGTTTAATTTTTTGCTTGTTAACTTTAAAATCATTTTTTTTACTTTGAAATTGCTCTTTGTATTTTATCATTTAATGCTCTTCCAATCCCTGTGTTTATAAATTTTTTTGTTATTATGATATCATAACCTTTTTTATCTAACTCATAAAGATGGTGGTAGTAATTTTTAGCTATTGAGTGCATATTCATTTTATCAAATGACAATACACCTATTTTTTGATGCTTATTATTTCGAATATAATCTTCTATATCATTTACTATAATCATTCTTGTTTTAGGCGCATAATGCGTTTTAGACATGCCACTTGTTTTAATGCTACTACTTCCAGAATCGTTTACTTTTACATTTTCAATTTTATTTTTTAATTGTTCAATTGTAATGGCACCTTGTCTATAAATAATCAGATCATTTTTTTCCATACCAATGATTGTAGATTCAATACCACATGCACATTTTCCTCCATCAAGGATATAGGAAATTTTTTCTCCAAAGTAATAATATACTTGATTTGCAGTGGTAGGACTAATACTTTGATAGGGATTTGCACTTGGAGCGGCTATTGGAAAAGGAAGATTTTGTAAAATTTCTAAAATTAATGGATGGTTTGGAATCCTAAATGCAACGTATTGTGAACCAGATGTCACTATATCTAAAATTCTTTCATTTTTTTCTAATAAGATAGTTAAAGGGCCTGGCCAGTATTCATTTGCTAATTCTAATAATGTACGATTACTATCATTATCAATTATATATTTATAGATTTCTTCAATGGAGTGCGTATGGAGAATAAGAGGATTTGAAGTGGGCCTATTTTTTAAACTATATATTTTTTGGATAGCAGCTTCATTAAAAGCATTCGCTGCTAAACCATAAACCGTTTCAGTGGGCAGTCCTACTACATTTCCAATAGTCAAATCATCTATTATATTGTTAATATTTTTTGTAATCATAACTTATGGATTGCAGTAATCACAATATTGCGGATCTTCTTCTTTTTTATTATTAGGAAATATTTTTTCCATTTCATACCCACATTTTTTACATCCTAAAACTTTAATTTTAATTGATTTTGTAGGAAGGCCGCATAATGAACAGGGAAGGCCTGCTATATGGTTTATTGGTACAAAACCTGGCGTAGAACAGTTGGGACAGATTGATTTTATTGCCTCAATTAATTTTAAAGTTGTTTCTTCGATCACCTTCATTCTTGTAGGGTTATTCATTGCCCTCATGTCTGTTTCAACATAGACTTCACCCAATAAATCAACCATACTTTTAAAATGTTTTTTTAATTGTTCGATTGAATCAATGTCTTTGATAATATTTTCATTCGAATCACGGCTTTTTCTCAATATTATTCCGTGACCTGGGAATTGGATTGCTTTTATATATTTTTCTAATTCTTCCTCATTTTTGATACTTCTACCAGAAAAATTGGTATCCGATGATAGTTTTTTTACATTAATTTCAAGGTTATTTTTTTTATCAATAAAAACCATAAACTCTTCGTCTGCTGGAATAAAAAATAAGGCAGGGTGAGGTCCAAAAGAACCTTCACTAGCAACTCCTAAATCATAACCAAATTTTTCCATAGCCATCAAACACTTTTTTCTGACTGTGTCTAATGGTGATAATGCCCTTTCTTTTTCGCCTGTAAAAGTACCAAACACATCAGTATCAAAGTCTTCACTTACTTGACAGTTGACACCTAATTTTTCATTTAAGTGTTTTGCAATAACAATTTCTTTTTTATGTTTAGTTGCAATTATTAATTTTCTACCCTCAAACATTTTAAGTATTTAACTTATTTCTACTTTTATATCAGATTGTATCTTAAATGTTTTATCCTTATTTGAATTAATGTATGCTATAAATAGGTCTCTATCTTTTTTTAATGCATCAATTCTATCTTCAAGATGAACATCTTTTTCATTGAATTTTATAAGATTACTAAAACTGTTTAATTCATGGTATTCGATTTTTTTATTGATCATGGAAAGCACAATTTCAGTGGCATCTAAGCTATCAAATACCCCATTTATTAAAGCGATTACTAATTCATTTTTCATAATAATTTATATTTCTGGTACAAATTTGAGCTACTTTTATGTATAAATAATATTTAACTTTATTATATTTGACATAAATTTGTTTTATGAACTATAGCATTAATCAATTAAAGATATTTTTAAAAGTGGTTGAATTTGGAAGTATTACTAAAGCTGCAGATGAATTACATTTAACACAACCAGCCGTATCAATCCAATTAAAAAACTTTCAGAAGGATTTTAAATTCCCCTTAACTGAAATCATTAATAAAAGACTCTATGTAACAGATTTTGGTAGAGAAATTGCTAGTGCTTGTGAGAAGATATTAAACGAGCTAGAAATTATCAATTACAAAAGTTTGGGCTATAACAATAACTATACTGGTAAATTAAAAATTTCGATCGTTTCAACTGGAAAGTATATAATGCCATTTTATTTATCTAGCTTTTTAAATGACCATCCAGATGTAGACTTGTTAATGGATGTAACTAATAAATCAAAAGTCATATCTAGCTTAGAAAAAAATGAAATCGATTTTGCACTTGTTTCAATCCTGCCTGATAATTTGAATGTGATTGAGCTTGAATTAATAGAAAATCAATTATATCTGGTTGGGAATAAAGAAATTGCAGATGAAATTATAAAGAACAGGAAATCTTTAGACAGTAAACCTTTTATATATAGAGAACAAGGTTCAGGTACAAGACAAATGATGGAAAAGTTTATTAATAAAAATAAATTTCATACCAAAAAGAAAATAGAACTTACTTCAAATGAGGCTGTAAAACAAGCAGTACTGGCAGGTATTGGTATTTCAATTATGCCCATAATTGGAATTATGTCAGAAATAGCTTCTGGCAAGTTAAAGGTGATAGAAATAAAGGGATTACCTATTACAACTAAATGGAGACTGGTTTGGTTAAAAGAAAAAAAATTGAGTCCAATTGCTCAATATTATATAACATACCTTAAAAAGGAAAAGAGTAATATCAATAAGCTATCATTTTCTATTTCAAAGATTTAAATACTAATACCTGCCTAGTCAGAGGCTTTGAAATTGAGTGAAATAGTATGATTTTAAATGATTGTCCAGCTTCCCTCTTCTACCTCCGCTTCCAATTCTCCCAAATCCCATCCACAATAGCCTATAAATAGTTGAATTTCTTGTGTATTGGCAATTCCGGTGTTAATAGCTTCAATCACTTGCTCCATTTGACCACCCAAATAAAGATTATTTGTTATTTGTTTGCATCCGTCAATAAGATCGGGTCGCTTATGCAAGACAAAAATGTGATCTCTATCAACAGGGCCGCCATCCATCAGTGGAAATGGCTTGGAATGATTGAATTCAATGAGTTCATGCAGCGACTTTCCAAAGTGTTTATTGGTGACAAACCCTGTACTTCCAGCTTCATTGTGCTCAACAATTAGGATGGTTGTATCCTCAAAAAAACTGTCATTCAATAATGCAGTGCTTTTGATATTCATTCCTGCTTTTAAATCCCTCATAAGTTTAGATATTGGTAACGCATTTGGACTGGTAGATGCGAATTTAGATCCTATAAATTGTCTGTCTAAACTAAGCTAAAAATGGGAGTATATAGAACCTTAATTATTTGATAATATTTCAACATTTAATCTATTGACCTTGAGATTTACATTTGAGAAAATTAATCCATTATGAAAAAAGGCTTTTACATAATCATTGCTTTACTATGCTTATTGAATCGTAATTCATTTGCTCAAACGAATCAAAAGAAAAAGATCATTGTTATAACAACGGATGGTTTTAGATGGCAAGAAGTGTTTAAAGGTTTAGATAAAGATATTTTAAAATTTAAGGCGTTTCAAAACGGAGATAGTTTAAATACAGCAAAGAATTTCGGTGCAGCATCTGCAGAAGAAAGTAGAAAAAAATTATTACCATTTTTTTGGTCTACGATTGTAGAAAAAGGACAAATACATGGGAATAGAAGCTATGGAAGTTTGGTGGACAATTCAAATCCTTATTGGTTTTCTTATCCAGGTTACAGTGAAATCTTAACAGGTCAAGTGGATACAGCTATTAACTCAAACGAATACATGCCTAATCCAAATACTAATTTCTTTGAGTACTTAAATACTTTGCCATATTATAAAAACAAAGTGGTTGCATTTGGAGCTTGGGATGCTTTTAAGCGAATTTTAAATGAAAAAAGAGCAGGCTTCCCTGTGATCAATGGGAATCATGTGGACAGTTTTCTTTTGAAAGATCCAAAGTTTAAAATGATTGCAAATTTAATGAAAGACACTTATCAACCATTTGGAGAAGAAGCTTTAGATGGTTTCACACATTACATGGCTTTGACTTATTTAAAAACCTATAAGCCAAATGCAATGTATATATCTTACGGAGATACAGATGAGTTAGCACATGCTGGTAACTATCCTCAATATTTAAAAGCAGCACATCGTTTTGATGAATTTATCAAAACAATTTATGATTTTGTTAATTCTGATCCTGAATACAAAGGGAAAACAACTATTTTAATTACAACAGACCATGGAAGAGGGGATATGACCAAAACACAATGGACAAGTCATGGACAAAAAATCAATGACTCACACCAAATTTGGTATGCTATGATTGGAGCTGGTGTTGAACCATTGGGCGAAGTAAAGTCAAATGAGCAAGTGTATCAAAAAGAGTTAATCCATAAATTAGCTAAAATTGTACAAGTAGAATTTAGCTCAAAAAAATAATTTGTATCTTTTAAATTGAAGTCCCCATATAATTTATTTGTATGGGGACTTTTTCAATCTTATATATTAATTGTTTTACTTCTTATAAATTGATACAATGCATCTACTGCTATCTCTAGATGTGATTCGTTATTAATGATCATATCGTAATCTAATGTTTCAAATAGTTCGTTTCTTTTTAAACGCTGCTCTATTTGTTCTTTTGACTCTCTATTTCGACCTATTAATCGATTGTATAGAATTGATTTATCTACTTCAATTAAGATAGATTGTAATTCAGGGTATTTTGTTTTAGCCACATCAAGATATCCTCTAGAACCGTTGACAATCACATGGAATCCTTTACTTAACCAATATTCAATTTCAATACCAATGCCATAAGCATTGCCGTTTGCCTCCCAGTTTAAGGCAAATAATTGATTTGATAAACGATAATCAAAATCAGATTTACTAATTGGAATGTGCTTTTCAGCACTATCTGAATTGGGTCTTGTAATGAATCTTTTTGTAAAAATGAAACCTTCTTTATAAGTCAATTTATTTTTCAATTCATTCATTACTGAATCTTTTCCTACACCCGAAGCACCAATAATATAAAACAATTTTCCTTTAAGCATATTGAATTGTTAATGACATTCCAAAATGATCGCTACAATATCCATAAGGGATGTCAATTGGTTCCTGAAGGCAACTGCCTGCTTCTTGAATATGTATTTTTTTTACTTTATTGCAAACAAATAAAAAATCAACTCCTAATTCCACTTGTTTTTTAAAATAATCAACCAATGTAATATGTGGTTTGTCTGGATGAATAAAAGAAAAGCTATCAATCAAATTTGCTTCTTTCATTAAATACTGAATCTCGGTACTCAAAATGGTACAATTAAAATCTCCCCCGATTATTTGTAATTTATCTTGATTGCTTTTAATGCGCTCAGTAATTGTTTTAATTTGCTCAAATCTTATGGCATCCTTCGTGTTGATATGTGTTAAATGCACATTTGTGAAGATGCCAGTTTTCCCATTTTCAAGCAAAATTTCAATTTCTTGTCCAAATCTCATTTCATCCCCCTGGGCTAAAGGCAAAGGGTAATGATAGCTATTAATGATTGGCAGCCTACTTAAAATACCCATATTGGAGAAGCATTGAACTGGGAATTCTTCAAAATCTCTGATTTTCTCTCTTGCTTGAATAAAATCTAAGTGGTAATTTAAATTGCTATTAATTACCCTAATTGTGTCTCTATCTAACAAAGGTGCTTCAAAACATTCCTGTAATAAAATTAGATCTGGTTTTAAATCATGTAATGCCTTTTTCAAATGCATAATTCTAGCATCATAATTGGCTTCGCCTTTCCAGGTATTGATGGTGACAATTTTTAAACTTGGCATAAATATTTAAAACAAATATTATGTGAAGTAAGTGTATAAACTCAGTTTTTTTCTCTCCTATTTGTTGTTTTTCTATTATTTTTTCTACACTTAATATTCTGATAACATGCAATCGTTAAATTTATTGATCGCAACTTATACCCGTACAACCTTCAATCCTATAAAATGAGTATTGATGAAGTCCTATCTGAATGCCCTAATGATAATTTAGTTCATTTTATAACTAACATAGAATCAGGCTTAGACATCCAAATGGTCATTGCACCTAAATTATGTATGACCATGGTGCAAGCTGAGGACTCTATAGATTTCCAACCCTTTTATTTAGGAGAAGTGCTTATTACGGAATGTCAACTAACTGTCAATGGAGAATTAGGATATGGGTATTGCATGGGAGATGCTCCTCAAAGGGCCTATTCTATGGCCATTATTGATGCTATATTACATAAACCTGAACATCCATTACAAACTGAAATACAACTTTTTATAGAAAAAGAAAAAGCAATATTAACCAAGAGTCGTTTAGAAGAGTACAATCAAATATTGAAAACAAAAGTGGATTTTAAAATAATGGAACAAGATTAATATGATAAAAGAAACTGTATTTGATGCTGTATTTGATGCTCAAAAGTCATTTAGACTGCTAATGGACGCATTTAGCCATCCAGGAACGATTCATAGTTTCAATCATTTTGAACTGAATCAACCAATTGAAATATATAAGTCAAATGCAATTATTGCTTTATCCTTATTTGACAATAATATTGGTTTTCATGCAAGTAGCTGCTATAACTTAAATGTAGAAAACTACCTACATTTAAACTCTAGTGCAAAGATTGAAAATATTGAAACAGCGGATTATGTTTTCTTAAATGGGCAAAATGATATTTCTAATTTGATTGACCAATGTAAAATTGGCGATTTATTATATCCAGAAAAAAACGCCACTATAATTTTAGCAGTCAATACAATAAGTAACGACACAATTCAAAACTTTGACTGCCAAATTCATTTATCAGGACCAGGTATTCAAACAACAAATCACTTATTTGTCAAGGGTTTGAATTTGGCAAATTTGGAAACGATAAAGTCTTTGAATGAAGAATTCCCCTTAGGTGTAGATCTTATACTTACAGACGCATTCGAAAAAATTACAGTAATCCCAAGGAGTATTCAAATTGAAATAATTCAAAATATTTAATATGGGCTATTTTGCAGTAAAAGGTGGGGCGGATGCTATTCAAAATTCATTAGAATTATTGGATTTTTATAGGTTAAAAAATGCAACTAGTCCATTGGAGATTCATCAAATTGTTTCTCAATTGAGAATAGCTGTAGGAAAAATTATGAGCGAAGGTAGCTTATACGCTCCTGAATATGCAGCTATTGCCATCAAACAAGCCGAAGGAGATTTATTAGAAGCCGCATTTATCATAAGGGCTTTTAGAACCACTTTAGAAAGAAGATTTGTATCTGAAACTTTAAATACTAGAGAAATGTTTGTTAGGCGCAAAATCTCTGCTTCCTTTAGAGAAATTCCAGGGGGGCAAATATTAGGGCCTTCCATGGATTACTCGCAAAGAATTTTAGATGTTAAAAAAGCCATTGAAACAAAGGATACTATTGAGCAAATACTAAAAGCTTTTGATGATAAAATTGACAAAGAAAAATTAGCTGCTATAACTTACCACGATAAAGTAATTGATTTGCTTAATAAAGATGGCCTAATTCAAAAAGCTAATACCGATGAAGACCGCAGAATAACAGACATTACAAGAGAAGCGATACGTTTTCCTGCACCAAGGTCGGCAAGATTACAAATGATGGCAAGATCAGAAACGGGTGCACTAATGAGTATGGGTTATAGCAGTATGCGTGGTTTTGGTTCAGTTCATCCAACAGTGGGAGAATTAAGGTATGGTTCTGTACCAGTTCGTATCAAAGATCCTCGAGGTCGAATTAGATATATTGGAGCAGTGGAAGTGACCGAAGCAGAAATGATTACAGGCACAAAAAAACACAACGATAAAGGAGCAGCGCTTTTCTCTATTGGATATGGCTTATGCTTTGGTCAAAATGATACCAAAGTAATTTGTATGGGTATTATGGATACGACTTTACGTAACCCAGATCCAAGTATGCCTGCCAATGATCAAGAATATGTTTTGTATCACAGTGAAGGAATTGAAGCCATGGGCTTTACGAATCATTTAAAATTACCTCACTATGTCACCTTTCAGTCAAGTTTAAATAATGTTAGAGAAGCTGTTGAAAGAAATAAATAGAGTCAGAAATTTAAAATTATGATTGAAGAAAAAAAATTTGTTACACATTACCGATTTGCTTTTATAGATGAAGCAACTAAGCGAGAAATTAGAAGAAAACTTTTAAAGGCCATTGCTATTCCTGGCTATCAAGTACCTTATTCATCGCCCGAAATGCCCATTGCTCGAGGTTGGGGAACAGGTGGCTTACATGTAACTCTAGCCATTATTGGGCCAAAAGATATTTTTAAAATCATTGACCAAGGCAGTGATGCCAGTGTGAATGCTTGTAATTTGAGAAATTTTGTGCAAACAATGACAGGGGTTGAAACCACATTAGATACTAGTAAAGCCACTATTATTCAAACTAGACATAGAATTACAGAGGAAGTGTTGAACGAAAATCAGATTTTTGTATATCAAGTGCCTCAGCCAGAGCCACTAAGAAGTGTAGAACGCTATGAAAATAAAACTAGACAAATGCATGGTGAAGCAGACTATGCTAAAATGTGGGTGTCCTTGTATGAGCAGTTTGTGAGACATGGAGATATTATGTTAGGAGCAGGATATCCGGTAAAGGTCAATGGCCGTTATATTATGGCGCCTTCGCCTATTCCAAGATGGGATATTCCTAATTTAAATAATTCAAAAGCCATTCATTTATTTGGCGCTGGAAGGGAGAAACGTTTATATGCAGTGCCTCCTTACACTAAGGTGGAGCCTTTAGAGTTTGAAGATGTTAAATTTCATATTGAAGATTTTAAAGGAACCCCTTGCTTTAGAACTGGCTATAAAAAAGCTTTTTTAGATGAGTTGTATTATGATGATGGTTCAAAACATTATGTTATTAATGATAGTAATTTTTTAGACAAATTAGTGAACAAAGAATTGCCTCAACAACATGAAAATTCGTATTTAAACAAATTGGGTAATGAAGCATAATAGTGAAAACTGGTTATTAAAAGTAGAAGGCTTAACCAAAATATATGGTAACCCTACCCAAACCTCTATTGATAAAACGGGCCCTTTATTTGATTCTAATATTTGTCCAGACTCGGGTTCGATTGTGGCTTGTGCACAAATTGATTTTGAATTGTATCCAGGAGAAGTATTAGGTATTGTAGGAGAGAGTGGTTCAGGTAAAAGTACCATTGTAAAGATGCTCTATTTTGATATGGAAGCCAGTGGGGGAAAGGTTTTATTTAATAGAGACCAGTATATAGGTAAAAATATTTTGAATCTAAGTAATCAATCCAAAAGAGCTATTAGAAATCACTTGATGGGTATGGTTTATCAAAATCCTAGAGATGGTTTAAATTTTAGGTTTACATCTGGTGGCAATATTGCAGAAAAACTAATTATGGCAGGTAATTATAATGTAGGTACTATTCGCGATAAATCGAAGCAATTACTTGAAAAAACAGAAGTACCCGTTCCAAGACTTGACGATTTGCCTGCTCATTTTAGCGGGGGTATGCAACAAAGAGTTCAAATATCAAAAGCCATAGCCAATCATCCACCCCTTTTATTTCTTGATGAAGTCACCACAGGTTTAGACGTTTCTGTTCAAGCGAAAGTATTGGATTTAATTAGGGAGCTGCAACAAGAACTAGGCGTTGCCATGATTGTGGTTTCGCATGATTTATCAGTAATCAGAATGTTAACCGATAGAACCTTAGTGATGAAAAATGGTAGAATTGTGGAAAAAGGTTTAACAGATCAAATTCTTCAAGACCCACAACACCCATATACACAATTATTAGTTAGTTCAATTTTATAATATGCAACCTATTTTAGAAATAGTGAATCTTAATAAGTCCTTTACCATGCATATTTTACAGGGTAAAATAATTGAAGCCTTGGTAGATGTTAATTTCTCGGTTGCAGAGGGGGAGATTATTGGTTTAACTGGTAAAAGCGGTTCTGGAAAATCAAGTTTAATGAAATGTATTTACAGAACTTATTTAAGTGAAGGAGGAAAAATTTTATTTCAGTCCAATGAAGGAACTATTGATATAGCGGCTGCAGGTGACAATGAAATACTTCACCTAAGAAAAACTGAAATAAATTATTGCTCACAATTTTTGAGTGTAATACCTAGAGTTTCAGCATTACAAGTAGTAGCACAACCCTTGCTAAAAAAAGGGGTAACAGCTGAGCTAGCGAATGAAAAAGCAATGCAAACTTTGAAAGCCTTGGGTTTGCAAGAGACATTATGGTCGGGCTTCCCCGTTACATTTAGTGGTGGAGAGCAGCAAAGAATAAATGTGGCTAGGGCCATTATTGACCCACCTAAATTATTATTAATTGATGAGCCAACAGCTTCTTTGGATCCAAAAACAAAAGAGGTAGTGATTGAAATGTTATTGGCTTTAAAAAAATTAGGTAGTACGATTGTTTGCATTTCTCATGACGAATTCACTTTAGATCATTTGGTGAACAGACGAATACATTTAGATAAAGGAATCATTATAAATTAATATATAGTAGTCATTATAAATTATACATTATGGAAAATTGCTTTACCCTGGTAAACGGGAAAATTGTAACACCTACCCATTATATTGAAAATGGATTCATTTCAATTGTAGGGAAAAAAATTATAGCCATTGGCAGCATGGATCAATTTGAATATGATCCTACTATGGAAGAGGATATCATTGATGCACATCAGCAATATATTTTACCAGGCATTATTGATATTCATACCGATGCTTTGGAGGCAGAAATTATTCCAAGACCTGGTGCCGATATGCCAATTAATGTGGCCTTTAGAGAATTAGAAAGAAAAATGAATGGCTGTGGTTTCACAACGGTATATCATTCCTTGCACCTTGGTTACAAAACAGCAGAATATGGTTCAAGAAGTAAGTATACAAGACAGCAAGTGTATGATACCATTTTTAAAGCCATGAATGGGGATACTTTAATCAATAATAAAATTCACTTACGTTTTGAAATTACAGGTGTAGATGCTTACGATCAATGTATTGATTTTATTAATAAAGGTTATATACAAATGCTTAGTGTAATGGATCATACCCCAGGGCAGGGTCAATACACTAAAAAAGTATTTATGGAAGTGAGTTTAAAAAATGGAAAAACAGAAGAGCAGGCCATATTGGATTATGAAGAAAAGACAAGCAGGCCCAATATTAAGGGTGAAAAAATGAATCAATTAATTGAATTGGCATTGCAAAAAGGCATTGCAGTGGCTTCTCATGATGATGATACGATTGAAAAAATTGATGAAATGAAAGCATTAGGGGTATCTATTTGTGAATTTCCTATAAATATGCCTACTGCAGCCTATGCAAATCAACAAAATATGCATGTAGTGGGTGGGGCCTCCAATGTATTAAGAGGCGGATCCTTAACAGGCAATTTAAATATAAAAGATGCTATTTTAAATGGGCATGTCACAAGTTTGTGTTCCGACTATTATCCCCCAGCAATTTTACATTCCATTTTTAAACTTTATTTTGAACACGATTTAACCATCATGGAATGTGTAAATTTAGCGACACTGAATCCGGCAAAGGCTGTAGGAATTGATAATTTTACAGGCTCTATCGAAGTTGGCAAGGATGCAGATCTTATTTTGGTTAAATTAATTGATAATATTCCAACTGTAACGAAATCTTTTGTTCAAGGCAGAAAAACACTTGAAATTCCACATCATATTAGTTACAATGAAATTAATCACCATTTATGATTCTAGAAAGCTCTGTTCCAATAACCGATTTAAATTATATAGACTACCATTATAAACAATGGAAGGAGCTCACCTATGAACAACAAGTTTTTAGAGCTAATAATACTAAAATAGCAGGAAATTTTTCCTTTGAAAATAACCAATGGACTACACAATCCTATTATGGGTTTGGAATGATAAGTATGTTAAACCATCATGAAAAAAATTTTATTCTTAGTCAATTATTATATGAAACACAATTACAATTAATGAGTTTGTTAGAAGAAAAAACAAGCCCAGCTATACATGAAAAAATATATTTATTACCTGAAGATAGTTTTCATCAAACAATTGCCAATGCATTATCAAATTTGCGTTATGACCAACATATAACGGAAAAGAATCTAACCAATACCTATCCTTCAATCATCCACGAAGCTTTACAACAATATAAAAGTGTATATGAAAACAAGACCTTAAAAATGAAAATGATAGGCTTGGGTATTTTTGGAAACGCAATAGGTGTTCTAGGCGTATTTAATGATCCTTTTGAATATAATAGTATTGTTCATTTTAGAAATCATTTTTATCAACATGAACTAATTAAAAATATGGGCATACAACAAACTAGACCCTTTATTGGCCACATTACGTTGGCCTATTTAGAGTCAGATTTATCCTTGGTAGAAAAAAAGGCGTTGGTAGAAACCACTACCATCATCAATGATGTATGGCAAAACGAAAAAAATATTTTTTACATAGATCAAACCTGTTTAACCACTTTTTCAAATCTGGCCTCTTTTCAAGTGACTCCTAATATTTATCCTATACATTTTTAGTATGCAATATTTTGAAACATATCCAATACAAAAAGAGCCAATATTTAAAAAACATTTAACTAAAGCGCCAACTATTGATCCAACCTGCATCATCAAAGAAGCTCATTTAGGGGATTATACCCATTTAATGAGGGATACCTATTTAATTGAATCAAGTTTTGATGATTATAGCTACACAGCAGGTAATGTTCAAATTATTTATAGTCAAGTAGGAAAATTTTGTTCAATCGCCAATAGTGTTAGAATTAATCCTGGCAATCATCCACAATGGAGGGTGACCCAACATCATATGACTTACAGAAAAATAGCCTATGGTTTTGACGATAAGGATGACACTGAATTTTTTAATTGGAGGAGGGAACATAAATGCACTATTGGGCATGATGTTTGGATTGGGCATGCGGCCATTGTTATGCCGGGTGTACATATTGGACATGGAGCCATTATTGGTTCTGGTGCAGTGGTCACCAAGGATATTCCACCCTATGCCATTGCTGTTGGTGTTCCCGCAAAAGTCATCAAATATAGATTTGATGAAAATACAATTGAGTCATTAATAAACATCGCCTGGTGGGATTGGGATAGAGTAAGTTTAGAAAAAAATTTTAACGAATTAAATGATGTTTCAAGCTTTATTAAAAAATTTAAAAAATGAAAAATTTAACATACTTATTATTTTTAACTTTAGTTGGTTTTTTTGGTTGCAAATCAAAAAATACAAAAACACCATCTGTCATTAAAATTGGTATTTACAGTGGCGATAATCCGGTACAGACTAAAGAAAAAATTATCCCGTTTCAGCAATATTTACAAAAAGAATTAAATAGGCCAGTTGAATTTGTTTTCACCTCTGATTATACTGCACTTGTGGAAGGAATTCAAAGAAAAAAATTAGATGTAGTTCAATTGTCGCCTTTTGCTTATGTGTTGGCAACACAGAAACCCTGTTTAATTCCACTAGTCACCATTGCTGAAAATCATATAAGAACTGAATACCATAGTATCATTTTTACTTATCCTTCTTCGCCCATTAACAATATTGCCGATTTAAAAAAGCATGCAAAAGAATTAACACTTTGTTTTGCTGATCCTGCTTCTGCTTCTGGACACTTAATCCCCAGAGCTTATTTAAAATCGATTGGATTAAATCCTGAAAATAGTTTTAAAGAAACTGTTTTTGCTGGCAGTCATCCCGCTTCCTTATTAAGTGTAAAAAATAAAAAAATAGATATAGGTTGCTCTACCAATGAACTAGCGTATCAAAGGATGGTATTAGGTGGAACTTTAAAACAAAACGATTTAAAGATTTTGTGGATATCTGATCCTATCATTAATGATGCTATTTGTGCAAGTGTTGATTTAGATACAAAATTAGTGGAGCAAATAAAAAAGGCTTATTTAGAGGTTGATCAAAAAAATCCCAAAGCATTTGCTGGCTCCATTTCAAGATATTATTCAGATGCTAGTCATATGCAATTTATTCCTACTTACGATAGTTTGTATAACGGCATTAGAAATATTGCTGAAAGTATAAAAGAATTAAAAACTGTAAAATGAAAAAAATAATTATTGCCTTCATAGTCTTATGTATTTCTGTTGCTTGTAATAATAAAACTGAATTAGATGCCAACGAAGAGCCTAAAGTACTAACCATTGCAATGTTTGGTGGAAGTGGAGATAATAAAGGTTCTTTAAAAAAAGCAATGGCTTCATTTAAAACCTATTTAGAAAAGAAATTAAATAAAGAAGTAAAATTGTACATAACCAACGATTATACAGCAGTTATTGAAGCTTTAAATTCTAAAAAAGCACAAATTGCTTATTTAAGTCCCTTTTCCTATGTATTAGCTGCACAAAAAGGAAATATCACACCCATGGTTGTACTTGGTCAAAATGGACAACCCACAATGTACCATAGTATTTTATTTGCAAGTAAAAAATCAGGGATTACAAATTTGGATCAATTAAAACAAAGGTCAAAAGAACTGTCTTTATCTTTTTCTGATCCTGCTTCTGCTTCTGGACATCTTATTCCTTTTGCTTTTTTACAATCTATGAATATTAATCCTGATAAAAATTTCAAACAAATAGTGTTTTCAGGTAGTCATGCTGCAACTGTTTTATCAGTTACCTCTAACAAAATTGATATTGGCTGTTCCACCAGAGAATATGGAACAGACATTTTAATTAGAAAAGGAGTGATAGAACCCAAAGATTTTACAATTTTGTGGGAATCTGAACCTATTGTAGGAAGTCCCATCGTCATAAGAAAAGATATTAGTTCAAAGTTTGCAGAAAAAATGAAACAAATTTATTTGAATTTAAAAATAGATGATTCAGTTGTTTTTAATAAATTAATTAGCCTATATCACACTAATCCAAATGAGTTATCTTATATGTCTACCAATGATTCTTTGTATAATGGTGTTAGAACTATAGCGAATGGAATAAAAGATATTGAACTATTAAAAAATCATTGATATGATCAAAGCCGTAGGTTTAACAAAGCAACTTAAAAACGGAAAGTTTTTACTAAATAATATTTCTTTTGAAGTAGTTAAAGGTGAATTTGTAGGCATTTTAGGGGCTAGTGGAGCAGGTAAAACACTAACATTAAAGTCGCTTATTGGATTATTGGAATTAACAAGTGGAGAAGTTTGGGTGGAAGAAACATCAAATCAACATATCAATATTTACCAAACTAAAACAAGCATACTCAAGAAATTAAGAAGTAAAATTGCACTTATTTTTCAAGGTTATCACTTAGTGCAAAGAGCTACTACTTTAGAAAATGTATTAATGGGTAGACTAGGGAGTGTTTCAACTTGGAGAACTTTGTTTTTTGGTTTTAATGAAAATGAAAAAAAAGAAGCACTAATTGCATTAGAGCGTGTTAATATGCAATCATTTGCAACTACAAGGGTAAATGCATTAAGTGGTGGTGAAAAACAAAGAGTAGCTATTGCCAGGGCTTTATTTCAACAACCAAGGTTATTGTTAGCAGATGAACCTATATCCAATTTAGACCCTAAAAATGCAAAAATTATAATGGCTTTATTAAAAGAGCTATCTAATTTTTTTCCCGTCATTGGGGTTTTTCATCAACCTGAATTATGTGCAAAATATTGTACTAGAATTATTGCCATTAAAGAGGGTAAATTATATTACGACGGTGAACCCAATTTAGATGAGAAAACCTTAGAGGACATATATGGTGAAGAATTAACAAGTATTTTAACTTAGCTGAATAGTAAAAAATGATAAAGAAAGCCTTCCCAATATTTTTTTTATTGCTTACCATCATGGTAACTTATTATGCAATGATTCTAACTGATTTTAAATTGAATACATTGCAAAAAGGGCTACATGATAGTTACTTTTTTATTGAACAAATGTTTCCGCCTAGTTGGGAAGACTTCAAAGACCTGTGGAATCCAGCACTTGAAACAGTTGCGCTGGCATTATTGGGGACATTTTTAGGAACTATACTTTCATTAATTATAGCATTTTTTGGTGCTAGTAATTTGACAAACAAATGGGTAAAACAAATAGTACGATCATTAATTAGTGTTGAACGTTCAATTCCAGAACTTTTTATTTTATTAATACTAATAGCTGCCTATGGCTTAGGCGCATTATCAGCAGTCTTGGCTCTAATGATTGGATGTATTGGGATGCTAGGTAAATTATTTGCTGATGCCATTGAAGAAACCCCTGTTAGTGTCATAGAATCGCTAAAAGCTGCTGGAGCTAGTAAAGTTCAAATTATTTATTTTGGTATCTTACCCGACTTATTTCCTAAGTTAATTTCTTATAGTTTATTCAGATTTGAAATTAACATTAGATTATCTGTTTTATTAGGTGCTATAGGAGCTGGTGGAATTGGATATGAGCTAGATTATGCTTTTAGTATGTTGCAGTTTCATAGAGCTTTGTCTTGTTTAATTGTAGTATTAATACTCGTAATTACAATAGAGCAAATTTCTTTATTCATTAGAAAAAAATTATCTATTTCTCAATTGTAAGTTTCATGCAAATAAGGTATAATAAATATAAAAAATGGATTTACACTTTAGTACTTATAACACTAATGTATTTATTAATTTTATTTCTTAAAATTGATCTAGAATTATTGTTTTCAGATGTACATTATGTGACAGATTTACTCAGTGAGATGTTTCCTCCCAATTTTAAAATTCTCTGGGAAAACAATGTGGTCTATACCTCTATTCTTCAAACCATTGCAATGGCCTATTTAGGCACTTTTATTGGTGGAATAATTGCCTTTGTATTTTCTTTAATTGCATCAAACAATATATTTAATTATAAATATTTTGCTGTAAGTGCAAAGTGGTTGCTTTCCTTTATTAGGGTTTTACCAAGTTTAATTATTGTTTTAATATTTGTAGTGGCAGTGGGGCCTGGTAGTTTTGCAGGTGTATTAACAATCATCATTTCCACCATTGGAACTTTAGGAAAGTTGTTTACCGAAAGTTTAGAAAATTTAGATCCCACTAGTGCAAATGCTTTAAAGTCTATTGGTGCAAATAAAGTACAAATATTTAAACATGCCATTTGGCCTGAATTTTTACCTGCTTTCATTTCCAATTTACTCTACTGTTTTGACATCAATATGAGAACAGCTGTGGGCTTAGGTATTTTTGGAGGAGGGGGCATTGGTTATAAATTGTATTTAGCCATGCGTGTTTTACATTATAAAGATGCTGTTGCACTTATAATTTGTATCATTATTTTATTATTAATCATTGAAAATCTTTCTAACTATTTGCGAAATAAAATACTAGGCAATTAATTTTTACTTGATTTCTTAGTACTATTTTTATTTTTAAATTATTACATTTTATGAAAAATTCATTATTTAGGGTTACATTTTTAATTTCCGCTTTGACAATAAGCATAAATATTTTTAGTCAAAAGGCCATTTTTGTCATTGCAGACGGTATTCCAGCCGATGTCTTAGAGCAAAGTAGTTTACCTAATATTCAAAGAGTGATGCATGATGGAACTTATATAAGGGCGCATGTGGGAGGGGACAAAGGAACGTATAATCAATCTCCTACCATTTCGGCAGTGGGTTATAATAACCTTTTAACAGGAGTTTGGGCTAATAAACACAATGTATGGGATAACAATATTAAAAACCAGAATTACAACTATCCAAGTATTTTTAAATTATTTAAGGAGGCGTATCCTTCCAAAAAAATAGCCGTTTTTAGTAGTTGGCTGGATAATCGAACAAAACTAGTGGGAGATGGACTTGCTCAAACAGGGTACATTAAAGTGGATTATGCTGCTGATGGATATGAATTAGATACGATCCAATTTCCACATGATAAAGCTTCACAATACATGCATCTAATTGATGAAAAAGTAACTACTGTAGCTGCAGATCATATTAAAAATATAGCTCCAGACCTTTCATGGGTTTATCTTGAATACACAGACGATATGGGCCATAGATATGGAGACAGTAAGGAAATGGAAGATGCCTTACAAAAATTGGATCATCAAATTGGAACATTGTATGACGCCATAAAGTACAGACAAAAAAATCATAAAGAACAATGGGCTTTATTCATTACAACCGATCATGGTAGGGATGAGAAAGATGGTAAAAATCATGGAGGTCAATCGCTTCGTCAACGATCTACATGGATGGTGACTAATTTAAAGTTAAATACTTATGCTCAAAGCGTGCATCCAGGTATTGTTGATATCATGCCTACATTGGCCAACTATTTAAACATACCTATTCCCACAAATATTTTGAATGAGTTAGACGGAACTAGTTTAATTGGAAAAGTCTCTTTAGCAGAACCGCAAATCAATATTTTTCAACAAAAATTGGATTTAACTTGGAAAAGCATTGATACAACTGGGACTGTAAAAGTTTGGATAAGTACTAGTAACAATCATGCAGTCAATGGAAAAGACGACTATATTATACTTTCAGAAGTACCTTTAAATCAAAACAGAGCTGTTATTGATATCAGCAAATATCCTTCCAGTTTTTATAAAGTCGTATTAGAAGGAAAATACAATACCGTAAACAAGTGGTTTACAAAATAAAAAAAATATGAAAAAATTAATCATTAATATTTTAGTTATAATAGTATGCTGCTCAAACGTATCATTTGCGCAGGATGCTGATTATATTTTTACAAATGCAAATATTATTACGGCTACTAGTAAAGGAGCACATGCAAATGCTATGGCCATTAAAGGGGGAAAAATAGTATTTGTAGGTGATATAAAAAATAGCCTACAATATAAAAATGCTAAAACACAAATAATTGATCTTAATGGTAAAACCATTATTCCTGGTTTCAATGACGTTCACTTACACCCTAATCCAGAGACTGATTTTAAAGAGTTAGATCATGTGATTAAAGTAGATACGGTAACTTCTATAAGTAGTTTAATAAAAATTTTGACTGACAAAGCTAAAATCACACCCGAAGGTATGTTGATTAGAGCCAGAGGTTATAATGAAAGCAAATTAGGTATTGAACCTACTTGTAAAATACTTGACGCTGCTAGTATAAAGCATCCTATCATTCTTACACATGCATCTGGCCACAAATCGGTTGTCAATACTTTTATTTTAAATATTAACCAAATCACTAAAGAAACACCAAATCCAAAAGGAGGCACATTCGAAAGATTTAGTGATGGTAGTCCAAATGGAATTTGTAAAGAAGCAGCTGCTAGCAATTTAACCAAGAATGACGCTATTATACCTTTTCCCGAAAAATCATTTGAAGATGTATTAGCCAACTACCGCAAATATTTCAATACCTTGTTATCCTTAGGCATTACAAGTATTGGAGATGCAGGGGCTGATATTAAAAGACTTCAAATATATCAAACCCTCGCAGCCGAAAATTTTCCAATTCGTTTGAATGTGATGATGGTTGATAAATTATTACCCGAAATGGAAGGAGGAGATGCACATCATGAAACCGATTCTTGGAAAACACTTGCCGATTTTGATCATGCTGCTATTGCGCAATCAGAAACAGATTTTTTAAGAGTAAAATCTATAAAAGTTTTTCATGGTAACTCCTTGAGTGGCAAAACATGTTGGTTGTATGAACCCTACCAAATGATCAACCCTGCAACGGGAGTAAACGATTATTACGGTATTCCCTACAAAAGAAGCCAAGAGCAACTAGACTCTTTATTCTTAGCCATTCATAAAAAAGGATTACAAATTGCAGTGCATAGTAATGGGGATAGAGAAATTGATATGGTATTAAAGGCATTTGAAAAAGTGTATGCTTCTGGAAACCCTTTAAATATCCACCACCGTATTGAACATTGTAGTGTTATCAACGATCGAATCATTTCAAAAATTAAAGAACTAGGGGTCATTCCTGTATTGCATAATTATATCAATGAACTAGGTGACTTGCTAGATCCTTATGGTGAGGAGCGATTGAATCATATGTTTGCCACTAAAAGCTTTTTAGAAACTGGCGTATTACCCGCATTGCATTCTGATGCCCCAGTTTCAAGTTATGACCCAAGAACAAGATGGGAAAGTACGGTAATAAGAACCACTAGTCAAGGTAAGGTACTTGGTCCCAAGCAATGTGTGGATGCAGAGGATGCACTTATCATGTATACCAAAGGAGGGGCAAATGCAACAGGTGAATTAGCTAAGAAAGGCAGTTTAGAAAAAGGCAAGTTTGCAGATTTTGTGATTATTGCCGAAAACCCGTTGACCATTCAACCTAACCAAATTCACAATATTCATATTCTTCAAACCTGGGTGAATGGTTTAATGGTATATAAATTAGTAGAGTAGGGTATTCTTTTTTTTAATAATTCTTGCGATAGATTATCAAATTATTAATTTAAAATTAACTCAATATTAAGTTTGTGTTTTCATTAACAAACTTACTTGAATGCTTGAATCTCGGCTATATCTTTACGCAAAATTTAACATATGCAAGTATTTTTCAAGAGAATGTTAATGGGATTAATGCTTTTAACTTTCTTTATTTCCAATGTCTATGCTCAAGACAGTAGAACTATCACAGGTAAAATTCAAACTACAACTGGTTTGGGTATTGCTGGTGCTGTAGTTAGAGCTTTACCTTCTAAAACTGCAACACAAACAGACAATGAAGGTAATTTCAAAATAACAATTCAAAGTACAGATAAATCAATTGAAGTTACTTCAGTTGGTTTTTTATCTCAAACATACACTCTAAGCAATGAGTCTAGTTTTGTGTTGTCACTTCAAGAAGATACAAAAGCATTAACAGATGTAGTTGTGACAGCTTATGGTATCAAGAGAGAAGCTAAGAAAATTGGTTACTCTATTCAAGAAATCAAAGGAAGTGACTTAACTAAAGCTAGAGATGCTAACCCAATTAACTCTTTAGCTGGTAAAGTTGCAGGTTTAACTGTAGGTACAAACACTGAAATGTTAGGTCGTCCTGAATTAGTATTACGTGGTTCTAAGGACTTATTATTTGTTATAGATGGGGTTCCAGTAAATACAGATACTTGGAACATCTCTCCAGATGATATTGAATCTTATACTGTTTTAAAAGGAACCAATGCCTCTGCCATTTATGGTTTTAGAGGTTTAAATGGTGCTATTGTAATTACCACAAAAAGAGGTTCTAAAGATAAAAGAGGTTGGCAGGTAGATGTAAATAGTTCTACAATGTTTGAAGATAAATTTTTAGCTATTCCAGAATCTCAATATGAGTACGGACGTGGAACTAACTATATTTACTCATATGGCGATCGTTTATATGATAATGCACAACGTTTACCAGAATGGGGTCCTCGTTTCGAAGGTCAATTAATTAAGCAATACAATAGTCCTTATGATCCTACAACAGGATTAAGAACTGCTATTCCATGGACAGCTCGTGGTCGTTATAACTTTGAAAACTTCATGCAAACTGGTATTATCAATACCAACAATATTTCTATGTCTGCAACAACAGATAAATCAGACATTAGAATGTCAATTTCTAATATGAATCAAAAAGGGGTAGCACCTAATACAAAATTGGGTACTTACTCAATGGCAGTGAATGGTGGATATAACTTTAATAAAAAACTAAGAGTGGAAGCCAGCTTGAATTTTAATAAGCAATACACTCCAAATATCCCTGATGTGAACTACGGACCTAACTCCTACATTTATACTTTTAAAGTATACGGACCGGCTGATTATGATGTAAGAGATTTAGAAGATATTTACAAAGGACCAATGGGTGTGAAGGATTTAGTTCCATACATGCAAGAGTACGGTCGTGAAAACAGTCCATGGTTTATGGCAAAAAAATGGTTACGTTCTCATGACAAATCAGATATCAACGGTTATTTAAAAGCAACTTATAAATTCACAGATGCATTAAGCTTATCTGCTAGATCTCAAATTACTACTTGGAATCAATTAAGGACTGAGCAAGCGCCTTCAGGTATTAACTTAAATGCCTATACGCCTTGGTATTACTTTGGATGGTATGGTGATTATAGAGAAGACAGAAGGAATTTGTTTGAAAACAATACGGATGTAATTTTGAACTTTGATAAAAAAGTGAAGGATTTCAACATCTCTGCTTTCGCAGGTGCTTCTCAACGTTCTTTTACTTATAATTCATTTTTTGGAACTACCAAAGCATTAGCAATTCCTAATGTGTATGCTTTATCTAATTCAAAAGATCCTTCTTTATCATACACATGGGGTTCAAGAATGCAAGTATATTCTGCTTTTTATTCATTTGATATCTCTATGAGTAAGTATTTAACTTTATCTCATACAGGACGTGTGGATCAATTATCTACTTTACCAGAAGGTTCAAATAAATTCTATTATCCTTCAGTTTCTTTAAGTACAGTACTTAGCGATTATATTAAAGTTCCTTCCTTCATTAGTTTTGCAAAACTAAGAACCTCATATGCAGATGTTAAAGGTGGTTTAACCCAAGCAACTGTACCTTCTGCGTTTATGGCAATTACTGGTAGAGATC
Source organism: Chitinophagia bacterium (assembly GCA_037143275.1). Lineage (GTDB taxonomy): Bacteria > Bacteroidota > Bacteroidia > Chitinophagales > Chitinophagaceae > Sediminibacterium. Next base: position 801,693 of record JBAWZB010000001.1, read on the forward strand.
TAAATGGTGGTTTACTAGGTTACGGAGCAGAATTATATTCATCTTATGATGGGCCTAATTATGCCAACCAAAATAACTACAGTTTTGTATCTACTTACAACGGTTTACCTTCTGTGAATTTTTCAAATACTATTGCCAACCCTACTATTAAGCCTTTTAATAGAACTTCTTTAGAGGGTGGTATTGATTTAAAATTTGCAAAAAATAGAATTGGATTAGACTTCACTTATTTCCAATCTATGAACGGGCCTCAAATTTACGCATTACCAGTAGCACCTTCTACAGGATATAGTTCTCAAAATGTGAATGGTATTACTTCTAAAAAAGAAGGCTTTGAAATTGCATTAACAGGTGCAGTTTTAAAATCGGTTAAAGGTTTAAATTGGGATGTAGCCATCAATTATGCTACCTACAAAGAAACCCTAGAAGAAATTTATGGTACTGAAACTGAATTGTCATTGAACGGACATAACTATAAAGTGGGTGAAAGATTAGATGCTTTCTATGGTACAGCGTTTGTTAGAGATGCATCTAATAATATCATTTTCTCTGGTGGTACACCATTAAGAGCACCAACGGATATTACTAATAATAAATTTTTAGGAAATGTAAATCCAGACTTTACTTTTGGATTTAACAATAAATTTTCTGTAAAGAATATTAGTTTTAGTTTCCAATTTGATGGTCGTATTGGTGGTGTTATATATGATGGTATATATCATGATGGAATGAATGGTGGAACTGCTATTGAATCAGCTACAGGTGCATTTGGTGCTGCTCGTTTAGCTGAGTGGCAGTCTACGAATAACAATACAGTTGCTTTTACTAAGAAATTTATTGGTCAAGGTGTTAAATTGGTATCGGGAGTTCCTAAATACGTAGGCGGCGTTATCACTAATTTATCTGAATTAACTTTTGCTCCTAACGATGTTGCTGCTGGTGTTCAATCTTATGCTGGCGCTAGTGGTGTAGGTAGCATATCCGAATATTGGATGACCGATAGATCATTTGTTAAATTAAGAGAAGTAAATTTAGGTTATACTCTACCTGCTAAATTATTAGGTAAGTCTAAATTTATAAAAGGCGCTACCTTCTCTATTGTAGGTAGAAACTTATTCTATTGGGCAGAAAGAAAAGATTTTGATATAGACCAATATGCCGCTGGTTACAACGATTCAGACAGATCATTAAACACAGGCGGTGCACTTCAAAGTGCTTCAATGAGAAGATTTGGATTTAACATTAACCTTAACTTCTAATCCCAAGAAAAAAATAATCATATGAAAACGAGAATTATTAAAACTATCACTAGCTTATTATTAGTTGGATTAGTTATAACAGGATGTCAAAAAGGAGATTTATTGTCCAATCCAAATGTGGCATCAGAATCTTCTACCATACCAGCCTCTTTATTATTAAATCAGTTAACTGCTAACTTTTTAAAAGAGGAAGAGCCTATCATTTCTAACGTATACAAATGGAATCAAAATATTGTTTCTAATTATACTTATTATTATGGCTCGAATGCTTATACTTGGACGAACACAACACATAAATATGATCAAATTAAGTATTGTGTGAAAATGGAAGAACAAGCCTTAAAAGCATACGGTAATAATACCAATGTGTACCATGCATTAAGCAAGTTTTTTAGAGCTTATTCATTTATTTGGTTAACTAATAGAGTAGGTGATATTCCAATGGATGAAGCTGGAAATCCAAATATCTTGACTCCTAAGTACAATACACAAAAAGAAGTATTCAAGAAATCTTTGATGTTATTAGATACTGCAAATATGTTAATGGGTAATTTAACGACTGCTGCAAATAGGAATACTAAAGTGGATGCTAATGGTGATATCTTTGGTTTAACTTATTTACAATGGCAAAAAGTGATTAATACTTATAAATTAAGAGTATTGATTAGCTTAAGTAAAAGAGCAGACGACAATGCGGATTTAAACATAAAAGGTCAATTTGGAGCGATATTAGCTGATGCAACTAAATATCCTATTATGACTGGTATTACTGATAACTTAGTTTACAAATTTAACGCTGCTTATAACCAATATCCTCCTATTAGAGTGGGTAATACAGCTTATAATAACTGTGCTAATATTAGTAAAACATTTTACAGCGTAACTGCTGATTACAATGATCCTCGTGTATTTGTTTTAACTACACCTGCTGCTGCTCAAATTGCTGCTGGTAAAACAGTAAGTGACTTCACTGCTTATGTTGGAGAAGACAACAATAAGTCTCAAGCTGCAATGAGCGGTTTCTCTACAGATGGAAAATATTCTAATTTATCTTTTAACAGATATATTTCTTCAGCTGCTGGAGCAAATTGTGAACCATACACCGTTATTGGTTATCAAGAAATGTGTTTCAATATTGCTGAAGCAGCTAATAGAGGATGGATTACAGGACAATCTGCTGCCACTTGGTATCTAAGAGGAATCAATGCTTCTTTAGAAGTATATGGAATTACCAATGGTAAAGTTGTAACTGTTGGAAACAATGATGGTACTAAAACAAATTTAGGTTCAGTTACATTAGATGTAACCACATTTTTAGCACATCCAGAAGTTGCTTATAAGGGGGATAATGCAGATGGTTTAAAACAAATATTAACTCAAAAATACGTTGCATTCTTCCTAAACTCAGGTTTTGAAACTTTCTATAATTGGAGAAGAACTGGTGTACCAACTTTTGCTGAAGGTGGTGTAGGTGTGGGAACCCCAAATTTAAAAATTCCAACAAGATGGAAGTATCCGCAAGATGAGATCACATACAATGCTGCTAATTATAAAGCATCAATAGACGCTCAATATGGTGGAGTAGACGATCAATTTTCAAAAATGTGGTTGATCAAATAGTGATTATTTAATAAGAATATATTAAGTGGGAGGCATTATGCTTCCCACTTTTTTAATTTATAATAAAAAATAGTTTTATGAAAAGTATAGCATTGTTTTTTTCAATGGTCATTTTACATGCAGTAAGCTTTGCTCAAATTGCTGATAGCAGTATCAGAGAAGTTAAATTACAAGGGGCTGTTAATTTTAGAGATATAGGTGGATATACAACAAAAGGTGGCAATAAAGTAAAGATGAATATATTGTATCGTTCTGCTGCATTGAACACCTTAACCGATGCCGACCTTGATAAATTATCAGGCTTGCATATTAAGTACAATTTTGATTTTCGAGGTCCTTTTGAGGTAAAAACTGCACAAGATAAAATGCCTACTGGTACAATACGTATTTCACTTCCTGCAGGTAGTGAAAATATTGGAGACAGCAATTACATGAAAAATATGTCTTCTATGATAAAATCTGATTCCTTCTTATTGAGTTTCTATACCAATTTGACCCCTTTTAAAGACCGCTATACGCCGTTATTTGACTCATTGTTATCCAATAAAAATGTTAGTCCAATGCTATTTCATTGCACTGCTGGTAAGGACAGAACAGGTATTGCAGCTGCTTTGATTTTATATGCCTTAGGTGTAGATGAGCAAACGATTTATGAAGATTACGAAGCAACGAACTATTATAGAAGAAATGAAAATGCCAAAACAATAGCTCAAATGACGAGGTATTATGGCTTAGATGAAAAAACAGCTAGTAATTTAATGGGCGCCAAAAAAGAATATATAGCAGCTACTTTTACAACTATTAGAGCACAGTATGGAACGATAGAGCTTTATTTAGAAAAAGTCCTTGGGTTGACTAAAGCAAAAATTGCAACCTTAAAAAAGTACTACACTAACTAATAAATACTATTTTTAAAGTATTTTAAAAATAAATGCATGAATTCAAAAAAATTAGTAGCAGTATTATTGATATGCTTTATTGGTCAATTAAAAGCGCAAGAGGTAGATCCTAATTTAAAAACCAAAGGATATTTTAGTATAGTGCACCCAATCTTTACAACCGATGCAAATGGGGTGGTCTATAATTTTGACCATCAATATACGGTTGCATTCCCAATGGGGATCAATATCTTAAAAAGCAAAACAATTGCCTATAGCTTTGAGTTTATTCCAACCATTAAAGCAATCAATGGAATCACTAAAGAAACCAATTTTACTTTTCACCCAGGTGTTATTTTTAGAAGACCTCATAATTTCAATTTTTTAACAAGAGCTGCATTTGAAACTTCTGGAAGATTCGGATGTACTTTTGTGTTTAACAAAGTATTCTATAAAAATAAAGATTACGCCTATTGGTTTTCGGTTCCTGTTCCGTTTAGATTTGGTAACAATGCGCCAGCTTCTGCAGGGCTTGGTATACAATTAGGATTTACATTTTAATATTGCGACATTCCCCACCTCCTTTTATTTAAATATGACAAGATCTAAGATACCATTCAATCAAGTGAAAATATTTTTTACATCCTGGTTTATAGGTACGTTTTTTTGCACAGCATTATTTGCGCAAAAAAATAATAAAATAATTTTCCCTTCCTCAAAAAATAAAATTGTAGTTATTGCCCATAGAGGGGACCACACCATCGCACCTGAAAATAGTTTGTTGGCTATTCAAAATGCCATCAATGATGGCGCCGATTATGTCGAAATAGATCTTAGAACAACCAAAGACAATCAATTGGTCTTAATGCATGATGCTAGTGTAGACAGAATGACCAATGGATTTGGAAAAGTAGCAACACTTACTTATGACAGCATAAGGGCCTTAAAGTTGTATAATAAATCAGTCAATCATTCAGACACGCTTCAAGTGCCTAATTTTGAAGAAGTATTACAAATTTGTAAGCATAAAATTAATATTTACTTAGATTTTAAAGAAGCCAATGTACAAGAAGCTTATGCAGCGATACAAAAAGCACATATGGAAGACCAAATGGTGGTCTACATCAATACCCCTAATCAGTTTGTTGATTGGAGAAAATGGGCGCCTAAAATGCCTTTAATTCTTAGCTTAAACAGCAAAGTAAATGACAGTTTGGCTATGGTACAATATTTATCCCGAAACAATATTGATATATTAGATGGAAATTGGAACGAATACACAAAAGAGACAGTGCGCGCTGCAAAGGAAATGGGGGTACCCGTTTGGGCTGATATGCAATCTAAATTTGAGGACGAAAACTATTGGCTAAAAGGCTTAATATTAGGTTTAGCAGGAATTCAGACTGACTATCCTAAGGAGTTGGTTCAATTTATAAAATCCATGAAATAAGGATTCGTTTTTTTTCATGTACTAATTCTCCATCTTTGATTAACTTTAAGGGTACAAACTGCATTCAGTAATTAAAATTTCTGTCATGTTCAATCATTAAAACTGACTAGTAAATTTTGTGCTAAAGAACTAGCTAGTTTTAAATATACAACATGAAAAAACTTATCACATTTTTAACTTTTCTATTGGGATTCAATATTTCCTTATTTGCTCAAGGAAAAATTACTGGAAATATTGTCAATAATAATAAGCCAGTTGAATTCGCTACCGTTACAATATCAAATTTAGTAGATTCTAATAAAGTACTTTTTTACGAAACAACCGATAGCTTGGGGAGGTTTAGTTTTACCAATCTTAATGAAGGCAAATACTTATTAAAAGTAAAACTGGTTGGGTTTTCGCCCATTTCAAAAAAAGCTACGATCGATGCGCTTAACAAGCTACTTTTATTTAAGGATCTGAATTTAATTGAAGATGCAAGTGAATTAAGCAAAGTCACTGTTGTCGCGCAGAAAAAAATGATTGAAAAAACAACCGAAGGTTTTATTGTAAATACAGCTAATAATATTGCCCAAATTGGAGGTACAGCGACCGATCTGCTTAAATCAACGCCTACTGTTACAGTGGATAATGATGGTGCCATCACCTTGAGAGGAAAAACACCATTGATATTAATTAACGGCAGAAATTCTGGCATTACCAATACCGATCAAATTGCTGCTAGTTCAATAGAAAGCATAGAAATAATCAATAATGCATCTTCAAAATATGATGCCAATGCAGAAAGTGGTATCATTAATATTAAATTAAAAAAGAACAAACAATCTGGAACCAACGGAGCTGTAGCCATTGGCGGAGGCGTTGGAGCAAAAGGTAGGGTCAATAGTTCGTTTATTTTAAATAATAAAGTGGGCAAATGGAATCTAGGTTTTGGCTATGATAACAGGTTTGCTGGAAGAACTAGAAAAATTGAAAGCAATCGTACCAATTATAATTTGATTGATAATTATTTGATTGGTCAAAAGAGAAATGATGAAAGAGTAGAAAAACTACAAAACTTAAAATTGAATCTTGACTACAACATCAATCAGTACAATACGATTTCTTTTGAGGCCTTAGGGAATCTGGAGAGCCAAGACAATAATGAAGATTTAATAAGCAAGCTATTTAATAAAAATACTGGGTTCTCGAGCAGTAGTGATAGACACTCTTATGAATATGAAAAAGTAAAAGAAGGAGAATTTGCCCTAAACTATGTAAAAACATATAAGAACTCAGAAAAGTCATTGAATGCAAGCCTGAGTTCATCTATTGAAAAGGGACGTCAGAATACGGATATATTTACTACACCGTTGAATTTGGATGGAAATCAAATAGGAGCAAAACAAACACAGCTGACACATAATTATGAAGATGGTGTTATAACCAATGCCACTTTGGATTATACCATCCCCACCTCATCAATGGGTGTGATTGAAACTGGTTATAAAGGTTTATTCAGAACCATTAAAACAGACTTTCTTACAGCCGATAAAATAAATGATATCTATATCACCAATACAGCTGTTAGTAATATTTTTAATTTCAACGAACAAGTTCAAGCACTTTATTTTCAATACCATAACACAACTAATGGTAAAGGCAAGGATGCTAGTTGGAATTATGCTACTGGGATAAGGGCAGAAAATGTTTCAAATAACGGGGAGACCCTTTCTCAAAGCACGCGCTTTTCAAACAATTACTTAAAATTATTCCCAACAGCACATGTAGCTTATAATTTTAATCAAAAAGAAACTGTGAAGCTTAGTTATGGAAAAAGAATCAATAGGCCGGGTTTAGGACAATTGAATCCATTCGTGGATATCACTGATATTCTAAGCCCTCATAGTGGAAATCCCAATTTAAAACCTGAAATTATTGATGCGTATGAGTTATCATTCAATAATGGCACATCTACATTCAATTTTACCAATAGCTTATTTTTTAGACATTCTGTAAATGCAATTAGATCCTTCTACACTCAATTACAAAATGGTGCTATTTTAAATTTACCTATGAACATTGGTAATGCAGATAATTACGGAATCGAGTCCATGATAATTGGTAAACCTTTTCATTTTTACGACTTTAACTTAAGTGCAACTATTTTTAAGCAAAAAATTAATGGGAGCAATATTATAAGTGATGGCGTAAATAGCGGCACGAATTGGAGTGGTAAAGTCATTAATAATTTTACCTTTAATAATGCAAGTAAATTTCAAATTATAGCCAACTACATCTCTCCAAAAACAACACCCCAAGGTGAGTCTTTTGCATTGTACAATGTAGACTTAGGATTCCAAAAAAAATTAGGTAAGAGTAATTTTAAACTAAATTTTATCGTAGTAGATGCTTTTAATACGCTTAAAAGTGGATACAATACACAGACCTCTACATTTGCAGTGTATCGTTCTCAAAAGTCAGATACAAGGGCATTTATGATTACCCTAGCTTATTCATTCAAATCTGCTTTAAAAGATAAAATGCTAGAGAATAAATTTAATGCAGAGTATTAGGGTCAAGTGTTTATAAATTAAGGCTTGGCCATAAATCATATTTTTATATCATATTCTTGTATAATATTTTGATCATTTCTATTTAAAAAACATTTAAGTAACATTTACATAACATTTAGGTAACAATCAATTAACTATTTGATAATTCTAGATTTGAAATAAAGGGTCGATTAACATTAATTTCACATTTCAAATTTAAAATAGTTCTTATGAGTCCAAAACATGTTATGCAAAAATGTTTTATGCTTTCAATTTTCTCATTATTTACAACTTTGAGTGTGTTGGCACAAGGTGTAAAAGGAAGAGTGCTTGATGCAAATACTGGTGAGCCTTTAGTGGGAGCAACAGTAACGATCGATAAACAATCTACCTATGTAAAGTTAGATGGTACTTTTCAGTTGAAGAATGTAGGAGTTGGTAAGCATACAATCAAAGTTACATTTACTGGTTATTTGAATGAAACTAAAGACATTCAACTTGTAAGTGCCACAGAAGCTAAGATTGTGGACATTAATTTACGTTCAACAAGTGCAAATTTAAATTCAGTTACTGTAAGTGCTAGTAACAAAGACAATGATAATTCTATTAGAAGGTTGGAGAAAATCGCAGACCCTATTATCAATGTTTTGTCTGCTAAAAATATTCAATTATTACCGGATATTACTGTAGCCAATGCTTTACAAAGAGTAAGCGGTGTGACTATTGAAAAAAGTGGTTCTGGTGAAGCGCGTTACCCTATTATTAGAGGTATGGAGAAAAGATACATCAATACTTTGGTGAATGGTATCAAAATACCTAGTCCTGATAATAGAAACCGTTTTATTCCTTTAGATTTATTTCCTTCTGAATTATTAGAAAGATTAGAAGTTGGTAAAAGTTTAACACCAAGTTTAGAAGGTGATGCAATTGGTGGTACCATTAATTTAGTCATGAAAGATGCTCCAGACCAATTAATTCTTCAGGGTAATATTGCTGGTGGTTTTAATACTTCTTTCCCAGATCAAACCTACAGCAAGTTTGATAATTCAACAATGCTACATTCTTCTCCTGCTCAAAGATTTGGTGCAGGTTATGTAGCCAATTTAAATGACTTACCAGTGAATCATTTGAATTATACAAAAATGTCTAATCCAGTAAACACTACTTTTGGTTTTACAGTAGGGAATAGATTTGGAAAAGACAAAAAATTGGGCTTTATAGTTTCAAGTAGCTATCAAAATATATACAGAGGAACCACTTCCAATTTTTTCTTACCTAACTCTCAACCAGGTTTAAATAATATCCCTTTATTTTCTGATTTACAATTAAGAAAATATTCTGTTCAGAGTGTAAGAAGAGGTGTGAATGCAAAAGTGGATTATCGTATCAATAAAAATAATAAAATCTCAATCATCAATACCTACGTACATTTAGATGATTATCAAACAAGATTTATTTGGGATACGGTAGCTTTAAACTCTGTTGTTGATAATAGTCAAAGAAGTCAATGGATTTTCCAATCTATCAATAATACCACATTAAAAGGAGAACATAAAGTATCTAGTACTGACAAATTAGATTGGTCATTAGCTTACTCTAAAGCTAAAAGCAAAACACCAGATCAGACTTCATTTACACACCAATATGCGATTGTTGCAACTAGTTTAACTGCAGACAAATTGCAATCTATGTCAAGAATCTGGACTAGTAACACCGATAAAGACCTTTCTGCATATGTAAACTATACAAAGAATACAAGCTTTTTAAATCGTGATATTGAATTAAAAGTGGGTGGATTATACAGAGATAAAAACAGAGACAACTATTATATTTCATATTCTTTAAAGCCATTCCTTGGTTCTGTTTACACGAATATTAATAATGCTCAATTCCAATTTAATACAGGTGATGGTAGCCCTACTTTGAATGGTAATAACTATACGTTTAAAGAAAAAATCTCTGCAGGCTATGTGCAAGGAAAGTGGAACTTATCTAGCCGTTTTGAATTATTAGGAGGTATCAGAGCAGAAAATACAAACCAACACTATGAGACTTTATTGACTCAAGATGTTGAAGCAAAGTCTGGTGATATTAAGTATACCGATCTGTTACCTAGTGCACAAATGAAATTTGCGATTACGCCAAATCAAAATTTACGTTTTGCCTATTACAGGGCGATTGCTAGACCAGGTTTTTCTGAGTTAATTCCTGATGGTGCTGATGGAGAATTTTTTAAAGAAGTTGGTGACCCAATTAACTTAAAGCACACGATTGCTGACAACTTAGACTTACGTTATGAATTATATAGCAAAGGTTCAGACCAATTATTAATTGGAGGATTTTACAAGGATATCCAAAACCCAATCGAGATTTCAGCTGTAAAACCTAAGAATATTAATAGCTTATACTTACAACCTGTAAATATTGGTAAGGCTACGAACTATGGATTGGAATTAGTAGCTACTAAATTCTTTGGTTCATTTGGTATTTCTGCTAACTACACTTACACAAAGTCTAGCATCACAAATGATAGTTTAATTTTCTCTTACAGAAATACTGCAGGTCAAATTGTTTCAAAAAGAGTTTCTGAAACTAGACCTTTACAAGGACAGTCAAACAATATCGGCAATGTATCATTGATCTACAAAAATCCAAAAATTGGATTGGATGTTCAATTAGCTGGTGTTTATACAGGAGAGCGTATTAGTTTTATTAGTCCTTATGCTGGTTTAGATTACTGGCAATCTCCTACGACTCAATTAGACCTATCATTTGAAAAGAAATTTGGAAGACATTTTTCTTTCTATGGAAAAATAAACAATTTGACTGATGCACCATTAGAGTTGACATTACATCAATCTTATGCCTCTTATTTGGGTGCTAGTGGCTCTAGAGTATTATCATTACAGACAGATCCAGCCAATAAAATAATTATCCAAAAAGATTATTACAGAACTACTTATTTATTTGGAATCCGTTATAAACTTTAATAAATAATTTACAACAATTTACAATGAAACAAAAGTTTACATATTTAGCAGTGATTTTAGTAACAGGATTATTTTCTTGTACTAAAACAGAAGAGACAAAAAATTTATGGCAAGCGGTAATTGTACCTGCTTCTCCTATCAGCGAATCTACACCATTAACAGGTGCAATTAAAGGAACCATGTTAGCCGGGAAAACATATACCGTTAGCGGAGATATTTATGTGAATGCTGGTGATGTTTTAGTAATAGAGCCAGGTGTAACAGTAAACTTTACAGGAACAGCGGGTGTACCAGTTGGTTTGGGTGTGAAAGGTACCTTGCTTTCTCTTGGAACAAAAGAAGCCCCTATTACATTAACTTATCCTGGAGTTACTAGAACAGATCAATTAGGCTCTAATCCAGATAACGATCCTGCTTTAAAAGGAAAATGGACTGGCATCATTGGAGCAACAACATGTCCTTTGATGGTTTTAAAATGGACCCATGTTGATTTTGGTGGTGCAGCTATTAGCTCTGCTATGAAAAGTTTTACAGGAGGAACTAGCCCTTATTCTGTATATTTTGCGAACCCTGACGGAAGCTTTATTTTAGAAGATTCTTGGATTTATGGAAGTACTGATGATCCTTTTAGAATTAATGGTGGTAAGATTCATGTGATGAGAAATACTTTTGAAAAATGTGGTTACACAGGTGGAGAAGCAATGAATGCTAAAGCTGGAACCATTGGGGACTTTGCTTATAATTTATGTATTGGAATGGCTACCAACGGACCAAAAGTTTCTAATGTCAACGTAGCAGTAGGTAAGCCTGGTTCTAATGTACGTATTTATAATAATACTATGATTAACTGTGGATACAGAAGATCTTCAGCTGGACGTGGTGGTTCAATTAACTTTGAAGAAGGTGCTGGTGGTATGGCTTACAATAATTTAATTGTAAACTGTAAATTTGGTTTAAGAGTGGTTGCAGGTCCAATTGCAGATACAGCTAATTTAAGATATGGCTATAATTTTTATTATGCAGACTCGGTATCTGTAGCTAGTCAATTCATCACTGGATTAGGCGTAAGTAATGCAATAAGTCAACCTCAGGAAACAGATATTCCTAAAGCTTCTTCTTATTTACCTGCTAATTTTAAAGTAGGAGATCCAATTCTTTCTCTCTACACAGCTCCAGCATCATTAGTGGGCGCTAACAATCCTCAATTTATTAACGCACCTGTGCCTTTACCTGCTGGCTTACAATTAAGAGATATTGCAGTGGTAGGTACTTATAATTTTGCTTTAAAGCCAAATTCTCCTTGTATCGGCGCTGGTTTTACAGGATTTGCACCTAGAGCGGATGTAATTCAAGATTTAAGATTTGGTGCTACTGAAATTACAGGCCCTGGAAAAGATATTGGTTGTTACCAAAGCAATGGTAGAGGTAATCAACACTAGCATTTACTAAATAAGATGTATGATACGAAGTGCCTTAAATTTTTTTTTTAAGGCACTTTTTTAAATATAGCTATTCAATTACTTTACACTAAGGGCAATCAATAGTAAAAAAATAGTTTAAAAATAAAAAGGATTAAAATTGCTACTATGATAAACAAAAAACATGTTTCATTTGCTGCTTTAGCTTTGTTATTCATATTTATAACAGAAGTTACCAACGCGCAATTAAAGGATAGTACGATTCATTTTATTTTTACTTCTGATGTGCATTTTGGATTGACGAAACAGGAGTTTAGAGGAAAGCAACAGGTTCCAGCAGTAGATATTAACAAAGCCATGATACAGGCAATGAATCAAATTTCAGCCAATCAAAAGCTTGTTGGGGGGATGGATGCATTAATTATTACGGGTGATATTGCCAACAGAATGGAGAATGGTGTACAAACTGCAACTAAATCATGGAATCAGTTTAAAGAGGTTTTTATAGATAGCAATCATATGCAAAAAGCCAATGGAACAAAATCGGATTTATTGATTGTACCAGGCAACCACGACATGAGCAATGCTATTGGGTTTCACAGGCCTATGGAGCCTAAAAAGGATCCTGCATCTATGTTGGGTATCTATAATTTAATGTTTCCAAGAAATCAAGTAAGTACATTTGATAGTAGCTTAACAAGAATTCATTATTCAAGAGATATCAAAGGGGTACACTTTATTTTTTTAAGCCTTTATCCTGATTCTGCAGAAAGGGTTTGGATGGAAAAAGATTTAAAAACTGTTGCGAATACAACTCCGGTATTTTTGTTTGCCCATTCTATTCCAGATGTTGAACCTAGATTTTTTGAAAACCCAAATGGCATACATGATATCAATGAAGAAGATAAATTTGAAAATTTAGTACCGGAAAGATACAAAGATGGTAAAGATGTAAAAGGCGAAACGACGATAGAACAAAATGAATTTGCCGACTTCATTATTAAACATCCTAATATTAAAGTGTATTTTCATGGCCATGAAAATTGGACAGAATACTACCAATACAATGGCCCTAATAAAAATATCAATCTTACTTGTATTAGAACAGATAGTCCAATGAAGGGAAGAATCTCGCTTAAAGATGAAAAAAAATTAGCCTTTGAATTCGTCTCATTGAATATCAATACTGGTGTATTAACTATAAAGGAAGTTTTATGGAATGCGCATCTTAATTCTAATGAGCCAGGCTGGGGACAGGAGGGAATTTATTATTTGAAATAATCCCTTGATAAGAAAGTGTCTTCTGAAATGGTCAAAATCAGATGATTTCGGGGCGTATTAAATTAAATTGTCTTCTTCAAAATATACATGCCCCTGTATGCCTCTTTCATTAAATGAAAAGTGGTATCCGATAATCGAAAGGCGCCTACTTTCTCGTAGCCCATTTTAGCATAAAATTGCAAAGCCAATTGAGCAGTATCCATGGCCTTTAAAAAGATGTATTCTTTTTGATAGGACTTAGCGATATCCAAAACGAAATTCATTAACTGAGTTCCCAGTCCCATGTTCACTGCTGTGGTATCGATATATATTCTCTCTAATTCTATACCCTTTTTTTTATCGCCACCTTCTATGGAGGCATCAATATTAATTTTCAAGTAGCCCACCGGCTTATCATAGATATAGACTATATAATGTAAACAGTTTTCATTGTCAATTTCATTTGTAATTTTTGAAACTGGGTAGGCGAATTCATTGATATACCAATCTATTCCACCTGGCAACCATAAATGTGCATAATGATGCACATAAATACTTTTAGCCAAACTACTTAAAGCTTCAGCGGAGGTACGATCTATTTTTTTGATGTCTATGGATTCCAATGTTGCTAAATAGGATGAATGATGATTTATGATTGCTCAAAAATAACAAATCATTCATGGTTTTCAATGCAAATACCACCAACTACAAAGTTTAATACTTAAATTTGAATCATGTCCAAAAGTAACTTTGAAAGAATGATTGAATTGTCGGATGAAGTATTTTCTAGCCGCACCGATCCTGATCAACTAAACGTGAACGAAAATGTGATGGAGCACTTAGAGCGCATCCACCCCGATACCATATCTGAGTATGATGACGGAAATGGTCCTGTCTGTTGGATTTTGTGTATCCCTACCACAATGGACTTAATGACTCATTTCATTCATAAAGAAATATCGGAAAGGGAGCTCTATGAATTAACCCCACTCCATACAAAATATGAAGCCATTTATTTATGTTCGGCTTTATTACTGGAAGAATTTCGTGGGAAAGGAATTGCCCAAAGATTAGGCGTTAAAGCAATAGAAAATATCAAGTTAGATCACCCTATAAAGGCCTTATTTACTTGGTCTTTCACTAAAGAGGGTGAAAAGCTCTCAGAAAAAGTTTCAGACTTGGCTGGCTTGCCATTGTACAAACGATAAGTACAGCCAATGATATCTCACTCTAAATGAGTGGAATAGCCCTCAAATTGGGTCAAATCTTTAGATGACGGTTTTGACAATTCAATTCAATTAATTATTTAAAATTTATTGTAAATTACAGGACACTCTTAACATTGTCCTATGAAACAATTAACGCGTATTACTCTATTATTATTAGCTTCTTTTGCAATGCATTACAGCTATGCTCAAAACAGTGATTCCACTTTAAAAGGAATGAACTGGAGAAATATTGGTCCAAACAGAGGGGGAAGGTCTTTAGGTATCGCAGGTAGTAGTCAACATAAATTAGAATATTATTTTGGCGCTGTGGGTGGTGGTTTATGGAAGACCACAGATGGTGGTTTGAATTGGAAACCTGTCACCGATGGTCAGTTAACGAGTTCTAGTGTGGGCGCCGTGGCTGTGGCTGAATCAAATCCAGACATTGTTTATATCGGTACGGGTGAAACTGCTTTTAGAGGAAATATTATGCAAGGTGATGGCGTGTATAAATCCACCGATGCAGGTAAGACTTGGAAAAATATAGGATTAAAAAATACACAATCTATTTCAAGAGTCAGAATTCATCCTACCAATCCAGATATCGTTTATGTATCAGCATTGGGCCATGCTTTTGGTCCTAACGAAGAGCGTGGTGTTTTTAAAACCACAGATGGTGGTAAAACTTGGAATAAAGTTTTATATGTGAATGACAAAGCAGGTGCTGAAGATTTAGTGATAGATCCGCAAAATCCAGAAATTATTTATGCTAGTATTTGGGAGGTGTATAGAACACCTTATAAAATGTGGGCCGATGTTGGCACTTCTGCATTGTATAAATCGATAGACGGTGGTGCTAGTTGGAAAGTGATTTCAAAAAACCCAGGCATGCCTGCAGTCGTAGGAAAAGTAGGCGTAGCAGTCTCTCCAGCAGATGGCAATCGTGTTTGGGCAATTGTAGAATCACCAGAGGGTGGACTATATCGTTCGGATGATGGAGGAGCGAATTGGAAATTGGTGAACAACGAAAGAAAATTGCGTCAACGTGCATTTTATTATTCACGTATTGTGGCCGATCCAAAAGATAAGAACACAGTGTATGGTTTGAATGTCAATTTTTATAAATCAACGGATGGCGGTGTTACTTTTAAAACAGAAATCAAAGTGCCGCATGGCGATAACCATGATCTATGGATTGATCCAACCGACCCAACACGCTTAGCTACTGCCAATGATGGTGGTGGAGCTGTTTCTGTGAATGGCGGTTTAACCTGGACAGACGAGGATTTTCCGACGGCACAATTATACCATATCACAGTCACAAATGATTTCCCTTATCAAGTAGCCGGTGCACAGCAAGACAATACAACGATTGCTTTACCGAGTGAAGATTATAGACATAGAGCAGTAAGGAGTAATTCAACTAAGCCAGGAATGGGATTTGCTTATGAAGTTGGTGGAGGAGAGAGCGGTTACATTACGCAGGATCCAAAGAACCCAGATATATTTTATGCAGGTAGTCAAGGTGCTTTATTAACGCGCATTAATAGAATGACGGGTCAAGTAAGAGATGTACAAGTATATCCAAGATTCTTTTCTGGAGAAGAAGCGAAGACCTTACCAGAAAGATGGCAGTGGACCTATCCAATTGTTTTTTCACCAGTCGATCCGAATGTTTTATTTACTTGTTCTCAGCATGTTTGGAAAACAACGAACGAAGGGCAGAGTTGGGAAAAAATTAGTCCAGACTTAACGTATAACGATTCAACCACATTAGGTGTAAGTGGTGGTGTAATCACAAGAGATATGAATGGCCCTGAAATTTACGGAACCGTATTTGCATTAGCACCTTCTTATCAGGATGTGAATATTATTTGGGCAGGATCTGATGATGGACTTGTTCATATCACTAAAGATGGTGGTAAGCATTGGGATAATATTACACCAAAAGATATGCCTAAGAATACACGTGTAAGTATTATAGAGGCTTCTCATTTTAATGCAGGTACAGCTTATATTGCAGCCAAGCGTTATCAAATGGATGACCGTACTCCTTATATTTGGAAGACCAATGATTTTGGAAAAACATGGACAAAAATAATTTCTGGCATTCGTTCGGATGATTACGTGCATGCGGTAAGAGAAGATATTACGCGCGCAGGTTTATTGTATGCAGGAACAGAACATGGAATTTGGATTTCTTATAACGATGGTGCAAGCTGGTCGTCCTTAAGTTTAAATTTACCAGATGTGCAAGTATCAGATGTACAAGTAACAGAAAAAGACTTAGTGATTGGAACGCATGGCAGGTCTATTTATGTTTTAGACGATATTTCACCAGTTAGAACTAAGGATGCAGGCATTCAAGCTGGCTTGCATTTATTTAAACCTTATTATGCAGTAAGGTCGGTACAAAAAGCAGTGTTTCATTATTATTTAGATTCCACTAAGAAAGATTTAAAAATTGAAATTTTAGATGCAGGCGGAAAACTGGTAAATACTTTTATAGGGGAGCTTGCAAAAGTTAAAAAGGAAAATGGGGAAGCGGATGGCGATGATGAAGATCGCAAACCAAAACCACCGACTATTAAAACTGGTTTAAATGTATTTGAGTGGGACTTAAAATATCCATCTGCTAGTTATTTTAAAGGGATGATTTTATGGAGCGCTCCTGTCTATGTAGGACCTACTGCAGTGCCTGGTAATTATCAAGTAAGAATGACTTCGGGCTCGCAAGTGGTGACAGAAAATTTTGAAATTAAGATGGATCCAAGGGTGAAGGATGTAAGCCTTGCAGATATGCAAGAGAAATTTAATTTAGCGATACAAATTAGAGATCAAGTGACTATAGCCAACGATGCAGTGATTCAAATAAGAGCCATCAAAGAAAAACTAAACGAGGAGGCAAAAGCAAGCAAGAAAGGACTATCCAAAGCTTCTATTGCATTAATTGCCGCTCTTTCTCAAATAGAAGAAAATTTATATCAGGTGCGCAATCAAAGCTCACAAGACCCTTTAAATTTCCCTATTAAATTAAATAATAAGTTAGCTTCTTTAATGCGTGTAGTTGAATCTGGTGATTATAAACCTACTGCTGGGTCTTATAAGGTCTTTGAAGAGCTAAAAGCGGAATTAGCGATAGAAATCAATCAACTAAATAAGATTTTAACCCAGGCTAAAATGTAAGTTTTAAACATATTTTAGCTATTTTGTAGCAAATTTTATTGGTTTTGAAGAAAGCTGCAGCCATCATTGTATTATCCATTTTTGTCCTAAGTCAATTAGGGCATCATTTGGTATTTGAATTGGCTAAATGGGAAGCTAAAAAAATTATTAAGGAAAATATTAAGACAAATAATTTTCAAGGTGTTATTGAAGCAATTGCAGAAAATACATCCATGAGTTGGGAAGAAAAAGACCAAGAATTTGAACTGAATGGACAAATGTATGATGTTGTCAAAAAAGAAGTTCAAGGACAAAAAACAATTTATTATTGTATTAATGATAGTAAAGAAAGTAATTTATTAGATGTTTACAACCAATGGATCCATTCTGATAAAACAAATGCACATCAAAAAAATAGTGGGAAATTA
Organism: Chitinophagia bacterium; assembly: GCA_037143275.1. Classification (GTDB taxonomy): domain Bacteria; phylum Bacteroidota; class Bacteroidia; order Chitinophagales; family Chitinophagaceae; genus Sediminibacterium. The sequence goes on from JBAWZB010000001.1 coordinate 819,903, forward strand.
GCTTTAAAGTATAGTACGCTTGAATGTATTTTAACCCATTCTATTGAGGGAGAGATGCCAGCAATTCTGCTTTCTGGTAATTTTAAATACCAGGCTATTTCTTTTCAAAATATCCATCTAAGCATGGATGCACCTCCTCCAAAAGACCTCGTGTAAATTTTCAGTCCAATTTTATCAACCATTTAATAGTTTCATTAAATGGCATTTCTATTTATTTTAAAAATCTTATGAATGAAGTATTTTATAAGCTTGATTGGTGCATTGTTTATTTTAACCAATGCAATGGGTCAGGCCAATTCGAAAGTGAAAGTGGTAGATGTTTTTTCAAAAAAACCAATCGTTGATGCAACAGTTACTATTGGCGATAAAAAAGTAGTAACCAATCAATTTGGTGAATTTACTTATATATGTAATCCTAAAGATGTGATTAAAATTAGTCATGTTGGTTATGAGACTGTTTTAGAAATGAATGCAACTTGTAAAGTTGATTTGGTCATTTATCTACAACCAACCGTACTTACTTTAACAGATGTAGAAGTAACCAATTCTACCAATAATAATAAAACCTTATTGTATCAACCAGTGTCAATCACTAATTTAAACCAAACAGATATTAAAAGGGCCTCAGGATTATTTTTTGATGATGCAATACAAACCAATGTGCCAGGCGTTCAAATGGCAAGAAGATCTATTGGTGGAGGACAGCAATTTAATATAAGAGGTTATGGCAATGGTGTGAGGGGCAGAAATGGAGCTAGTAGTAATTTTGATGGGCAAGGTTCAAAAGTCTATTTAAATGGCATTCCTGTCACCGATGCAGAAGGTATTACTACAATGGATGATATTGATTTTGGTTCCATTGCTTCAGCAGAAGTGGTTAAAGGGCCAGCTGGTGCTTTATATGGCTTGGCAATAGCAGGGGTAGTGCATTTAAAAACAGTTCAACCAGAAAAAGGTAAAACAAGTTTAAGTCAAGAATTCATTTCTGGTAATTATGGTTTAAGAAGAAACACGAGTACTTTTCAAACAGCATCTAATAATGCTTCTTTGCTTGTAAATTATGGACACCAGGAAGTAGAAGGATTCACCATTCATAGTGCATCCAGAAAAGATTATTTAAACCTTGTTAATGTGTATACGCCTTCGGACAAACATACTGTAAATACCTATTTTGGATACAGCAATAGTTATGATCAAAGAGCCGGTGAATTAACGATAACGCAATATGAAAATGATGACTATGCTGGAAATATCGATTACATCAAAAGAGATGGGCATAGCAACGTAATTACTTTTAGAGCAGGGATGAACAATAGTTTTAAATTAAACGAGCATTTAACAAGCAATACAACTGTTTTTGGAACAAGTTTCACAAGCAATGCAAGCTCAGCAGGAGGGTGGACCGAAAAAGCAACTGGTAATTATGGCTTAAGGTCCACATTAGATGTAAAGTTGAATCTTGGTGACCATATGCAACTATCTGGTATAACAGGTATAGAGTCCCAAAGACAAGACGCACATGTGGTGGGGTATAATATGAAACAAAATCCATTAGACACAGGCACCACTTGGAAATATTTAGTAAATCCATACTGGGTATTGAACGCAACCACTTCGGATTTAAATTCTGTGAGCACAACTACTTCTTTGTTTACAGAATGGACTTTGAGTTTGCCAAAAGAAATTTCTATTACAGGAGGATTGGGTACTAGTAATATGCATATTGTTTTAAATGATAGATTTAATCCAGCATTGGCAACCAGACCAGCTAAGTTTGAAAAAACCTATAATGGCATGTTGTCCCCTCATCTTGCTATTAATAAAGTCATCAATAAGCATATTTCTGTTTATGCTGCTTACAGCAAAGGATATAAGGCGCCTGTGAGTTCTTATTTTTATATATCAACACCAGCAGTCACCACCCCTGCTACGCCTGCCACTGGTAGAGTGAATGAAACTTTAATTCCAGAAGTTGGATCTCAAATGGAATTTGGAACAAAGGGCCAGCTTTTTGATAATAAGTTAATCTATGAATTTGCATATTTCCATACGGTATACGACAATAAAATGACAGCAATATCTGTGGTATCTCCTGCATCAAAAACCACCACTTTGTATTCTTATGTAGTGAATGGAGGTCAACAAAGACATTTTGGTGTAGAAGGTGTGATCAAATACAATATGATCAATCAAAAAAATGGGTTCATTCAAGTATTTAGTCCTTTTGTGAACTTCACTAAAAATGACTTTACTTATGCGAATAATTTTACGATTCAAAAGTCAGTGACTTCAATTGAAGATTTCACTGGCAAACAAGTTGCTGGTGCTCCTAAATGGACTGTGAATGCAGGTGTTGACATGCTATTGAATGGTGGTTTGTATGCCAATCTTACTTATAATTACAAAGACAAAACACCTATATCAGGCCTGAACGATTTTTTTACCACTAGCTATAATTTATTGAATGGTAAGATTGGATTTAAGAAACAAATTAGCAATCACTTTAGTACGGATATGTATATTGGGGCAACCAATCTCACCAATACTAAGTATTACATCATGGTTTTTGCAAATCAGTTACCTGATGCCTATTTGCCAGCGCCCAGAAATGCAATGGTTTTTGGTGGATTAAATTTAAAATACACCTTTTAAGCATTACAACAGGTAAAATTATCCACCTGCCCAAGTAAACTAATTCAGTATCGGTTTAAAGAATTATATATTACTGATAATCAATTTATTAATAATATATAATTCTTTCATCTAAATCCCTTTACTATTTTTTTAAAATGGTATCTTTGATTTTTAAATGCAAAAGTCAGCAAAATATTATTTTTCTTTTAGTAGAACCCCCAATTTTGTAACCATTTTTTGGTTCTTAGTGCCATTTATTGGTGTGATTTTATTACTAAGAGGGGGGGATTCTGAAATCAATAATTATTTGATTTTTAAAAATGTTTTTTGGCATTCAGTCCATCAACAAAATTTATATAGTACTTATCCAGCTGAATATTTTGACAAAAACCATTACGGTCCATTATTTAGCATATTAATAGCCCCATTTGCCTTGCTGCCTACTTTTATAGGAGCTACATTATGGGCCATGTTGAACGTTTGGATATTATTTTATGCAGTGCATAAATTACCAATTACAAATTGGGGTAAAAATATCATACTATTAATTAGTTTAATTGAAACGCTGACATCGATTCAAAATTTGCAGTTTAATCCCATGCTATGTAGTTGGATTATCCTTACCTATGTATTTGTAAAAGAAGGCAAGTTAGGATTAGCGGCGATGCTTATTGTTGCTGGCACATTCGTGAAACTGTATGGAATTGTAGGACTGCCATTTATATTTTTTACAAAAGATTATAAAAAACTAATTGGCTATTTAGTCTTATGGGCAATTGTATTTTTTTGCTTACCTATGTTTATTTCAAGCCCCGAATATGTCATTCAATCTTATTTTGATTGGTATCATTCTTTACAAGAAAAAAATATAGAGAACATAAATTCTTATCAAAGTAGTGGTATGACAGATATTTCTGCAATGGGATTTATAAAAAGGGTCACCGGATTTTACAATATTCCTAATTTTTATTCTACTATACCTGCAGGTATTTTAATGCTATTGCCTATTTATCGTTTTTCAAATTGGAATCATGTTAAATTTCAATTGACTTATCTAGCGCAATTACTAATTGGTTTGGTCATTTTTAGCACATCTGCAGAATCGCCAACTTATGTAATTGCGGTTTCAGGTTTTGGTATTTGGTACGTTTTAGCCGCACCAAGGCCTAATAGGTGGTTATATTTTTTACTCTTATTTGTGTTAATATTCACTGTATTTTCTCCAACCGATCTATTTCCTAAATATTTACGTGACAATTTTGTAGTGAAGTACTCCCTTAAAGCAGTTCCATGTTTTGTAAGTTGGCTCATTATTAGTTTTCAATTAATTTTCGCTAAATTTGATCAAATTAGCTCCAATGAAAACCACCCTTGAAATCATTCTGCCCGCACATAATGAATATGGGAATATCATACCTATTTACAATGAAATCAAGGAAGCATTAGCGGTTACAACATATGATTATTGCATATTATTTGTAGATGATGGCAGTACAGATGAAACACTCAACCAAATAAAAAATTTGGCAAAAGAGGATCATTCAGTCAAATACATTGAACTATCAAGAAATTTTGGACATCAAAATGCAATCAAGGCTGGATTAGATGCATCAAACGCAGACGTCATTATCATGATGGATTGTGATTTGCAACATCCACCTTCTTTGATCAATGAAATGTTGAAACAGTATGAGCTAGGCTATGATATTGTGAGAACCAATCGTGCAGAAAATAATACCTCAAGCTTTCTTAAAAAAAAGACCTCCAATTTATTTTATAATTTTCTAAATAAATTATCAGATATCACTCTTGAACAAGGATCAGCAGATTTTAGACTTATTAGCGGCAATGCCATCCAGCAATTAAAATCTTTCAATGAGTTTGATCCTTTTTATCGAGGTTTAATTAAATGGATGGGGTTCAAACAAATCAGCATAGTTTATCAACCTGCAAAAAGATTGCATGGTCAAACTAAGTATACCTACAAAAAAATGATCAGTTTTGGATTGAAAGGCTTTACTTCTTTTAGTGTTAAGCCTTTGTATTTTGCAGCTTATTTGGGATTGTTATTTTCATTCTTATCTGTGATGTATGTCCCTTATATTTTGTACGCACTATTTACCAATACAGAAGTGCAAGGTTGGGCCTCAGTGATTGCTACTATTGCTTTTTTTGGTGGATTAAATCTTATGATTTTGGGCATCATTGGCATATACCTAAGTAAGTTGTTTGTTCAAAGTAAAAATAGACCTCACTATATTATCAAAGAATCTAATTTATGATTCCTAAAATTTTATTGAGTTTTGATGTGGAGGAGTTTGATATGCCTTTGGAATACGGGTTCAATATTACACCCGAAAAGCAAATGGAAATTGGAAAATTAGGATTGGATAAATTAATGCCTGTATTAGCGGATCCATCTATTCAAACTACCTTATTTACAACTGCCAATTTCGCAAATCATTATCCTGATACAATACAACAATTAGCACAACAACACGAAATCGCTTCTCATACTTTTTACCATTCATCTTATACAGAAAAGGATTTACTAAGTGCTCGACAAAGGTTATCAGAAATCATACAAAAGGAAGTGGTGGGATTAAGGATGCCTCGTATGAAACAAGTGCCTGTTAGGGATATCATCCATGCAGGCTATACCTATGATGCTTCCATCAACCCAACTTGGTTACCTGGCAGGTATAATAATTTACATATGCCTACTACTTTTTACAAGGAGGATGGTTTGAATCGTGTGCCAGCTTCGGTGAGTACTTTTTGTCGAATACCTCTATTTTGGCTAAGTTTTAAAAACTTTCCATACCAGTTATACCTAGCATTAGCCTTACATGCCTTAAAAACAGAAGGTTTTTTGAGCTTATACTTTCATCCCTGGGAATTTGTGGATATCACTTCATTTGGACTTCCTAATTATACCATAAAAGGCTGTCAATCAAGCTTATTTGATCAATTAAACCGTTTGATTGTAGATTTAAAAAAACACGGAGAATTTGTTTCCTACAAAAGTTTTGTTCAAACTAAAATGGAGCATTAAACTTATTGCTCTACGAATGGTCTAATTACAAATTAGTTACCATGTCCATTATCATTTTAGGTACATTATTTATTTTAACTGCATTTTCAAGTAGAGAGGATTATAAATAAATCCAAAAATGCGTTAAATTAAGTATCTTAATACAAACAATTTGATCAATAAATTAGATATTGAATAAAAATGATTTGTATGAATTTTAAAATTAAGTACTTCAAGTATTTTACCACCTTTGCTATTATTTTAATTTTTGGTTTCAAGTTAACCGCTCAAACTAAATACTACATCACTGCACCTCGTTTATTTGATGGGGAACTGATGCATCAAGATTGGGCATTAATCATAGACAACAATAAAATCGTTCGTGCTGGTCCAATCCAACAAGTCAATATACCAGATGGGGCAGTCAAAATCAATTATCCTAATGCAACCATTATGCCTGGATTAATTGAAGGGCATTCCCATCTCATGTTATATCCTTATAATATTACTGATTGGGATACGCAGGTTTTAAAAGAATCCGATGCTTACAGAACAATCCGTGCGACTGTCCACGCAAAAAATACTTTATTGGCTGGTTTTACAACTGCAAGAGATTTAGGGACAGAAGGTGCAGGCTATGCTGATGTGTCACTTAAAAAAGCAATCAACGAAGGTATTGTGATTGGGCCCAGATTGATGGTTGCAGGAAGGGCAATAGTTTCAACAGGTTCTTATGGTCCCAAAGGCTATGACACCGATCAGCAAATTATGCTAGGTGCTGAACCTGCGGACGGGAATGATTTAATTAGGGTGGTAAGAGATCAGATTGGCAAAGGAGCCGATTTTATTAAAGTCTATGCTGATTATCGATGGGGACTAAACGGAGACGATCGTCCTTCATTTACACTAGACGAATTGAAACTTATCAACGAAGTCACAAGAAGCAGTGGAAGGGTGATGGTATGCCATGCAAAATCTAAAGAAGCCATACGACGTGCAGTATTGGCTGGTGCTGAAACAATTGAGCACGGAGATTTTGTAGATCTAGAATTAGGCAAGTTGATGAAAGAACACAATGTGACGTATATGCCAACCATCGCAGCCGTAGATATGATTTCACAATATCGTGGATGGAAAAAAGGAGTGACGGATGCGCCTAGCAATATTGTAAATAAAAGAAAAAGTTTTAAGGAGGCAATTGCATCTGGTGTTGCCATTGGAATGGGTGGAGACGTTGGGGTCTTTCCACATGGAGACAATGCTTTAGAGATGGAATTGATGGTAGAGTATGGCTTGCCTATTATGGATGCTTTAAAAGCAGCTACTAGTGTCAATGCAAGGGCTTTTCATCTCGAGGATAGTTTAGGTTTTATTAAGCCTGGTTATATCGCCGATGTGATCGTGGTGGATGGTGATCCAAGTAAAAACATATCAGACATGAAAAAAGTAAAATTTGTGATGAAAGAAGGTGTCGTCTATCTTTCTAAATAAGTTTTACATCACTAATCATCAATTAATTTCTTTATTTTATTATATTTAGCTATATGAGAACAATCCAAAAATTACACTTTAGTTATACGGGATGTGTAACAAAGTTTTTTATGCTTGTCTGTATTTTTACAGCCAATCAAGTTGCTGCACAATCTGTCATTGAAAAAATAGTACAGGAAGAAACTAAGAATTCTCAACTACAAACGTTGGCGCATGAGTTATTGGATGGCATTGGGCCAAGACTAGTAGGCACCCCACAAATGAAAAAAGCCAATGAATGGGCGGTGGATAAATATACCGGTTGGGGCATTGCTGCGCGCAACGAACAGTGGGGCGAATGGAAAGGATGGGAGCGCGGTATTACCCATATTGATATGCTTTCTCCAAGAGTCAAAAGTTTAGAGGGCACCCAGTTGTCTTGGAGCCCGTCTACAAAAGGCAAAGCAGTTAAAGCAGAAATTATTATCCTACCCGATGTAGCAGATTCATTGGCATTTGTCAATTGGTTACCAAATGTGAAAGGGAAGTTTGTGATGATTTCTATGAATCAACCAACTGGAAGACCCGATGATAACTGGCAACAATTTGCGACGAAGGAGTCTTTTGATAAATTAAAGAAAGAACGCACAGAATTAACAGATGCTTGGCGTAAACGCATCAGTAAAACAGGGCATTCATCTAGAATGCTTCCAATTGTTTTAGAGAATGCTGGTGCTTTAGGCATCTTGACCAATAACTGGTCCAACGGCTTTGGCGTAGATAAAATATTTAATGCCTACACTTCAAAAATTCCAACGGTGGATATCGCTTTGGAAGATTATGGAACCTTATATCGCTTAGCAGAGGCTGGAGACAATCCTATCATTAGCATTCAAACCGATTCTAAAGATTTAGGGACTGTGCCAAATTTCAATACCATTGCCGAAATTAAAGGCACAGAAAAGCCGGATGAGTATGTGATGCTTTCGGCGCATTTTGATTCTTGGGATGCTGGCCAAGGTGCGACAGATAATGGAACAGGCACTTTGACAATGATGGAAGCGATGCGCATTTTAAAGTTAGTCTATCCAAATCCTAAGCGTACCATTTTAGTAGGACATTGGGGTAGTGAGGAGCAAGGCTTAAACGGTTCAAGAGCATTTGTAGAAGATCATCCCGAAGTTGTTGCTAAGCTACAAGCATTGTTCAATCAGGACAATGGTACAGGTAGAATTGTGAATATTTCTGGACAAGGTTTTAAATATGCAGGTGATTTTATTACAAGATGGTTGGCTGCAGTACCAAGTAGTATGAAAGATTCAATTAAGACCACATTTCCTGGTTCACCGGGTGGTGGTGGAAGTGACTTTGCTTCCTTTGTCGCTGTGGGTGCACCAGGTTTTTCTCTAGGCGCATTAAACTGGTCTTATTTTAATTATACATGGCATACAAATAGAGATACTTATGATAAAATCATTTTTGATGATTTAAAAAACAATGCGATGCTTACTGCTATGTTGGTATATATGGCTTGTGAGGACAACGAAACCTTCCCAAGAGATAAAGTCGATTTAGGAACCAATAAACTAACAGGACAACCGATACTTTGGCCAACCCAAGGAAAAGCAATGCGCAAAGGACCTATTGCGCCAACCAACTAATAGATAACACTCATTAATAAATCTTAATTTGAGCTTCAGTTACATTCAATTTTAATCAATATAATATGTCTATTTTATCTAATTACAGTGATGGCTTTTTTGATGTGAGTGCAGCACATGGCTTTCTTCCAGTAAAAGCGCCGATGGTAAAATTGCCTAGTATGTATGCGGACTTACAAGCTGTATTGGATAATATGCCTGTGGTATTAAATGAAACTGAGTTTGGGTATTTAAATACAGAAGATGGGATTGTCGCGCCTACTTTAGCAATTCAAAATCATGTAACAGCAGTTGAAAAAGAGGAAGATATTTTTGTTTTACAAGCTTTATTTAGATCTTATAGTTTTTTAGCTTCTGCTTATTTATTAGAGCCTTCTTTCCAACAGTTTAGGAAAGATGGGAAGTATGGGAAAGCAAGAAATTTTTTACCTGCAAATATTGCACAGCCTTTTTGTAAAGTCGCTGATAAATTAAATGTGTTTGCTTGGCTAGATTATCATTATGCTTATTCATTAGGTAATTATCAAAAGTTAGACGAAGCAGGTGATTTGAATTGGGAAAATATCACTATGTGTAACCGTTTTTCCGGACAACCCGATGAGGTTGGTTTTATTATGTTACATGTAGATATCAACAGGTTTTCGGCCAATTTAGTGGGCACTGTGATGCAGACCATTCAGGCCTTGGATGGAGGAGCTAAATTAGTTGGAGATTTGCTAGAAAAGAATTGGGCCACAATGAGGCAAATGAATGAGCGCAGAAAAGAGATGTGGAAGGCTTCAAGATGGCAACGATACAATGATTTCAGAATTTTTATAATGGGTGTTAAAGGTAATACCGAATTATTTGGTGATGGCGTTATGTATGAAAATGTATGGGATGAGCCTAAAGCTTTTAGAGGCCAAACAGGGGCACAGGATGATATTATTCCAATGCAAGATATTTTTTCTGGGGTGATCTTTTATTATCCAGAAAATGAACTCACAAAATATTTACTAGACCTTAGATTATACCGTCCAACCTGCGTGCAAGACTTTTTCAAAGACCTTGAGCATTCAATGAAAACCTTGCATCCAAAAGGCTTGATGGGTAAATTAGTGGAAAATAAAGATGTCACAGGGCTTTGTTATTTATTAGGAATTTTAGAAGAGATCTATCATTTTAGAAATGGTCATTGGCAGTTTGTTCAAAAGTATATCATGGCAAATACCAAATATGCCATGGCGACTGGAGGCACACCAATCACATCTTGGATCCCAAATCAAATCTTATCTGTGATTCGTCAAATGGAGGATGTCATTGCAGCCATTCATACAATTGGTTTTTCAGATCAAGCAGAGGCAAATTTTATTTTTGAGAATAATTCAAAATTATTACCTACCAAAAAAGGATTGATCAATGGACAACTTGAATTAATTCATAAAAATGACTTTTCTGCTGAAGCGGTATTTGCTTTGAATCAAAAATTTGGTTATGATGATACAAAGTAGGAAGTCATCTTTAATGAAATGCAGATAATTCAAAATCTAGTATACTTTTTTAATTTTTCTATCCTATATATCCAACATATATTTGTATTTATGGTGGATATCAGAAAAATGAACAAGGTAAAATAGCCTAATGCAAGCGCCCGTATTTTTAATTACACCCCCTTTTACACAGTTAAATACCCCTTATCCAGCAACGGCTTATATCAAAGGATTTTTGAACACCAAAGGTATTCCAAGCATACAAGCAGACCTAGGTATAGAAGTGACTTTAGCTGTTTTTAATAAAGCAGGCTTAACAAAATTATTCAAAGACATTGCATCAAAGGAATGGGAACTCAATCCAAACTGTCAACGTATCCTCGCACTTCAAAATAATTATATCAATACCATTGACCAAGTTATTTTATTCTTACAAGGCAAGTTGGATACCATTGCACATTTAATTTGTTCCCGTACATTTTTACCAGAAGCGGATGCATTTGATCAAATGGATGATTTAGAATGGGCATTTGGGGCCATGGGTAAACAAGATAAGGCGAAGCATATTGCCACCATGTATTTAGAGGATTTGGGTAATTTAATTAAAGAAACCATTGATCCTCATTTTGGATTTAGCCGTTACGCCGAAAGTTTGGGCAGGTCAGCCAATACATTTGATGAATTGTATGCCGCTTTAAATGCGCCACCAACGTATTTAGATATTGTTTTATTAGACATTTTAGAACAGCACATTCAAAAAGTGCAACCTAAATTGGTTTGCATATCCGTGCCTTTTCCTGGTAATTTGTATACGTCGTTAAGATGCGGTCAGTGGATTAAGCAACATCATCCCTCTATCAAAGTGGCCATGGGTGGTGGCTTTGCGAATACCGAACTGCGTTCTTTGTCGGATGCAAGGGTATTTGAATTTTATGATTTTATTACTTTGGATGATGGGGAAACGCCGCTTGAATTATTGATAGATCATATTGATGGGAAAAAAGAACTACACGATTTAAAACGTTGTTTCACTTTATTGAATGGGGTGGTCACTTATATTAACGAATCAATTTATCCGGACTATAAACAACATCAATTAGGAACCCCAGACTATGAAGGTTTATGGTTGGATCAATATATTTCTGTGATTGAGTTGGTGAATCCTATGCATAGTTTATGGAGCGATGGAAGATGGAATAAATTAACCATGGCGCACGGATGTTATTGGGGCAAATGTACTTTTTGTGACATCTCCTTAGATTATATCAAAACCTATGAGCCAGCTACAGCAAGCTTATTGGCGGATAGGATGGAAACAATGATTGCTCAAACGGGTCAAAATGGTTTTCATTTTGTAGATGAAGCTGCGCCACCTGCGTTGATGAAAGCATTGGCCATTGAAATTATAAAACGCAAACTCGTGGTAAGTTGGTGGGCCAATGTGCGTTTTGAAAAAAGCTTTACGCAGGATCTATGTCTTTTATTAAAAGCTTCTGGATGTATTGCAGTGAGTGGAGGATTAGAAGTCGCATCTGATAGATTACTTGAATTGATACAAAAAGGCATTACGGTGGCACAGGTCGCAAAAGTGAGTCAACATTTTAATGACGCCGGAATCATGGTACATGCGTATTTAATGTATGGATTCCCTACGCAAACAGTACAAGAAACAGTAGACTCGTTAGAAATGGTGCGTCAATTATTTGAAACAGGTGTTTTAAAATCTGCCTTCTGGCATTTATTTACCATGACGGCACATAGCCCAGTGGGATTGGCGCCAGAAGATTATAAAGTCAAAAAAGTATCAGCAACTTTAGGCAGTTTTGCAAATAATGATATTGCACATATCGATCCTTCTGGTGCCAACCATGAAATATTTGGCTATGGTTTAAAAAAAGCCATCCTTAATTATATGCATGGTGCTTGCTTTGAATTCCCTTTGCAAAAATGGTTTGAATTTAAAATTCCAAAAACAAGTATTGCACCAAATTATATTCAAACACAATTAGATGCGGTCGAGATTGGATCAAATAATTACAAAGCTATTTGGACAGGGTTAATGCCAAGTTCAACCATTGTATCTCGCACAAAAAAGGGGAGTAAATGGGAAGAAATGAACCTAAGTTTTGAAACCAATAAAAATACTATTTCAATTCATGTAGATCCTGATAAAGGAAAATGGTTGCTGCAATTATTGTCAACCATCCATGTGGATGCGTCTACTGGTATGGCTTTGGCGGATATCAAAGCAAGTTATAAAGCTGTTGGTTTGGAAGACTTTGATTTATTTTGGGATAATAAACCAATCAATACTTTGCATAAAGCAGGGCTGTTAAGAATTTAATTTTTCGAATCCATAAATGATTGAAAGATGCATGTAGAATGGGTAAGAGATTATTGTTTAAGCTTTGACGATGTCGAAGAATGCCAGCCTTTTGGCCCAGAAAATTTAGTGTATAAGATCAAAGGAAAAATGTTCTTATTAATTTCCTTAAATGATATCCCCCCAAAAATCAATGTCAAGACAGACCCAGAGGAATCCATAGAATTAAGAGAATCGTATCCAGACAATATACTGCCAGGATACCACATGAATAAAAAACATTGGAACACATTGGTTTTAAATGCTAGACTTAGTCCATCCCTGGTGCAAGACTTAATTAAGGCGTCTTATGAATTGGTCAAAAGTAAAGCCTGATTCATTCCTTTAAATGGCTAAATAAAATATTAATGCTATTTTTGGATCTAATACATCAAATATGGGATTCGCAATTAATAAAAAAGTAGCCGATAAAAAAACAGCCTCTAGCACAAAAACCAATGTGCAAGCAGGGGGTAGTTCAAAATTTATCGCAAAAGCAAGCACCAAATCTTCTGGTGCAAGTAAAAAACCAATCAAAACAGGCGGATCAAGAGGTAGTTGATCCATTGGGGATAAGAATATCAGGCCAGATGGTGATAAAAAGGAGGATTTCAACGAGATCCTCCTTTTTTATGTCCATTTTAGTGGAAACTTATGCATAATTTCTATTTAAATATTAAATTAGTTTAATGTGTAAAATATTTAAAAGCATCATTTTACTATGTTAATTTAAAAAATTCTAGGAAACTATACTAAATGTTAAGCTTATGTTAACGATGTTTAAGATTTTTTCGTACCTTAACGTCTTAAGTAAAACAAAAAACATATGAAGAAAATTGTATCATCTCTTTTCTTAGCTGTTTTGTGTAGTATTATAACAGCTAATGCTCAGGTTCGTCCAATTACCGGAACGGTAAAAGACGAAAAGGGTAGAGCTGTTGCTAGCGCAACAGTAAAAGTTAAGGGCCAAAATTCAGCCGTTGTTGCTGATGAAAATGGCGCATTCAAAATGAATGCAAGTGCCACTGCAGTATTACAAGTTAGTGCAGTAGGTTTTAAAAGCACAGAAATGTCTGCAAAATCTACCGTAGTGAATGTAATTTTAGTTAGCGAAGCAAGCGAACTAGATAATGTAGTTGTCACTGCGCAAGGTATCCGTAAAAAATCTAAGGAAATTGGATACGCTTACGCAAAAGTTTCAACTGATGAAATCAACGTTGGACGTTCTCCACAATTAGCACAAGCACTTTCTGGTAAAGTGTCTGGTTTAGCAGTGTATAACGTTAACAATAGTGTTGATCCTCAAGTGAAAATCGTATTACGTGGTTACCGTTCTTTAACTGGTAACAACGAAGCCTTGATTGTATTAGATGGTATGCAAACTACCTCTACAGTTTTGTCTTTAATTAACCCAAATGACATCGAAAACGTAACAATCTTAAAAGGTGGTCAAGCGGCTGCTTTGTATGGTTCTGCGGGTGTGAATGGTGCAATGATTATCACGACTAAAAAAGGTGCAAAAGGTAAGTTGAAAGTCACTTATTCTAATGCTACTAACTTTGAGCAAATTAGCTTCTTACCTCAGTTCCAAGATCAATACGGTTCTGGATCTCACTATGCAACATCATATGGTGGTGCAGGATACAAAACAGATTATTTAGCTAGAATGGCGGATAACTGGAGACCATTTGAAAACCAACAATTTGGTGATCCATTTGATGGTAAAGATCGTATTGTTGGTCGTGTAACAGAATCAGGAGGTAAATTAATTCTTCCTTATGCAGCATTAAAGAATGCAAGAAGAAATTCATTTGATATGGGTGTTTCTAGCAACAATCAAGTGAGCTTCCAAGGTGGAGATGAAAATAGTACTTTCTACTTATCTGCTGAAAATCAAAAAATCAATGGTATTGTTCCTGGTGATAAGAGCGAAAGAACAGGTATTCGTTTATCAGCTACAAAGACTTACAATAAGTTGACTGTAGGTTATAACGCATCTTATTCTCAAGCAAAATATGATAGAACGACTTCTGACTTCTATTACAATATCATGAACACTGCTGCAAATATTCCAGTAGCTAGAATGAGAAATTGGAAAACAGATGAATTTGCAAATCCTAATGGATATTACAATGACTATTACCAAAACCCTTATTTCTCTGCTGATAACTACCGCACTTCATACCAAGATGCAAACATCTCTGGTGCTATTGAATTAAACTACAAAGCAACAAGTTGGTTGAACTTTATGGAGCGTGCTGGTATCATGAACAACTCAAGAATTCAAAAATCTTGGACAGGTAAATTCATCTATTCTGATTGGGCTAAAAACTCAGCATATGTTCCAGCTCCTTGGGATTGGGCAAATGATTATGATGGTATTGACCGTGCAGGTACAGATATCTTAGGTGCTGTAAGTGATTATTCTAAAACTGAGAATGTATTGAACAACGAATTCCAAGCTCAAATGAACAAGGATTTCGGTAAGTTTTCTAACAAATTAGTTTTAGGTTACTCTACTTATCAAAGAAAAACAAAAGAAATTTCTCTTGGATCTAGTTCAGTAGTTGTACCAGAAGTGTATAACGTATCTAATAGACAAGGTGAATTAACGGGTTCTGAATACAATTCAACTGAAAGAAAATTTGGTTACTATGCAGATTTAACATCTTCATTTAATAACTATTTGACTTTAGAAGGAATCTTCAGATATGATTATTCTTCTCGTTTCTACAAAGCAGATCGTGAGTTAAGCTTATATGCATTCCCTTATTATGGATTGTCTTTAGCTTTCCAAGCGACTGAAGCTTTCCCACAAATCAAAAGCTGGGTATTGAATGATGCGAAAGTACGTTTGTCTTACAATAAGAATGGTAATGACAACATGACTTTATATGGTTTAGATTTAAACTATCCTAACGCTTCTGGTTTCCCTTACGGAAATACAGTGGGTTTAACAGTGGGTAATACTTTACCTGATGTTGGATTAAAGCCTGAGTTTGTAACTTCTTATGAGGCAGGTACTGAGTTATCTATGTTTAACAACAGAGTTAATTTAGAATTAACCGCTTATAGCTCTCAATCTAAAGGCCAAGTTATCACTGTAAAAGTGCCTAACACGACAGGTTTCAGTAACTTGTTAATCAATGTTGGTGAAACAAAGAACTGGGGTTATGAAGGAGATTTAAAAGTACAAGTGATCAGAAAAGGTGCTTTGAAATGGGATTTAGGTCTTAGATATTCATTCAACGACAACAAAGTTGTAAGCTTATATCCTGGAATTAGTCAATTCACTATGAGTGGTTACTCTTATGCATCTACGAACGTAGAAGTGGGTAAGAGCTTCCCATTATTGAAATCTACAGGTTACTACTATAGCGCAACTGGTGCTAGAAGAGTAGATCCAACCACTGGATATCCTTTGCAAAATACTGCAATGGTAGACAGAGGTAGTACTTTGGCGAAGCATATGGCTGGATTTAGTTCTAAGTTAGGTTACAAAAACTGGAACTTATCTATGAACTTAGAGTATCGTGGTGGAAACGTAATGTATTCTGGTATCGGTCGTGATATGACATTTACTGGTTCTGGTAAGTGGACAGAAAACAGAGCGCCTCATGTATTCGAAAATTCTTACTACTTAGTAAATGGTGTTGAAACACCTAACACTAGCTTGAATGTTCGTGAAGCTGAATATAGCTTATGGGTAGACAACTATCGTTTTATTGCTGAGAACTTTGTAAACAAAGCTTGGTTTATCAAATTGAGAGATGTAAATCTTTCTTATAGTCTTCCAACTGCTTTAGTTGCTAAAACAAAGATTTTCAGTGGAGCTAATGTTTCAGTTTATGGTAGAAACTTATTTACATTAATTGATAGCAAAAACTTCTTTACAGATCCGGAGTTTAGCTTTACGACAGGTAACGGTATTGGTATTAATACATCATTACAAACACCTCCAGTACGTCAATTTGGTTTCAACGTAAACTTTACATTCTAGAAATTAAATTAAAATGATTAAAACAAATTATATGAAACTTAAATCATACTTACTTGTTGCGGTTTCAGTTTTGGCATTTGTTGGTTGTAAAAAGGATTACTTGGATATCAATACCAATCCTAACCAACTTACGTCAGCTACACCTAGTTTTGTATTAACTG
This sequence comes from Chitinophagia bacterium, assembly GCA_037143275.1. Classification (GTDB taxonomy): domain Bacteria; phylum Bacteroidota; class Bacteroidia; order Chitinophagales; family Chitinophagaceae; genus Sediminibacterium. The sequence continues at coordinate 836,694 of JBAWZB010000001.1, forward strand.
GTGCACTGAACACAACAACACAGAACTTAGTACTTGCCAATGAGACAGGTAGCTATTTCGCAGGTCAATGGACTCAATCTAATTCTTATATTTTGAGTGCAACAACCTTCTCTTATAACATTACAAACAACGATTTCAATTACTGGGATGGTATGTACGATAACGCACAAGACTATCAATATGTAATTGACAATGCTGCTGCATCTGGACAACCTTATTTTAAAGGTCCAGCAAAAATCATGAAAGCAATGTTGTTCCAATACATTGTAGACATGTATGGTAATGCACCTTACACAGAAGCTTTCAAAGGAACAGCTGCATTAGCGCCTAAATTTGATGACCAAAAAGCAATCTATACGAATTTGGTAACTTTATTAGATCAAGCAATTGCTGATATCAAAGGTTCTACTTTTGATCCTGCTTATGCTTCTTCTGATGTAGTATTTAAGGGTAATACAACTAACTGGATTAAATTAGCAAACTCTATGAAGTTGCGTATTTTAATGCACCAGTCTCGTGTTACTACTTTACAATCTTATGTAAAGACCGAATTGAATAAAATTGCTGCTGATGCAAATGGGGTATTAACAACTGATGCTGGTGTTAACCCAGGTTACATTGCAACAGATGGCAAAACAAATCCTTTATACAACCGTTTTGGTTACTCTCCAGCAGGTGCGGCTCAATCTTATGGTCGTTTCCCAAGAGTGACTAAAAACTTGTTTGATCAAATGGTAGCTACTGCAGATACATTTAGAATTAAGCGTTTATTGTATGCTGTTGGTGGTGAAAATGGATCAACTCCAGGTGTAAGTGTGAAAGCAGAGGTTATAGCTAACTACAAAGCAGTACCTTATGGTGTTTCTTCTGGTTATACTGCACCATCTACTTCTAACCTTGGTCCAGCTATCATTGTAAAAGGTAAATTTGATGCGCCTTATATTTTGTTTACAGCTACTGAAGCTCAATTCTTATTGGCTGAAGCGAAGCAACGTTTTGGTGCTGAAGTGAACTTTACAGGTACAGCGCAATCTTACTACGAAGCAGGTGTGAAAGCCTCTTTCAAATTAGTAGGTTCAACTGATGCTGCTGCAACTGCATTGTTAACTAGCGGAAATCAAGATGCTGATTTTACGGCATCTACTGATAAGTTAAAAGCAATTGCAACTCAAAAGTGGATTGCATTAACGCACTATGCTGGTCTTGAATCATGGACAGAATACAGAAGAACAAATCTTCCAGTAATTCCTCAAATGAATACAGTAACTGATCCTAACAAGCGTCCTTTACGTTTCTTCTACCCTGGAACTGAATTTGGTTCTAACGGTGCTAACGTAACTGCGCAAGGTGCAATTGATATTTTTGCAACTAAATTGTTCTGGGATATCGACTAATCATTGATATCAAGCATATGAAAATGCCCTCCGGTTTCGGAGGGCATTTTTTTTATAATCCATTGAATAGAATTGAAATTCTATCTAAGATTGATTTGATAATTACTTCTGAATGACTTCGCCTTCAATGGTCAATTCTAATGGTAATTTTTGACCAGCAAATTTGACATTTACTTTTTTTCTGAATGCACCAACAGCAGGCGCAGTGTAAGTGATTTTGATACTTCCTTTTTGTCCTTTTAAAATGGGCTTTTGATCGTATTCAGGTTGGGTGCAACCGCATTCTGCATTGGCAAATTCTATCACCGCAGGCTTCGCATCGGAATTGGTATAATTAAAGACAACAGACTTATGAACCCCTTTAGCAATCTTCCCGAAATTATGTGAAGCTTTGTCAAATTTAACGCCCGATTGAGCTGAACAAAATAATGCGGCAAGTGAAAAGCTTAGGGTTAAAATGTACTTCATAGTAGTATTATTTTTTTTGGTAATGAATGAAGCCAGCGCCTTTAAATTGAAGCTTGGCCTTGTAAAATGCTGGTCTAAATTATTGAATTTTCGGTAATTAACTGATTTTATATCTTTCTTGATTTTTATTGCATTTTGACCCCTATTTTTGTCAAATGGAACCCAACTTAGAAGCAATATCTAATCAGGACATGCTATCATTCGAAGCATTTCAAAAAACTGTTTTAGAGGATTACCGAACTGCACTTGCAAGTAGAGAAGTGAGTTTATTAGGTAGACGTGAAGTATTGACTGGGAAGGCCAAATTTGGCATCTTTGGCGATGGCAAAGAAATCGCACAAGTGGCACTTGCAAAATTTTTCCAAAAAGGTGATTTTCGAAGTGGTTATTATCGCGACCAAACTTTAATGTTTGCGTTAGGCACTTCTAATGTGCCAGATTATTTTGCACAATTGTATGCAGACGTCGAGAACGATCCATACAGTGGTGGTCGAAATATGAACTCGCATTTTAGTACACCTTTTGTCAATGAAAAAGGGGACTGGTTACCACTTGCAAATAGTTACAATGTATCTGCAGATATCGCTCCTACAGCAGGGCAAATGGTAAGGGGTTTGGGATTGGCTTTTGCATCTAAGTTTTTTAGAAATGCAAATCCAGAGGCTGCTTTTGATGGTTTAACCAATCAAGGCAATGAAGTTTGTTTTTGTACCATTGGTGATGCAAGTACATCCGAAGGACATTTTTGGGAAACTATTAATGCAGCAGGTGTGTTACAAGTACCATTAGCAGTGATTGTATACGACGATGGGTATGGTATTTCTGTGCCAACCGAATTGCAAACAACCAAAGGATCTATATCAGAAGCATTGGCTGGATTTGAAAAAAAACCTGGCACCAATGGCATCAAAATATTTACAGTGAATGGATGGGATTATGCGGCACTCTGCGAAACTTTTGAAGAAGGGGTTGCTTATACGCGTACAACCCATACGCCTGTTGTGTTTCATGTAAAAGAAGTGACACAACCTCAAGGTCATTCAACAAGTGGAAGCCACGAAAGATATAAATCTGCAGAGCGCTTAGAATGGGAAAGAAATTGGGATTGTAATAAACAAATGCGTGATTGGTTGATCTTAAATGAACTAGCTACTGCTGAGTCATTAGACCTTTTAGAATCAGAAGTAAAACAAGAAGTAAGAGATCAAAAACAAATTGCATGGGATAAGTATATCAATCCTATCAAATCAAAAATTCAAGCAGCAGCTGAACTTGTTTTCACAGGATTAGATCAAAATCATTCATTGTATCGTATGATGCAAGAATTGGTGTCGAGTAAAGAGCCTTTAAAAAGAGATCTTTTCAGAATTTTAAATTTGGTTTTAGAACAATTGCCAGCGCATCCAAATGCGAAAGCAATTGCTCAATCATTAGCCAATTATCATACCGAGCAAGCACCTTATTATAGCAAGTATTTATACAATGAAGGTCCAAAGAGTGCATTGAATGTTCCAGTGACGCCAGCAGTGTTGGATGCGCATCCAAAGCAGTTAAATGGGTATGAAGTGTTGAATCAATATTTTGATTATTTATTTGCCAACAATCCTAAAGTAGTGGCTTTTGGTGAGGACTTAGGCAATATTGGTGATGTGAATCAAGGCTTTGCAGGGTTACAAGCAAAGTATGGTGTCAATAGAATTTTTGACACAGGGATTAGAGAACAAACCATCATGGGACAAGCCCATGGATTGGCTATGAGAGGCCTAAGACCTATTGCAGAGATTCAATACTTAGATTATTTAATGTATGGTGTACAAACATTAAGTGACGACGTGGCCACTTTACATTATAGAACAGTCGGAAGGCAAAGTAGTCCTGTGATTATTAGAACCAGAGGACATCGATTAGAAGGGATCTTCCATAGTGGTTCACCAATGGGTATGATTATTAATTCTTTAAGAGGCATGTTTGTTTGTGTGCCAAGAAATATGGTACAAGCGGTGGGTATGTACAATACATTATTACAAGCCAATGATCCAGCAATTTTAATTGAGTGCTTGAATGGCTATCGATTAAAAGAAACTGTCCCATCTAATATCAATACTTTTAATGTGCCATTGGGCATGCCTGAAATTTTAAGAGCGGGTGAGGACATTACCATTGTATCCTACGGATCTACATTAAGAATAGTAGAAGATGCAGCTTTACGTTTAGCTTCATTGGGCATTGATTGTGAAATCATAGACGTACAAACCTTATTGCCATTTGACATCAATCATCAGATTCTTGCGTCACTTAAAAAAACCAATCGAATTTTATTTGTGGACGAAGATGTGCCTGGAGGTGCCACTGCGTTTATGTTCCAGCAAGTCATCGAAGGACAGGGTGGATACAAGTGGTTGGATGCAAGTGCTAGGACGCTATCGGCAAAAGCGCATCGTCCAGCTTATGCGAGTGATGGCGATTATTTCTCTAAACCCAATGCCGAAGAAGTGATTCAAGTAGTGAAGGATATGATGGCAGAGTAAAGGATTTTGGAATAAAACTTTTGATTCAATAACCTTCTAGTTGTTCTGTATAACTTAATGAACCAAGCCTGAATCTTAAAGGAATTTTAGTTTTCTTTTCTAATGCTCTTTCTTGATTGCAAAAAAATCCTGTTTGCGTGGTGTAATAATTAGGTGCTACTTTATTTTGTATTGAATACGCCCCTTTTGAAATAGCTCCAACTTCAATTGGCGTTTTTTGCTCTATTTTCCAATACTGTTTTAAGTTTTTTGTATTCAATTTTTGCGCAAAGATGGTCTGCGCAAAAATGAAACCTAATATCGTGAGTGTACTTTTCGTAGTATTTAATTTAGCCCATATTGTGAAACACTTTGTTCACGTCTTCATCCTCTTCTAACCTTTCAATTAATTTACTAATCTCTTCTGCTTGCTCATCTGTCACAGGTACAGTGGTACTAGGTATCCACTCTAATTCAGCAGAAATGGCCGTAATATTTTTTTCCTCTAAAGCTTTTTGTAAACTACCAAAATCGGTGAAAGCACATCTTAATACAATAATTGGATTGTCGTTATCGTCGTTACTTTCTCCAAGCTCGTCTAAACCATGGTCAATTAATTCAAGTTCTAAATCGTCCATGACCAATCCTTCTGGGTTCAATTTAAATACACCCATTTTTTTAAATTGAAAACTTACGCTACCGCTATTGCCCATCGCGCCATTTCCTTTATTAAAATGACTCTTTACATTCGCAACTGTTCTTACATGGTTGTCGGTAGCAGTCTCTACTAATAAAGCAACTCCATGCGGCGCATAGCCTTCGTATAAAATTTCTTCATAGTTAGAAGTGTCTTTGCCCATGGCTCTTTTAATAGCAGCTTCCACACGGTCCTTAGGCATGCCCACACTTCTTGCATTCTGGTAACATCTTCTTAAAGCTGGGTTATCATCTGGATTAGGGCCACTTGCTTTAACAGCAATTACAATTTCCTTACCTATGCGGGTAAACTGCTTTGCCATACGATCAAAGCGTTTAAACATGGTCGCTTTTCTTACTTCAAATATCCTTCCCATAATTGTTCTTTTAAGTCTGCAATAATAACACAAAAAAAATAGTCCCGAAAGTCGGGACTATTTTAATTTATCTATAATTGAATTATTTATTCAATTTACTATGTTTACGACTATAAAGGAAATAAACCACAAGGCCTAAAGCCATCCATGCGAAGGCTACCAGTAAAGTTTGAGGATCTAATTGAGAAATCATGGCACCACAAACTAAAATACCTAAAATTGGCACTAATGGGACTAATGGTGTTTTAAAGGGTCTTGGGGTAATAGGATCGGAACGTCTTAACAACCAAATTCCACCACTAACTAGTATAAAAGCAAATAAGGTACCAAAGGAGGTTAAGTCGCCAGCCACACTTCCAGGAACGAAGGCTGCAAATGCCCCTACAAATATAAATAGAATCCAATTAGACTTATAAGGAGTTCTATGCTTAGGATGCAAATCAGAGAATACCTTTGGTAATAATCCGTCATTCGCCATAGAGAAGAATACACGAGATTGACCCATTAACATGACTAAAATTACAGAAGAAAAACCAGCAAGAATACCAATTTTAACTGCAGTGGCTAACCATAGGAATCCTGGCATGTGGTGTTCAATCGCATAGGCAACTGACGCCTCTTTTCCGGCTAATGAAAACTCTTTCCAATTAGCAACACCAGTTAATACGTATGAAAAAAGTACATATAAAATGGTACATACTATCAAAGATCCAATAATACCAATTGGCATATCTCTTTTTGGATTCTTAGCTTCTTGAGCAGCAGTAGAAACAGCATCAAAACCAATAAAAGCAAAGAATACAATAGCGGCTCCTCCTAAAACGCCACCCCATCCATGTTTTCTAAATGCTTCATGACCTGGAGCATCAGCAGGTATCATATAAGGGGTATGATTAGCTGGGTCAATAAATCTCCAGCCTATAAAAATGAAAATTATTACAATGGCCACTTTAATAAATACAATGATGGCATTGACAATGGCAGATTCTTGCGTTCCTTTAATTAATAATAAAGTCAACATTAATAAAATAATCAAAGCGGGTGCATTCATAATGCCGTGGTGTAAAACACCTGCAGCGTCAGTAATACTTTCGAAAGGGGAGTGACTCCATTCATAAGGAATCCGTCCTCCAAATAAACTATTCAAATACTCGCTCCATGCAATTGATACTGTGGCTGCTCCTAACGCGTATTCCATAATCAAAGCCCATCCAATAATCCAGGCTACCATTTCGCCCATAGTTACATAAGAATAAGCATATGCACTTCCTGAAATAGGAATCATGGCAGCGAATTCTGCATAACACAATCCTGCAAAAGCACAACCTATGGCTGCCACTATAAAAGATATAGTGACTGCTGGTCCAGCAGCTTCTGATGCAGCAGCAGCAGTTCTTACAAATAAACCTGCTCCAATGATAGCTCCTACCCCTAAGGCTACTAAGTTACCAGCGCCCAATGTACGTTTTAGTCCTTTTCCACCATCTTCCGCTTGGGCTAACATGGCAGTCAAATCTTTCTTTCTAAATAAACTCATAATATAATTGGTTTCTATTTAAGCTGAAAAGTAGCATTTTTTTCGCAAATATGGACCTATTTTTTTAGAACTTATGTGGTATATTGCAGCACTAAGCATCCTATGAAAAAATCGAATAAACTTACGGTATACATTGTCATCGCCATGGTGGCAGGTGCCATTTTGGGCTACTTTATTCATGAAAGTAAGGACCAAGCAATCGTTGATGGTTTTGCTAAAAACATCAAACTCTTGACCACCATCTTTTTAAGATTGGTACAAATGATTATTGCGCCGTTGGTGTTTACCACATTGGTCGTTGGTATTGCAAAGTTGGGAGACATTAAAACGGTAGGTCGTGTAGGCGGTAAAGCCTTGTTATGGTTTTTGTCTGCCTCATTGATTAGTTTATTGATAGGCTTAGTATTGGTGAATCTTCTAAAGCCAGGTCAAGGCTTGGATTTAACTGTTGGGGATAGTTCGGGCGTGAAAGATTTAATGGGCAAGACCCAGTCTTTTAGTGTGATCAATTTTGTGGAGCACGTGTTTCCAAAGAGCATGTTCGAAGCCATGGCCACGAATGAAATTTTACAAATCGTCATCTTTAGTATCTTCTTTGGTGTGGCTGCCGCGGCAATTGGAGAACCTGCCAAAGGATTCATAAAAGCCCTAGATACATTGGCGCATATCATTTTAAAAATGGTAGGCTATGTAATGAACTTCGCGCCATTGGGTGTTTTTGGCGCAATTGCTGCAGTGATTGCAACAAAGGGCTTAACCATCTTTTTATTTTATGGTAAATATTTATTGTTCTTTTTAGTTGGGATTGGTACTTTATGGGCCGTGCTTTTGGGAGTTGGTTATTTGATTTTAAGAAAGCGCGTTCCTTCCTTATTAAAACATATTACGACACCATTGGTGATTGCTTTTAGTACAACAAGCAGTGAAGCTGTATTTCCAAAATTAACCGAAGAGCTTGAGCGATTTGGTTGCAAGAATAAAATTGTTGCTTTCATCTTGCCTTTGGGTTATTCCTTCAACTTAGATGGTAGTATGATGTATATGACCTTTGCGAGTATGGCAATTGCGCAAGCTTATGGCATCCATTTAGATATCGGTACACAATTAACCATGTTGGTGGTTTTGATGTTAACGAGCAAGGGCATTGCAGGTGTTCCTAGAGCTTCATTGGTGGTTGTTACCGCCACTTGTGCTATGTTTAATATACCTCCAGAAGGGATTGCATTAATTTTACCTATCGATCATTTTTGTGACATGTTCCGATCTGCCACCAATGTATTAGGGAATAGTTTAGCAACAACTGCAGTAAGTAAATGGGAAGGGGAATTGACAGATCCACAACAAGTTTAATTTTATACCTTCTATCATGCACTTATTAGTAATACAAGCCTTTCATTGGAGTCAATTGTTACAGCCTCAGTTTTATATTGAGCACGGTGGACTTTGGCTTTTATTATTAGTCGTTTTTGCAGAGACGGGTCTTTTTGCTGGATTCTTTTTACCTGGAGATAGTTTATTATTTGTGGCTGGTATTTATTGCGCCCCCTTGGCTGCAGAAATCTATGCCTCCAACAATGAATGGGTGAATTTAGGCATTCTTTTTATCTTTATTTCTGCTGCAGGTATTCTGGGAAATTATGTGGGTTATCTTTTTGGCAATAAAGTAGGTCCAACTATGTTTGACTGGAAAGAGAATCTTTTTTTCAAGAAAAAATATTTAGTACAAGCAGAGGAGTTTTATCAAAAACATGGAGGAAGGGCAATTGTCATTGCTAGATTCATTCCTATCATAAGAACATTTGGACCAATTGTAGCGGGCATCGTAAAAATGGATAAGGCTAAATTTATGTATTTCAATATTATTGGTTGTTTAGCTTGGGTTGGAAGTATGTTATGTGCAGGGTATTTTTTACAGTCTTGGATTTTTAGTCGTTTTAATTTTGATTTAAAAAATCATTTAGAAGTGATTGTATTAGGTATTGTTGGTGTGACGACTTTGCCCGTGATCATTAATGTGATTTCACATCGCACTAAAAAAGCGTAAGTAATAAATTTTCTTGCATGAACAATAAGCAAATTGGACTTTTTTCTTTGCCGGTATTGGTAGCTGCATTGGGCTATTTTGTAGATGTATACGATTTATTATTATTCACTATTGTTCGTCAGCCAAGCGTGCTTGCAGTTGGAGCCACATTAGAAACTATTATTGTTGACAGCGCACATATTATTAACTGGCAAATGTCAGGATTGTTAATTGGAGGTATCTTGTGGGGCGTCATTGGCGATAAACTAGGCAGATTAAAAGTGTTATTTGGATCCATTCTTTTATATTCTGTGGCAAATATCGTAACTGGCTATGTTCAAACAATTGACCAGTATGCTTATTGTAGATTCATTGGAGGTATTGGTCTTGCTGGAGAACTAGGTGCAGGTATTACGTTGGTGTCAGAGATGTTACCAAAAACCAAAAGAGGTATTGGTACTTCTATGGTGGCAGGCATAGGATTATCTGGGGCCGTATTTGCTTATTTTACTTTTAAGTATACGCAGGATTGGAGATTGTGTTATAAAATTGGCGGCGGACTGGGTTTCTTTTTATTGGTCTTACGCGTACGTGTTGCCGAATCATTTATGTTTGAGTCCACAAAGATGCGTCAAATTAGCAAGGGCAATTTCTTTCTATTTTTCACTTCTTACAAAAGATTTTCAAAATATATTAAAGCCATTTTAATTGGATTGCCAACTTGGTTTGTAATAGGTGTAATGGTTAACTATAGTAACAAATTTGCCACTGGATTATATGGCACTAATTTAATTGATTCAGGGAGGTCTGTGATGTTTGCATACATTGGGATTGCCCTTGGTGACTTATTAATAGGCTGGGTGAGTCAATACTTTAAAAGCAGAAAAAAAGCTTTGTTCGTATTTTACATGTTGAGTATCGTGGGCATGGTGTTATTCTTTAGTGCCTTTAACAATAGCGACACAAGAATGTACGCAATATGTGGTTTTTTAGGATTTAGCACAGGCTACTGGGCCATCTTCAATCAAATGGCGGCAGAACAATTTGGCACCAATTTAAGAGCCACTGCCGCAACCACGATTCCAAATATGGTTCGTGGGGCTTTACCACTCATTAACTTTTTATTTTTAGATATCTTACAAAAGTCAATGGGGTGGACTATTGTACAAAGTGGTATTGTTACAGGTAGCATCGTGATGGGTATCACCCTAGTAGCATTTATATTTACAGAAGAAACATATCACAAGGACTTGGATTATGTAGAACAGGATCCCCCGTTATCTTAGTATCTATTTTAAAACAATATCAGATTAAATTAAAGAGTACAATGCGCTTATTATTCATCCGTTTTTCATCTATAGGTGATATTGTATTTACCACTCCAGCAATACGCTGTGCCAAGCAGCAGATTCCAGGCGTAGAGATTCATTTTTTGACCAAGGCTGCTATGAAAGCGGTCACTGAGGCGAATCCATACATTGACCATTTTCATTACTTTGATAAAGATTTAAATGCTACAATCAATCATTTAAAGGTTTGTAAGTTTGACTATATCATTGACTTGCATAAAAATTATAGAACCTACCAAATTCAAAAAGCGTTGGGTGTGCCTAGTTTATCTTATGAAAAGCTAAGCCTTCAAAAGTTTTTATTAACCAAGCTACATTTAAACTTATTGCCGGAAAGACATATTGCAGAGCGTTGTTTAGATGCATTATCAGGTTTAGGGGTTGTGAATGATGGAAAAGGCTTGGATTATTTTATGCCAAAAGAGACCAGGTTAAAATCAAATGCCTTACCTGAATCATTTGCATCTGGTTATATCGCATTGGTGATTGGCGCATCTTATACCACAAAAAAATTACCTGTTGCGTCCCTAAAAGCGCTTTGTCATAAAATGCCTTATCCAATTGTATTAATAGGGGGTAAGGAGGATCAAGAAGAAGGTGCTGCTGTGGAAGCAATTAACCCCATTAAAATTTTTAATGCCTGCGGAAAATTCAATTTACATGAGTCCGCACTGTTGGTCAAGCAATCCAAGACTGTGATCTCGCATGATACAGGTTTGTTATACATTGCTTGTGCCTTTCATAAAAAGACAGTGGCTATTTGGGGTGCAACATCACCTGCTTTGCAAGTGGAACCTTATTACCCAGCTGCTAAAACAGAAATTGAAAAAAGTTTGAGCTTAGATAAGGCAAATACTTTCTTGAATCATCATGAAATGTATTTTAATGCAATCGTTCCTAATCTTTCATGTCAACCTTGTTCTAATTATGGCACCAAACATTGTCCTCAAGGCCATTTTGCGTGTATGAAACAACAAGACTTACAATCTATCGCAGATAAAGCGATCGCCTATTTTAAAGCAACAATGGAGTAGTCGCTATTAATTAGTTGCTATTAAATAGTACCCGCTTAAATAAATAAAGCCTCGCATTGCGAGGCTTTATTATGCTTGTATATTTCTAAAAAGATTATAAAGTCTTCAATACATCGTTCATGCTTCTAACCGCATCTGCACTCTTATTGAATGCTGCTTGTTCGTCTGCAGATAAATCCATTTCAACAATCTTTTCCCAACCATTCTTGCCAACCACTACAGGCACGCCCAAGCAAATATCGCTTTGACCATATTCACCGTTTAAGCTTACGCAACAAGTGAACAATTTCTTTTCGTCACGTACAATGCTTTCTACCAATGCTGCTCCTGCTGCACCTGGTGCATACCAAGCAGAAGTGCCTAATAATTTAGTCAAAGTGGCACCACCTACCATGGTGTCATTGATCACTTGTTCTTGTTGCGCTTCTGACAAGAATTTAGTAACTGGAATACTATTCCATGTAGCATGCTTTACTAAAGGAATCATTGTTGTATCACCATGTCCACCTATTACAATCGCGTTTAAGTCTGCAGGACTGCAGTTTAAATGCGTACTTAATTGATATTTGAATCTAGCACTATCCAATGTACCACCCATTCCAATGATTCTATGCTTTGGTAATCCTGTAGATTGTAAAGCCAAATAAGTCATAGTATCCATTGGGTTACTAATTACAATGATGATGGCGTTTGGAGAATGCTTTAAAACATTTTCGCAAACACTTTTAACGATACCTGCGTTAGTGCCAATTAATTCTTCTCTTGTCATACCTGGTTTACGTGGTATGCCAGAAGTGATCACAACCACATCGGAGTTCGCTGTTTTAGTATAGTCATTGGTACTTCCTATAATACGAGTATCAAAACCTACTAATGCTGCGGTCTGCATCATATCTTGTGCCTTGCCTTCTGCAAAACCTTCTCTAATATCTAATAAAACCAATTCAGAAGCCAATTCTTTACGTGCAATATTATCTGCACAAGTTGCGCCAACAGCGCCTGCACCAACAACAGTAATTTTCATATCTTTTAATTTAGGTTTTGAATAAATTTAATCGGGATAAAGTTAGTTATTTGCTTTCGATTATTTTAAGTAATTCAGGCACTTTTACGCCTTGTTCGTATACTTTTAACAACTGGCCCTTTTCATACAATGCAACAAAAGGAGTCATACGAGGTCTAAAAAATACTGGGATCGAAAATTCTGGATCTCTACCCACAATCACATTGGATTGTTTATCCAAGCCATATTTAGTTGCAAAGACTTTGATATCAGCCATTTCCTTGTAGCTAGTCCAAATAAAGAAGACCGACTTGAACATAGCTGCATTTTTTGTTAATTCAGTCGCTTCATCTTGGCAATGAGAGCAGTCTGGACTAAAAATAATGATACAAGTATACTTAGTTTTTGGAATTTGCGTATTGTTAAATGATTTACCCGAGGTCAAGTTCAGGGTAAACTTTGGAATGTTTTTATCTTTTAAGAAAGGCGCGTTGGGGTCAATATTTCCTTGGGCAAATAAATTCATTGCAGCAAATAGGCTTACAATGCATACACTCAATAGGGTCGTTACTTTTTTCATAGTTTATTTTTTTTGTTCCATCATTCGCATGGCTTTTGCGTCTTGTAAGAATCCGGAGGCAAAGATAAAGTCGTTTAATAATTTATTTTGATTGTAAATGATATCTTGATTACTGCCTTCCCATTCTTTTTTTCCTTTGTGCAGATAGATGATGTATTCCCCAATTTCCATCACACTATTCATGTCATGGGTGACCACAAGGGTGGTGATATTGAATTCCTTTGTCAATTCCTGAATTAAATGATCTATGACAAGAGAAGTTTGAGGATCTAAACCAGAATTTGGTTCGTCGCAGAATAAATATTTTGGTTCTAAAACAAGTGCACGAGCTAGACCAACACGCTTTTTCATTCCACCACTAATTTCCGAAGGATATTTTTCATTGACGCCGGTTAATTGAACGCGAGCTAAAATCTCATTGACTTTTGATAATTTTTCAACTTCATTTAAATCACTAAACATGTCTAAAGGAAATTTGACATTCTCTTGGACTGTCAAGGAGTCAAATAATGCATTGCCTTGAAATAACATGCCTATGCTATTTCTTAACGTCTTTTTTTGGTCTTTGGTTAAGGAAGCGAAGTCCTCTTGATCAAACAAAATTTTACCTTGGTCTGCTTGTATTAAATCTACAATACATTTTACTAAAACAGTTTTACCACTTCCACTAGTACCAATAATCAGGTTACAAATACCTGGTTTAAACTGGGCACTTACATCATCAATGATGACTTTATCGCCAAAGGCTTTGTAGATATGTTGTATTTCAATCATGAGGCTATAAAGGTACTTGTAAAGTTAATAGATCTTCAAATCGATCTGCTCTACTAATGAGTTTTGCTTCCCCATTTTGATATAAAACCTGGGCTGGTTTAAATCTTGCATTGTAATTGCTAGCCATCTCGTAACCATAGGCGCCTGCGTTGTAAAAAACCAATAAATCACCTTCGGCAATTGTTGGGATGGCTCTATCCCAAGCAAAAGTATCAGTCTCACATATATTGCCAACGACGGCATATTGCTTAGTTGGATTGTTTGGGCTAGTGATATTGTCTATGTGATGATACGCATCATAAAACATGGGACGAATGAGGTGGTTCAGTCCTGTATTCAAACCGGCGAAAATAATATCCCCTGAAGTTTTTAATACGTTGACTTTGGCAATGAAAAATCCAGCTTCGCTCACCATGTATTTACCTGGCTCGAACCATGCTGTGAGTTTTCGTCCAAATTTTTCGGATAATTGCTGCATCACTTTATTTACCTCCAAGCCTAATAAAGCCATATCTGTTCCTTGTTCACCTGGTGCATAAGGCACTTTAAATCCGCCGCCAAAATCTAATACTTCTACAGAAGGAAAATGAGGAAGAAGGGTGTCAAAAACGGCTGCAGATTTCATAAAAACAGCGACGTCTTTTATTTCGCTTCCCGTATGAATATGTAAAGTTCGAATATCGATCTTGTATTTTTCTTGAATCAATTTTAGTGCATCCAATTGAGTGAGTGGAATACCAAATTTACTTTTAACATGTCCGGTGGATATTTTTAAATTCCCCCCTGCCATGACATCGGGTCTAATGCGCACCCCAATGGCTTTTGTTCCGCCAAATGCTTGTCCAAATTTCTCTAAATTAGATAAGCTGTCAATATTTACATGCACGCCTAATTCAACAGCAGTGCTTATTTCATCAAATCCAACACTATTGCTTGTATATAAAATAGTATGAGGCAAAAATCCTACATGCAATGCTAATCTCACTTCATTGATTGAACTACAATCAATATTGCAACCCATGTCCTTAACCACTTTTAAAATATGGACATTGGTCAAAGCCTTACACGCGTAAAAAAACTTTGTTTGGGTGGACTCAAATTGCGCTAGTAAATTTTGATATTGCTGTTGAATTTTTTCTGCATGGTACACATACAATGGTGTGCCAAATTTTTCTGCAGCAGCATTTAAAGTAGAGTAGGAAAGACTAGCGTTCATGCTATAAAGATACGGCCAGAACAAGGTTCTGGCCGTATCTTAGTTCAATATTTTTTTGAAAAATTCACGAATGGAAATAGGATAATGCTTATTCCACAGGACTTTCTGGCGTAAAATCTTCTGGCTTAATCACAGTCGCTTCTACAATTTGTTCGGCCAATACTTCTTTAATCTTTGGTAAGTCTTCTGTGGAGTTAATACCAAAATAGTCCATGAAGTTTCTAGAAGTAGAATAAATCAATGGCTTACCAGGAAGCATTTCATTGCGACCACTAATTACAATCAATTCCTTTTCTAATAATTTCTGCATGGAGTAGTCGCTGTTCACACCTCTAATGGCTTCTACTTCTCCTTTTGTAATGGGTTGCTTGTAAGCAATGATGGCTAAAGATTCCAATGCCGCATTGGATAAACGCTTCAAAAATTTATCACCGTTCAACTGTGCAATAGTAGAGTGGAATGTAGGCTTTGTTAAAAACTGCCATCCACCACCGCTTTGCTTTAATTCAAACGGATAGAATTCTGTGCTATATTTTTCTTGGATACCTTCTAATGCAGCTTCAACTTGCTCAAGCGAGATACGCTCTTCTAAAAATCCAAAAGCAGTATTGATTAACTCGGTGATATCATTCGCATTCAATGCTTTATCACTTGCAAAAACCAAGGCTTCAATATGCGGAATGATTTGACTTATTTCCATATTACTTTTGCTTATCCGTTTAATGCAGCTGCACCACTCACAATCTCTGTTAATTCAGTTGTGATGGCCGCTTGTCTTGCACGGTTATAAGATATTTTCAAAGATTTCAATAATTCGTTGGCGTTTTCACTTGCTTTATCCATTGCAGTCATTCTAGCACCATGCTCACTTGCATTGGCATCTAAAACAGCTTTGAATAATTGGGTGTTTAATATTTTAGGCATCAATTCTGCCACCAAAGCTTCCTTTTGTGGTTCAAAAATGAAATCTGTTTTTTTAGCATTCGCTTTCTTTTCCATTTTTGGAATCGGTAAAAATGGTTCAGATTTGAATTCTTGAGTTGCAGCGTTTTTAAATTCACTATACACAATCTCAATCGCGTCAAACTCTTTGTTTTCAAAGGCTTTCATAGCAGCTTTAGCAGCAGCCTGAACAGTTTCGAATTTCAAGTTTAAAAAGATATCCTTAAAAGTGGCATTCGTGTTGAATCCTAATTTAGTTAAACTTTCATAGCCTTTTTTACCAATGTTCCAGATGGTTACATTTTGAGTTGGATATTTTTCGGCGATGGTTGCACGCGTCATTTTCACCAAATTCGCATTGTATCCACCACACAAACCTCTATCAGAAGTCACCACAATAAATAACACATTGTTCACTGTACGTTGATCTGCTAGGGCCAAATTCATATCTCCCTCCAAGCTACTAATGATATTGCTGAGCATATCTTGTAGTTTACGAGCGTAAGGTCTCATTTGGGTAATGGCATCTTGTGCACGACGTAATTTAGCAGCACTCACCATCTTCATTGCTTTAGTGATTTGCTGTGTACTTTGAGTACTTTTAATCCTGTTTCTAACTTCCTTTAATTGTCCAGCCATAGTGCTTGTTTATTAGGCGAGCAAAGGTATCATTTTTTACCCAATTTTCCTTTCAAACCCCGTTCAAGTTATTTTTTTGATCCAACTGGCCTTAAAATCACCAATTCTACCCCAATTCCACCCCAATTACTTATCTTTGAAGCCCCTTGATTAACAAGGATAAACACCCAATTTTAGCAAGAATATGTTGCAGATTATCAATAAACTATTTGGCGGATCTAAAAGTGAGAAAGACGTCAAGAAAATACAGTATTTAGTTCCTGTGATCAATGGCCATTTTGAGGCGTATAAAACCCTTAGCCACGACCAATTAAGGAACAAAACCGAAGAATTTAAATTCCGCATTAAGGAACACCTACAGTCCATTGACCAAGTGATTGCGGAGGCTCAAAATAATGCAGAAGCATTGGATATCGCCGATTTATTAGGCAAAGACGCCATCTACCAAGAGATTGACAAATTAAAAAAAGACCGAGACCAGGCTTTAGAGCAGGTGTTGTGGACCATTTTACCCGAGGCTTTTGCAGTGGTAAAAGAAACAGCACGACGTTTTACCGAAAGTGAATCTTTGACCGCAACCGCGACCGATCTGGATCGTGAATTGTCCGTTAAAAAAGAATATGTAACCATACAAGGGGATCAAGCCGTTTTCCAAACGACATGGAAGGCTGCAGGAACCCCTGTGCGATGGAATATGGTCCATTATGATGTGCAGTTGATTGGAGGGATCGTATTGCACGAAGGTAAGATTGCTGAGATGTCCACCGGAGAGGGAAAAACATTGGTATCCACGCTACCTGCTTATTTAAACGCCTTGGCCGACGAAGGGGTGCATATTGTAACTGTGAACGATTATTTAGCGAAAAGAGATAGTGAGTGGAATGGTACTTTATTTGAGTGGTTGGGGATTACAGTGGATTGCATTGATAAGCATCAGCCTAATTCTGAAGACCGAAGAAAAGCCTACAGAGCAGGGATTACGTATGGTACCAATAATGAATTTGGATTTGATTACTTAAGAGACAATATGGTGCATACACCAAACGAAATGGTGCAACGTAAGCATCATTATGCGATGGTGGATGAGGTGGATAGTGTATTGATTGATGATGCGCGTACGCCGTTAATTATTTCTGGTCCAATTGGACATCAAACTGGGGAGCAACAATACTTTCAATTAAAACCAAGGATTGAACAATTGGTGGATGTACAAAAGAAAGTGGCGAATCAGTTTTTAATTGAGGCGAAAAAGAAAATCAGCGAAGGCAATGACGATCCTAAGGATGGCGGATTGGCTTTGTACCGTGCTTTCAGGGCTTTGCCTAAAAATGGTGCGTTAATTAAATATTTAAGTGAGCCTGGTATTCGTGTGAAATTACAAAAGTCCGAGAATTACTATTTGGCCGACCAACAAAGAGAAATGCCAATTGTAGACGAGGCTTTGTATTTCCATATTGACGAGAAAAATAATTCAGTTGAATTAACAGATAAAGGTTTAGCATTAATTACTGGTTCGGGAGAAGATCCAAATTTCTTTTTATTACCAGACATCAGTGTTGCATTAAACGCCATTGACTTAGATGTGCATATTCCTGCCGAGCAGAAAATGCAACAAAAAGAAGCCATCATTTCGGAGTACAGTATCAAAGCAGATCGAATTCACACAGTAAATCAATTGTTGAAGTCGTACACTTTATTTGATAAGGATATTGAGTATGTGGTGATGGATGGTCAAGTGAAGATTGTGGATGAGCAAACAGGTCGTATCATGGAAGGCCGTCGTTATTCAGATGGTTTGCACCAAGCGATTGAAGCAAAAGAAAATGTAAAGATCGAAGCTGCAACCCAGACTTATGCAACCATTACATTGCAAAACTTTTTTAGGATGTACCACAAGCTTGGTGGTATGACAGGTACAGCAGAAACTGAAGCAGCTGAATTTTGGAGTATCTATAAATTAGATGTGGTGTCTATCCCTACCAATATTCCAGCAGTGCGTATAGATGAACAAGATTTAGTATTCAAAACCAAGCGTGAAAAATTTGGTGCGGTGATTGAATCTATCGAAGCATTGCGCGCAGCAGGAAGACCAGTACTAGTGGGTACCACTTCAGTAGAAGTAAGTGAATTGTTGAGTAGAATGTTGCGTCAAAAAAATATCCCACACAATGTACTCAACGCAAAACAACATGCTCGAGAAGCACAAGTGGTGGCCGAAGCAGGATTGACAGGTGCAATTACCATTGCGACGAATATGGCGGGTCGTGGAACGGATATTAAATTAAGCCCAGAAGTCAAAGCTGTTGGTGGGTTGGCGATATTGGGTACAGAACGTCATGACTCTCGTCGTGTAGACAGACAGTTAAGAGGTCGTGCTGGAAGACAAGGTGATCCGGGCTCTTCTCAATTCTTCGTTTCTTTAGAAGACGATTTAATGCGCATGTTTGGAAGTGAGCGTATTGCTAAAGTGATGGACTTTGCAGGCTATAAAGAAGGGGAAGTGATTCAACATAGTATGATCACCAAGTCAATTGAGCGTGCACAGAAAAAAGTAGAAGAAAATAATTTTGGTGTTAGAAAGCGTTTGTTGGAATATGATGATGTGATGAACAAGCAAAGAACGGTGATTTATAAAAAAAGAAACCATGCTTTGTTTGGCGAACGTTTGGCATTAGACTTGGACAATGCGTTTTATCAGGTGATCGAAAATTTAAGTTTCAATTACAAAACCAATAATGATTTTGAAGGATTAAAATTGGCTTTAATTGTACAAGTTGGGTTGGATACACAAACCACTAAGGAACAATTTGCAGCAGCAAAAGAAAATGATTTAGCAGAATCATTGTACCAAGAAGCGATTGCGCATTATGAGTATAAGAAAAAAGACATGATGCACAATAGTATCCCTGTCTTTAAAAATATTAGAACACAAGAAGGAAAGCATATTGAAAATGTGATTGTGCCAGTGAGTGATGGCAAAACAGTTTTCAATGTACTTGTGAATCTTGATAAAAACTTAGACACCAAGGGTGCAGCTTTAGCCACTGAATTTGAAAAGTCCATTTCATTGAGTTTAATTGATGATGCATGGAAAGAACATTTGCGTGCGATGGATGACTTAAAGCAATCCGTTCAAACAGCCACCTATGAGCAAAAAGATCCGTTGGTGATTTATAAAATGGAAGCTTTTGAATTGTTTAGAAAAATGGATATCGAGATCAATCATAAAATGGTGCAGTTTTTATGCCATGCGCATATTCCTACCGAAGCGACTGAGGTAAAAGAAGGACGTCAACAAAAAACTGATCTAAGTAAGCTGAGCGCCAACAGAACAGAAGATGGTACGCCAACAGAAAATGAATACCATGATCCATCTACACCTAAACAAGCGCCAATCACAGTAGGTCCAAAAATTGGACGCAATGATCCTTGTCCTTGTGGCAGTGGAAAAAAATATAAAGCTTGTCATGGAAAAGATGCCGCTTAATCAATACATCGATCACACGATTTTAAAACCAACTTGTTTGGTGGCAGACATTCATAAGGTTTGTGAAGAAGCAGAAATGTATGCTTTCGCTGCAGTATGTGTGCCGCCTAATTTTGTTAAATTAGCAAAGGAATTAACTGCAGGGTCGGATGTGAAAGTAGCGACCGTAATTGGTTTCCCATTTGGCTATAGTGCAACAGAAGCTAAAATTGCAGAAATTATTTTAGCAATGGTAGATGGTGCCGATGAATTAGATGTAGTAGCGAATATTTCGGCCATTAA
Organism: Chitinophagia bacterium; assembly: GCA_037143275.1. Classification (GTDB taxonomy): domain Bacteria; phylum Bacteroidota; class Bacteroidia; order Chitinophagales; family Chitinophagaceae; genus Sediminibacterium. The sequence continues at coordinate 857,002 of JBAWZB010000001.1, forward strand.
AAACGGAGATTGGATGGCCATTGCGGACGAGATCAACCATATCATGCCGGTAATTCGTTCTAAGGGAAAGATTGTAAAAATCATTATTGAATCGGGCGTATTAACGGACGACGAGATCATTAAATGTTGCGATATTTATGGCATTTCTGGGATCGATTATTTAAAGACATCCACAGGCTATGCAGAAAAAGGGGCAAGTGTTGAAGCGGTAAAATTATTCAGAAAATATTTACCTGAGCATATTCAAATCAAAGCTTCGGGGGGCATTAGAGATTATGCCACTACAAAATTAATGATTGAAGCAGGGGCTACTCGAATTGGATGTAGTGCTGGGGTAGCCATTGTTACAGGTGCTCAAATTGACCAAACAAAAAGTAATTACTAAGCTATGTTACTCGATAAAATAAAAACTTTAGCAGCGCAGCATCAAGCAGAAAATATTGCAATAAGAAGACACTTGCATGCGCATCCAGAATTGAGTTATCAAGAATTTGAAACAAGCAAATATGTTCAAGCACAATTCACTGCGATAGGCATCCCTTTTACAGTGATCGCAACTACAGGTGTATTAGGTATCATAGAAGGAAAAAATCCTTCAAAGCGTGTGATTGCATTAAGAGCCGATATGGACGCTTTGCCCATTGTTGAAGAAAATCAAATTGATTATAAGTCAAAAAATGATGGGGTGATGCATGCCTGCGGACATGATGTACATACCACTATTTTATTAGGCGCTGCAAAAATATTGTGGACTTTAAAAGATGAATTTGAAGGCACCATTAAATTGTTGTTTCAACCAGGTGAAGAAAAAAATCCGGGTGGTGCGAGTTATATGATTCGCGATGGTGCATTGGAAAATCCAAAGCCTCAAGGAATTGTTGGTTTGCATGTGCATCCAGGATTGAATGAAGGAAAACTAAGTTTTAGAAAAGGACGTGTGATGGCGAGTGCGGATGAATTGTATATTAGTATCAAAGGTCCCGGAGGACATGCTGCAACACCGCATCAAACTGTAGATACGATTTTAGTAGCTGCACAATTGATTCAAAGTTTACAAACGATTATTGCTCGCAATAGAGATCCTCAAAATCCATCCGTGTTGTCTATTTGTTCGATTCATGGAGGCAATACCACCAATGTGATTCCAAGTGAAGTAAAGTTGATGGGTACCTTTAGAGCTATGGATGAAGTATGGCGATTTAAAGCACATGAGTTAATGCTACAACAAGCCAAAGGCATTGCCTTAGCTACAGGCGCTGAGATTGATTTTAGAGTGGATGTGGGTTATCCTACTGTGGACAATGAACCAATCATTACAGAAGCCGCATGGAAATTGGCGGATGAATATATGGGGAAAGAAAATGTAGAAGAAACAGAAAAAAGAATGGGCGCCGAAGATTTTGGTTACTATTCTCAAGTGATTCCTGGTTGTTTTTTCCGATTAGGGGTAAGAAACGAATCTATGGGTATTGTTCACAATGTACATACACCACATTTTAATATAGACGAAGCGGCTATCCAACAAGGTGTTGGCATGATGGCTTGGCTGGGGGTTCAGTTATAAAATTATTTCACTTTTAAAAATGATTCATGGCAGAAAATACAAATAGCACGAATAAAGACAAATTAAGAAAAGAGCAAGCTTTAGAATACCATGCTAGTGGAAGACCTGGTAAGATCGAAGTGATCCCAACCAAAGAGGCAAAAACGCAAAAAGATTTATCGCTTGCTTATAGTCCTGGTGTGGCTATTCCATGTACAGAGATCAAAAACAATCCTGCAGATGTTTATAAGTATACCGCTAAAGGAAATTTAGTTGGAGTGATCACCAATGGCTCTGCTGTATTAGGTTTAGGCAATATTGGTGCGTTGGCAAGTAAGCCAGTCATGGAAGGTAAAGCCGTTTTATTTAAAATATTTGCAGACATCGATGTGTTTGATATTGAGATCAATGAATCAGATCCAGACAAGTTCATAGAAATCGTAAAATCCTTAGAACCCACTTTTGGCGGCATCAATTTAGAAGATATTAAAGCGCCTGAATGTTTTTATATCGAACAGCGTTTAAGAGATGAGATGAATATTCCTGTCATGCACGATGACCAACATGGTACTGCCATTATTAGTAGTGCTGCTTTATTGAATGCTTTGACATTGCAAAAGAAAAAAATTGAAAAAGCAAAATTTGTTGTGAATGGTGCAGGCGCAGCAGCAATGGCTTGTATCAAATTATATGTAGCATTGGGTGCGCGTTATGAAAACTTTATACTTTTTGATAAAGATGGTGTTTTGCACCAAGGCAGAACTGATTTAGGGACTGATAGAAAACCATTTGCGATTAAGTCTGATAAAATGACTTTGCCAGAAGCAATGAAAACTGCTGATGTATTTTTAGGATTAAGTGTAGGCAATGTGGTTACAAAAGAAATGATTGCTTCCATGCCAAAAAATCCTGTGGTATTTGCACTCGCCAATCCTGATCCAGAAATCGGATATGAAGATGCGGCATCTGTACGTAAGGATATTATTATGGCTACAGGAAGAACAGATTATCCAAACCAAGTGAACAATGTACTTGGCTTCCCTTATATCTTTAGAGGCGCACTAGATGTGCGTGCATCTGCCATCAATGAAGCAATGAAATTAGCTGCAGTGAAAGCCTTGGCAGAATTAGCAAAAACGGCGGTACCTGATGTGGTGAATATGGCATACAATCAAACCAATTTATCTTTTGGTCCAGAATATATCATACCAAAACCATTGGACCCAAGATTACTAAGTACGGTAGCACCAGCAGTGGCAAAAGCTGCAGTTGAATCTGGTGTGGCACAACAGCAAATTACCAGTTGGGCTGAATATGAATTGAGTTTAAATAAGCGTTTAGGATTAGACAATCAAATGATTCGCTTAATTAGTAATAAGGCGCGACGTGATCCAAAGCGTTTGGTTTTTGCAGATGCAGAAAATATCAAAGTTTTAAAAGCGGCAAGTATCATCTACGACGATGGCATTGCTTATCCAATTTTATTAGGCAACGAAGCCAGAATTAAAAATATTGCTGCTGAAAATAATATTGACATTGATGATTTACCAATCATTGATGTAAGAAGCGATGAAATGGAGGCAAAGCGAGAATTCTTTGGTTCATTATTATTCCAAAAAAGACAACGTAAGGGGATCAATAAATATGAAAGCCAAAAGCTAATGCGTACACAAAATTATTTTGGTGCGATGATGGTTGAAACAGGTGAAGCAGATTCCATGTTGTCTGGACTAACACGTAATTATGCAGATGGCATCAAACCAGCTTTACAAATTATTGGTGTAGATGAAGGTGTGAAAAAAATTGCTGGAATGTATATTCTTTTAACAAAGAAAGGACCATTATTCTTAGCAGATACGACCGTAAACATTAGCCCAACGGCCGAAGAGTTGGCTGACATTACATTACTTGTTGCCAAAGAAGTAAGAAATTTCAATATGGAGCCACGTGTGGCGATGTTGAGTTATTCAAATTTCGGAAGCAGTGATACGCCCGAAGCAAGATTGGTGGCAGAAGCTTCTAAGATTGTAAAACAAAAAAATCCTTCTTTAATTGTGGATGGCGAGATGCAGGGTATGCTAGCATTTAATAAAGAAATACTCAAGGAAAATTATCCATTCAGTGATTTGGTGGATGCGGATGTTAATGTTTTAATTTTTCCAAATCTAACAGCAGGTAATATTGCGTATCATTTATTAAAAGAGATTGGTGGAATCGATGTGATTGGACCAATTTTATTAGGTTTGAAAAAACCAGTCAATGTATTGCAATTAGGATCAAGTGTACATAATATCATTAATATGGCCACTGTGGCTGTAGTAGATGCGCAGTTAAAAACAAGAATTGATACAACTACAGCGGTTCAAAGAACAAGCTGGTGGAAGAAATTGAAAAAGAAAAAGAAATAGTTAAAATAAACCCATGGATTTTTTCACCCTTTTTGGTAAATATTTATTGATGCTCAAAGGCATGTTTACTGCAACCGAAAATAAACGTATGTTTTGGAAGGAGTATATCAGGCAATGTGTAGATATTGGTATTGGATCCTTACCAATTGTAGTGATCATCTCTTTTTTCTTAGGTGCAGTAACAACAGTACAAACAGCTTCTCAATTAGTAAGTCCACTAGTGCCATTGTCTACGATTGGCATTATTGTAAGAGATAGTATTTTGCTAGAATTTGCGCCCACTTTTTTATGTATTGTGCTTGCAGGAGTCGTAGGGAGTAAGATTGCCAGTGAATTAGGTAATATGCGCGTGAGTGAGCAAATAGACGCATTAGAAATTATGGGTATTAACACCAAAAACTATTTAATTCTTCCTAAAATTCTTGGTGCTATTACCACTGTTCCATTATTGGTTGGCATTTCTGCAGTGGTCGGTATCTGGGGTGGTTATGTGGTTGGTAGCTTAAGCAATGTGGTACCTGCCGAAGTTTTTATTACCGGTATACGAAAAGATTTCGTTGTACATTATATCAATATTAGTTTTTACAAATCGTTTATTTTCGCAATTATCATTAGCACAGTGCCTTCTTTTTACGGCTACTATGTAAAAGGTGGGGCATTGGAAATTGGTAAAACAGGAACTAAGTCTGTTGTTGTAAGCTGTATCCTTATTTTAATCGCGGATTATATCATTGCAGCCATCGCATTATAGTAGTAACTTTAGTACAAATACATTTGTATGAAAATAAGTTTTCACGGAGCTGCCCGAACAGTCACTGGTTCAAAACATTTAGTGCAATTAGCAAATGGTGAAAATTTTTTGCTAGACTGTGGTTTGTTTCAAGGAATGGGTCGAGACACCGATGCGTACAATGCAGCGTTTGGCTTTGATGCAAAAACTGTTGATTTTGTCATCTTATCACACGCTCATATAGACCATACAGGCTTGTTGCCAAAATTAGCAGCAGAAGGTTTTAGGGGAAAAATTTATTGCACGCCAGCCACCAAAGCATTGACCGAAATTTTATTGGAAGATTCTGCCATGATCCAAAGAGATGATGCAAAATTTAAAAATAAAAGGTTAGCTCGAGAAGGGATGCCGCAAGTGGAACCTTTATATACGATGGATGATGTTAATTTATTACTACCAATGCTTCAAAGTGTTGAATATGATAAACCCTATACTATTTCTGAACAAGTAGAATTATTATTCACCGAAGCTGGACACATTATTGGGAGTGCGGCAGTCAATCTAAGGATCAAAGAAAATAACACCATTCAAACCCTCACTTTTAGCGGCGATATAGGCAGGTATCGAGACCTAATTTTAAGGTCTCCTGCAAATTTCCCAGCTGCAGATTATATCCTTATTGAAAGCACTTACGGCGATAAATTACATGATCTGATTCATTCAACGCCCGACGATTTATTAAAATGGATCGAATTAACCTGTGTCGAACAAAAAGGAAATTTAATCATTCCTGCTTTTAGTGTAGGTAGAACTCAAGAAATTTTATTTGAACTCAATCAGCTTTCTATTGAAAAACGATTGCCGCATATACCTGTGTATGTAGATAGTCCTTTGAGTATTGAGGCCACAGAAATGCTCAAAAAATTTCCAAAATATTACAATAAAAAAATTCAAAGAATCTTAGAAGTAGACGATGACCCATTTGATTTTGAGGGCTTACGTTATATCAAAACTGTGCAAGAAAGTAAGGCGTTGAACGAAGACATGCATCCAAAAGTGATCATCTCTGCGTCAGGTATGGCCGATGCAGGGAGGGTCAAGCATCATATCAGAAACAATATAAGCAGTGAAAAAAATACCATTTTAATAGTCGGGTATTGTGAGCCAAGATCTCTTGGAGGTCGTTTAATGAATGGCGCAACCGAAGTCCGTATTTATGGGGAGCCATTCGAAGTAAGATGTAAAATTGGTGTGATCCAAAGCATGAGTGCGCATGGAGATTACGAAGACTTAATGCAGTTCTTAGCTTGTCAAAATCCAGAAACTGTAAAGCAAGTGTATATTGTGCATGGCGAACCAACAGTACAAGACCATTTTGCAGAAAGGCTCAAAAAGAAAGGGTTTAAGGATGTGATTGTGCCAGAGTTGCATGAAACAAGTGACTTGAAATAAATTCCGGATTTGATTCCCATAAAATGGATAAATTTGGGAAAAGACCCAATATATGCTACAAAGAAAACAATTGATTTTAACGCTATTTGGTTTTGCTTTAAATCTTGCAGTGTTTGCACAACCATCTACTATCATAACGAATATTCAATTGATAGACGGAACAGGCAAACCAGCTTACAAGGCATCTGTGAGAATTGTGGGCAATAAGATTTTAGCTATAGGTAATTTGAAGCCGAATAAAATGGATCAAATCATTGACGGCAAGGGAAAAACCTTAACACCTGGTTTTATAGATTCTCATAGTCATCATTTTGGAGACCTTAATAAAAACAGATCAGGCTTATCTACTTCTAGTCAAGGTATTACAACCATTGTAATTGGACAGGATGGGAATGGTTATCCAATGGATAGCTTAACAAAATGGATGCAAACAAATCCAGTGGTGTCTAATGTGGCAACCTATACAGGGCAATCTAGTTTGCGTGAAATTGCCATGGGGGAAAACGACTTGTACCGAAACGCAACGGCTGCTGAAATAGCGCAAATGAAATCGATTTTAGCTTCAGAATTAGAGAAAGGTTCTTTTGGCTTGTCTACTGGGTTAGAATATGAGTCGGCCTTTTATTCTAGCAAGCAAGAAGTGATTGACCTGGCAAAAGTAGCTGCCGAGCATAAAGGATTATACACAAGTCATATTAGAAGCGAAGACTTGCATTTGGATGAAGCGCTTGAAGAAATTATAGAGATAGGCAGACAAACAAAAATGCCAGTGCAAGTCTCCCATATTAAAATTGCCAATAAATTAAATTGGGGCAGTGCTAATTTGATTTTAGAAAAATTAAATCAAGCAAGAAAAGAAGGTGTCAATATTAGTGCAGATATCTATCCTTACACTTTTTGGAATTCAACTTTAAGGGTATTATTTCCAGGCAAAGACTTTGACAATTTAGCAAGTGCCGAAATGGCCACCAAGCAACTGTTTGATCCTAATGCATCTTACCTAATGCAGTTTGCACCTATTCCAAGCTATAAAGGCAAAACGGTTACTGAAATTGGTATGGAACGAAATGAAAGTCCTGCACAAGCATTAATGAGTTTAATTAAAATCGCAGAAGACTTTAAGCATGCCAATCCAAATTACACAGGTGGTATCGAAGCCATTGCAGGAAAAGCAATGAGTGAGGAAGATGTGAAAGTATTTATGGCATGGCCAGAAGCCATCATTTGTTCCGATGGCAATGCTGGTGGACATCCCAGAGGGTATGGTGCATTTACAAGGGTGTTGGGCAAATATGTTCGTGAAGAAAAACTGATGCCGCTAGAAAAAGCGATTCATAAAATGACAGGACAGTCTGCAGATTTTTTCGGGTTTAAAAATAGAGGTCGTATTGCAGTTGGCAATTTCGCTGATTTGGTTTTACTAGATCCGGCCACAGTGATAGATCAAGCAAATATTAAAAATAGCCATGCATTGTCTACTGGCATAGACATGGTTTGGGTGAATGGAACAATCGTGTATGAAGCACAACAGTCAACAGGAAAACAACCGGGGGTCTTGATTAAAAGGAAATAAAATTTTAGAAGTAATAAAATGAAGGAATGAAAAATGCAATTGTATTAACAGATGGTTTGTTAATGACTTCGGATGCAAAGACAGCGCATGGCTTAATTAGAGGCACTGAAAGATTTAATATTATTGGCCTTGTAGATGGTGAAGAGAATGCTGGTAAAGACGCTGGGGCATTATTAGATGGTAAGCATAGAGGGATTCCAGTTTTTGCTACAATGGAGATAGCAATAGCGACTTTAGGAAAAGTTGATTTCATTATTATAGGGGTAGCAACAGTTGGGGGGATTTTACCTAAAAATATGTTGTCTGTCATTTACGATGCAGTTAAAAATGGCGTTTCTGTAGTAAACGGATTACATGAATACTTAAATGATAAGGCCGATTTAGTTGCTATTGCTGCTAATACTAGCGCACAATTAATTGATGTCAGGAAACCAAAGTCAAGAGCAGATTTACATTTTTGGGATGGGGCTATATTCAATGTAACTGCACCTATTGTTGCTGTGATTGGCATGGACTGCGCCATGGGTAAGAGAACTACAGCGCGCATGTTAAAGCAAGCTTGTAATGCCGAGGGTATGAAAGCCGAAATGATTTATACAGGACAAACAGGCTGGTTGCAAGGCGGACAATATGGTTTTATTTTTGATTCTACGTTGAATGATTTTGTTTCTGGCGAATTAGAACATGCTATTGTAAGTTGTTGGAAGGAAACGCAACCAGATATTTTATTTTTAGAAGGGCAGTCTTCCTTAAGAAATCCAAGTGGTCCATGTGGATTAGAATTATTGATTTCTGGGAATGCGAAACATGTGGTTTTGATTTTTGCACCTAAACGAAAATATTTTGACAACGAAGCACATTGGGGTGAAATACCTTCTGTCGCCTCAGAAATTGAAATCATTGAAAAATTGGGATCAAAAGTGATTGCTCTTGCAATCAATACCGAAAACTGCAAAGACCAAGAAGCATATGCGTATCAGAAAGAATATACTACGCGTATAGGTATACCAGTATTGCTGCCCATACAGGAAGGTGTTGCGCCTATCATCCCCATTCTTAAAGCCCTAACCAATTAGTCAAATGCAAATAGTAGCAGTAAGAGCGTACTTAAAAAAAATGGCTTTAAAAAAGCCTTATACAATTGCCTACAATACATTTTCGGATGTTGCATTGGCATTTTTAGAAATAGAATTAGCCAATGGCATGATCGGCTATGGTTCTGGCAGTCCTGCAGAAGAAGTTGTAGGGGAAACCACCGAGCAGACTGTAGCTAATTTGAATACTTCCTTTGTGTCGAATTTAGTTGGAAGAGACATTCGTCAATTTCAACAAATCATATTTGAATCCAATTTGCAATTCCCGCATCTGCCTGGCACATTGGCTGCTATTGACATTGCGTTGCATGATGCTTTTGGTAAATTCTTAGGTGTATCAATTGCATCTTTTTACGGACAAAAAATGAATGCATTACCTACATCTATGACAATTGGTATAAAAGGGGTAGATGCCACATTAGAAGAAGCAAAGGAATATGCTGCAATGGGTTTTAAAGTTTTCAAAGTGAAGACCGGAATGGATGTGCAAGAAGACATTGAACGTATAAAAGCATTGTATACTTTTTTTGGTAAGGATTATACCATTCGTGTGGATGCCAATCAAGGCTATGATTTAGATCAATTAAAATTATTCCTACATGCTACATCAACCTATCCTTTAGAATTAATTGAACAACCCTTACCTGTTGGTCAAGAACAAAATTTATTGGAACTGTCTGTAGAGCAAAGAAAAAATCTTACAGCCGATGAAGCATTGAAAGATCCTCAAGCTGCATTGCAGTTAGCTACTGTAGAAAAACCTTTTGGCATCTACAATATTAAACTTATGAAATGCGGGGGTTTACTTGGAGCAAAAGAAATTGCAACGATAGCGCAGTATGCAGACATTGATTTGTTTTGGGGATGTAATGATGAAAGCATCATTAGCATTACTGCTGCACTGCATATGGCATATGCTTGTCCCAATACAAAATACATCGACTTGGATGGGAGTTTTGATTTGATGGAAGATTTAGTAACAGGTGGATTTGAAGTCAAAGCGGGTTGCCTCGTTATTAACAATGCCCCTGGTTTTGGTTTTACAAAAATTTAAAATTGTATCGTGCAGGAAAATCATTCTAATCATTCAAGTCATTCAAACAATCAGTTACAACCTAAATTAGGATTAAGAGCCGCAAGCTTTTTAGTGATTAGTGTGATGATTGGATCGGGGGTATTTAAAAAAATTGTACCAATGGCGCAAGAGTTGGGAACGCCATGGCTGATTTTACTTTGTTGGTTGATAGCAGGTATAGTAAGTCTTGCTGGTGCTTTGTGTACTGCTGAGTTGGTAAGTATGTATCCTAATTCTGGTGGGGAGTATAATTATTTTCAAAAAATCTATAGTCGATTTTTTTCTTTCCTATACGGTTGGGCCAGTTTCGCCGTCATTAAAACAGCAGGCATCAGCGCCTTGGCCTATATTTTTGCCCAGTCTTTAAATAGCTTGTTTCCTTTGCCAGTATTAGATTCTGATTTTTCTTTTTTAGGGCTACATCTATTTGAAAATTTATCCATCAAAATTTTAGCTGCTGTATTAATTATCTTGTTAACTATCTTAAATTATAGAGGGGTACAATTTGCAGAAAAATTAACTACTATTTTGACCTATGCTATGTTACTCGCTATTGCATTTTTTTTAGTGGTTGGATTCGGAGCTGAACAAGGAAGTATGGCGCACCTTACAACATCTGCAAAAGGAGTCAGTGCAGATTTGAATGGATGGACACTTATGAAAGCATTGTTTTTAGCAAGCTTAGGTGCATTTTGGGGCTATGATGGCTGGAATAATATTGCATTCATTGGAGAGGAAATCAAAAATCCAAAACGTAACCTTCCCTTAGCACTAGGATTAGGAACACTTGGTGTGATGACTGTATATGTGATGATTAATTTCGTTTTTTTATATGTGATGCCCATCGATTTTTTCATACAATTAAATGCAACACCAAATAAAATTGCTGCAGTAGAAATTGCTGGACAAATAAGTGGGACGCTAGGTATGACCTTAGTTGCATGCTTGATATTAATAACTACGTTGAATTCTACCAATAGTAGTATTTTAATGTCCGCACGTATGTTGTATGCAATGGCTAGGGATAAAACATTTTTCAAACAAGCTGAATCGGTGCATCCAAGATACAATACCCCCGATAAAGCTTTGTTTATTCAAGCAGTATGGGCCATACTCTTGGTGTTTTCTGGAAGCTTTGATCAATTAACAGATATGCTTGTATTTGCAGCATTTCTATTTTATGCAGCCACTGCAGTTGGCCTCATCTATCTACGTATAAAAGTACCACAGGCAGAAAGAACTTACAAAGTCATTGGCTATCCTGTAGTACCTATATTATTTTTACTTTTTTGCGTGACCATTTGCACCATGACATTAATCAACCAGCCATATGAAGCAATGATGGGATTGGTTTTAATTGCTTGTGGTTTACCAGTTTATTGGGTATTGGGTAGAGTGAAATAATTTTTTCTATTTACGTGTTGGCGCTAACACTAAAACCTGAAATGATCCTGGAATAATTTTAGCCCTTGCACCTTTTGGAGCATCTGCTGGTAAAGGTTCATAATCGGCAGTAGGCATATAAATCATATGTGTTTTAGGATCCAATGAAATAGTACGTGCGCCTCTTTTAGTGGTAATGGTTTCTACTAATTGATATTCATTGTCAGATACTTCTTTAATAACAGACATTGTTCCAGATCCGTTAGAAGTAAAAATTAATTTTGATTTAGGGTCAAATGCGGCGCCATCGCAACCTTCACCAATGGGCACATTCGCAACTATTTTGCCGTCGGTTGTATTCATCACTACCAAGTTTTTATCACAAGTAGAAAACAATCTTTTTGTTTTAATATCTATTGCTAGGCCAGTTGGGGCTTCTGATGGCGCTAATTCCCAAATATGCGTAACGCTTGCTTTTGCAATATCAATTTCTGCTATTTGGTTTTTGTCTTCGAGGTTAACAAATAATTTACCAGCCTCATCACTCACTACAGTTTCTAATTTTGTACCTCCAACAGCAATGGTTGCAACTACTTTATCGGTATTCACATCTATTAGGGAGAGATCTCCACCACTATGGTTACTAGTGATAATTTTTTTAGAGTAAGGATCGTACATAATCCAATCTGGATTTTTACCAACCCCAATTGAACCAATCATGTTTCCAGTTTTCAAATCAAATACAGTGACATTATCGGTTTTACCATTACTGGTATAGCCTTTTCCTAAAAAAGGTACAAAAGCAATACCATGAACACCATTTGTATTAGGGATAACGCCTATGGAATCGCCCGTATTCTTATCTAAAATATTAACTTGTCCAGCATGTGATACATATAATTTATTAGAATTAGGGTCAACAGCTGGATAATCCCATCCCCCCATGCTGGCAATATGAAAAGTTTTAACAACTTGGTAGCCTGATTGTGCTGAAGCATTGTTCAAGGCAATGACTATCAACAAAAAAATGTAAAGGATATGTTTTTTCATTATTTTAAATTTAGAGGGTAAGTTAATGTTTAAAACAACTCAAAACAAAAAGATAAATGTGCTGCTTTTCCTTACAATGGACCTAAATAAGGTACTGGTTTCAAAAGTTTTGTAGGGTATATTAGGTAGAGCTGTCAGCAATTTTTGAATTTTGAACAAAGAAGATAACTTTAAATATAAATAAAAATTAATGTATATTTATATAAAAATGAGTGTTATATAAATAATTACAATAAGTTTTTGTAGCTCATATATAACAGATAGCATTCATTCATTACTTTCAACATATAATGATTGTTACAGGGTCATTATATATTATAATTTAGTTTAATGTAATTCCATGAATTTAGCTTCTTATTCTCTAGTTCAATGTTCCTACTTCTTCTTATTTCTTTTCTCTATCATCGTTTTATTCGATGTCCTCGTTCGATTTAAATCTCCCCTTAAGTTAAAAGTCTTCTTCTTATTATTTGTGCTTTCTATTGTAGTTTGTTCTTTAAGCTTGTTTCTTAGGACTGAGCCAAATCAGTTTACGCTAATTAGAATGACTTGTGCAATGGTAATTGGCACTGCGATGGTTCAAATATTTACTAATTTATATTTTATCCAGCATAAAAGGATTGCAAATATTTATACCATTTTCGCGTACACCATTTATACTATTTTGATCATTTATGTACAGATAGTAGGGTATGAAACTGTTTTTCCTAAATTTAATAGTATCAATGGTTCAGCTTCTCAAGTAGCTAATAGTGTTAACCTACCTATGTATCTTGAATTATTGATTCATGTAGATTTTTTCTTTTTTAATTTATTTTGTCTATATTATATCTATAATATTTTATTTAAATTTTCATATAAGAATATTTATTTTAAAAATATACAAATTTGGACCCTTGGTTTTTTTGGGGTCATTCTTATTCAAATAATTATTATTATACTTTCTCTTATTTTTAATTTTTCTAATGATTTCAAAACCTATATTACAATTATAAAAGGTTTAGCTTTACTATTAACTATTTTATACAGGCCTAGCTTCATCAATAAAAATGGGTCAAAGATCTCGTTTGGGTTTTTATTTAACCGAAATGACTTTAGTTCCGATATTAAAGAGGTAGATTTTAATTTTCAATTTTTTACTAATTTCTATTATAAGAACAAGACTGCAAATATTGAAGAATTTTCTAATATCATGAGCGTCAGTAAGGACATTATGTTTAATTATATTTATTTCAACTATTCCATGAGTTTTGATGAATTGATTAACAAAGCAAGGGTAGATTACTTTGTTGAAATCATAAAAGATGCCAAATTTAAAAATTATACTGTGGAGGCATTGGCTCTGGAAGTTGGTTTTAGTTCCAGACAGCGTTTTTACCAGCCATTTAAAAAGTACCATGGGGGCAATCCCTCGGATTTGATTGATATCTTAAATTAGTAAGTCATTGAAAATCAGTGTCATTTTAAACATGACAGCTGTAATTTTTATCAAAACAATGACATTTAGCATTGATACATAGCTAATTTGCTATCCCCCTGTGTTTATCTAATATTTATGATCCAAAACACTGGATCATGTCTTTAATTCATTTTTTCAAGGATTACTTTTCAAAGCAGCGCCAAAACGAGTCTACTAGTAAAACTGTGTTTGATCATCATTTTTTTGATCATAATTACTACTTACGTAAAAATGCCTCATCCGAGGATTTTGCTCCTATTTTAAACGTAGACGCTCAAAATTTAGATAAAATAGCTGTTGCCTATTATGGACATTCATTTACAACGCTTATAAATGAAAATAGATACAATCATTTTGTGAAAGAGCTGATACTCCCAATGAATGAAAATTTGACTATTGACTCTTTAATTAAGTTATCTGGGTTTGACAACAATGAAAGTTTTGTGAAGTACGCAAAAGAAAAGAATCAAAACGTTCAAACAATCTAAATATTAAAAGAACACGATAATGGCAAAGACAAAAAAACTAGATATTTTCAACCTCTTTTATAGTGGTGCAGCTGTGGTCATACTTATTGGGGTTATTGCCAAGTTATTGGAATGGCCAGCCCAGGATTTATTAATCACAGGTGGATTGGCCATTGAAGCTGTGGTATTTGGGGCTTCTGCTATCAAGTTTGTAGAAGTTAAGAAAGAAGATCAGGTTGCAACCGAAGCGACTTTATCAAAAGTGGCTGATGGTTTAGGTAATCTTAAAGGAAATTCTGATGGAGTAGGTGGATCGGGTTTTTCAACTAATTACGATTACGAACAAACTGATAAATTTAAAAGGCAAAATAATGTAATATTAAATTTACCTCCTAATAATTACAACATTGACAATCAGTCTTCCATTAATACAAGCCATACTATTTGGCAACTAGAACAATTAGATATATTGAGGTTAGAGCAATTAATTCAAAAAGTAGATTATACGAATGAAAACGAATTAAGTTCACTTATTAATTTATTGCAAACTCAGTCTGATGATTTGAAATCTAAGCTTTGGTCAAGGTTTAAAAAGATTAAATTCAATGTTGTCACAAATTCTGGATATGATTTTTTAAAGCTCCTAGTACAATCAACAATTTCATTTTCTAATTCCAATCATGGGGCACAAATTTTCAAAAATTTGATTGAGTTCCAAGTTGCTGAAAATAAATTTATTGTATTAAATGACGTCATCAATTATAGTGCTGAAACAATCTATTTTGGCCCACAAAACGAATATAGTATTCACTTAAATGAATTGTTTTCAAATAATGAGCTAGAAAATTTGAGTTATATAAATACTATTATTGATCAATTAGTTTTAGATAATGTTGCTCCTAAGTATAAGTTAATACAATTGTTTGGTTTAAGTGAGTTTAATTCAAAAAAAGAAGTATTTGATAAGTTAAATTATCAATTTTCAAAAACAAATTCAAAACCAAATCGTGCTCAATTACTTTTTGTTTTACTATACAAACAATATTCAAACTCTTAAATTTAGTCTTTTATGTCGGAAGGTCAAGTTGACGTCAAAAGATACCAGATTATAAGTCTTTTGTACATTGTATTTATCTGTTTTTCAGTAATTAATATCAAAATATCGGTATTAGATTCTAATATCTATACTATAAAATCATTACAATCAATTCAGAAAGAAGAATTAAAAAAGGTTGATATAAGTAATAAGATTATTGAAGACAACTATGATACATTAAGCAAAAACACAAAGGCGGCTTCATATTTAAAGATTAGAACTAGATTAAATACAAGTAGTAAAATTGTATATGGTGTTATAAAACATGTGGATGATGAATTTGTAAAAAACAAAACAACACTTTTAAAACAGTTTAATGGGAGAAACCTAATCGAAGAAATTTTAAAAAGTGAAAAGGGAGTAAAACTTTTAGAAAAAGATTTATTTGATTTGTCGGAATTTATAAAAAAAAGCCCTTTCAAAATTCAAACATCCCTTGATTCCTTAATACCTATTCAAAATATTGTCACTACAATTAAAGGCAAGGAAGAAAAGTGGGATTATTATTTATTCATGCACAAACCTTCTGCAATAAGTTATATGCAGTTAGAGCGCATAAAATTATTAATCACTAAAACTCAATTATTATATCAGGAAGCTGCTCTAGCAGAGATTGGTTATCAACCAACCTATTTTTCTCAATTTAATCCAAAGTTATATGTTTTAAAAGCGAACGTAAAAGATTATAAAGAAGAGGAAATTGTTAAGCCCGGACAAAAAGTAATCAGTGTAAACGATGAAGTTTTTGATGACTTATTTAAAAAGATTTTAGCTTCTCTTCATACAGAGAACATCTTTGTTGGTTTAAATAACACATTGCTTAGTAATTTTTCTTTTATGATGGGTAAGGATTTTGAGGTTGAAATCTTACCTAAAGTAAATATCATGAAAGCTAATAATAATTACAGTGTTGTTTTTAAAAAGACTGGGGAATATATGCTTCGTTTCTATGATTTAAGAAAAGAAAAAAAAGTATTATTTGAGAAAAAGATCATGGTTAATCCTATTCCTGATCCAATTGTAAAAGTTAGAGGGGATAATTTAAGTAACTACTCAATTAGTATTAAAGATTTATTAAGTGCAGAACGATTAGAGGCTAAATTAGAAATTAATAATTTAAACTTTTTCCCAGGCCGTATCAATAGTTATAAAGTAATACGTATTCATAATGGTAAGGAGGAAGAATCAGTCAATAATTATGGAGAGCTATTCCAGTCACCTACTCAAAAGGTACTTGGTGCACTCAAGAAAAATGATCTTTTAATATTTGATAATGTGAATATGTCTTTAGTGGATGGCTCTACAAGAACATCAGCACCTATTATTTATAAAATAACAGATTAAATACTACAGCAAAAATAATGTTTTACAATCTACATATAATTAAAAAGCATCTAATCACTATGATGATTATAGCACTTGTTTGTGCTGTTGGGCAATCATTTGGTCAAGATACACTTGCTGGTAATTATCCTCTACTTTCTATTAAGTCAGGTAACCATATCATAAAAAGTGTTGTAACCGTAAAAGGAAGATTAGATGTAGAAGCAGGAGCGAAGATTGAATTAATTGAACCTGGTGTTATTGTTTGTGAAGGCGCTGTAAATATCAAAGGGGATTTAAATAATAAAATTGAAATTTTTGGCAAATCCAACATGGAAGGGGTGGGTATTGTTATTAGAGGACTGGATTCTATTAGCAATAGTATAATTGATATTAAAAATGTGACATTTAAAAACTTACAATTGCCTTTATTTTTTGACTTTGGTTGGAAAAGAGCTGGGGTAAATATCAGTGATAACTATTTTATAAATAATATAGGTAAGGTTTCAGTGATACAGGTATTAAATCCTCCTTTTAATTTCAATCTAGACTCAAGCTATATTGATTTCAAATTAAAGAGCAATGTATTTACAGGAAATAATGCAGCATTATATTTTGAAGATCTAAAAAGCGATCATATCAATTTTGAGATCAGCAATAATACGATTGTAGGTAATAATGTATACGGGTTTAAGAATTATAATATTTCAACAAATGTTTTATATGGCAGGGTGGATCAGTTATTTTCAAGATTTAATCCTAAAATTGAAAGGAATAGTTTTGCTTTTAATTATTTAGTTGATAATATATCAGATACGGTTGTTCATTTAGCAAATTTTGGGGTTTATGGAACCGATAAAACGATCGATTTTAAAAACAACTATCTAGGTTCTACTAATAAAGCTATAATTCAGAAAAGTATTTATGATCAAACTTTAAATTACAATGCACCCAAGGTTGAATTTGAGCCTTATTTATCCTTCCCCTCAGAGAACAATCCATCTCATGTGTATGAGATCAATTATTTAGATAATTCTTATTTACCTGATACCATTATCATTAAAGATCCTCTTAAAGGTTTGGTATTGAAGTCTAATAATGCTTTAAATTTTTCCAAAGCTAAATTTGGCTATACATATTTCAAAGACGATAGTAGTTTAAAAATAGTAGATACAACTGTCACTTATGACGTTCAACCTAATGGGAATAGCACTAAGTTAACTATTACAAAAAATGTAAATGCAGCAAAGAAGATTGGCTATTATAATATTGGAGATATTATAGGCCAAAGGGAAGGTTATGTTCCCGAAGTAAAGGTGGGCTACATTGCTTATTTAAATGATTTAAGAAGAAGAAAGTTAATTGCAGAATTTCTAAAAGATAAGAAAAAGGAGGATAGTTTAAAAATGCCACCTCCTCCGGCTGACTCTATAAAAAATCAGTTTCAAAAAATTGAAGCGCCGCTAAAAAGTAGACTAGAGTTTGGAATATATAGTGGTCTAGCCATTTTTAATGGGACAATTAGTCAAAGTAGTTTATTCAGTAATGATAAAAACCTATTCAATGGTATCAATATTAACTACACTATATTTTCTAATATAAGTGCTAGTATGACGATTGCTAGTTTTAAATTAAGTAATTCGGACGCAAATTCTAATAATAACGAACAGCAAGCTAGAGGAATGAATTTTACTACGTCAATGCTTGGAATTTCTACTTCTATTAATTATGATTTTGTCGATAACCGTTTATATACAAAAGCAAGGAAAATTAGACCATCCATGGGATTTGGGTTAGATGTAAATTCATTTTCTCCTTCTGGTAAATACAATGGAGTAGAATATAAGTTACAGCCTTTAGGCACAGGAGGTCAGTTAATTGATAGCACCAAAAAAGCCTATTCATCATTAGCCTTAGGGTATTTTTTCAATTTCAAAATCAAGTACCAAATCAATAGGTTTAATAGTATTGGTCTTCATATGTCTATTCATAATAGCCTTTCTGATTATCTAGATGATGTTGGTCCAGATTTATATCCGTCTGTCGATCAAATACTAAAGAGCAAAGTAGAAAATAAAGATGTTGCATTGTATTTTACTAATCCGACATCGAGAAATGTTGTAGGGCAGTATAGAAACAGCCCAAATAATGCAAAGGATAGCTATATCAATTTTGGCATATTTTATTCAAGAAGATTATTTAAATAAAATGAGATTAAAGAATACCATATTATTCATGTTGTTTATTTCAATGATTGTCATTGTTGGATGTTCTAAAACATTGCCAAAAACGCCTTTAGAATTTCAAAAAGAATTACTAGCAGGCTCGGGTACATATTTAAATACACAACGAACTTGGCAACTTGATTCTACAAGAATTAATGGTGTGAATAGTGTATTAACTCCTGTCCAAAGAAATTATAAAAAGACTTTCACTTTTGACAGCAAATACAGTGATACAGATAATAATACTGGTAAATGGGAAATTTCTACTCTTAATAAATTGAAACAAACATATGTTTATCAGTTTTCTAGTAAACAAGATAGTATAACATATGATATTGTTTCAATTAATTCCGCACAAATGAGTTTGTCAATTAAATTATCAAATGGTCAAACGGCTATTTATTCATTTAAAATATCAAATTAACAATTGAAGCCTCTACTAACAATATTAATCATGTGTTTCATCACTCAATTGGCAAATGCTCAAATGACTATGGCGTATTCAATGGGCGTATTGGGTGGAGATTTGAAATTAAGTAATAGTTCCAATCCATTAACAGTAAACATGGCCAATTGTATTCAGGTTTCAAATGGAGTCACTAAATTTTTAACTACAAATAACGGACTATTTATCAACGAATGTATTGTTGATTTGAATTATTCTAAAATAAGCATTCAAGTATTGCCTAATCCTTTTATTGATGCAGTATACGTAACATTTAAGAGTAAGATAGATAAAGACAACCATTTTAAAATTTCTGTCTTTAATAATATGGGTCAATTGGTAAAAATTGAAAATGTGAATCAAGATTTATTCTATACTGGATATAGAGTCGTCATGTCAAATATACCCTCTGGGATATACATGATGCAAATAAGTTCAAGTAAAGTGAATGAAATATTTAAAATTATGAAAAATGATTAAGTCATTAAAATTTCTATTATTAGTTATATTGTTTATTGGAGTACATGTGGAATCTAGTGCTCAAGCAGCTCCTGGTGGTATCGTATTTCAGGCAGTAGCTAGAGATATCAATAATAATGCTGCGGCCAATAGAACTGTTTATGCCATTGTAAATATATTAGAATCTTCTTCAAAAGGAACTATTGCCTATAAAGAATCATGGCAAGTCGTTTCAACCAATGAAGGTGTTTTTACAATCACCATTGGTCAAGGCACAAGAATTTCTGGCGCTAATTCTCTTTTAAATTTAGACTGGTTAAATAAAACCTATTTCTTTAATATACAAATTGCAATACAACCCACTTTACCGGATCCAAGTTGGACACCAGCCAATAATTATATTGATATTGGTACTACGCAATTTTGGTCGGTACCTTATGCTATTACTTCTTTAAATTCTAGATTTTCTGACTCCACAAATACTATTGTTACTGTTCTACCGGGATCTAAAGGAGGAACAGGCGTGAATAATAATGGTAAGACCATTACTTTAGGTAACAATATCATTACCAAGGGTATTGGCGACTTAACCATCACAACAACAGCGGCTAGTAATGTTATTTTTCCTACATCGGGTACAATTTCTACTTTAGCAGGTACAGAAACGCTAAGTAATAAAACACTCATCTCTCCAGTTATTATTGGAAGGCCACTTACAATAACACAAGATTCAACTGTTGCAGACAGCACGATTGCAAGCACTTTATTTGTTTCAAAGCAAATTAAAAATTTAAAATTAGCTGCTGATACCAATACTAATAAGAAACTAAATATTTCTGACACATCAGCAATGTTGTCTAATAGATTTGGTAGAGATACTGTCTCTTTATCAAAAAGAATTGATACAAAATTAGACACTTCGCAATTCCCAATATTAATTGCCCCTTTCCTTCAGACTATTTCTGGTATGAAGTATTCCGATACATCGGCAATGTTAAGTAATCGTATTGGAAGGGATACTGTTAATTTGTCCAATAGAATTAATACAAAATTAAATATCTCCGATACATCAGCAATGTTGAGTAATCGATTTGGAAGGGATACTATTAATTTATCCAATAGAATCAATACAAAATTAAATATCTCTGATACTTCTGTAATGTTGAGCAATCGTTTTGGAAGAGATACTGTTGCATTATCCAATAGGATTAATACAAAATTAAATATCTCCGATACATCAGCAATGTTGAGTAACCGAATTGGAAGAGATACAATAGAGCTCTCTAATCGTATTAATAGAAATAGTATTTCAATATCTAATAATAAGCAGGCAATTATTGATACAGCAACTGCTATTAGATTAAAGTTAAATGATAAAATTGAGGCTAGTCAGTTCCCTAATTTAATTCAACCATTTCTTGCAAATACTATTTATAGTTTTAATGATACAATGACATTATCGAATAGGATAAACACAAAGTTAAACCTATCGGATACCTCTGCTATGTTAAGTAGTCGCATAGCTCGAGATACGGCAAGTTTAAGTTCAAGAATTAATTCACTATCAAATAGTACTATTTCTTCAAATGCCACTAAGTTAAACTTATCTGACACTTCGGCTATGTTAAGTAACCGATTCGGCCGAGATACTGTATCATTGAGTAATCGAATCAATACCAGATTAAAAATATCGGATACTTCGGCTATGTTAAGTAATAGATTTGCTCGAGATACGGCGAGTTTAAGTTCAAGAATTGATATTTTAGCCAGCAACACTGGTACTGCTACAAGTGCCAAATTAAACTTATCTGACACTTCGGCTATGTTAAGTAATCGATTCGGCCGAGATACTGTATCATTAAGTAATCGAATTAACACCAGATTAAAAATATCGGATACCTCTGCGATGTTGAGTAGTCGTATAGCTCGAGATACGGCAAGTTTAAGTTCACGAATTGATATTTTAGCGAGTAATACTGGCACTGCTACAAGTGCCAAATTAAACTTATCTGACACTTCGGCTATGTTAAGTAATCGATTTGGCCGAGATACTGTATCATTAAGTAACCGAATCAATACCAAATTAAATATATCTGATACTTCTACTATGTTGAGCAATAGGTTTGCCCGAGATACAGCAAGTTTGAGCTCAAGAATTAATTTATTATCTAGCAGTACCAGTTCATCAAGTGCTGCAAAATTAAATTTATCGGATACCTCTGCTATGTTAAGTAGTAGGTTTGCACGAGATACGGCAAGTTTGAGTTCTAGAATTGATATTTTAGCTAGTAACACGGGTGCTGCTACAACTGCCAAATTAAATATTTCAGATACTTCGGCTATGTTGAGTAATAGGTTTGCTAGAGACACAGCGAGTTTAAGTACAAGAATAACATCCAATACTTCAAGCATAACATCAGAGATAACAAGAGCAACAAATGCTGAAAATTTGTTAGATACAAGAATAACATCTAATACAAATAGTATTACTTCAAACACTAGTGCAATATCTGGATTGGATACACGTGTTACATCCAATACTTTAAGCATAACATCAGAGATAAACAGAGCGACAAATGCTGAAAATGACTTAAGTACAAGAATAAGTTCCAATACTTCAAGTATTACATCAGAGACAACCAGAGCGACGAATGCAGAGAATGACTTAAGTACAAGAATAAGTTCCAATACTTCAAGCATTACATCAGAGATAACTAGAGCAACAAATGCGGAAAATAATTTAAGTACAAGAATAACATCCAATACTTCAAGTATTACTGCAGAGATAACAAGAGCGACGAATGCAGAGAACGATTTAAGTACAAGAATAACATCTAATACTTCAAGCATTACATCAGAGATAAACAGAGCAACAAATGCGGAAAATGACTTAAGTACAAGAATAA